>NZ_JBQUYO010000023.1:0-518 GCF_056314325.1 Acidovorax sp. DMC1 | reverse complement strand
ACCGACAGCGCCATGTGCCCCGGCGCCCCCGGGTCCGTGATGATCCCATCCATCTTCCCGTCCGCGTCAAACTGTCCGCCATCTTCAATGTGGAAATCCAGCCGCAGGCGTCCTCCCTCCATCACCATCTTGCCTCCGTAGGGTTCGCTGGCAATGTTCACCCATTGGCCGCTGGCGTTCTCTTTCCAGTATCCATTCACGCCCAGCGCCGGGTCCACGTACAGGCTGAAGTTCTCTCCTGTCCTGCCTTGCCCCAACTCTACCGTGAAGCTCACCAATCCAATGGGCATTTGCATGCCCGCTGGCAGGTCTGTCGGCGCGTCCTTCTGCGTCAGGCTGGTGATGCGTGCATTGTCGTTGCCGCTGCCCACCTTGCCGTCCTGGCTGCTGGCCACCAACGTGGTGAAAGTAGGCGGTGCGTTGCCGGGGTTGCTCTCGCCAGTAGGGCTGAGCACGAAGCCGATGGAGCCTACCGAGGGCTGCTCGCTGTCCTTGATGCCGTCTCCGTTGCCGTCTCC
>NZ_JBQUYO010000022.1:0-830 GCF_056314325.1 Acidovorax sp. DMC1 | reverse complement strand
CAAGAACTCAAAACCATCATGGGCTCCGGCCTGCTCTCGTTCCCCATCACCGACTTCGACGAGCAGGGCAACTTCCGCCCCAAGACCTACATCGAGCGCCTGGAGTGGCTCGCCCCCTATGGCGCCAGTGCCCTGTTTGCCGCTGGCGGCACGGGCGAGTACTTCTCGCTCTCGGGCCCCGAGTACAGCGAGGTGATCAAGACGGCGGTGGAGACCTGCCGGGGCAAGGTGCCGATCATTGCCGGCGCCGGTGGCCCCACCCGCACGGCCATTGCCCACGCGCAGGAGGCCGAGCGTTTGGGTGCCCACGGCATCCTGCTGCTGCCGCATTACCTGACCGAGGCGGGTCAGGAAGGCCTGATCGCCCATGTGGAGCAGGTCTGCAAGAGCGTGAAGTTCGGTGTGATCGTCTACAACCGTGACCGCACCAAGCTCACGGCCGAGTCCCTGGCCATCCTGGCCGAGCGTTGTCCGAACCTGGTGGGGTTCAAGGACGGGGTGGGCAATATCGAGACCATGTCTTCCATCTACATGAAGCTGGGGGACCGTTTCTCGTACCTGGGCGGTCTGCCCACGGCCGAGGTGTATGCGGCGGCCTACAAGGCGCTGGGCACGCCGGTGTATTCGTCGGCGGTGTTCAACTTCATTCCGAAGACGGCGATGGAGTTCTACCAGGCGGTGGCAGCAGACGACACGGCCACGCAGCACCGGCTGCTCAAGTCGTTCTTCATGCCGTACCTGGCCATCCGCAACCGGGTGGAGGGCTATGGGGTGTCGATCATCAAGGCGGGGGCACGCATCGTGGGCCATGACGGTGGGCCGGTGCGGGC
>NZ_JBQUYO010000021.1:0-1239 GCF_056314325.1 Acidovorax sp. DMC1 | reverse complement strand
TGGGCTGCTGCCGGTTTCGATGACACCTTGTTAAGGTGGAAGATGAAACCGGAGGTGGTTCATGGAGAGAAGAAGGACATTCAGCCGCGAGTTCAAGCTCGAGGCGGTCAGGCTGGTCACCGAGCGTGGCGTGGCTGTGGCCCAGGCAGCCAAGGACCTGGACGTTCACGAGAACGTGCTGCGCAAGTGGGTTCGTGAGTTGCGAGAGGAGCCCCAGGAGGCGTTCCCTGGCAACGGCAAGCAGAAGGCCCAGGACGCGGAGATAGCGCGACTGCGCAAGGAGGTTGCCAAGCTCAAGATGGAGCGCGACATCCTGAAAAAAGCCGCGGCCTACTTCGCGAAGGAGTCGATGTGAAGTTCGGCTTCGTGGCGAAACACCGAGGGGCCTGGCCGGTCAATCTGATGTGCGAGGCGCTCGGTGTCTCGCGGGGTGGCTTCTACGCGTGGCTCACACGGCCCAGGAGCCAGCGCAGCCTCAGCGATGAAGTGCTGGGCGCGCAGGTCCACCAGAGCTTCGTGCGCAGCGACCGCACCTACGGCGCGCGCCGTGTGTGGCACGACGTGTTGGAGCAAGGTCAAGCCTGTGGTCTGCACCGCATCGAGCGACTCATGCGAGAGCAGGCACTACGAGCCAGGCCCCGACGACGTGGACTGCCCAAGGACCGGGGCACGCGCAGCGCGGTGGCCGATAACGTGCTGGACCGCCAGTTCCGGGCCGATGGCCCGAACCAGAAGTGGGTAGCCGACTTCACCTACATCTGGACAGCCGAGGGCTGGCTGTACGTGGCGGCGGTGCTGGACCTGTACTCGCGGCGCATCGTGGGCTGGTCGATGCAGGAGAGCATGACCTCGCAGCTCGTGGTGGATGCGCTGATGATGGCCGTGTGGCGGCGAGGCAAGCCGGTGGCCTTGTTGCATCACTCGGACCAGGGTAGCCAGTACACCAGCGAGCACTTCCAGAAGCTGCTGGATGAACAAGGCATCACTTGCAGCATGAGCCGGGCCGGTGAGGTCTGGGACAACTCGGCCATGGAGAGCTTCTTCAGCTCCCTCAAGACCGAGCGCACGGCCAGGAAGGTGTACCGCACACGAGGGCAGGCCCGTTCAGATGTGTTCGACTACATCGAGTGCTTCTACAACCCGACGCGCCAGCATTCGACGCTCGGCTATCTCAGTCCCGTACAGTTCGAGAAAGCTCAAGAAGCTTAGGTCGGTGTCAACGGAACCGGCAGCAGCCCA
>NZ_JBQUYO010000020.1:0-1271 GCF_056314325.1 Acidovorax sp. DMC1 | reverse complement strand
GCCGAGCAAGAAATCGAACGCCTGGCCTTCTACGACGCGCTCACGGGCCTGCCCAACCGCCGCCTGCTCCTGGACCGCCTGCAACGCTCCATCGCTGCCTGCCAGCGCACCAGGAACCTCGGCGCCCTGCTGTTCATCGACCTCGACAACTTCAAGGACTTGAACGACACCCTGGGCCACGACATGGGCGACCAACTCCTGGCCCAGGTCGCCGCCCGCCTGGTGGGCAGCGTGCGCGAAGCCGACACCGTCGCCCGCTTTGGCGGCGACGAATTCGTCGTCATGCTCGAAGCCCTGGCCCCCGACCTGCAAAACGCCGCCACCCAGGCAGAAACCGTCGCAGAAAAACTCCTGGCCAGCCTGAACCAGCCCTTCAACCTGGACGGCGCCCAGCACTACAGCACCCCCAGCATCGGCATCACCCTCTTTGGCGACGAACGCCTCACCGTGGACGAACTCCTCAAGCGTGCCGACCTGGCCATGTACCAGGCCAAAGCTGCAGGCCGCAACACCCAGAGATTCTTCGACCCCGACATGCAGGCAGCGGTGAACGCCCGCTCCAACCTCGAAGCCGACCTGCGCCAGGGCCTGGCCCGGGGCGAGTTGCTCGTGCACTACCAGCCCGTGGTCGACCACCACGCCCGCCTGCTGGGCGCAGAAGCCCTCGTGCGCTGGCGCCACCCCCAGCGCGGCATGATCAGCCCGGCCGACTTCATCCCCCTGGCAGAACAGACCGGCCTCATCCTCCCCCTGGGCCAATACGTGCTCCAGACCGCCTGCGAACAACTGCAGCGCTGGAGCCAGCACCCGGACACTGCCCACCTGTCCATCTCCGTCAACGTCAGCGCCCGCCAATTCCGCCAACCCGGCTTCGTGGCCGAAGTGCTGCAAACCTTGAAGAACCACAACGCCGACCCCCGGCAACTCAAACTCGAACTCACCGAAAGCCTGCTGCTGGGAGACATCGAAGACACCATCGCGCGCATGGTGCAGCTCAAAAGCGAAGGCGTGGGCTTTGCACTGGACGACTTCGGCACCGGCTACTCGTCCCTGTCCTACCTCAAGCGCCTGCCGCTGGACCAGGTGAAGATCGACCAGAGCTTCGTGCGGGACGTGCTGACGGACCCGAACGACGCGGCGATTGTTCGGACCATCCTGGCGCTGGCCAAGAGCCTGGACCTGGAGGTGGTGGCGGAGGGGGTGGAGACGACGGGGCAGCTGTCGTTCCTGAGGCTGCATGGGTGCGAGGGCTTCCAGGGGTATCTGTTTGG
>NZ_JBQUYO010000019.1:0-1670 GCF_056314325.1 Acidovorax sp. DMC1 | reverse complement strand
GTCAAGCGCGTGGTGGACTACAACGTGAAGGTCCGCGTGAAGTCGGACAACACGGGTGTGGACATCGCCAACGTGAAGATGAGCATGAACCCCTTTGACGAAATCGCCGTTGAAGAGGCCGTGCGCCTGAAAGAAAAAGGCCTGGTGACCGAAGTCATCGCAGTCTCCTGCGGCGTAGCCCAATGCCAGGAAACCCTGCGCACCGCCATGGCCATCGGCGCCGACCGCGCCATCCTGGTCGAGACCGACGTCGAACTGCAGCCCCTGGCCGTGGCCAAGCTCCTCAAAGCACTGGTCGACAAAGAACAACCTTCTCTCATCATCCTGGGCAAACAAGCCATCGACGACGACGCCAACCAGACCGGCCAGATGCTGGCGGCCCTGGCCGACCTGCCCCAGGCCACCTTCGCCAGCAAGGTTGAACTGGCGGCAGACAAAGTCAGCGTGACCCGCGAAGTCGACGGCGGCCTGGAAACCCTGGCCCTCACGCTCCCCGCCGTCATCACCACCGACCTGCGCCTGAACGAGCCCCGCTACGTCACCTTGCCCAACATCATGAAGGCCAAGAAAAAACAGCTCGATACCGTCAAGCCCGAAGACCTCGGCGTGGACGTGGCTCCGCGCCTGAAGACCCTCAAGGTGACCGAACCCGCCAAACGCGGCGCAGGCATCAAGGTGGCGGATGTGGCCGCCCTGGTCGAGAAACTCAAGAACGAAGCAAAAGTCATCTAAGGAGAACAAGAAATGACAACTCTCGTTATTGCTGAACACGACAACGCGTCCATCAAGGGCGCCACGCTGAACACCGTCACGGCCGCCGTCGCCTGCGGCGGTGACGTGCACGTCCTGGTGGCCGGCCACAACGCCGGTGCAGCCGCACAAGCCGCCGCCAGCATCGCAGGCGTCGCCAAGGTCATCCACGCCGACGCAGCCGGTCTGGAACACGGCCTGGCAGAAAACGTGGCCGCCCAAGTGCTCGCCATCGCCTCCAACTACAGCCACATCCTGTTCCCCGCCACTGCCAGTGGCAAGAACGTGGCCCCCCGCGTGGCCGCCAAGCTCGACGTCGCCCAGATCAGCGACATCACCAAGGTGGTGAGCCCAGACACCTTCGAGCGCCCCATCTACGCCGGTAACGCCATCGCCACCGTGCAAAGTGCCGACAGCGTGAAGATCATCACCGTGCGCACCACCGGCTTTGACGCCGCAGCCGCCACCGGTGGCAGCGCAACAGTCGAAACCGCCGCTGCAACGGCAGATGCCGGCAAGAGCAGCTTTGTGGGCAGCGAAATCGCCAAGAGCGACCGCCCCGAGCTGACAGCCGCCAAGATCATCGTCTCCGGTGGTCGGGCGCTGGGCAGCAAGGAAAAGTTCGACGAAGTCATGACGCCCCTGGCCGACAAGCTGGGCGCCGCTCTGGGTGCCAGCCGCGCGGCGGTGGACGCAGGCTACGCCCCCAACGACTGGCAAGTGGGCCAGACGGGCAAGATCGTGGCGCCGCAGCTGTACATCGCTGCCGGTATCTCGGGCGCCATCCAGCACTTGGCGGGGATGAAGGACTCCAAGGTGATCGTGGCGATCAACAAGGACCCTGAGGCACCGATCTTCAGTGTGGCCGACTATGGGCTGGAAGCGGATCTGTTCACGGCTGTGCCTGAACTGGTCAAGGC
>NZ_JBQUYO010000018.1:10000-11499 GCF_056314325.1 Acidovorax sp. DMC1 | reverse complement strand
GCTGTAAGAGCCTGACGATGACCTACTTTCACACGGGAACCCGCACTATCATCGGCGCAAAGTCGTTTCACTGTCCTGTTCGGGATGGGAAGGAGTGGGACCAACTTGCTATGGTCATCAGGCATAACTTGTTGTCGTGCTGCTTTTGGGGCAACACAACGAATTCATAGAGTCTGGAATCAGATTGTGTGTATTTGACTGCGTCTAACTTGGCATAACAGACTTTGAGCTTTTCACACAACCATTGTGGTGTGCGTGTTGGCTATCAAAGTTATAGGGTCAAGCCGCACGAGCAATTAGTACTGGTTAGCTTAACGCATTACTGCGCTTCCACACCCAGCCTATCAACGTCCTGGTCTTGAACGACTCTTTAGGGGGCTCAAGGCCCCGGCAGATCTCATCTTGAAACGAGTTTCCCGCTTAGATGCTTTCAGCGGTTATCTCTTCCACACTTAGCTACTCGGCAATGCCACTGGCGTGACAACCGATACACCAGAGGTGTGTCCACTCCGGTCCTCTCGTACTAGGAGCAGGCTTCCTCAAATCTGCAGCGCCCACGGAAGATAGGGACCAAACTGTCTCACGACGTTTTAAACCCAGCTCACGTACCTCTTTAAATGGCGAACAGCCATACCCTTGGGACCGGCTACAGCCCCAGGATGAGATGAGCCGACATCGAGGTGCCAAACACCGCCGTCGATATGAACTCTTGGGCGGTATCAGCCTGTTATCCCCAGAGTACCTTTTATCCGTTGAGCGATGGCCCTTCCATACAGAACCACCGGATCACTATGTCCTGCTTTCGCATCTGCTCGACTTGTCAGTCTCGCAGTTAAGCACGCTTATGCCATTGCACTATCGTCACGATGTCCGACCGTAACTAGCGTACCTTCGAACTCCTCCGTTACGCTTTGGGAGGAGACCGCCCCAGTCAAACTGCCTACCATGCACTGTCCCCGATCCAGATAATGGACCTAGGTTAGAACCTCAAACACACCAGGGTGGTATTTCAACGTTGGCTCCATGAGAACTAGCGTCCTCACTTCAAAGCCTCCCACCTATCCTACACAGATCTGTTCAAAGTCCAATACAAAGCTACAGTAAAGGTTCATGGGGTCTTTCCGTCTTTCCGCGGGGAGATTGCATCATCACAAACATTTCAACTTCGCTGAGTCTCAGGAGGAGACAGTGTGGCCATCGTTACGCCATTCGTGCAGGTCGGAACTTACCCGACAAGGAATTTCGCTACCTTAGGACCGTTATAGTTACGGCCGCCGTTTACTGGGACTTCAATCAAGAGCTTGCACCCCATCATTTAATCTTCCAGCACCGGGCAGGCGTCACACCCTATACGTCCACTTTCGTGTTTGCAGAGTGCTGTGTTTTTATTAAACAGTCGCAGCCACCGATTTTTTGCAACCCCGTTGGGCTCCCTCTGTACGAGTTCACCTACTTGGGGCATACCTTCTCCCGAAGTTACGGTATCAATTTGCCGAGTT
>NZ_JBQUYO010000018.1:2500-5000 GCF_056314325.1 Acidovorax sp. DMC1 | reverse complement strand
TCGCAGTTAAGCACGCTTATGCCATTGCACTATCGTCACGATGTCCGACCGTAACTAGCGTACCTTCGAACTCCTCCGTTACGCTTTGGGAGGAGACCGCCCCAGTCAAACTGCCTACCATGCACTGTCCCCGATCCAGATAATGGACCTAGGTTAGAACCTCAAACACACCAGGGTGGTATTTCAACGTTGGCTCCATGAGAACTAGCGTCCTCACTTCAAAGCCTCCCACCTATCCTACACAGATCTGTTCAAAGTCCAATACAAAGCTACAGTAAAGGTTCATGGGGTCTTTCCGTCTTTCCGCGGGGAGATTGCATCATCACAAACATTTCAACTTCGCTGAGTCTCAGGAGGAGACAGTGTGGCCATCGTTACGCCATTCGTGCAGGTCGGAACTTACCCGACAAGGAATTTCGCTACCTTAGGACCGTTATAGTTACGGCCGCCGTTTACTGGGACTTCAATCAAGAGCTTGCACCCCATCATTTAATCTTCCAGCACCGGGCAGGCGTCACACCCTATACGTCCACTTTCGTGTTTGCAGAGTGCTGTGTTTTTATTAAACAGTCGCAGCCACCGATTTTTTGCAACCCCGTTGGGCTCCCTCTGTACGAGTTCACCTACTTGGGGCATACCTTCTCCCGAAGTTACGGTATCAATTTGCCGAGTTCCTTCTCCTGAGTTCTCTCAAGCGCCTTAGAATACTCATCTCGCGCACCAGTGTCGGTTTGCGGTACGGTCGTCAATAGCTGAAGCTTAGTGGCTTTTCCTGGAAGCAGGGTATCACTCACTTCGTCTGCAAGCAGACTCGTTATCACCCCTCATCTAAGCCCGGCGGATTTGCCTACCAGGCACGACTACAGGCTTGAACCAACATATCCAACAGTTGGCTGAGCTAACCTTCTCCGTCCCCACATCGCACTATTGATCGGTACAGGAATATTGACCTGTTTCCCATCAGCTACGCATCTCTGCCTCGCCTTAGGGGCCGACTCACTCTACGCCGATGAACGTTGCGTAGAAAACCTTGCGCTTACGGCGAGGGGGCTTTTCACCCCCTTTAACGCTACTCATGTCAGCATTCGCACTTCTGATACCTCCAGCATCCGTTACCAGACACCTTCACAGGCCTACAGAACGCTCTCCTACCACTTGCAATAAATTGCAAATCCGCAGCTTCGGTAACTGGCTTAGCCCCGTTACATCTTCCGCGCAGGACGACTCGATCAGTGAGCTATTACGCTTTCTTTAAATGATGGCTGCTTCTAAGCCAACATCCTGACTGTTTTAGCCTTCCCACTTCGTTTCCCACTTAGCCAATTTTAGGGACCTTAGCTGGCGGTCTGGGTTGTTTCCCTCTTGAGTCCGGACGTTAGCACCCGGTGCTCTGTCTCCCAAGCTGTACTCTGCGGTATTCGGAGTTTGCATAGGTTTGGTAAGTCGCCATGACCCCCTAGCCTAAACAGTGCTCTACCCCCGCAGGTAATACTTGAGGCACTACCTAAATAGTTTTCGGAGAGAACCAGCTATTTCCAAGTTTGTTTAGCCTTTCACCCCTATCCACAGCTCATCCCCTAGTTTTGCAACACTAGTGGGTTCGGACCTCCAGTACCTGTTACGGCACCTTCATCCTGGCCATGGATAGATCACTTGGTTTCGGGTCTACACCCAGCGACTGATTCGCCCTATTCGGACTCGATTTCTCTACGGCTTCCCTATTCGGTTAACCTTGCCACTGAATGTAAGTCGCTGACCCATTATACAAAAGGTACGCAGTCACCCTTGCGGGCTCCTACTTTTTGTAAGCATGCGGTTTCAGGATCTATTTCACTCCCCTCCCGGGGTTCTTTTCGCCTTTCCCTCACGGTACTGGTTCACTATCGGTCGATTACGAGTATTTAGCCTTGGAGGATGGTCCCCCCATATTCAGACAGGATTTCTCGTGTCCCGCCCTACTTTTCTCTAACTTAGTACCACACGTCTGTTTTCGCATACAGGGCTATCACCTGCTATGGCCGGACTTTCCATCCCGTTTTGCTAACAGTCGTGCTATCACTAGAAGGCTCTTCCGATTTCGCTCGCCACTACTTTCGGAATCTCGGTTGATGTCTTTTCCTCGAGCTACTGAGATGTTTCAGTTCACCCGGTTCGCCTCGCATACCTATGTATTCAGTATGCGATACCTCTTGCGAGGTGGGTTTCCCCATTCAGAAATCTCCGGATCAAAGCTTATTTGCCAGCTCCCCGAAGCTTATCGCAGGCTATCACGTCTTTCGTCGCCTGTAATCGCCAAGGCATCCACCACATGCTCTTAGTCACTTGACCCTATAACTTTGACATCTCTTTCAAGATATCGCCATCATCTTCAAGGACTTGCCAGGTCTTTCACCTGACGCGTTATGCCGTAATGTGAATAATTCCTCGATATCACTATCAAGAAACATTCGTCATTACTGAGTTCAAATTACTTCGCAATCACTTTCGCAATCACGTTTGC
>NZ_JBQUYO010000017.1:0-19472 GCF_056314325.1 Acidovorax sp. DMC1 | reverse complement strand
TCCTTCTTCTCTCCATGAACCACCTCCGGTTTCATCTTCCACCTTAACAAGGTGTCATCGAAACCGGCAGCAGCCCAAAGATCGAATGCCCTATTAAAGTGTGACTAGCCACGCCTGCACTGCTTTGGATCCGGAGTTGCACGCGCTTTCAACGGAAGGCCTTTTGGCTGCGGCATAGACGGCTGCATTGTCGGGCCCTTAACAAGCAATTGGCCGTCCGCAGTGAGCTCGTATGTCAGCTCCTTTCCCATTATTGAACTGCTAAGCCAGGAGGGGAGAATGGCAATGTCCGCTTGATCGCGCACCTGCAGCGTGTCTATGGTGAAGTGCAAACCACCGAACCAGAAGGCCGAACCTGAGAAAACCATCATGGTGGGCGTCCGATCCACAAATCCAGACTTGATCAACACTGTTTCGCCAGGATTCACCTCGTGACCATCATGCTGATCCATCACGACTACTCGGCAGGGTGTGCTGTTCAGCAGGTACACGCGGTCACCCACAAAACGGCTGGCAAAGGAGGTAATTGACAGCGGTACGACGATCACCAAAAGCAGCAGTGCGACGACTCGAGCGGTACGAATTCCAATGCGCATTCGAAGGACCTAATTCAATGTAAACCGCACCTATCAGTCGGCCATGTTTGGCGCTTGCAGCCGAAATTAGCAAGCAAACCGAGAGACAGCTTCGGGCCCTGAGTAGCCGCTCAGAAGCGCCGCCTGGAAGCTGCCTTTGACTTGCTGCACGCGGCTGTTGGAAATTTCGTTGTCTGCCTACGGCAAGCTATAGTTTGCCGAACTGACGCATGCCGGGTTTCACGGAATTTTTATACCTGGACGTTTGAACAGGTCGTCCCATGTAAACCTATGCTGCAAGCCACTCCCAGGAGAAATCAGTGTCCAGAATATCTCGCACGATCCAGTTTATCCCGCAGGTTTTGCGGGATACATCACGTTAGCCCTCACTCGGTGCTAGTCCTATGACGGTTTTTCACCTGATTCACTGGACGGTGATAGTCTTTGGCGTAGTCACCGGGGCAACAGTCGGTGCGCATCATTTGGGAGTAGCCGGATCGGTCGCGGGCGCAGTCGCAGGGCTTATCGCAGGCTTCGTCACTGGAAACTTGCCATGGCTAGTCGCGATTGGGTTTGCGCGACGGTCGCTGCGTCACAAGACCAACGCGGAATTGCAAGCCGACCTTACGAGTGATGATTGGCACGCGCCTAACATTACGTTGTTAGAGTTGGGTCGCCGCGGGCACGATCTGAATCAGGAACTGCCCGCGGTGCTTGCTATGTTGCGATCCGAGCACCGACATAGGCGGTCTGTAGGCTGGGTCGCACTTGTCTCGGCGTATCCTGAGCTAGCTCGCCGTGTTCCAAACTACCGAGTGGATGGACCGCTAGAGGAGTGCCGTCAGAATGTCCAGATACTCGCAGGCGAGGCCTAACCCCTCCGTCAAGGGGACCTGCCTGCGGCAGGCCCCTTACGTCGAACGTTAGGCCCTTCATATTCCGCTTTATGCAGGCCGCTATTGATTCCAGCGTTTTGCCTTTCTCGAAGGTTTGTCCTTGGGGGTTTGGGCGCTCTGCGTGGCTTCGCCTGCGTTCGCTTCGCCAGTTGCAAGCCTTTTTGTCCGCTGGCGCCCGTTCATCCAGCGCCACCTGCTATCTTTCTTGCAGCGCTGCGCCGCTTCCGTGGCACAGTGCTTTTTCTCGGGCCGCGCACGTCTGCACATCCTGGCGCTCCCTTCTGGCCTTCTGGCCTAACTCAAACGTTGAGCGTCCGCTTTAATCTGCCGCCACAGGCCGCTCCTGGCCGAATTCTGCCCTACGGCGTGGGGCGCTGGCGGGCCTGAGTAGATGGTGGGTGTAACCTCTCCGTCAACGGGAAGCCAAAATGTGGCGCTGAAAGCGTCCCTTGCCTGACAAAGATGTGGCCCAGGCCGCCGCGCTTTGCCATTCCTGCTGGTGCGACCAGCCCAATCTGGCGGATATGCTTGGCGAGCCGCTCAGCAGCTTGCGTGACCACCCCCACCGCCGCGGAGGCCGGGGCCGCAGGGCCAAAACACGATTACAAAAGTAAAATCATTCCATGCTCGATGACCGTGCCAAGTTGTTGCTGAAAGCCCTGGTCGAGCGTTACATCGCTGATGGGCAGCCCGTGGGATCGCGGACGCTTTCTCTTGCGTCTGGCCTGGATTTGTCTCCAGCCACGATTAGAAACGTCATGGCGGACTTGGAAGAACTGGGCCTGATTGCGAGTCCACATACCTCCGCAGGCCGCATTCCCACCGCGCGTGGATACCGTTTGTTTGTGGACACGATGCTGACGGTTCAGCGGGAGTCGGTCATGCCAGCGCAGTTGGCTCCGGAGCAGCCCCAAAAGGTCATTGCCAACGCCGCACAGCTGCTGTCCAACCTCTCCCAGTTCGTCGGTGTGGTAATGGCACCTCGGCGTACTTCGGTATTTCGGCACATAGAGTTCCTGCGACTCTCTGAAAAGCGCTTTCTCGTCATCATCGTGTCGCCGGAAGGTGATGTGCAGAATCGTGTGATCTTCACCGAGGTGGATCACTCCCAGTCGCAACTGGTCGAAGCCTCCAACTTTCTGAATGCACATTACGCCGGGCTCGCAATGGAGCAGGTGCGAGAGCGTTTGAAGTCTGAGGTCGATGTGCTGCGCGGAGAGATCGCCTCGCTCATGCAGGCGGCAGTCAACGTAGGGTCCGAGGCGCAGGACGAGGTGGTAATTTCTGGCGAGCGCAACCTGCTCTCTGTCAGTGATTTCTCCAGCGACATGGGTAACCTGCGCAGGGCATTCGACTTGTTTGAGCAGAAGACGCAGATCCTTCGCCTTCTGGACATCTCCAGCCAAGCGGAAGGGGTGCGCATATACATCGGCGGAGAGAGCCAGGTCGTGCCCTTTGAAGAGCTCTCGATCGTCAGCTCCCCTTATGAGGTGGACGGCAAGGTGGTGGGGACTTTGGGTGTGATTGGTCCCACGCGCATGCCATACGACCGCATGATCCAGATCGTGGATATCACCTCCAAGCTGGTGTCCAACGCTCTCAGCCACCGCAAGTAAGCCCCTACAATACGGCGCTTGCCTCGTTGTATAGCGCTGCAGCATGACTGGGGGCGTTAGCTCAGTTGGTTAGAGCAGAGGACTCATAATCCTTTGGTCGTTGGTTCAAGCCCAACACGCCCTACCACCCACGCTTGCAGGGTGGACCCATCAACAAATGACGTGTTTTGTGATCCAAATCGCGCAGTTTGTTTTTGGAGCCTTCATCGTGCATTACAATCTGGGCTCGCGTTGAATTTACTGTCTGTTTGCAGTGTCTGACTCAGGAAAGCAATCAGAAAAAAGCAAATTTCAAGGGTCGCCAAGAAATCATGCTATAATTCAAAGCTTAGCGGCTGTAGCTCAGCTGGATAGAGTACTTGGCTACGAACCAAGGGGTCGTGGGTTCGATTCCTGCCAGCCGCACCAATAGGTAAGCCCTGCAAGTCTTTGATTTGCAGGGCTTTTTCCTTTGCCGGGAGCTGATAAGCTGTTTTTCCACAAGCCAGTTGTGGGGGACTTTGTGGGGGATTTTTGGGTAGAAAAGCCAAGCAGTCTTGCCCTACCTTCCCGTTGCGCAAGTACCGTTCGAGTTGCCCGAGCTGGTGAGGCAACTGTCGGCCACTAGCAGTCCGTGGTAGCAGGTAAAAGCGGACGCTCAACGTTTGACTTAAGCGGCCTGCCGAAGACAGGTCCGCTTGAAGGATGGGTTGGGCGGCATTTTTGGAAATGGCACTTGTTTCGGATTCATGGCGACACCCAATGTGCTTTCTGAAGCATTTGCCCTTCGCTCCCGAACTCTACAGACCAAGCTTCAATGCCCCTGAAGATTGGATGTTCCCACCAAAGCCGTGTTGTGCATGGTGATTTACAAGCTTCGCTCGCATAACGAAGAAACGGACGGTCGTGCATTTCTCGGACGCTAGGCTCACCAAAACGGCCAACAATGACATTCTGCTGCTCGCCAGGAGAAGACACTTCAAATGCGCGCTCATAGCGATTCGTGCGCCACACCACAGCGAAAAGCGAGATAACAACTAGACCAGCTAGTAGTGCAACCGTAGTTGTCGCGCGTTTTCTCATGACGCCCAACGTGAGGGTGACCGGCACGTTGCGGCAAGGGGCCGCACGGTGCACGATTTTCCACGGCACCGTGCGGCCCCTTGCCGCAACGTGTCCGAGTCGACCGTTCTGTTAGACCGCATACCCCCTACCTTGGCTTAAAGAAGCCCAGCGCTCGGAGCGCCGGCAGATGCTTACGAATGTAGACGATGCCGGGGGCGGCCACGAGAGCCCACGCCACGGACACGACGACCATGTAGCTCCCGCTTTGCCGGACGGCAGGATCGGAGGAGAAGCTGAGAACGAAGATGAGCCCCGCACCGATTCCGGCTGCCACGAGCAAGTAGAGCACCAAGCTCACAACGAGTTTCGCCGCACCGCCCAAGACTCGGCCGACTGCAAGCAGGGCATGCGTGTAGATAACCAGCAGCACGGTCACTCCTGCCAGGGCGCCGGCCGTTCGTGTCGCAAGGTCTGTCCAAGGCACCATCTGCTCCTGCGGTCTAACGTTTGACTTAAGCGGCGCCGTCAGGCGTCCGCTTGAAGGAGGGGTTAGACGCTTCTGCGCTCACCTCCTCGCGAATGCCCGCACGGAGCGCGCCGAACAGCAAGGCCATAACCGCAACCACGCCTCCGATGACACCGATCACAACCGGCAGTCCAACTGCCATAAAGCCATGGCTTGAATCGACCACATTGAGGACTCCCGCAAGCAGGTAGTTAAGCCCGCAGACGATTGAGACAGCAAGTGCAATGGCGAGAGCGTAGCCCCCCGCAACGCGCCAAGTGGCCACGCCGTTAAAGAAGCGCGCGATCAGCCAACCTACAAGAACTAACACAACCAAGCTCGACGAAATACCAAGAATGCTGCCTGATTCCAGGATCGGTAATGTGCGGCCTAACGTAATGTAGACCGCACCGGGTCGCAGGCCATATCTGGCGCTTGCGGTCTAAATTGGCGTGAGAAAACCGCGGAAAGGGGCTTGTAACCTAGCTCGACGGCGCGCATGCTGTACAAACGTACAGTGCTAAATTTACCCATGAAACCCGACTCCCCCCTGTGTTGCGCGCCACACGGTTGCTGGATTAGCTCCGTGAGCGAATTTGTTCCGCACACTATAGCTTTGCGAATGGGGCTGTGCCATGCCATGGAGCCGTTCATTATCGAACGACGGCTTTGTGGCTTGGCACTGACCGACAGCTCTGGGCCCACAGCGGACATGGGCCACCGGCCCCTACTCGTAGTGTTTCGCGCCGTAAAGCATAGCCGCGCATCTGAGCCAGGGGTTGCCGACATCCCCTCCAAATGCTTCAAGAGCGGCATCCACCCGCACTACAGCGGCGGCACCAAGAAATCCATCGATAGTGCAGTGTTCCCACCCGAGAGCCCCGGCTCCGTATGGACTGCTGGGACTACCCTCTTCGAGCTCGTGCTCCTCCGCGAAATCTGCTGCCAACGCATCTAAAAACGTCCGCAATGACTTTTCGTCATGCACTTGGATCAACAGACTGTCTAGGTTTTGAGGCATGGGCTTGTTGTTTTCTATGTCCGCTTCTGGCCGTATACCGCCTTTGGCAGGTGATAGCGAGCATACCGTCACCTCTGCAACCCCAGTTCTTTGATGATGCTTCGGTCGGGGAAATTTGGGGGACTCTGTTGGTCGGGGCTGTACATAACAGTACGAATTGAGTGGGAACGGACGGCTTTCAACTGTGTAAAATCAACAACTTGCAGGCGGCTTGGAAACTACGAACCAAGGGGTCGTGGGTTCGATTCCTGCCAGCCGCACCAATGTTTAAAGCCTGCAATCGCAAGATTGCAGGCTTTTTCATTTGCCCAAGCGCTTTGCGCTGATTGGAGAGTTCTGGCGATGAGCAAGGCTTTTACCAAGGAAACCGATAGCGCTGACGATGACGAAGGATTGGCACTGCCTCCTTTGCCGCCGGGTGGCAAAAACTACATCACCCCTTCAGGCTATGCACGCCTGAGGGCAGAGCTTTTGGATCTCATCGACAACGAGCGGCCGAAGATCGTGGATGTGGTGCACTGGGCGGCCAGCAACGGAGACCGGTCTGAAAACGGCGACTACCTCTATGGCAAGAAGCGTCTGCGCGAAATTGATCGGCGCATCCGTTTTTTGACCAAGCGGCTCGAGATCGCCGAAGTAGTGGACCCCAGTTTGCATGCGGGCAGTGAACAGGTGTTCTTTGGGGCCACCGTCACCTACTCCGACGATGAGGACGGTGAGCGCACGATCACCATCATGGGCATCGACGAGGCTGACAGTCGTATGGGTCAAGTCAGCTGGATTTCGCCTGTGGCGCGGGCTCTGTTGAAGGCTCGCGTCGGGGATGAGGTACAGCTGCCCACGCCGGGTGGGGTGCGCCATTTGGAGGTGGTAGAGGTGCAGTACCCGTCTCGGAGCGCCGCTACATAACCTCTTTGCGCGCAAGCGGCGGTCCTTGTGCCAATTGCAGAGAGCTCGGAGCTTGATGCTCCGTGCTGAGGTGTCAGGGCTGCGGCGTGATTCTTGCCGCGCGTAGCACCGCTTGCGTACGGCGCAGGTTGCGCAATGCCAGCTCAAGGTGGGCTTGGTCACGAACCGCCACGATGAACCGCAAATCCGTGGTGTCCAGGGCTGCCTCATCGTCCATATCCACATGGGTGATATCGGCTTCTGAATTGGCAAGCTCTGCCGCCACGCGCGCCAGCACCCCCTTGCCGTTGTTCACGGTGACGACCACGCCCGTTTCGAACATGCGGGTGGGCTCGTCCGACCAGTCCACGGCAATGAACCGTTCGCTGTCTTTATGCTGAAGCCGTTTGGCAACACTGCAATGTGCGTTGTGCACGACCAGCCCCTCACCTCGGCCCAGATAACCAACGATGCTGTCGCCTGGCACGGGGCGGCAGCAGGTGGCGTATTGCACGGAAGCATTCTCGCTACCTTCCAGCGTTACGGCCCCTTGCGACAGGTTTTCGTGGGATGTGTAGCGCTCACGGGTCATGAGCAGGGCGTCCGGACGGTGGCCATGCTCTGACATCAACACCATGAGCCGTTTGGCGACGATGCTGGCAATGCGTTTGCCCAGACCCAGGTCGGTCATCAGCTCGCTGCGCGTGCGGTTGCCGGTAAAGCGCAGCAGTTTGTCCCATAGCGGTTGGGTCTCGGCGTTGACAGGGGGCAGTTGTTCGAGGCCTTCCGCGCGAATCGCCTGGGTCAGCAGTTTTTCGCCCAGCCCTTCGGACTCGGTTTGGGCCAAGGTCTTGAGGTAGTGACGGATCTTAGACCGCGCACGGCCCGTACGCACAAAACCCAGCCACGCAGGGTTGGGTGTGGAGACCGGGGCAGTGATGATCTCGACCACGTCACCGTTTTTCAGTTCCGTGCGCAGCGGAACCTGCTCGTTGTTGATTTTCGCGGCGGTAGTACGGTCGCCCACGTTGCTGTGAATCGCATAGGCGAAATCCACTACCGTGGCACCACGCGGCAAGGCCATGATCTGGCTCTTGGGCGTGAAGACATACACCGCATCGGGAAACAGGTCCACCTTGACGTGGTCCCAGAACTCCGCCGCATCCCGCGTTTCGTTCTGGATGTCCAGCAAGGACTGCAGCCACTTGGTTCCCAAGCGTTCTGCGGCAGTGCCTTCTCCGTCCTGGGCCTTGTACAGCCAGTGCGCTGCCACGCCAGCTTCGGCAATCACATGCATCTCGTCGGTGCGCATCTGAAACTCGATGTTCACGCCCGAGGGGCCAACCAGCGTGGTGTGCAGCGACTGGTAGCCGTTAAGCTTGGCAATCGCGATGTGGTCTTTGAACTTGCCGGGCACCGGCTTGTACATCTGGTGCAAAACACCCAGGGCGGTGTAGCAATCAGTCACGGTGGGCACGATGACCCTGAAGCCGTAGATGTCCGTCACCTGGGCAAAGCTCAGGTGTTTGAGGTCCATCTTTTGATAGATGGCGTACAGCGTTTTCTCGCGCCCGGCCAAGCGCACCTTCATGCCGATCTTGGAGAACGCAGCATCCACTTCAGCCTGCACTTTTTGAACGAGATCGCGTCGGCGGTTGCGGGATTTGTTGACCGCTTTGGCCAGCGTGGCGTAGCGCCAGGGGTGCAGGTGCCGGAACGCCAAGTCCTGCAGTTCGCGGTAGGTCTGGTTCAGGCCCAGCCGATGGGCAATGGGGGCATAAATTTCCAACGTCTCGGACGAGATGCGGCCCCATTTGCTGCGCGGCATGTCCGACAGCGTGCGCATGTTGTGCGTGCGGTCGGCCAGTTTGATGAGGATGACGCGCACATCCCGCGCCATGGCCAGCAGCATTTTGCGAAACGACTCGGCCTGGTTCTCTTCACGGGTGTTGAACTGGAGCTTGTCCAGCTTGGTGAGGCCGTCCACCAGCTCGGCCACGGGGGCGCCAAACCGGTCGATCAGGTCGGCCTTGGTCACACCACAGTCTTCCATCGCGTCGTGCAGCAGCGCCGCCATCAGCGCCTGGGCGTCAAGCTTCCAGGCCGCGCACTGTGCGGCGACCGCAATGGGGTGGGTGATGTAGGGCTCGCCACTGTTGCGCAATTGCCCCAGGTGGGCTTCGTCGGCAAAGCGGTACGCCTGGCGCACCTGTTCGATGCTGGTGGCGTCCAGGTAGTCCAGGCTGTCGGTCAGTGCGGCGAAGCTGGCCGCAGCCGCATTGGCGGCCGCAGCGGCTGCCGAAAGATTGCCTGTCGGGGCCGGTTCACCGGGCCGGGGCTGCGTTGCAGAAGGTGAGTTGAGCACCGCGTTCATGCCTTAAATGTAGCGCGGGACAGCGCCAGAGGACTTTTGGGCAAAAAAAAAGCACCGCTGGCGCGGTGCTTTTAGATGGGCTTTGCCCAGAAAAGCGTTCAACCGGGAACCTTCTTGAGCATCTCCAGGCCCACTTTGCCTTCGGCGATCTCACGCAGGGCGGTCACCGCTGGCTTGTTGCGGCTTTCAATGCGGGGAGCGTGGCCCTGGCTCAGCATGCGCGCGCGGTATGTGGCGGCCAGCACGAGCTGGAAGCGGTTGGGGATCTTTTCCAGACAGTCTTCTACGGTGATGCGTGCCATCGTTTACTCCGGGGATTCAGGTGATATTGAGCGACTGGAAGGTGTCAGCACGGGCGCGGCGCTGGGCGGCGTACTTGAGTCGCTGGGCGTGAACTACGGCTTTCAGGTCGAAAAGCGCGCGCTCAAACAATTCATTGATTATAACGAAGTCGAATTTGCTGACCTGCGCCATCTCTTCGGCTGCATTCTTGAGGCGGACTTCGATCACCTCTGGCGTGTCCTCACCGCGCCGCTCCAGGCGAGAGCGCAGCTCTTCCCAGCTGGGCGGCAGGATGAAGACCAGCACGGCGTTGGCGAAGGCTTCCCTGATCTGCAGTGCACCCTGGAAGTCGATTTCCAGGATCACATCCGAGCCCTGGGCAATGCGCTCTTCGATGGCCTTCTTGGAGGTGCCGTAGCGGTTGCCGTGCACATGCGCCCACTCCACGAAGGCATTGCTCTGCACCATCGCGTCAAACTCAGATTGCGACGCGAAGTAGTAGTCGCGGCCGTGTTTCTCCTGGCCGCGCGGGGCGCGGGTGGTGTGTGAGACCGAGAGGTGAACGTGCGAATCCAGCTCCAGCAGTGCCTTGACCAGGCTGGACTTGCCGGCACCACTGGGGGCTGCCACTACGATGAGATTTCCAGGATAGTCCATGGTTGATGTGCGCCAGGCGCTATCAAAAAATGAGTGTTATTCGATATTTTGCACTTGCTCGCGCATCTGCTCGATCAGCACCTTCATGTCCACGCTGATGCGGGTAAGGTCGAGCGCGGCAGATTTGGAGCCCAGGGTATTGGCTTCGCGGTGCAGCTCCTGGATCAGGAAGTCGAGGCGCTTGCCCACTTCGCCGCCTTTTTTCAGCAGGCGCTCAATTTCGTCCAGGTGCGAATCCAGCCGCGTGATCTCTTCGGCCACGTCGATGCGGATGGCAAAGGCGGTGGCTTCGGTCAACGCGCGGTCACGGGCGGCCTCGGGCAGCGTGGAGCCGTCGGTGAGGGCCATCGCCTCCTTCCAGCGCTCCATGAAGCGCTGGCGTTGCTGCTCCACCAGCAGCGGAACCATGGGGACGGCCTGTGCGGCCAAGGCCCGCAACTGCTTGACGCGATCCAGCAGCATGGTCGCGAGGCGCTTGCCTTCGCGCTCCCGCGCGGCCAGCAAGGCGGTCAGGGCTTCTTCTGCCAGGGCGGGAACGGCCTCGCTCCAGTCTTCGTTGCCCGAGTGTGCGTTGGCGCACAGGCGCAAGGCGTCGGCCACAGTGAGGGGTGCGGCGCTGGGCAGCCAGGCCCGCACGGAGTCTTGCAGAGAGTTCAGGCGCTGCAGCAGCCGGGCAGGAGGGTCTTGCAGGCTGTTGCCATCGTCGCTGTCGAGGGCCGCCCGCACTTCGACCTTGCCGCGCTTCAGGCGCGCTGTGAGCAGGGCGCGCAGCGTGGGCTCCATGGCGCGCAGCTCGTCGGGCAGGCGGAACGACAGGTCCAGAAAGCGGCTGTTGACGGATCGGATTTCCAGTCCCAGCCTGCGCGTCTGGGGGGCGCGGGCGTCGGTTTCAGCGCCAGTGGCAGATGCGCCATGCTGTGCGCTGGCGTATCCGGTCATGCTGTAAACTGCCATTGGACTTTTTGATGGTTGCTTGCGATCCGGCGATTATCCGGGTTCCGCCTTACCCCCGAATCATCTTCGCAAAATATGTCAAAAATCAAACCGGCCCCCTTGCCGCCCGATACCGCAATTGGCGGCTACCGTGTGGTGCGCCGGTTGTCCTCCGGTGGTTTTGGTGTGGTCTATCTGGCCCTCGACGCCGAAGGCCAGCAGGTCGCCATCAAGGAATACCTTCCCTCATCTCTCGCGACCCGCGCTCCGGGTGAATTGCTGCCCAAGGTGCCGCCCGAAAAGCTTTCGCTGTACCGCCTGGGGCTCAAGAGCTTTTTTGAAGAGGGCCGCTCGCTGGCGCAGATCTCGCACGCCTCGGTGGTGAGTGTGCTCAATTTCTTCCGCGAGAACGAAACCGTCTACATGGTGATGAACTACCTAGAGGGCGCGACCCTGCAGGACTTCATCATCACCGCCCGCGACCTCAAGACCCAGAAGGTGTTCCGAGAGTCCACCATCCGCTCGCTGTTCGACGAGGTGTTGCGCGGCTTGCGCATCGTGCACCAGCACAAGATGCTGCACCTGGACATCAAGCCCGCCAACATCTTCATCACCGACGACAACAAGGCCGTGATGATCGACTTCGGCGCGGCGCGCGAAGTGCTGAGCAAGGAAGGCAATTTCATCCGCCCCATGTACACCCCCGGCTTTGCAGCGCCCGAGATGTATCGGCGCGACTCGCAGATGGGGCCTTGGACGGATATCTACGCCATCGGCGCCTGCATCTACGCTTGCATGCAAGGCTTCCCGCCCAACGAGGCGCCGCAGCGGGTGGACAAGGACCGCCTGTCTCTGGCCCTGACCAAGCTGCGCGGTGTGTATTCTGACAACCTGATCGAGGTGGTCGAGTGGTGCATGGCGCTCGACCCGCTGTCCCGTCCCCAGTCGGTGTTCGCCTTGCAAAAAGAGCTCAGCCGCGAAGGGGAGCGCCGCTACACCAAGCTCACCGTGGCCGAGAAGATGCGGCTGCAGCTCGACACCCTGGTGTCTGACACCAAGAAGAATGTTCAGAAGGTGGGTGAAGCCACCGGAATCGGAGCCAAGCCCAAATGAACCCGGTGCACGCGATGCGGGTTCGGGCGAGGCATGTGTCCATGGATGGCGCCCCGGTGCATCCTTGTTGGCGTGAGTCCCTATGAAGTTCTCAGTATTCCAGATCAGCCGCCGCGGCGGCCGCGAGAAGAACGAAGACCGCATGGGCTATTGCTACACGCGCGAATCGGGTCTGTTTGTGTTGGCCGACGGTATGGGCGGCCACCCCGAGGGCGAAGTGGCTGCGCAGATTGCGCTGCAGACCATCTCGGCACTGTTCCAGCGCCAGGCCAAGCCCCAGCTCAAGGATGTGCAGGAGTTCCTGTCGGGCGCGTTGCTCGCCGCGCACCACCAGATCCTGCGCTACGCCACCGAAAAAGGCATGCTCGACACCCCGCGCACCACCCTGGTTGCGGCGGTGTTGCAGGCCGGTACCGCCACCTGGATCCACTGCGGCGATTCGCGCCTGTACATGGTGCGCGATGGCGATCTGCTGACCCGCACGCGGGACCACTCGTACATGGAACTGCGCAACACGCCGCCGCCCGGTCTGGAGCGCATCAACCGCAACGTGTTGTTCACCTGCCTGGGCTCGCCCACCAAGCCCATCTACGACATCACCGGCCCCGTGTACCTGGAGCAGGGCGACCGCATTCTGTTGTGCTCTGACGGCCTCTGGGGCACGCTCAGCGACGACGAAATCGCCAAGCAGCTGGGCCGCAACACCGTATCGCATGCCGTGCCCGAGCTGGTGGAAGACGCCTTGCGCAAAGCCGGGGACAGCAGTGACAACGTGACGGTGGTGGCCCTGGAGTGGGAGACGCCGGATGCGTTCGAGTCCACCCAAGGCGTGTCCACCGACAGCATCAGCGACGACGTGTTCGCCTCCACCATTCAGGCCGGTCCGCTCGATGGGCTGGTGGATGACCTGGACGACGCCGCCATCGAGCGCTCGATTGCCGAAATCAACGAGGCGATTCGCCGCTCTGCGGCCCGCAAAGCCTGACGGACGTGATGGGACCCGACCGAGGCTGCTCAGCCTCGTGCATTGGGCTGATGCCTGTCAGTTGAAGCGTTCCGTTTTCTGGCGTGCGCTTTGGGCGACGCATGGAAGGCATTTTTTGAACACCCAAGAACCATGACCACATTCACCCGCACCGGCGACCGCGCCGCCAACCAACTGCGCCCTGTGCGCATCACGCGCCACTACACCATACACGCCGAGGGCTCGGTGCTGATCGAGTTTGGCAACACCAAGGTGCTCTGCACCGCCTCGGTGGAAGAGCGCGTTCCCCCGCACAAACGCGGCAGTGGCGAAGGCTGGGTCACGGCCGAATACGGCATGCTGCCGCGCGCCACCCACACCCGCAGCGACCGCGAGGCCGCGCGGGGCAAGCAGACCGGCCGCACTCAGGAGATCCAGCGCCTGATTGGCCGCAGCCTGCGCGCCGTGTTTGACCTCAAACTGCTGGGCGAGCGCACCATCCAGCTCGACTGTGATGTGATCCAGGCCGATGGTGGCACGCGCACCGCTGCCATCACCGGTGCCTGGGTGGCGGCGCAAGATGCGGTCAACCAGCTGCTGGCCAGCGGCAAGATCACCCAGTCGCCGCTGCTGCAGCCCGTGGCGGCGATCTCGGTCGGCATCGTGCAGGGCACACCGCTGCTGGACCTGGAATATGTGGAAGACGTGGATTGCGACACCGACATGAACGTGGTGATGACCGGCGCGGGCCACTATGTGGAGGTGCAGGGCACGGCCGAGGGCGTGGCCTTTACCCGCGCCGAGATGGACCAGCTGCTGGGCCTGGCCGAACAGGGCATTGCCCAACTGGTGCAGCTGCAGCAGCAGGCGTTGCAAAATACTCCTTAATTGATAGCTGCTGGCGCATATTCCACTAGCGCTTGTGGCCGTTTTGATCATGAAAATTGTTCTAGCATCCAACAACCGCGGCAAGCTGGCCGAATTGCAGGCCATGTTTGCGCCCCTGGGCGTGGAGCTGGTGCGCCAAGCCGATCTGGGCGTGGGCGAGGCCGAGGAGCCCTTCCGCACCTTTGTCGAAAACGCCCTGGCCAAGGCACGGTTTGCGTCGGAGCACACAGGCCTGCCCGCGCTGGCCGACGATGCCGGCATGTGCGTGGATGCCTTTGGCGGCCTGCCCGGCGTGGACACCGCTTACTACTGCACCCAGTTCGGCTACGAGAAAAGCGATGACAACAACGTGCGTGCCTTGCTGGAGCAGCTGCAAGGCGTGACCAACCGCCGCGCCGCCATGGTCAGCACCCTGGTCGCCGTGCGCAGCCCGCAAGACCCGGAGCCGCTGATCGCCGTGGGCCGCGTGGTGGGCGAGATCACTACCGAACCCCGGGGCAGCAACGGCTTTGGCTTCGACCCCGTGATGTTCATCCCCGAGTTCGGGAAGACCTTTGCCGAGCTGCCCGTGGAGGTGAAAAACGCCCACAGCCACCGGGGCCGCTCGGCCGCGCAGATGCTGGCATTGATGCGCGAGCGCTGGTTGTAGAAGGGTGCTGAACGTGGTTCATATTCCGATCACGCCGCAGGGCGATACCGAGCCCGCCGTGGTGCGCGACATCCAGCACTACATGCGCCCGGGCCTGCTGCAGCTGCCCAGCCTGCCGCCGTTGTCGCTGTACGTGCACCTGCCCTGGTGCCTCAAGAAATGCCCGTACTGCGACTTCAACTCGCATGAATTCCGCGCGGGTTCCGGCACCGGGGGCGAGGTGCCCGAACAGCGCTACATCGACGCCCTGATGGCCGACCTGGAGGCCGCGCTGCCCCTGGTCTGGGGGCGGTCCGTGCACAGCATCTTCATCGGCGGTGGCACGCCCAGCCTGTTCTCGCCCGCAGCCATCGACCGGCTGATCGGCGACATCCGCGCCCGCCTGCGGCTGGAGCCCGATTGCGAGATCACGATGGAGGCCAACCCCGGCACGTTCGAAACAGACCGGTTTCGCGCCTTCCGTGCGGCGGGCGTTACCCGCCTGTCGGTGGGGGTGCAGAGCTTCAATGACCAGCACCTGAAGGCCCTGGGCCGCGTGCACGACCGCGCCCAGGCGATGGCGGCGGTGGAGGAGGCCGCTGCCTCCTTCGACACCTTCAACCTCGACATCATGTACGCGCTGCCGGGCCAGACGCTGCCAGAGCTGGAGCAGGACCTGCAGACCGCGCTGGCCTTCAAGCCGCCGCACATCTCCATCTACCACCTCACCATCGAGCCCAACACCTACTTCGCCAAGTTCCCGCCGGCCGTCCCCGAGGACGATCAGGCCTACGCCATGCTCGACCGCATCACCGAGATGACGGGCCAGGCGGGCATGGCACGGTATGAGATTTCTGCGTATGCGCAGCCGGGCCACCAGTGTTTTCACAACATCAACTACTGGCAGTTTGGCGACTACCTGGGCATCGGCGCGGGTGCGCACAGCAAGCTGAGCTTTGCGCACCGCGTGGTGCGGCAGGTGCGCTTTCGGGACCCCGCGCGCTACATGGACAACGCCCTTGCAGGCCATGCCGTGGCGCAGGACGACGAGGTGCGCCGCGCCGATCTGCCGTTTGAGTACATGCTCAACGCCCTGCGCCTGCGCGAAGGCTTTGCGCTGCAGGACTTCATGGCCCGCACAGGCCTGCCGTTGACCGCCATCGCCAAGGGCCTGGAGGCCGCCGAGCGCAAGGGCCTGATCGAGCGCGACATGGCGCGTGTACGGCCCACCGAGCGGGGCTTTGACTTTCTGAGCGATCTGCAGGAGCTGTTTCTGGCGGACTGACCGCGCGGGTTTCAGTCACCCCTCATCGGCAGCGCAACATCATCTCAACCGCACTTTGCGGCGAGGATGCGGCCGGTGCCGTCCACCTCCAGGTTCAGCCGCTGGGTGTCGTATTCCTTGGTGATGATCTGCCCGGGGCGCAGGATGCGCGCCGTCTGCGCGCCCGAGCGCTGACGGGCAGATTCAACAACCGATGCGGTGCTGTTTTGCCCCACGACAAACTGCGCGGGCTGGGCGTTGCACACGCTGGCGGGTGGTGATCCAGACCCTGCGGCGGCCGAGCCCGCCGATAGCGCGGGTGTCTGCCCATAACCCGCGCAACCGGTGACGGCCGCTCCCAGGGCCAGGCAGCAGGCGACGGCAAAAGGGGGGCGGGTCTTCATCATGGCAGCGGGCTCCTGAGTTCAAAACGCCCACCATAGCGGAATGCAGGTGCCATGGGGTTTCCGTAGCAATATGGGCCGGTTTCCAGCCGTAACGGGCTGTTGTCTGCATCCGTCTCCGCTGGAACGGGTTCTTGACTTGTATCAAGATGTGTTGTGAGATGGCAACATGCTCGCCAACTGATCGCGGGGCCACCACTCCTCGACGGGCTGCCGTAAGCCCGGTTCCGCACAATGGAGCGTCCGCCGTTGTGCGTTGTGCGTTGTGTGTTGGCAGCGGCGGGCCCTTGCCATCTGGGGCTGCGTGATGCGCGGGCCTGTGTCGACGTCACCGTACCGAACCTTCTGACCATGCCTGACGATTCCCGCCTTCGCCTCATCCGTGCCCTGGGCGACACCCTGGATGGTCTGGATGTTGCGCTGTGTGCGTTTGACGACAGCGACCGCACGCTGGCCTGGAACAGTACCTTCTTCAAGTTCTTTCCAGAGCACGCGGGGCATGTGTACGTAGGCGAGCCTTACGAGGCCAACCTGCGCCGCTTCTACACCCAGCGGCTGGATGCCCAGGAGCTGCCCAACATCGAACGCTACATCACGGCCGGTGTTGAGCGGCACCGCGCACAGACCCGGCCTTACAGCTTTGAGCACCGGGGGCTGCGCGTCCATGTGTCGTCGTTGCCCATCGATGGCGGGGGGCGGGTGCGTGTGTGGCGTGCCGAGGCGCTACCGGCTCAGAGCGCATCCATTGACATGGCCGCGCAATCCAGCGCCGACATCCACGAACCCGGCTACCTGCGCAGTCCGGTGATCGAAAGCACCGAACTGTTTGACCGCATTCCCGATGGGCTGATGATCTGCGCTGAAGACCAGCGCATCCAGTGGGTCAATCAGCCCTTCATGCAGATGTACCACCTGCCAGACCGCGCTGCCGCAATGGGTCTGGCGTTTGACGAGGTGTACCGCCACGCATGGTCCGTCGGGGGTGAGGGCGACATGGCACCGTTTTACGACGGTCTTTCGACCTTGCAGGAGCACATGCGTTTTGCGGGGGCGCCGTTTGAAGTGCCCTTGCCACGCAGCCGCTGGAGCCGCGTCATCGCCAAGCAGGGCAGCGACGGCACGGTGTTCTACGCCCATGTGGACATCACCGAGCTCAAGCGCCAGCAGCGCTTGCTGGCGCAGGCCGAACGCAGCGCCCGCGACAGCGAGGCGCAATTGCGGGAGAAATCCATCCTGCTCGAAGCCACGCTGGAGCACATGGACCAGGGCGTGGCCAAGATCAGCGCCACGGGGGTGGTCGAGCTGTGCAACCGCCGGGCCATGGAACTGCTGGACCTGCCGGCCGAGCTGATGGCATCCAAGCCCACGCTGGTGAATGTGCTGGCCTACCTGCGGGCTCGTGGCGAATTCCAGGGCGCATCGCAGGAAGTGCAGGACCTGCTGCGACACAGCAATGGCGGGGTCGATCAGCCACAGGTGTATGACCGTCCCCGGCCCGATGGCCGCATCCTGGAGGTCCAGACCGTGCCCATCAAAGGCGGCGGCGCGCTGCGCACCTTCACCGATGTCACCCAGCGCAAGCAGGCCGAGCAGCAGATCCGCCATGTGGCAGAGCACGACGGCCTGACGGGCTTGCTCAATCGCACCGCCTTTTTGCAAGCATTGCAGGCCGCAGCCACCGACGTGCACCGGTCGGGCCGTGGCTTCGCTGTCTTGTACGTGGATCTGGATGGGTTCAAACCCGTCAATGACCGCCACGGGCACGCCGTAGGTGACCAGTTGCTGGTGTGGGTGGCCCGGCAACTGACGCAGGCCGCGCGCGAGGATGATGTGGTGGCGCGCCTGGGCGGCGATGAGTTCGCGTTGCTGCAGCGGGGCGTATCGGACGGTGACAGTGCGTACCGCCTGGCCGACCGCCTGGTTCAAGCCCTGGGCCGGCCCACCGAGATCGAAGCGCATGCGCTGCAAATCGGCGCGTCCATCGGTATTGTCCTGTCGCCCGGTGACGGCACCGAGGCCGAAGAACTCCTGCGCAAGGCCGATTCCGCGATGTACCTGGCCAAGGCCACGGGGCGGGGCTGCGCAAGGATTTACGGAACGTGAACGTTGGGCTGCCCGGGCGCTTAACCCACGATCCCTTTCTGCTGCTGATCGACGGAGCTTGGAGGAATCGGTACTGTCCTACATGCCCACATTGGTCACCGTCCTAACATTGGTCTGTCGATCCCCTCGACATCCCTCCCGCTTGCATCGCGCAAGTGTTAAGCCCGCAGCCTGCGGGCTTTTTTTTGCCCGCCCTTCGGCATCACCACGGGGGTGAAAAAAGCGACTGCGTCGTAGGTCTTTTGCCGGGCGGTAAAGCCCCGGAGCCCATCTGTTGGCACCATTGCGGAATGGGTGATGTCGTCATCCTCCGGCCATCCCAGCGCGCTACATCACAAGAATGATTCTGTACAAACCCGGCACGCAATTTCTCTACAAAGGCAGAACGGTGAGCGTGGACTACGTCATCATCAAACGCACCGGTCTGTGGATTCGGTTGGCGCACAGCGAAGAGGTATGCCGCCCTGAAGATTTGACCCCCATCGCACCGCAGGGAGCGGGACTGGCGAGGTGAAAGAAAGGCCACACGCAGGGCACAGGCCCAGCGTGGCACCCCACCGGCAGGTCTACTTGAGCTGCTGGGACAACCACAACAGCCCCCAAACGATCGCCACCAGCTGAACCAGGTTGACAAAGAGCGCCGCCGAATGCACGCGGCGAAAGTGGTGAATCGCTCCGTCGCTACTCGCCTCGATCTGTGCACCGAGCTGCTGCATGGCTTGCAACAAGTGCTTGCGCAGCAGCGAGACGATGCAGGCATTGACCGCCACGCCGATGGCAAAGGGGTACCTGCCCCAAAGCGCATAACTGACAAACGCCCCCAGCGACGCCCAGAACGCAGCACGGTAGTACACGTTGAAAAACCCCCGAACGAACCGCGCGTCCAGTGGGGTGTCATGTTTCAGCGTAAGAAGCGGTAGGCCACCCATCAAGAAGTAGGCGGTGGTGACCAGCAGCGCCACCGTGAAGAAGAACGAGGCGTAGAGGGCGGACGACAGCATCTTTCACTCCGAGAAAAGGCTGGCCACTTTAGGCAGTAGGCTCCAATCCAAGTTGTCCATTCTGCCCCTGCATGCGGCCAGGCTGAGCCAGACATAGTCTAGGTGGGAGCTGTGTTCTCGCAAATCGGGCGAGAGGTAGCTGGCCTCATCATTCAGTGTGCGTACGACATCAAAGATCTAATGGTCAAGCTCATGCGGTACATGGCATGCATAAGGTTGTATACCTATCTACGATAGTCTGGGCTGCTGCCGGTTCCGTTGACACCGACCTAAGCTTCTTGAGCTTTCTCGAACTGTACGGGACTGAGATAGCCGA
>NZ_JBQUYO010000016.1:0-26479 GCF_056314325.1 Acidovorax sp. DMC1 | reverse complement strand
GGACAGTTTGACGCGGACGGGAAGATGGATGGGATCATCACGGACCCGGGGGCGCCGGGGCACATGGCGCTGTCGGTCGTGGGAATGGCGCCGGATATGCCTCACGGGTTCTGGTTCTGAGCCCCTACACTTCGGGCATGAGCTTGCTGATCCTGGGTATTGAATCTTCGTGCGACGAAACCGGCCTGGCATTGGTCCGTTCCATGGGCGATGCCGTTCCTACGCTGCTATCGCACGCGCTGCACAGCCAGATCGAGATGCACCAGGCCTATGGCGGCGTGGTACCCGAGCTGGCCAGCCGCGACCATATCCGCCGTGTGCTGCCGTTGGCCAAAGAGGTGCTGGCCGAGTCCGGCCAGACGCTGGCCGATGTGGACGTGGTGGCCTACACGCGCGGCCCGGGCCTGGCGGGGGCGCTGCTGGTGGGCGCGGGCGTGGCGTGCGCCCTGGGTGCGGCGCTCAACAAGCCGGTGCTGGGCGTGCACCACCTGGAGGGGCATTTGCTGTCGCCCTTCCTCAGTGCCGACCCACCGGAATTTCCCTTTGTGGCCCTGCTCGTTTCGGGCGGCCACACCCAGCTGATGCGTGTGGATGGCGTGGGCCGCTACGAGATTCTGGGTGAGACCATTGACGACGCTGCGGGCGAGGCATTTGACAAGTCCGCCAAGCTCATGGGCCTGGGCTACCCGGGTGGCCCAGCGCTCTCTCGTCTGGCCGAGCAGGGCAGTGCCACGGCCTTCAAGCTGCCACGGCCTTTGCTGCACAGCGGTGATCTGGATTTTTCGTTTGCCGGACTCAAGACGGCCGTGCTCACGCAGGCCAAGAAGCTGGGCGACGAACTCGAAGCGCGCAAGGCCGACCTGGCGGCGAGCACCGAGGCCGCGATTGTCGAAGTGCTGGTGAAGAAGACCCTGGCCGCCCTCAAGCAGACCGGCCTGAAGCGCGTGGTGGTCGCCGGTGGCGTGGGCGCAAACCGGCATCTGCGCGCCCAGCTCAACGCGGCCTGCGCCGCAGCCAAGGTGCGCGTGCACTACCCCGAGCTGCACCTGTGCACCGACAACGGCGCCATGATTGCCATGGCGGCAGCCATGCGCCTACAGGCCGGGCAGCAGCAGGCCAATACCGACTACGCGTTTGACGTGAAGCCTCGCTGGCCGCTGGATGCGATCACAGTTTGATGTTTAGGTGAAAGTGGCCGCTAGCGCTTGTCCAGAAAGCGCTAGCAGCTATCTTTTTTGAACTTCAGAAGGGGTAGTGGCGGGGAGTAGTCTGCACTGTGATCCAGCGCAGTTCGGTGAACTCACGCACCCCGGCCATGCCGCCAAAGCGGCCGTAGCCCGAACTCTTCACGCCACCAAACGGCATCTGGCCTTCGTCGTGCACCGTGGGGCCGTTGACGTGGCAGATGCCCGATTCGATGCGCGCGGCCACGTTCCAGGCCTTGGCGACGTCGCGGCTGAACACGGCGGACGACAGGCCGAACTCGTTGTCGTTGGCGCAGGCGATGGCTTCTTCCACACCGTTCACGCGCACCACGGGTTTGACGGGGCCGAACGATTCTTCGCGGTAGATGTCCATTGCGGCCGTCACGTGGTCCAGCACCGTGGCCTGCATCAACGTGCTGTCGCTCTTGCCGCCACAGACCAGCTTGGCGCCCTTGGCCAGTGCGTCGTCGATGAGGGCGTTGCAGCGGTGCACCGTGGCCATGTCCACCACCGAGCCCAGCACCACCGGGCCCTTGCGCGGGTCGCCCAGGGGCAGGGCCTTGGCACGCTCGCCCAGCTTGGCCACAAACTCGTCGGCCACGGCGTTGTCCACGATGATGCGTTCGGTGGACATGCAGATCTGGCCCGAGTTGGCGAAGGCGCCAAACACGGTGCCCGCCACGGCGGCGTCGATGTCTGCGTCATCCAGCACCAGCAGCGGGGCCTTGCCGCCCAGCTCCAGCACCACGGGCTTGAGGTACTTGGCGCAGGTCTGCGCAATGATGCGGCCCACCTTGGTGGAGCCGGTGAAGTTGATGCGGCGCACCGCCGGGTGGGCCACGATGGCCTCGACCACAGCACCCGCATCGGCCGGGGCGTTGGTCACAAAGTTCACCACCCCAGCGGGCAAACCAGCCTCCTGCAGCGCCTCGATGATGAGGCCGTGCGTGGCGGGGCACAGCTCCGAGCCTTTCAGGATCACCGTGTTGCCACAGGCCAGTGGCGTGGCGATGGCGCGCACACCGAGGATGACGGGTGCGTTCCACGGTGCAATGCCCAGCACCACACCCGCCGCCTGGCGCACGCCCATGGCCAGGCTGCCGGGCACGTCGGACGGGATCACCTCGCCCGCAATCTGCGTGGTCAGCGCGGCGGCTTCTTGCAGCAGGCCCGCAGCCAAGTGCACGTTGAAGCCCGCCCACATGCCGGATGCGCCAGTCTCGGCCGCCATGGCCACGGCAAAGTCGGCCGTGCGGGCCTCCAGCGCGTGTGCGGCCTTGAGCAGCAGCGCGCGGCGCGCGTTGGGACCCAGGGCGGACCAGGCCGGGAAGGCCTTGGCGGCTGCGTCGGCGGCGGCCTTGGCATCGGCCACGCTGGCAGCGGGTGCCGTGGTGGCGACCGAACCGTCCAGCGGGTTGCGGCGCTCAAACGTGGCACCGCCAGTGGCTTGCACGTGCTCGCCGTTGATCAGCATGGAAATGGCAGTCATTGAAAGCTCCTGAAAAAGAACAGATAAAAAAGGGGGAAAGAGGTATTCAGGTCACGCCCAGGTAGGCTTGTCGAACCACGTCGGACTGCAGCAAGTCAGAGGCTGCGCCAGACGCCACGATGCGTCCTCGCTCCAGCACATAGCCGCGCTGCGCGATCTGCAGTGCCTTGCGCACGTTCTGCTCCACCATGAGCACGGTCACGCCCTGCGCGGCAATGCGCTGCACGATGGCTAGCAGCTCATCGACCATGCGCGGTGCCAGCCCCAGCGAGGGCTCGTCCAGCATCAACAGGCGCGGGCCGCTCATCATGGCGCGGGCCACGGCCACCATCTGCTGCTCGCCGCCGCTCATGGTGCCCGCGAGCTGCGTGGCGCGCTCCTTGAGGCGCGGGAAGTCTTCGAACGCCTGGTGCAACCGCTCGGCCCGCACCCGTGTTGGCACCAGCCAGCCGCCCAGCTCCAGGTTTTCGGTCACCGTCATCTGCGGGAACAGCTGGCGGCCCTCGGCCACCAGGGCCAGGCCGCGCTGCACGCAGGCGGTGGCGTTCATCGCGGGCAGGTCGCAGCCGTCCAGCGCCACGGTGCCCGTGCGCGGCAGCAGCCCGGCCAGGGCCTTGAGCAGCGTGGTCTTGCCCGCGCCATTGGGGCCGACGATCACAGTGACGCCGGGTGCGGCCTGCAGCGACAGGTCTTGCAGCACCTGAAAGCCGTGGTAGCCCGTGGTCAGGTTCTGCACGCTGAGGTGTGCGCCGCTCATGCCGTGGCTCCTTGTTCTTTGCTGCGGGCCGTTTCGTCACCCAGATAGGCTTCGATCACCTGCGGGTCGCGCACCACCTCGGCGGGCGTGCCGTCGGCAATCTTGCGGCCCTGGTGCAGCACCAGCACGCGCTCCACGTACTTGAGCAGCGTGGTCACTGCATGCTCGATCCACACCACGGTCAGTCCCCAGTCATCGCGCAGGCGGCGGATGCGCTGGGCCATGGCGTCCACCTCCGCCTCGGTGAGGCCTGCAGCCACCTCGTCGAGCAGCAGCAGGCGCGGGCGGGTGCCCAGGGCCATGCCGATCTCCAGCAGGCGCTGTTGCGACGGTGTTACGTCGGCAGCGGGGCGGTCGGCTAGGTGGGCCAGGCCCAGCATGGCCAGGATTTCGCCTTCGCTGCGCAGGCCATCCGGCCCCTGGCGGTGGCGACCCGCGAACTGCATGCCAAAGCGCACGTTGTCGCGCACCGTCATGTCTGGGAACACGCGCGGCGTCTGGAAGGTGCGCGCAATGCCGTGGGCCGCATAGTGGTGCGGGCCCCTGCCGGTGAGGTTGTCGGCGCCGCTCACCAGCGTGCCCGAGGTGGGCGGCTGCACGCCCGAGATGGCGTTGAAGAACGTGGTCTTGCCCGCGCCGTTGGGGCCGATGATGCCGATGAGCTCGCCCGTGTGCAGCGTGGCGCTCACGCCAGCCACGGCGGTGAGGCCGCCAAAGCGCACGGTCACGGCGTCGATGGTCAACAGGGCTTCAGCCATGGTGTGCCTCCACCGCTGCGGGCTTGCGCCGTTGCCACAGCGTGGCCAGGCCATTGGGCAGGTACATCACGCACAAGATCAGCAGCAGGCCCAGCACCATCATGTAGCCATAGGGCAGCTGCAGGCGCAGCGTTTCGGCCAGCAGGCTGAACACGATGGCCGCCAGGATGGGGCCGCCCAGGCTGGTGGCGCCGCCGATCAGCGCGATCAGCACGGTCTGGAAGCCGATGAAGGGGCTGAACACGGCTGCGGGTTCGATGTAAGTCCAGCGCACCGCCATGGCCGCGCCCACGGCGCCTGCAAAGGCGGCGGTGATGCCAAAGCCCGCAATCTTGGCCAGGCGCGTGTCCACGCCCAGCGTTTGCGCGCGCTGTTCGTCAGCACCGATGCCCGAGAGCGCCAGGCCAAAGCGGCTGCGCTGGATGGCAATCGCCGTGGCAATGGCACCCGCCGCAATCAGCAGCACCGTGAGGTACACGGTCTCGTTGCTGGGCACCACCGTGAGCACGCGGCCCACGGTGCCGGACACCTGCTTTTCGACAAAGGTCACGGCGTGGCGAATCAGCTCGGTCATGCCGAACGTGAGCACCGCAAAGTAGGTGCCGCGCAGGTGCAGCACCGCCGCGCCCATCACCACGGCCACGATGGTGGCGATCAGCGCGCCGCTCAGAATCACCAGGGGCCAGGGCAGCACGCCCAGCAGCACCGCGCTGGTGTACGCACCCACACCAAAGAAGGCCGAGGTGGCCAGCGACAGGTAGCGCGTGGCGCCGCAGAACAGCGACCAGCTGGTGGCCAGCGCGATGTACATCAGGCAGCTGAGCAGCACGGAGGCCATGAACTCGGACACCAGCCAGGGCAGGGTGGCGACCACCGCCACCCCCGCAGCCAGCGCCAGCCAGGGCTTGTTGGAATAGAGAGCGGTCATTTTTTGGAGAACAGTCCGTTGGGGCGCCAGATGAGCACGCCGATGAACACTGCATAGCTCAGCAGCATCTTGAGAGACGGGCTGCTGAAATGCATGCCCAGCGCCTCGACCACACCCAGCAGCAGGCCGCCAGCCAGGCTGCCCGCCAGGCTGCCAAAGCCGCCCAGTGTGATGACGATGAGTGCGGTGACGGTATAGGGCTCGCCCATCGATGGCGAGATCTCATACGTCATCGACAGCAGCGCCCCCGCCACGCCCGACAGGCCCAGGCCAATGCCAAACATCATGGGGTGCAGGCGCCGCGTGTTGATGCCCACCAGCTGCGCGCCCGTGGGCGACTGCATCAGCGCTCGCACGGCCTTGCCCAGCAGCGTGAGCTTGAGCAGCGCGATCAAACCTGCGGATAGCGCCAGCGCCACGCCAAACAGCACCAGCTTGTTCTCGGTGAAGCGCATGCCCGCGATCTGCACCGGGTCGGCCAGGTATTCATACCCGCGCAGGTCGCCGCCCCAGATCAACAGGGCGGTGTTCTGCACCAGAAACATCAGGCCAAAGCCCACCATCAGGCTGCGCGCCTCGAACACGTCCACATTCGGTGCGCGCGCGGCCAAGCGCTTGAAGCACAGCGCATGCACCACCACGCCCAGCGCGAACAGCGCGATGAAAGCCAGCGGCATCAGCAGCAGCGGCGAGATGCCCCACAGGGTGTGCGCCGACCAAGTCAGGAAGGCGCCCAGCATCAGGAACTCGCCATGCGAGATGTTCATGATGCGCATCAGCCCGTATTGCAGGTTCAGGCCCATGGCCACCAGCGCGTAGATGCCGCCGGTAATGAGGCCACTGGCGACCAGTTCGGCCCAGGAGGTCAAAGACACTTTGTTATTTCCACGCAGGTTTACTGGTGTTCAACTGCGCCGTGGCCCGGTCCTTGGGCCACACCACCTCAAAGTCGTTGCCTTGCCACTGGCTCACGGTGCCGGGGATGGATGCGTTCTCGCTGCCCTGGAAGCGGATGGCGCCCAGGATGGTCTGGAACTCGTTCTTGGCGATGTGCTCGCGCAGCGCTTTGCGGTCCAGGCCCGCCTTTTCCACGGCCTGCTGAAGGATCTGCAGGCCCGCCCAGGCGTGGCCGCTGGCCCAGCGGTCGGGTTCCTTGTTGAACTTCTTCACGTGGGCGTCGAAGTACGCCTTGGCCTCGGGGCTGGTCTTCACGCTCCACGAGCCCATGCCGATCACGCCCTCGGTGTTGGCCTGCATCACGTTCTTGTAGAGCTGGAAGGCTGTGCCCACCGAGGCGTAGAAGAACCTGGGGTTCAGCCCCACCTCGCGCGCCTGGCGGCTGGCCAGGATGGTGTCGGGCGGGTAGGTGATGCCGATGAACGCGTCGGGGTTCTGGTCCTTGATGCCGCGCAGCACGGGGGCCAGGTCCTTCACGCCCAGCGGGTAGCTCTTGCGCTCCACCACCTGGATGCTGGTCTTCTTGAGCGCGTTGTTCAGCGCGGCAAAGTTTTCCAGGCCAAACAGGTCGTCCATGTAGACGATGGCAATGGTCTTGACGTTGTTGGCCACCAGCATGTCCACCAGCGCGCCCATCATCTTGTCGGGCTGCTGCAGCAGCGAGAAGAAGTAGGGCAGGTTCATGTCGATCAGCTTGCGCGACAGCGCCGTGGGTGCCAGCAGCGGGTAGCCGAAGCGGTTGGCCAGCGGCGCGATGGCGAAGTTGGCGCCCGAGCCCCAGGGCGGCAGGATCAGGTCCACCTTGTCGCTGCCCATGAGCTTTTCGTAGGTGCGCACGCAGGTCTCGGTCTCGCTGCGGTCGTCGTAGCCGATGAGTTCGATGGGGCGCTTGGTGCCTCTCACGCTCAGTCCCCCCGCTGCGTTCACCTGCTCGGCCCACAGCAGGTAGTTGGGCTCCTGGCTCACCTGTGCGCCGGCCGCCCAGGGGCCCGTGCGGGCAATGGCGTAGCCGATGCGAACAGGTGCCGCGCTGCTGCCCTGTGCCCACAACTGGGGCGCCACGGCCAGGGTGCCGACCGTGGCGGCTGCGCCTTTGATCCACTGGCGCTTGGAGGGTTGGTGTGCTGTCATTGTGTGTCTCCTCGGATGGGGCCTGCGTGGTGCACGCCGTGCCGGGAATCGTAGGGAGACAGGCATCAGCGCGCTGCGCTCAGCGTGCACAAAACGCTTGCCTCAGCGTGCAGATGGCAGCGGGTTTACCCGGATTTCCCTCGGTGGCATGGGGTAACGGGGCGTCCGATAATTCAGCCGCATAACCATCAGGTTTGCGCAACCCCGCATTGGAGACACCATGGCCCATCCCTTGACCGAGGTATCCACCGACGCTGTGCCCGCGCGCGACCGCCTGCACCTGTGGGGCGATGCCGTGTGGCGGCTCATTGGCGGGTTGGAGTCCGACGCCTTTGGCGACGAGGCTTTTGCGGGCCACATCACTTCAGGCCAGGCGGGCTATGTGAACCTGTGCCAGCTGAACGTGAGCCGCCACCGCGTGGTGCGTACCCCCAGCCTGATCCGGGGCAGCGACCGGGCCTACATCAAGGTGGTGGCGCAGTTGGAAGGGCGTGCCTGCTTCGAGCAGAACGGCCGCCAGGTGTGGCTGTCGCCCGGCGAGTGGAGCGTGTACGACACCACGCGCGCCTACGCCGTGAGCAACCCCGAGGCCGTGCGGCAGATGGTGCTGATGATCCCCAAGGAACAGCTGCCCGAGCGCAAGCTCAAGCTCGACGACCTCATGGTGCAGCGCTTCTCGGGCACCACGGGCGTGTCGCGCCTCGCGTGGGACACCATGCGCGCCGCGTTTGCCGAGCTGCCCACCATGTCCGACGTGGCCGCCGATGGCGTGGCCGATGTGATCACGCACCTGGTGCAGCTGTCGCTGCTGGAGCGCAACGGCCAGCAAAGCCTGCTGTCGCAGCGCGAGGCGCTGCGTGACCGCATCAGCCAGTACATCGACCGCCACCTGGGCGACCCCGATCTCACCATTGACCGCATGGCCCAGGCGCTCAACTGCAGCAAGCGGCATCTGTACAACGCGGTGGCCGATGACGAGGAAACCCTGGCCGCCATGATCCAGCGCCGCCGCCTGGAGGCCTGCCTGCGCGACCTGCGCCACCCGGCGCACGCGCAGCGCTCGGTCACCGACATTGCGCTGTCCTGGGGCTTCAGCAACAGCGCGCATTTCAGCCGGGCGTTTCGCGCGCATGTGGGCTGCAGCCCCAGCGAATACCGGGCCCGGGCTTTTGCGCCGGTGGTGTTGCTGCGCGACGAGTCGCTGCGCGCGCACTGACCGACGACCTGGCCCACAGGCGGGCTGTGCCCGTTGTGCGGCACTGCAGGCCCATGTGTTTGAGGTCCAGGCTGCGTCGGCGCGGCCGCCCATTGATCGTTGACTTGCATCAATTCTTTACGCGGGCTTGACCCAGTCGGTACCTTGGCTGCGCAATCGCTGCTCACAATGGGGTTTTCCCTTGCCTAGCCATTGCCCATGCGTTTTCTACCACCGGCTTCTCCAGGCGCTCCCCCCGCCCGCGCAGCGCACGTTGTGCGCGCTGCGCCGTGGATGCAAACGGCCCTGACTCTGTGCGTGCTGGTCACTGCCGGGTGTGCCAGCCTGGCACCCACCGACGACACCTTGCCCCAGGTGGCCGTTCCCTCGGAGTGGTCTGCGGGAGGTAACGGTGCCTCGCAAGCGGCTGCAACTACATCCCTTGCCCAGTGGTGGCAGCGGTTCGATGATGCAGTGCTCACCACGCTGGTCGAGCAAGCCTTGCGCGCCAACACCAGCGTGCGCACTGCCCAGGCTTCGCTGCAGCAGGCGCGTGCGCAGGTAGATGTGCAATCGGCTGGCCTGCTGCCCAGCGTGGGCGCATCCGCCTCGGCGCAGCGCAGCCGCGCGAGCAACAGCACTGGCAACACCTTCCAGGCTGGCTTTGATGCAAGCTGGGAGCCCGATGTGTTTGGCCGCCTGCGCAGCGGCGTGAGCGCCAGCGAGGCCGATGCGCGCGCGGCAGAGGCCAGCCTGGCCGAGGTGCAGGTGTCGCTGGCCGCCGAGGTGGCCGTCAACTACATCGAGCTGCGCGGGCTGCAGCAGCGCCTGGCCATTGGGCGCAGCAACCTGGCCAGCCAGCAGGAGACCCTGCAGCTCACCCAGTGGCGCCTGCAGGCCGGGCTCACCACCTCGCTCGTCACCGAGCAGGCCCGTGCAGCGGCCGAGCAGACCGCCGCGCAGATTCCCAGCCTGGAAGCCAGCCTGGCTCAGTCGCGCTACAGCCTGGCCGTTCTGACAGGCCAGGTGCCCGGCGCGCTCGACGCTACCCTGGCCGCCAGTGCACCCGTGCCGCAGCCGACCGCAGAGCTTGCCCTGGCAATCCCGGCCGAGACGCTGCGCCAACGCCCCGATGTGCGTGCGGCCGAGCAGCGCATTGCAGCCGCCCTGGCGCGCGTGTCGCAGGCCGACGCGGCGCGCTACCCCAGCTTCTCCCTCGGTGGCTCGCTGGGCCTGCGTGCCCTCACGCTGGGCGCGCTGTCGGGCGGCGGTGCGGTGACCAGTGCCTTGCTGGGCAGCGTGTCCATCCCGCTGCTCGACGGTGGCGCCGCCCGCGCACAGGTGCGTGTGCAGTCTGCAGCGCTGGAGCAGGCCCGTGTGGCCTACGAAGCCACCGTGCTCACGGCACTGCAGGATGTGGAGAACGCGCTGGTGGCCTTGCGTGGCGACCGGGAAAAACTGGAACGACTGACGGCCGCCGCAGACGCCGCCCGCAACGCCGCCCTGTTGGCGCAGCAGCGCTACAGCAGTGGTCTCATCGACTTTCAGGCGGTGCTGGAGACGCAGCGCACGCTGCTGTCCACGCAAGAGAGCGTGGCCACCACCACTGCTGCGGTCGCGGCAGACCATGTGCGCCTCTACAAGGCGCTGGGCGGCGGCTGGGCGGTAGCCGAATGAACAGCTGACAAGCCCTTCCACACGCCCACCCCATTGCCTGCGAGCCTCCATTTTCTGATTCACGTCCCATGCCAAATACCGACACCTCCGCTTCTTCTGCAACCGCCAAAGCCGCCCCCTCCGACCTGAGCGCCTTGCTGGGGGCCGACCGTCCGCGCCGCTGGTGGCAGCGCACTACCGTGTGGCTGGGGGTGGCCGCGCTCGTGGTGGTGGGCGGTGGCTTGTACGCCTGGCAATCGCGCCAGAGCGCCAGCACTGCACCCACCTATGTCACCGAAGAGCTGCGCCGGGGCAATCTCACACTCACCGTGTCGGCCAACGGCACGCTGCAGCCTACGCGCTCGGTCACCATTGGCAGCGAGCTGTCGGGCACCGTGCGCAATGTGCTGGTGGATGTGAACGACAAGGTCAAGAAAGGGCAGCTGCTGGTGGAGCTGGACACCGCCAAGCTCGAATCGCAGGTGCTGCGCTCGCGCGCCTCGCTGGCGTCGGCGCAGGCCCGCCTGGCCCAGGCCGTGGCCACCACCAAGGAGGCCATTGCCAACTTTGGCCGGCTCGAAGAAGTGGCCCGCCTGTCCGGCGGCAAGGTGCCCTCGGCCTCCGAGCTGGACGCAGGCCGCGCCACGCTGGACCGCGCCCGCGCCGATGAAACCAGCGCTCGCGCCACGGTCGAGGACGCACGCGCCGCGCTGTCCACCGACGAGACCAATCTGTCCAAGGCCTCCATCCGCTCGCCCATCGACGGCGTGGTGCTGACCCGCACGGTGGAGCCCGGCAACGCGGTGGCCGCATCGCTGCAGGCTGTGACGCTGTTCACCGTGGCCGAAGACCTCACGCGGCTGCGGCTGGATGTGAGCGTGGACGAAGCCGACGTGGGCTCGGTCAAGGTGGGGCAGGACGCGAGCTTCACGGTCAGCGCCTATCCCTCGCGCCGCTACCCGGCCCAGGTCACGCGCGTCTCGTTTGGCTCCACCAAGACGGACAACGTGGTCACCTACATCACCTGGCTGGAGGTGAACAACAGCGACATGAGCCTGCGCCCCGGCATGACGGCGGCGGCCACCATCACCTCCACCGAGCGCAAGGACGTGCTGCTGGTGCCCAACACGGCGCTGCGCTTCACGCCCGCTCAGGCCGCAGGGGCCGATGTGAAGCCCGGAGCGGGTGGTGCCAAGCCCGGCGCGTCGGGCAGCGGCAGTGGTGGCGGCATCATGTCGCAGCTCATGCCGCGCATGCCACGCTCTGGCTCGGGCCCACGCAAACCGGGTGCGGGGAGCGAGGCGGGCGATGGCGCGGGCAAGACGCGGCAGGTGTGGGTGCTGCAGGACGGTGCCGCCAAGCCCATTGATGTGCAGGTGGGCATCAGCGATGGCCGCCATACCGAGGTCACGGGCGAGGGCCTCACGCCCGGCATGGCCGTGATCACCGACCAGCGCGCGGCAGGGGCCAAGCCATGAGCGTGGCGGGCGACACCCCCATCATCCGCCTGCGTGGCGTGACCAAGGTCTATGGCGAAGGGGCGCTGGCCTTTCAGGCGCTCAAGGGCGTGGACCTGGACATTGCGCAGGGCGACTTTGTGGCCATAATGGGCCCCAGCGGCTCGGGCAAGTCCACGGCCATGAACACGCTGGGCTGCCTGGACCGGCCCACCACGGGCGAGTATCTGTTCAAGGGCGTACATGTGGAATCGCTCTCGCGCGACGAGCGGGCACGGCTGCGGCGGCGCTACTTTGGCTTTGTGTTCCAGGGCTTCAACCTGCTGGCGCGCACCTCGGCGCAAGAGAACGTGGAGCTGCCCCTGCTGTACCGGGGCGAATCTGCCACGGCACGCCATGCTGCGGCGGCGCGCGCGCTGGAAGCGGTGGGCCTCAAGGGTTGGGAGCACCACACGCCTGCCGAGCTGTCGGGCGGGCAGCAGCAGCGCGTGGCCATTGCGCGCGCCATCGTCACTGAGCCCGATGTGCTGCTGGCCGACGAGCCCACGGGCAACCTCGATACGCAACGCAGCATCGAGATCATGGAGCTGCTATGGCGGCTGAACGCCGACCACGGCATCACCGTGCTGATGGTCACGCACGAGGCCGACATGGCGCAGTACGCGCGGCGCATCGTGCGGTTTGTGGATGGCGTGGTGGACAGCGATGCGGCCAACCCACACCCCAAGGGACTGGACGCTGATGCAGCATCGGCCCTGCCGGCGGTGGCCGGTTCGGATGCGGGAGGCCACTGATGTTGCTCAACACCCTGCTGCTGGCGTTGCGTTCCATCCGGCGCAACCTGATGCGCTCTTTCCTCACCATCCTGGGCATCGTGATCGGCGTGAGCGCGGTGATCACCATGGTCACGCTGGGCAATGGCGCCACGCTGGCCATTCAGAACCAGATCTCGGGCCTGGGCACCAACCTGCTGCAGGTACGCCCCGGCCAGCGCATGGGGCCCGGCGGTGGCACCGGCGCCCCGGCCTTCAAGGACACCGATGCCGACATGATCGCGCAGCAGATCGGCGGCATCCTGGCCGTGGCGCCCGAGGCGCGTGCCGCCGCCACGGCGGTGGTGGGCGGGCGCAACTGGACGACCAGCGTGATCGGCAGCACCAACGCCTGGCTGGAGACCGGCAATTGGACGGTGCGCACGGGCCGCGTCTTTACCGACGCTGAATTGCGCGCGGGTGCTGCCGTCTGCCTGATCGGCGAGACCGTGCGGCGCGAGCTGTTTGGCACGGCCGATGCCGTGGGCGGCCAGCTGCGCGTGAAGGCGTTTTCGTGCGAGGTGGTGGGCGTGCTGGCGTCCAAAGGGCAGGGTGCGTTTGGCAACGACCAGGACGACACCGTGCTGGTGCCGCTGCGCACGCTGCAGCGCCGCGTGACGGGCAACACACGGGTGAACACGCTGCTGGTGTCCATGAAGGACGGCAGCGACCCCGAGCGGGTGAAGGCCAGCCTCACCCAACTGCTGCGCGAGCTGCGCAAGCTATCGGACTCGGACGAAGACAACTTCAATGTGCTCGACACCAAGCAGCTGGCCGACACGCTCTCGGGCACCACCAAGGTGCTGACCACGCTGCTGGGCGCCGTGGCCGCCGTGAGCCTGCTGGTGGGCGGCATCGGCATCATGAACATCATGCTGGTGAGCGTGACCGAGCGCACGCGCGAGATCGGCCTGCGCCTGGCCATCGGCGCACTGGAACGCGAGGTGCTGCTGCAGTTCCTGATCGAGGCCGTGGTGCTGGCCGCTTTGGGCGGGCTCATCGGCATCGTGCTGGCCACGGGCGCGTCGCTCGCGCTGTCGGGGCTGATGGGCGTGCCCTACCTGTTCAACCCCGGCGTGAACCTGCTGTCGTTTGTGTTTTCGGCCGGGATCGGTGTGGTGTTTGGCTACTTCCCGGCGCGGCGCGCGGCGCGCATGGACCCCATCGATGCGCTACGGCACGAGTGAGCAGGGCCGTGGGCTGCCGAATGGCGCCTGACCGGGTGCCCTGGAAAAAACAAGCAAAAAAGGCATGAAGCGCTAGTGCATCATGCCTTGATTGCTATTGAAAATATAGCGATAGCCGTCATGCGCCACCGCCTTGGGAGCGGCTGGCTTCAGTGAATGGTCAGCGTGGTGGCCTTGCTCACGGGCTCCAGGCGGACCAGTGTCAGGGTCAACACGCCGTTTTCCAGCTTGGCGGTGCTGGCGCTGGCGTCAATCTCGGTGGGCAGCTCCCACGCGCGCTGCACCTTGCGCGGTGCGCCTTCCACGCTTTGCACCTGCACCACCTGGCCTTCAATGCTGATCGAGAGCTGTTCGCGGGCCAGGCCGGGTACGTCCAGCTGCAAGGTGGTGGCCTTTTCGTCCTGCGTCACGGTACAGCCCGCAGCGGGTGCTGCAGCAGGCTGTGCCAGCGCGCCCATCAGAAAACGTTGCAGCGCCAGGTCGGCGGAACGGGGGGCTTGGGCATAAGCGGCGCGGCGGATCACGGGGGCGAAGATCATGGGTAACTCCTATACACTGCGCGGCTCTCGACGTGGTCGCCGCATGGCAGAGAGGTGTGTGCGGCCACGCCGCATTTCAAGGGAAAAATGCCATGAATAAATTGCAATCTGTGGGCTTGAAATCAGGCGCTGCGGCATTACGTCACACCGTTTGGGCAGCCGCAGTGGCCCTTGCAGGCGCCGTGGCGTTGGCGCCTGCCGCGCAGGCGCAGGCCCCAGCCCCTGCCGCTGTCGCTCAGGCCAAGCCGGTCAAGCTGGCACTCATCGAAAGCCTCTCGGGCCCGTTCGCCAACACCGGCGAGGCCGTGTACCGCAACATCTACTGGGCCATGGAGCGTGTGAACGCGCGCGGCGGCGTGCAGCTGCCAGCCAGCAGCGGCGGCCCCCGCCCTCTGGTGCTGGAGCGCTACGACAGCAAGGGCCAGAACGAAGAGGCCCTGTCTGCCCTGCGCGCCGCGATTGACGATGGCGCGCAGGTCATCCTGCAGGGCAATTCGTCGTCCACGGCCGCCGTGCTGATCGAGGCCATCAACAAGCACAACGAGCGCGAGCCGAACAAGCGCGTGCTGTTCCTCAACTACTCGGCGGTGGACCCCATCCTTACCAACGAAAAGTGTAGCTTCTGGCACTTCCGCTTTGATGCCCATGCCGACATGCGCATGGCCGCGCTGATGGAGGTGATGCGCGAGGACAAGGCCTTGAAGAGCGTGTACCTCATCGGCCAGGACTACAGCTTTGGCCAGGCCGTGCTGCGCGAGGCGAAGAAGCAGCTGGCCGCCCAGCGCCCCGATGTGGCGGTGGTGGGCGAAGAGCTGCACCCCATCGGCCGCGTGAAGGACTTTGCACCCTACGCCGTCAAGATCAAGAGCAGCGGCGCACAGGCCGTGGTCACCGGCAACTGGGGCAACGACTTGACGCTGCTGGTCAAGGCCGCGCGGGATGTGGGCTACGAGGGCAGCTTCTACACCTTCTACGGCAACGCGCTGGGTGCGCCCGCCGCCATTGGCGATGCCGGCATCGGCAAGGTGGTGGCCGTGGCCGACTGGCTGCCCAACGTGCCGGGCGCGCAGAGCGAGGCGTTCTACCAGTCCTTCCGCACACGCTTTCCCAAGCCGCAGGACGACTATGTGCACATGCGCATGCAGCTGATGATTGAGGCACTCGCGCAGTCCATCGAGCGTGCGGGCAGCACCGATGTGGTGGCCGTTGCGCGCCAGATGGAGTCGGCCAACGTGCAGCTGGCCGGCCAGGGCGGCACCATGCGCGCGGCCGACCACCAGTTCCAGCAGGCGCTGGCGGTGGGCGTGATGGACAAGAAAGGCGCGCCCGGCGTGAAGTTCGACGTGGAAGGCTCGGGCTACGGCTTCCGCGTGGTGCGGCAGATTGCAGCGGCGAAGGCGCAGCAGCCGCACAGCTGCCAAATGCAGCGTTATTGATGCAGCGCTACTGATGCGTGGGTCCGCCCCGGGCGGCCGGGGCGACCGGGGTGATCGCGCTCAGCGCCGAATGCGGTGGCCGGTCTTGAACACCCACCGCACCACGGCAAGGCACAGGGCCATGAACACCAGCGTCATGCTGGTGCTTACCGCAATGTGCACGTCGGCGTGGCCGTAGAACGCCCACCGCAGCCCGCTGATGAGATAGACCACCGGGTTGAACAACGAGACGTTCTGCCAGAACGGTGGCAGCATGCTGATGCTGTAAAACGCCCCGCCCAGAAAGGTGAGCGGCGTGATCACCAGCAGCGGTATCACTTGCAGCTTTTGAAAGCTGTCGGCCCACAGGCCAATCAGGAAGCCGAACAGGCAGAACGTGACGGCCGTGAGCACCAGAAAGCCCACCATCCACACCGGGTGTGCCACCTCGTACGGCACGAACACCCGGGCGGTAGACAGAATGAGCACCGACACCAGCAGTGACTTGCTGGCTGCCGCGCCCACGTAGCCCAGCAGCACCTCCACCCAATTGACCGGCGCGCTCAGCAGCTCGTAGATGGTGCCTGACCACTTGGGCATGTAGATACCGAAGGCCGAGTTGGAAATGCTCTCGGAGAGCAGCGACAGCATGAGCAGGCCGGGGATGATGTAGGCGCCATAGCTCACCCCGCCGATGTTGCCCATGCGCGAGCCGATGGCGGAGCCGAAGACGATGAAGTACAGCGCGGTAGTCAGCACGGGCGCAATGAGGCTCTGCATCCAGGTGCGGAAGGCTCGGTTCATCTCAAAGCGGTAGATGGCGCGCACGCCATGCAGGTTCACACCGGTCATGCTGGGATCGCTTTCTGGGCCGAAGGGGTGGGGGCCTTGTCCTGGTGCACCAGGCTCACGAAGATGTCTTCGAGCGAGCTCTCGCTGGAATGCAGGTCCTTGAAGTCGATGCCATGCTCCGTCAGGGCGCGCAGCAGGGCGGCGATGCCGGTGTCTTCCTGCTGCGTGTCGAAGGTGTAGGTCAGCACGGTGCCACCCTGGTCCAAAGACAGCGGCCAGCGGGCGAGCGATGCGGGCACCTGCTCCATGGGTTGCTGCAGCGTGATGGCAAGTTCCTTCTTGCCCAGCTTGCGCATCAGCACGGCCTTGTCTTCCACCACGATCAACTCGCCCTTGCGGATCACACCGATGCGGTCGGCCATGTCCTCGGCTTCTTCCAGGTAGTGGGTGGTCAGGATGATGGTGGTGCCCGCGTCGCGCAGCGCCCGCACCAGGCGCCACATATCGTGGCGCAGCTCCACATCCACGCCCGCGCTGGGTTCGTCGAGGAACAGAATCTTGGGCTCATGCGACAGCGCCTTGGCGATCAGCACGCGGCGTTTCATGCCGCCCGACAGCGCAAGGATCTTGTTGTCCTTCTTGTCCCACAGCGACAGGTCTTTGAGGATCTTCTCGATGTATGCAGGGTTGGGGGCCTTGCCAAACAGCCCTCGGCTGAAGTTCACCGTGGCCCACACGGTCTCGAACGAGTCGGTGTGAAGCTCCTGGGGCACCAGGCCAATCGCAGCACGGGCTGCGCGGTAGTCGCGTACCGTGTCGTGCCCATCTGCCGTGACGGTGCCCGCCGTGGCATTGCTCATGCCGCAAATCACGCTGATCAGCGTGGTCTTGCCCGCGCCATTGGGCCCCAGCAGGGCAAAGATCTCGCCGCGCCGGATGTCCAGGTCGATGTTCTTGAGTGCCTGAAAGCCGCCGGCGTAGGTTTTGCTCAGGCCGCGTACGCGGACGATGGCGTCCGTGTCGGGTGCTGGAGAAGGTGATGCAGGCATGGGGAAGGTTCTCTTGGAGGGCCAGGGCGTTCCGCCGTGGCCGGGCCGCTGTGCAAGCGGTCGGAGTCGGGCATTGTGGACTGACTTGCGCAAGCGTGCAGGGCAGGGGCTCCGTGCCCGCAGAAACCTCCGGGTTCAGTCGGTAGGTGTTTGGTTAGCAGCGCAGGGGTTCGCCATCAGCGCGCTGCCGCCACCTCGCGGCCCAGCTCGATCACCGCCATGGCGTAGTAGCTGGACCAGTTGTAGCGGGTGATGGCGTAGAAGTTCTCGGTGCCCGCCACGTAGCTGGGGGCATCGTTGCCGTTCTGCAGTTCCACCAGCGCCAGCGGGCCCGTGTGCTGCGCACCCTGGGCATCGAGTACAGCGCCCTTGGCCAACATGCTGGCGGCACTGAAGGTGGGCAGGATGTCGGGGGCGAGCAGGTCGTCCAGCTGCAGGCGCGCGTTGTCGAACTGCACCCCAAAGTGCGTGGGCATGCCGGGTGTCCAGCCGTGGCCGCGGAAGTAGTTGGCCACCGAGCCAATGGCATCGGCCGGGCTCTTGAACAGGTCCACGCGGCCGTCGCCGTCAAAGTCCACCGCGTAGCGCACCCAGCTGGAAGGCATGAACTGGCCCAGACCCATGGCGCCGGCGTAGCTGCCGCGCGGCTCAAAGGGGTCGGTGTTGCTGCGGTTGGTGAGGCTTAGGAACTGCTCCAGTTCGCGGCGGAAGAACTCGGTGCGTTCCTTGGCGCGCGGGTGGGCGGAGGGGAAGTCGAACGCCAGCGTGGCCAGCGCGTCCATCACGCGGAAGGTGCCCATCTGCTGGCCATAGATGGTCTCCACCCCGATGATGCCCACGATGATCTCGGCGGGCACGCCAAACTCGCGTTCGGCACGCTCCAGCGTGGCCTGGTTCTCTTGCCAGAAGCGCACGCCTGCACGGATGCGGATGGGGTCGATGAAGCGGCTGCGGTACACGCGCCAGTTCTTGGCCGTTCCCTTGGCCGGCGGCAGCATGAGGCGTGGCACCTGGGGCAGAAAATGCGCCTGGCCGATGGCCTGACGCACCCATTCGCGGTCCAGGTCGCGGCGCGCGGCCAGGTCGTCGGCAAACTCCATGGCCTCGGGGCGCGATGCATAGAGCACTGGGGCCTTGGCACTGGCCCGCCCCTGGTGGGCCTGCCCGGCTTTGGCATGCGCTTTCTGTGCCGCTGGTTTGGGTTGATTTTCGGGCTTTGCGCTAGCGGGTAATGCGCAGGCAGCTATCAAAAAAATAGCTGCTGCGGTCCATGGTGCTGTCTTCTTCATGTCAACTGTTCGTCATGTTGTGGCTCCCTGTAGCGCCCGATACCGGCGCGCTCCAAGACCAGGAATGCCAAGCAAGGGCCGCCCCTCATCGAGGGCATCGTCCCCCTTGGGGGGAAGCGGCGCAGCTGCTCCGGGGATGATTCACTGCTTCGGCCAGGCGATGCTGCGGAACTCCCGACGCAAGTCGCCCAGCGCGGCCTCCGGGTGGGGGGCATAGCGCACGCGCTCCAGCCGCAGCAGCCAGTCGGCCACCGCCGCAGCGGGTGCGCCGAATTGTGCCTGTACCCGCTCGGCCATGGCCCGGGGCGGCAAGGTGTCGGGCACCACCAGCCCGGCGCGGGCCAGGCGCTGGCGCGCGCGTGCCAGCAGACGCAGCCAGGGGTCGTGCTGGCTGCGCTCCCACAGGCTCCAGCCCATGCCCCCGAGGGCCGCCACGATGATCAGGATGCCCAGCACCATGGTCAGGTCCTGCCAGCTGGGCGACTCAAAGCCCAGGGACTTGAGCAGGTCCAGCTGGCGGCTCTGGGTGTAGTTGAGTACCCACTGGTTCCAGCTGTTGTTGACGGCCTCCCACACGGCGCGCAGGTTCTGCGCCAGCCCCGGGCTGATGACCGTGCCCATGGCCGTCGCAAAGGCGCTCTGAGGAGCGCGCAGCCGCTGAAAGGCCCCGGTGCGGCCGGGCGACACGGCACCCGTGGGGTCCACCCGCACCCAGCCCCGGCCGGCCAGCCAGACTTCGGCCCAGGCGTGGGCATCGCTTTGGCGCACGGTCCAGAGCTTGTCCACGGGGTTGCGGTCGCCACCCTGGTAACCGGTGACGATGCGGGCCGGGATGTCGAGCGCACGCATCAGCACCACAAAGGCCGAGGAAATGTGCTCGCAAAACCCTTCCTTGCGGTCAAACCAGAACTCGTCGGCCGTGTGCTGGCCGTACACGCCGGGCTCCAGCGTGTAGACATATCCGCCGGTACGCAGGCGGGTCAGGGCGGCATTGACCAGCGCCTCGGTGTTGTCCTGCGCCGGGTTGGGGTTGAGTGCGGGGTCGTTGCGCATTTGCTGGGCCAGCGCCAGCGTGCGGGGGTTGAAACCGGTGGGCAGCTCGGTGTAGGTGCGCAGGGCGGCGTTGGGGGTGCTGGGGCCGTGGGCAAACTGCGTGTAGCTTTCGGCCTTGTAGCGCACCACATCCGTCACGGCGCGGGTGGTCAGCCACTGCAGGTCCTGCGTCATGAAGGTCTCCATGCCGGCCACGGCAGGTTTGTCCACCGCAGCGTCCAGCAGCAGCAGCCAGGGGCGCTGGTGGGGCTCCAGCGTCACTTCATAGCGTACGGGTTGGCCTTGCACGCGCAAGTTGGCCGCAGTGTTGGCCCGTGCCTGCGAATAGTCGCCTGGGCGGGGTGACACCGGGTGCCACTCAACACCGTCGAAGGTGCCGAACACTGGGCCACGGAAGTAAAGGTCGCTTTGCGGTGGCGCCGCGCCGTCAGGGGTGTCAAACCGCACGCGCATGGCCACCGTGTCGTCCAGCGCCAGTTCGGCAATATTGCCCACCTTCATCACACCCGACAGGCCGCTGCGCCCGCTCATGGTGTCGCTGGGCATGCCCCACAGGGGCGCCATGCGCGGGAACAGCATGAACAGCGCCGCCATGATGGGCGCGCCCAGCAGTGCCATGGTGCCTGCGGTGCGCAGTGCCAGCGACAGCGGAGGGCGCCCCACGGGCATGTGGGCGTTGACCAGGGCCGTGAGCAGCCCCAGCAGGGCCACCAGCATGGCAGCGGCCGTGAACAGCGACTGCGAGAAGAAGAAGTTGCTGAGCATCGTGAAGAAGCCCAGGAAGAACACCACCAGCGCATCGCGCCGTGCGCGCAGCTCCAGCATCTTGAGCGCCAGCAGCATCACGATCAGTGTTACCCCGGCATCGCGGCCCAGGATGGTGCGGTGCGTGTATAGCGTGCCCGCCACCGCAATCACCAGCGGAACGGCCAGCACCCAGCGCGTTGGCAGCGGGCGCCCCTTGAACGCCAGCCAGCCGCGCCACAGCATCAGCCCGGCAGCCAGCAGGCTCGCCCATGCGGGCAACACGTTGACCTGCGGGGCGATGACCCACGCAATCACGACGAGCAGGAACAGCGTGTCGCGCGCGTCGCGCGGCAGGGCGTGGAGCGTCTGGCGCAGACTCATGGCTGCGCGGCCGTGCGGAGGGCGATGGATTTCATTTTGCTACGTATTTGATAGCTATTGGGGCAATATGAACATGCGCTTGGGGCCACTATGGGCTGAAATGAGCGGCAGCGGGTCAACACAGGGCTAATGCCTCCAGGCAGCGCCTGCGGTGGGCGGCCCCGGTGTCGGGCGCGATCTCGGTGCCGGGCAGGCGCAGGCCATAGTCCAGGCCCAGGCGGTCGGCCTGCAGCACCCAGGCCGTCAGGCGCGACACGCGCGCCTCGTGGTTGGGCAGGGCGGCGTGGGCCAGGTCCAGCCACAGCTCATGCCGCTGCGCCTGCTGCGCATCCCGGCTCACCAGGTCGTCGGTGCCGGTGGCCAGCGACTTGGCGGCCTTCTTCCAGACCACCAGTTTGAGCGGGTCGCCCCGCCGGTAGGCCCGCACCCCGTCGAATTCGCCAATGCCCTGCGACGGCGCATTGCCCGTGCCCCCGGCGCGGGGCTCGCCCGGCGGCAAGGGCTGTGGCGGCACCTCGGGCGCGGGGTACACCAGCACCTCGGCAGCGGGTCGCCAGTAGGTCCACACGCGGAAGGTGCCCAGCGGAAACCGCGTCTCGGCCGTCAGGGTGGGCACCCGGTGCAGCCCCCGGCGCCCGGGCTGGAAGGCGACCTGCACGCTGGCCTGGCCCTGGGCGGGCACATCGGTCCAGGCCCAGTGGTGTTCGGCCTTGCCGGTGCCGTGCACCGCCAGGGCAATGCCATAGCGGGGCGACTTGCGATCACTGGACAGCTGGATCTCGAACGCCGTACTCGTGCCCAGAAAATGCGGCTCGGGCGCCTTCAGGTGCAGCGTCAGCCCGCGCAGGTTGGCGTGGCAGATGTGCATGCCCACCACCGCGCTGCCGGCCAGCAAAAAGGTCAGCAGGTAGCCCAGGTTGAGCTGGTAGTTGATGGAGGCCACCAGCAGCACCACAAGCGTGAGCGCCAGCATCCAGCCCGAGCTGGTGGGCAGGATGTAGACATTGCGCTGGGTGAGCTGCAGCGTGTCGGACAGCGGCAGGCGTGCCTGCCACCAGCGCTGGAAGCGCCTGCGAAGGTGCGCCATGGGGCTGAGCCGCACGGCCAGGCCGCGCCAGCCCGTGGTCGTCGTGTGGGAAGGATGGGCGGCGGATTCCATCGGTCAGGGCAGCGGCACGGCATCGACCATGGCGCGCACCTGCTCGACCGCGCCGCGCCCGGCGTCGCCCACGGGCACCAGGCGGTGGGCAATGGTTTGCGGCAGCACGGCCTGCACATCGTCCGGTGCCACGTAGTCGCGCCCGCTGATGAGCGCCTGGGCCTTGGCCGCACGCAGCAGGGCAATGCCCGCGCGGGGCGACAGGCCCTGCAAGAACCAGCGGCCCGAGCGGGTGGCGGCGATCAGGTCCTGCACATAGTTGAGCAGGGGATCGGCGGTGTGCACGGCCTGCACCTGGCGTTGCAGCTCGGTCAGCTCCTCGGCCGACAGCAGCGGCAGCAGGCTGCTCACCATGTCGCGCCGGTCGTCGCCCGACAGCAGCAGGCGCTCGGCGGCGCGGTCGGGGTAGCCGATGGAGATGCGCATCAAGAAGCGGTCAAGTTGCGACTCGGGCAGCGCAAAGGTGCCCAGCTGGTCGTGTGGGTTCTGGGTGGCGATCACGAAGAAGGGGTGGGGCAGGGCGCGGGTTTCGCCCTCGACCGACACCTGCTTTTCTTCCATGGCTTCCAGCAGGGCGCTTTGCGTCTTGGGGCTGGCGCGGTTGATTTCGTCGGCCAGCAGCACCTGGGCAAACACCGGGCCGGGGTGGAACACAAAGGCTTCCTTGCCACGTTCGTATACCGACACGCCGGTCAGGTCGCTGGGCATGAGGTCGGCAGTGAACTGGACGCGCGAAAACTGCAGCCCAAAGGTGTGGGACAACGCGTGCGCCAGTGTGGTCTTGCCCACACCCGGCACGTCTTCAATGAGCAGATGCCCCCCCGCCAGCAGGCAGGCCACGCAGTCCTGAACCTGGGCCTTTTTGCCCACGATCACCGTGTTAAGCTGATCCAGAAGCGATTTGATCTTGTGCTGTGCATTCATGGCACGACGTTATCCGAAAAACGGCGAAAAATGCGATACGCGGGGACAAGACTGTGAGCAAGACGGGCTATTTCACCCATCGGGATTGTTGGAAGCACGAGATGGGCCCGGGCCACCCCGAATGCCCCGAGCGGCTGGATGCGATTGAAGACCGTTTACTGGTCACTGGCGTGGGAGATGCGCTGGAGCGCTACGAAGCCCCGGAAGCCTCGCTGGCCGACATCGAACTGGCCCATGGCCGCATGCACATCGCCGCCTTGCGCGGGATGTCTGACCGGCTCAACGAAGAGCTGATGGCCGGCGGCCCCAGCTATGCGCAGATTGACACCGACACCTCCATCAACGCCCACACCTGGAAGGCTTCGCTGCGTGCTGCGGGTGCTGCGCTGGCCGCCACCGACGCGGTGATGGCGGGCGAGGTCGAAAACGCCTTCTGCTCCGTGCGCCCCCCGGGGCACCATGCCTGCCGCGACAAAGCGATGGGCTTTTGCTTTTTCAACAACGTGGCGGTGGCGGTGAAATATGCGCTGCAGCGCTACAACCTGCAGCGCGTGGCGGTGGTGGACTTTGACGTGCACCACGGCAATGGCACGGAGGACATCCTGGCCAATGACCCGCGGGCGCTGATGGTCAGCATCTTCCAGCATCCGTTCTACCCCTACAGCGGCGACCACGATCCTGCCCCCAACATGGTCAACGTGCCAGTGCCCGCTTACACACGCGGCATGGACATTCGCGAGATCATCGAGATGATGTGGATGCCCCGGCTGGAGGCCTTCAAGCCCGAGATGATTTTTGTGAGCGCCGGTTTTGATGGCCACCGCGAGGACGACATGGGCCAACTGGGCCTGACCGAGCAGGACTACACCTGGATCACCCAGCGCGTGAAGGATGTGGCCCGGCGCTACTCCAAGGGCCGCATCGTGTCGTGCCTGGAGGGTGGCTACGTGATGGGGCCGCTGGCGCGCAGCGTGGAGGCGCATTTGCGGGTCCTGGCTGATCTTTGACTCCCCCTGAGCCGCCTGCGGCGTCTTCCCCCTGAGGGGGACGCCACCGGTGGCCTGGCGGAGCCAGCTCCACGGTGGCACTGGCCTCATGCGCGCCTGTTTCAAACGCCCCTCGCATTGCTGTGCACAGGAGAAACAACATGACGATTCCAAATTCTGACGAGCTGCTGCTGATCACCCGTGATACGCGCGGTGTGATCACCCTCACTTTGAACGACCCTGCACGCTTCAATGCGTTGGGCTCTGAAATGCTGACAGCCCTGCAACAGGCGCTGGACGAAGCGGGCCGCGACGAATCTGTGCGCGTGGTCGTGCTGGCCGCAGCAGGCAAGGCCTTCTGTGCCGGGCACAACCTCAAGGACATGGCAGCGAACCCGGACCTGGCGTACTACCAAAAGCTGTTTGCGCAATGCAGCCGCATGATGCTGACCATCCACAAGCTGCCAGTACCCGTGATCGCCAGGGTGCAGGGCATGGCGACGGCTGCGGGGTGCCAGCTGGTGGCGCAGTGTGACCTGGCCGTGGCGGCCAACACGGCCAGCTTTGCCACGAGCGGCATTCATTACGGCCTGTTCTGTGCCACGCCCAGCGTGCCGTTGGTGCGCAACGTGCCCGCCAAGCGGGCGATGGAAATGCTGCTCACCGGTGATTTCATCGATGCGCCCACCGCGCTGGCGCAAGGGCTGGTAAACCGCGTGGTGCCCGCCGATGCGCTGGATGCCGAGGTCGAGCAACTGGTGCAATCCATCCTTCAAAAGCCGCGCGTGGCCGTGGCCATGGGCAAGGCGCTGGTGTACCAGCAGCGCGAGCTGGGCATCGATGCCGCCTACCAGCTGGCCGGCCAGACCATGGCCACCAACATGATGGACGAGGCCGCCCAGGAGGGCGCCCGTGCGTTTGCCGAGAAGCGCCAGCCCGCCTGGAAGCGTTGAGGCACGGCACGATGGACAAGCCGATGCTCGACGACGTGGGCCTGTGGGTGCAGGCCTTTCTCAGCCCCACGGTGCTGGTGGAGCTGGCTGTCCTGGCCGTTTGTGTGGGCCTGGCCTGGGGGCTGGTGGCGCTGCTGCAGCGCGGCCTGCGCCGGGGCGACCCGCGCTCCATCCTCTTTGGGGTGCGAATCGTGGACGGCGCGCTGTTCCCGCTGGTGCTACTGAGTCTGGCCTACATCGCGCGCACCCTGCTGCACCACTGGGTGGCGCTGGCCGCGTTCAAGATTGCGATCCCCGTGCTGGTAGCGCTGGTGGTCATTCGCATCGGCGTGAAGGTGCTGCAGGTGGCCTACCCGGATGCTGCCTGGGTGCGGCCCATCGAGCGCTCCATCTCCTGGATGGCGTGGCTGGGCATGGTGCTGTGGGTCACCGGGCTGCTGCCGCTGGTGCTGGACGAGCTGGACCAGATCCACTGGAAGGTGGGCGGGGCGACGCTGTCGGTGCGCACCATCATCGAAGGGGCAGTTACCGCCGCAGCGGTACTGCTGATTGCCTTGTGGATCTCGGCGGCCATCGAATCGCGCCTGCTGCGCTCGGCCACGGGCGCCGAGCTGTCGCTGCGCAAGGCCGTGAGCAATGCTGTGCGGGCGCTGCTGGTGTTTGTGGGCTTGCTGGTGGCCTTGTCGTCGGTGGGCATCGACCTGACTGCGCTGTCGGTGCTGGGTGGTGCGGTCGGCGTGGGCATTGGCTTTGGCCTGCAGAAGCTCGCGGCCAACTATGTCAGCGGTTTTGTGATCCTGGCTGAGCGCAGCATGCGCATTGGCGACAACGTCAAGCTCGACAACTTCGAGGGGCGCATCACGCAGATCAACGCCCGATATACGGTCATCCGCTCATCGTCCGGCCGCGAGTCCATCGTGCCCAACGAAATGCTCATTACCCAGCGGGTAGAGAACCTGTCGCTCAGCGACCCCCGGGTGTGGATGTCCACGGTGGTCAGCGTGGCCTACGAGAGCGATGTGGACCAGGTGGCCCAGTTGCTCACCAATGCCGCCCTGGTCAGCCCGCGCGTGCTGCGCGACCCGGCCCCCAGCGCCGCGCTGTCGGCCTTCGGGGCCGATGGGCTGGAGTTCACCGTGGGGTTCTGGATTGCGGACCCTGAAAACGGGTCGTTGGGACTGCGTTCGGACATCAACCGGGCCATCCTGAGTGCGCTGCGGGCCCACCAGATCGAAATCCCTTACCCGCAACGGGTGATGCATGTCCAAGTCGATGGCGCAGTCCCGGCTGTGATGTCGCCGGGCGGGACTCCCGCGCCAGCACCCCCTTCGGCGGGCTGAGCCGGGGGCTCGCCGATGTCCTGGTGGGTGCCCGGTAGCGCAGGCGACAGCCCACTCTAGACACTGGCCTTGTGCACTCGCCTATAATTCACAAAAAGCACGATCGTTCTTTTTTGTGATTGTGCAGTCTGTGTGGTGGCTCCGTAGCGCTTTCGCTGCAGTGCGACATAGAATGTTCTAGTTTACGTAAACGTCAATTCAACCAACTCTCTAGGAGCCGCAGCAATGAAGGTCTTGGTCCCTGTCAAGCGCGTGGTGGACTACAACGTGAAGGTCCGCGTGAAGTCGGACAACACGGGTGTGGACATCGCCAACGTGAA
>NZ_JBQUYO010000015.1:0-39461 GCF_056314325.1 Acidovorax sp. DMC1 | reverse complement strand
TCGGCTATCTCAGTCCCGTACAGTTCGAGAAAGCTCAAGAAGCTTAGGTCGGTGTCAACGGAACCGGCAGCAGCCCAAATCCACTTGCACGTTGGCCGATCCTTGCTGAATCGACTGGGCCAGCGACAACGGGCTGATCGTCTCAGCGTCCTCAATGAACGCAAGCCGCTTTTCGCCCACGCCGTCCAGCTTGCACCCTAGCAGGAACGTCATCAACGGCGTACGGTCAGCCTCCGGCACGATTTCCACTTTGAGCTTGCCTTCAAGCCGCCTGTTCAGCTTCTTCGCGGCCTTCTGCAACGTTTGTATGCGCTGCCCACGTAAATCGGACAGCTCGGCCAACAAGTTGCGCCGCTCCTGACGCAGGGTGTCGCGCTGGGACTCATGGGTAGTTGCCCGCGACTTCATGGGCTTGATGCGCTCGATTTCGCCCATCAATTTCTGATAGGCAACACCGACCTCCTGCCCACTCTTTCCAGCAGTGGCGGGCCACGTCCGCAGCGCCTTCTCCAACTCGATATCGTGCGCCTGAATCGCCTGCTGCCATGCGTCATGATGGGTGGTGAACTGTCCTGCCTTGTCATCAAGCAAGGCCTGCATCGCGCTCAGATGGCCGGTGAACCCCAGCTTGAGCCCATCCAGCGTCGTGCGCATAGCGAGCAACTGGGCCGCGTCAGGCAAGCCCTCAAGCGCCTCATCGTTGATGAAATCAAGGTCAGGCAAGCAGTCACGTAGGTCTGAAAGTGCGTCGCGAAAGCTCTGCACGCCATCAGTAGCGGTCTTGGCAATCGCTCGCTCGCGTGCGAGCAATGATGTCTTGGCCAGCTTCTCCTTGATCCCCAGCTCATCAAAACCGCGAAGCTGCTCTTCCAGCTTGGGCAAGCGCTCCACCTGCGCATTCAGATCGTCAAGATCGGTCAGGGACTTCGTGAGCTTCTGCTGGTTGTCCTTTAAGCGCCTATGCGCATCGGCGCTCTTCGCCTCGTACTCCCCGTCTTGAGGAAGAAAGCGATCCAGCAACTGCACTCGGCTGGTTTCATCTTGGGCCAGCTCGTAGATCTCGTTCTGCCCATAGATGTCTAGGCCCGGCAGCAAGTCTCGCGGAAGCAGGGTGGAGACATTGCCATCCATGTCGCGCACCATCGGCGGCTCGCCATGACGGCGCGAGATGGTGTACTGCTTGCCGTTCTGGGCAGAGGACACCACTGTCAGCTCAACCCGTCCGGCCGAGCGACCAAGGTTCTCCTTGATGATCTCTTGGTGGAGCTTCTGGGCCTGCTTGCCTTTGGGTGGCAAATCCAAGGCGAAGCGCAGGCATTCGAGCAAGGTTGACTTACCCGTTCCACGGCCGCCAATAACCGTGTTGAGGTGGTCGGAAAAGTCCACCCTGACGCCATCAAGGTAGCCACCCGCCACGGTCATGCGTACAACCTTGCCAATCGGGCTTTGGGCCTGCTGCGAGTTGAGCCGGACACGCGATCCCGGATCGAGGAAGGCCACCTTGAATGCAGCGAAAGTGGGCCGTGTCATCTTGATGAAGCACGTTGCGCTCGGCTGATCCAAGTCATCAGGCTTGGCAACATCCTTGGCATTGATCGCTGCCACAGGGCGCTCACGCTTGTAGCCGTCGTACCTATTCAAGAACACCTTGCGATAGAAGTCCCCCTCGATGCTCGTGAGGTCGCCAATCGAACCAGGAATCTGCGCCGCGCGCAGCTTGGGATGCTTCCAGACGTGGTTCAGGCGGTTTTTCAGCAGCCCGCTGTCCTGCGTGCAATGTGCAGCGTAGATGAACCCGCCTAGTAGATCGACCTCTTCAATCAGCTGTTCCGAACTCAGGCGAGAAGGCCGGATGCCATCTGCTGGATCGTGCAGCTTGAGGTTTCCAAGGTAGCGATCAAGCTGCTGCACGGTCGTGCCCTCGGGGAAGAGGCAGACGTAGTGCGTCTTGTCGTTCGAGGCGATCTCGAAGCCGGGAAACACCACGATCCCGTGCGGCTCCAGCACCTGGCGCAATGAATCGACGCTTGCCACGCTGCCATGGTCGGCAAGGCCCACAACCTTGATGTCCAACTCAAGGCACTTCTGAAGCAGAGCTTGGTTGTAGCCGCCTTCGTCCAGCCCGTGGTCAGCGCCCCTGTAAGTGCCGTTGTAGCCGACAGGATTGGCCTGTAGTGCGCAGCGCCAGAATCGCGCGAATGTGTATTCATTGCCCATATCTCCTCCCTGATTCATTCGGCACAGCGAGGTCGCCGGATGCCTAGGCCGATTCACCCGTCGGCGTTCCTCAGTGGACAGTCTGGCAGATTCAGCGCTCGGAGGACCTCTACTGGCTAAGACCGGCCGTACAAGCCAAGGCTGGCGACTGGCTGCAAGCAGCCTAAAGCAGCCCCCCCCCCAACTCCCCACAGCTTTTGCCAGCCAGCGCTTCAACTGAGGCGCCTGAAAACATGCACATCGGTGCGTGGCTGTTTAGGGCTCACCCAAAGGTGCAGACAAAAACTTGCACCGACACTGACACTGACACTCATCCGTCTGCGGCAACCCTATGACCGCAACCAACCGGGAGCTGCCGTGGAAGCAATTCGGTCCCGATCGATCGCAAAAAAATAGTGTGTACCCACTTTCATTCTTAGTTACTGCTCTAAGCATTCCAAAGAACAACGGCCAGACGGCATGCGGGCAACTCCACACTATCGAGTCGCCAAAATCTAAAGTTGAATGGCGGAAAAACGAAAGTACAGTGGCGTTCCGCAGGAGAGAAGAAGCCTTCTTCCCCATGTTCTGGGGGGTGTCTTGAAATGGCCACAAATGCCCGTATCATTAGCACTCACCGCAGACGAGTGCTAACACCGCGCTCCCTGCTGGCAGTTTGGTGGCCCCGGATGGCCGGGGCTGATTGAATCCATCAGCTTTTTTTACTGAAAACAGGAGCAATGCAATGAACCTTCGCCCTCTGCACGATCGCGTGATCGTCAAGCGTATTGAAAGCGAAACCACGACGGCCTCCGGCATCGTGATCCCTGACAACGCCGCCGAAAAGCCCGATCAAGGTGAAGTGTTGGCCGTGGGCCCTGGCAAGAAGAACGACAAGGGTGAAGTGATCGCCCTGAACGTGAAGGTCGGCGACCGCGTTCTGTTCGGCAAGTACTCGGGCCAGACCGTCAAGGTCAACGGCGACGAGCTGCTGGTCATGAAGGAAGACGATCTGTTTGCCGTGGTCGAGAAGTAATTTCTCACCCCTGCGTTACTCATCTTTTCATAGCTGCTTGCGCTGATTAATCATGCGCTAGCAGCCAATTTGAACCCAATTTTCAGGAGCTCCAAAATGGCAGCAAAAGACGTAGTTTTCGGCGGCGAAGCCCGCGCACGCATGGTTGAAGGCGTGAACATCCTGGCCAACGCGGTCAAGGTCACGCTGGGCCCCAAGGGCCGTAACGTGGTGCTGGAGCGCTCGTTCGGCGCCCCTACCGTGACCAAGGACGGTGTGTCCGTGGCCAAGGAAATCGAACTGAAGGACAAGCTGCAGAACATGGGCGCCCAGCTCGTGAAGGAAGTGGCTTCCAAGACCAGCGACAACGCTGGTGACGGCACCACCACCGCTACCGTGCTGGCCCAAGCCATCGTGCGCGAAGGCTCCAAGTACGTGGCCGCTGGCCTGAACCCCATGGACCTGAAGCGCGGTATCGACAAGGCCGTGCTGGCCCTGACCGAAGAGCTGAAGAAGGCTTCCAAGCCCACCACCACCTCCAAGGAAATCGCCCAAGTGGGCTCGATCTCGGCCAACTCCGACGAGTCCATCGGCAAGATCATTGCTGACGCCATGGACAAGGTCGGCAAGGAAGGCGTGATCACCGTGGAAGACGGCAAGTCGCTGCAAAACGAGCTGGATGTCGTGGAAGGCATGCAGTTTGACCGCGGCTACCTGTCGCCCTACTTCATCAACAACCCAGAAAAGCAAGCCGCTCTGCTGGACAACCCCTTCGTGCTGCTGTTCGACAAGAAGATCAGCAACATCCGCGACCTGCTGCCCACGCTGGAGCAAGTTGCCAAGGCTGGCCGTCCCCTGCTGATCATTGCTGAAGAAGTCGAAGGCGAAGCCCTGGCTACGCTGGTGGTCAACACCATCCGCGGCATCCTGAAGGTGGTGGCTGTGAAGGCTCCTGGCTTCGGCGACCGTCGCAAGGCCATGCTGGAAGACATCGCCATTCTGACGGGCGGCAAGGTCATCGCTGAAGAAGTGGGCCTGAGCCTGGAGAAGGTGACCCTGGCCGACCTGGGCCAAGCCAAGCGCATCGAAGTGGGCAAGGAAAACACCATCATCATCGACGGTGCTGGTGCCGCTGCCGATATCGAAGCCCGCGTGAAGCAAATCCGCATCCAGATCGAAGAAGCGACCAGCGACTACGACCGTGAAAAACTGCAAGAGCGCGTGGCCAAGCTGGCCGGCGGTGTGGCAGTGATCAAGGTCGGCGCTGCGACCGAAGTCGAAATGAAGGAAAAGAAGGCCCGCGTGGAAGACGCCCTGCACGCCACCCGCGCTGCTGTGGAAGAAGGCATCGTGGCCGGTGGTGGCGTGGCCCTGCTGCGCGCACGCCAAGCGGCTGGCGAGATCAAGGGTGACAACGCTGACCAGGACGCCGGCGTGAAGCTGATCCTGAAGGCCATCGAAGCCCCTCTACGCGAGATCGTTTACAACGCTGGTGGCGAGCCATCGGTGGTGGTGAACGCTGTGCTGAACGGCAAGGGCAACTACGGCTTCAACGCTGCCAACGACACCTACGGCGACATGATCGAAATGGGTATCCTGGACCCCACGAAGGTGACCCGTACCGCTCTGCAGAACGCCGCTTCCGTGGCATCGCTGCTGCTGACGACCGAAGCCATGGTGGCTGAGGCTCCGAAGGACGACGCACCTGCTGCTGGCATGCCCGACATGGGCGGCATGGGCGGCATGGGCGGCATGGGCATGTAATTGCCCGGCCCCTGCGCAGCAGCCCGGTGCTCGCTGCGCAGTCCGCAATATAAAAGCCCGCAGGCCTTACGGTCTGCGGGCTTTTTTCATGGGCGCCAACGCGGGGCGTCAGCTTGCGGCGGCTTTACTCCCCGCTGGGCTGCACCCACCAGTAAATCAGCACCAGGGTACCAATACCGGTGAGCGACAGCAGCTGCCACCAGCCGGAGCGCCCAATGTCATGCAAGCGGCGTGCGCCCACCGCCAGCGCGGGCAGCAGCAGGGCCAAGGCAGCGATGCCGTAGAGCACCTGGCTGATCAGGGTGGCAATCACCAGCACGCCGAGCTGGAACAGCGCGAACCACCAGAACTCGGAGCGTGGCGCACGGCCCGAAAACCCGGCGTACTGCGCGAAGCAGCTTTTGACAGCCGAAACAAAATCCATAGCGAACTCCCTCTCTTGAACAATCGTTGCTCGGTCACGGGGTATTCCCGCGTGGCCATGATAGAGGGGCGTTGCGACAAGTCCAGCCGGCTCGACACACACAGCGGCCACGCTGTGCCGCCCGCGCCACGGATTTTTAAAGTTAGACGCTATTATTTTTATAGCTATCAGCGCTTATTGCACTAGCGCATAAGCCGCTTTAGGCCACAAACCCAGCGCCAGCGATCCCTCAGGCCGCCTTGCGCAGCGCCTGGGTGTCGCGCGCCAGTTGCGTGATGCGCGCCCAGTCGCCCGCACGCACCGCGTCGGTGGGCGTGAGCCACGAGCCCCCCACGCAGCGCACATTGGGCAGCGCCAGGTAGTTGGAAGCGGTGGCGTTGGTGATGCCGCCGGTAGGGCAAAAGCTCACCTGGCCAAACGGGCTGGCCCAGGACTTGAGCAGCGGGATGCCACCCACGGCCTCGGCCGGGAACAGTTTGAGGAACGAGAACCCATCGGCCAGCGCCGCCATGATCTCGCTCGACGTGGCCACGCCGGGCAGCAGCGGCAGGTTCAGGCCCTTGCAGGCGCTGCCCACGGCCGAGGTGTAGCCGGGGCTCACGGCAAAACGCGCACCGGCTTCGCTCGCACGACGGGCGTCATCGGCGTTGAGCACCGTGCCCACACCCACCACGGCCTCGGGCAGATGGCAGGCGATGGCTTCGATGGCAGGCAGACCCGCAGCGGTGCGCAACGTCACCTCCAGCACCTTCACGCCACCGGCCAGCAATGCCTCGGCCAGGGGCAGAGCGTCTTCCACGCGATCGATCACGATGACGGGGATGACCGGACCATGGCTGGCGATGTCGAGGGGATTCATGGGGGTGGAAGCAGGGGTTACAGCCATGTGCAGGCTCCTTGTTCGGCACCGCCTGCGTGGCGGCGAAAGTTGGTGAAGAGTTCACGGCCAAAGCCGATGGGTGATGAGGCGTTGAAGGGTGCCGGGGCGCGCGCGGCCCACTCGGCATCGTCCACCAACACATCGAGCGTGCCAGCGACTGCATCCACCCGCACGATGTCGCCATCGCGCACCTTGGCCAGCGGACCACCGGCCAGTGCCTCGGGCGTGACGTGGATGGCAGCAGGCACACGGCCCGATGCGCCGCTCATGCGACCGTCAGTCACCAGCGCCACCTGGAAGCCTTGGTTCTGCAGCACCGCCAGCGGGGGCGTGAGCTTGTGCAGCTCGGGCATGCCATTGGCCTGCGGCCCCTGAAAACGCACCACGGCCACCATGTCCTGGTTGACCTCGCCCGCGCTGAAGGCGGCGAGCAGGGCTTCTTGCGAATCGAAAACACGCGCCGGGGCCTGGACAACGTGGCGGTCTTCGGGCACAGCCGAGACCTTGATCACCGCACGGCCCAGGCGGCCTTGCAGAAGGCGCAGGCCGCCCGTGGGCGAGAAGGGTTCGCTCACAGGCCGCAGCACCGAGGTGTCGCCCGATACGGCGGGTGCGCTCTTGCCGCCATCGGCAATGCCGCCCGCGTTCACGCTCAATACATCGGGGTGCATGAAGCCGCCCGCCAGCAGCTCGCGCAGGATCCACGGCGGGCCGCCTGCGGCCTGGAACTGGTTCACATCGGCATCGCCGTTCGGATACACGCGGGCCAGCAGGGGCACCACGGACGAGAGCTCGTCAAAGTCCGTCCAGTCGATCAGGATGCCCGCGCTGCGTGCAATGGCTACCCAATGGATCAGGTGGTTGGTGGAGCCTCCCGTGGCCAGCAAGGCCACCATGGCGTTGACGATGCAGCGCTCGTCCACCAGCTTGCCGATGGGGGTGAAACGCGATCCGCGCTTGCCGATGTCGAGCAAGGTGCGCAGCGCCTGGCGGGTGAAGGCCTCGCGCGCCTCGGTGCCGGGGGACTCGAACGCCGCGCCGGGCACATGCAGGCCCATGGCTTCGAGCAGCATCTGGTTGCTGTTGGCCGTGCCGTAGAAGGTGCAGGTGCCGGGGCTGTGGTACGCGGCGGACTCGGCCTTGAGCAGTTCGTCACGCCCCACCAGACCTTGTGCGTACTGCTCGCGCACCTTGGATTTGTCCTTGTTCGACAGGCCCGTGCCCATGGGGCCTGCGGGCACAAACACGCAGGGCAAGTGGCCGTAATGCAGCGCACCGATCAGCAGGCCCGGCACGATCTTGTCGCACACGCCCAGCAGCAGCGCGCCATCAAACACATCATGGGACAGCGCTACCGCAGTGGCCATGGCAATGGCATCGCGGGAGAACAGCGACAGCTCCATGCCGGGCGTACCCTGCGTCACGCCGTCGCACATCGCGGGCACACCGCCTGCCACCTGCACGGTGGCCCCCAGCCTGGCGGCTTCGTCACGCAGGATGGCAGGGTAGCCCTGGTACGGCTGGTGGGCCGAGAGCATGTCGTTGTAGGCCGTGACGATGCCGATGTTGGGCACCTTCTCGACCGTGACCTTGAACTTGTCAGAACCCGGCAGCGCCGCATAGGCATGGGCCAGGTTGGCGCAGCCCATGCGGTCCTGGGCGGGCTTGCGGGCGATCATGGCGTCAACGCCGGCAAGGTAAGCGCCGCGGGTGTCTGCGCTGCGCTGGACAATGCGCTCGGTCACGCGCGCTACAACTGGGTGCATGGAAGTCTCCATCGGTGGGTGGCAAGGCCCCATGCATGGTGCCGGGGCTCAGTATCTGAGGCCCTAGAATGTAACTCGATAACCACCCCGCTTCAACCCATGTCCCTGCAAACCTTGCCCTTGCCGCCGTCCGAACTGGGCGAATCGCCCTTCTGGCACCCCACGGAAAAATCCCTTTACTGGTGTGACATTCAGGGACAAGCGGTGCATGCATGGCACCCCGAAAGCGGCCGCCACCGGCAATGGCGCATGCCCAGCGAGCCCGGCTGCTGCGCGCCAGCGGCGGATGGACGATTGGTAATCGGGTTACGAAACGGTTTCTATCTTCTGGACACGGCCAAGGACGGCGATGATCCCACCGCCCTCACCTGTCTGGCCCTGCTGCCGCCGGAGCAGCACGACACCGCGGTCCTGCGCTTGAACGACGGCCGATGCGATACCGCAGGCCGCTTCTGGGCAGGCTCGGTCATCACGCCCCGCACAGCGCCGAATGCCGCGCTGTGGCGCCTGCAGGCCGATGCCAGCAGCGCCACCAGCTACCGCGTGCGCTACATGGCAGGCGACAACTTCACCGCTAACGGCCTGGCCTTCAGCCCCGACAACTGCACGATGTATTGGGCCAACACGCCGGAGCACCGCATCGATCAGTTCGACTTTGATGTGACCACGGGTGAGATCACGAATCGCCGCCCCTGGGTGCAGTTTGACCGCAAGGTAGAAGGCCAACCCTATGGCGGCAGGCCCGATGGCGCAGCAGTGGATGTGGAGGGGAACTACTGGGTGGCGATGTACGAAGGGGCTTGCGTGTTGCAGCTTTCGCCAGCCGGTGAGGTGCTGCAGCGCATTGCGGTGCCGGTGCAGTGCCCGACCATGGTGTGTTTTGGGGGAGAGGATTTGCGGACGTTGTTCATTACGTCGGCGCGGGCGGGGAGGCCTGTAGAAGAGCAGCAGGCGGCGATCCCGGCGGGGTCGCTGTTCAGCGTGCGGGTAGAGGTGGCAGGACTGCCAGTCAACGCATTCCAATGTGCATAAGAAGGAGTGATCCAGCGTGCCCAGCGGTAATGCTTGCAGGCCCGTTATCCCGGCTTACTGATTGGCCGTGTATCGCAGCCAGCCAGCAATCGTTCCGCTGCGTCCACCAGCATCCTTGGGATGCATCCGCCCTTCGCTGACGGGCACCTCTTCGAAGTCGAAAGGGCTCATTCCTTCAATACAGGCGACATTGATCCCGTATTGATGAGGAGAGGACCGGCGTTGATGAAACGTATAGATGCCGCAGCGGGAACAAAAGTAGTGTTTGGCCTCACGCGTGTTGAACTGGTACAGGGTCAGTACATCCGCGCCTTGCAATACCTTCATATCGCTCAAGTTGGCAGAAACAGCCACCGCGCCACGCATGCGGCAGTAGGAGCAGTTGCATCTACGGGCACTGCGCAAGCCGTCTGCGAGCTGTACCTCAAACCGAACTGCACCGCAATGACAGGCCGCTTGGTACATGGGTCGACTCTCTGTGGCGATTTCGCTCATACACAAACCTCGTCCTTGGAAATGGCAGTAGTCGCCATTCTCCGCGCTCAAGTCCCCGCTGCCACCACTCCCAGCACGTCGTAACACGCCCCCATATTGTGATAGTCCACCTTCCCCGCATTACTCTTTTCGCGGGTGGTGTTGCGGTTGTCGCGGTGCAGGATGCGAAACCACGCGCCGTGTTCATGGTCCACAAAATGCGCCCAGCAGTAGGCCCAGATGCGGTCGTACCACTGCCAGTAGCGCTCGTCGCCCGTACGAACAGCCAGCACCGCAGCAGCGGCCAAGCTCTCAGCTTGCACCCAGTGGTATTTGCCGTCGTCGCAGATGCTGCCATCGGGCGCCATGCCGTAGTACAGGCCACCGTATTCGGCATCCCAGCCGCGTTCAACGGCGGCACCGAACAAGCGCTGTGCGCAGGGCAGGTGCCAGTCGGCAGGCTGCAACGCATCCAGTTGCAGCAGCAGCTTGGCCCATTCGGTTTGGTGGCCGATCTGGTAGCCCCAGGGGCGGAAGATGTTGCTGCGGTCGTGGCGGTTGTAGTCCCAGTCCACGGACCAGTCGGCGTGGAAGTGTTCCCACACCCACCGTTCAGCGGCGGGAGCGAGGGCGGCGGTGGACAGCGCGGCCTGCCGCTGGCAGATGCCTTGTGCGAGTTGCTCCGCACGCTCGATGTAGCGATGCTCGCCCGTGGCACGGAAGGCCGAAATCATGGCCTCGCAGGCGTGCATGTTGGCGTTCTGGCCCCGGTAACTGGTGAGTTGCCAGTCAGGGCTGGCCTCGTCGGCATACAGGCCTGCGGCGGGTTGCCAGAAATGCTTCTCAGTCGTTTGAAAAGCCTCAGCCAGCCAATTCCGGGCCTCGGGCACTCCGGCCTCGTAAGCGCGCGCATAGGACAGCATCACAAAGGCCATGCCGTAGCAGTGGCGTGTGGCGTCTTGTATGGTGGGGCAGCCATCTTGCCAGTCGATCAGCCATGCATAGCCGCCCGTAGCAGGATCGAGGAACGCTGTGCGTAGGAACGTGAGCGCGTGCCGCATGCCCACCTGGTAGCGCTCATCGCCCGTGGTGCGATAGAGCATGGCATGCGTGATTACAAAACGCGTGGCGCTGACGAGGTGGCGGGTGCGCGGGTTGTAGACCGTGCCATCGTCCAGAAAGAAGTGGAACTGCCCGCCGCTCGGGTCGGTGGCCACGGGGTCGTAGAACGCCATGGTTTTACGCAGATGCTGGCGCAAAAAGGCAGCGGAGCGGAAGTTTGGCAGTGGCGGAATCGCCATGGCATGTGTCTCCTGATCTGTGGGCTGTGGGCAAGAAACCGCGCTGGTTTCTGCCGGTGGGGCGCCTGGTCTCGCGCCAGCGCTACCCCGAGGACGGTGCAGTTCCGTGAGGGTCAGGCCGCGTTGCGCAGCAGGCCCAGCAAGCCCGCCGTGGAGCCATCGAGCCCGGCCACGTCACCGCTTTCCAGGCGCGCCTCGATGTCTTTGGCCAGCACCTTTCCCAACTCCACGCCCCATTGGTCAAAGCTGTTGATGCCCCACAAGCTGCCGCTCACAAACACGCGATGCTCCTGCAGCGCAATCAACGCGCCCAACGAGGTGGGGGTGAGGGATTCGAGCAGCATCAGCGTGCTGGGGCGGTTGCCGGGAAAGTGCCGGTGCCCGTCGTCGCTGGCCTTGCCCACCATCAGCGCCTGCGTCTGCGCCAGGGCGTTGGCCAGCAGCTTTTGCTGGTGGCCCGGCAGCGGGTGCGAGGCCTTGCGCACGGCCACGATCTCCAGCGGCAGCACATCGGCGCCCTGGTGCAGCATCTGGAAGAACGCATGCTGGCCGTTGGTGCCGGGCTCGCCCCACAGCACGGGCGATGTGACGCAAGCCAGCGTGCTGCCGTCTTGCGCCACGCGCTTGCCGTTGCTTTCCATCTCCAGCTGCTGCAGGTAGGCCGAATAGCGCCCCAGCGCGGCGTGATACGGCGCGATGCAGCGGCTGGTGAAGCCGTGGAAATTGCGGTACCAGACATCGAGCAGACCCAGGCGCACCGGCAGGTTCTGCGCCAGCGGTGCGGTGCGGAAATGCTCGTCCATGGCATGTGCACCCGCAAGGAAATCTCGGAAGCCTTGGGCACCGATCGCGATGGCAATCGGCAGGCCAATGGCCGACCACAGCGAGTAGCGGCCGCCCACCCAGTCCCAGAAGCCGAAGGTGGTGGTGATGCCGAGGGCCGCTGCGGCCTCGATGTTGGTGGTAAGCGCCGCAAAGTGGCGGGCCACATCGCGCCCGCCCTGGGCACCAAACCACGCCAGGGCCGAGCGCGCGTTGGTCATGGTCTCGGCCGTGGTGAAGGTCTTGGACGCGACCAGGAACAGCGTGCTCTCGGGCCGCAGGCCCTTGAGCACGTGGTGCAGCTCGTGCCCGTCCACGTTCGACACAAAGTGAAAGCGCTTGCTGTGGATGCGGAACTCTTCGAGCGCGCGCACGGCCATGTGCGGGCCCAGGTCCGACCCGCCGATGCCAATGTTCACCACGTCGGTGATGGCAACATCGCTGCGCACCTGCTCGGCGTACTGCAGCATCGCATCAAGCGTGTGGTGCACGTCGGCCAGGCGCTGTGCGGTCTCGGGCACATCACCGGGCAGGGCCAAGCCTGCAGGGCGGCGCAGCAGCGTGTGCAGCACGGCGCGGTTTTCAGTGGTGTTGATGGCCTCGCCTGCAAACATCGCATCGCGGTGTTGCACCAGGCCGCAGTCGCGGGCCAGATCCAGCAGCAGGGCTTCGGTATCGCGGTCCCACAGGTTCTTGGACAGGTCAGCAAACACATGCGGAGCCGACTGGCTGAAGGCTGCAAACCGCTGGGCATCCTGCGCAAACGCCTGGCGCATGTCCAGGTGCTGGCCATGGGAGGCGTAGTGGGCGGCCAACTGGGGCCACAGCGCAGACTGGTCGCAACGGAGGGGCATGGTCATCAAACAGGTAGGGTGAAAAGCGCCGAGATAGTAACTTGATTACACAATCAAATGGCTTATTGGCAGGTTCTTTTGAGTTACACGCAGTAGTAACAAGGCAGCATTCTTTGGAAAATCATGTAACGTGATTACAATCTCACGCAACAAAACGAACCACCCCATCACGGAGACACCATGAGTTTTGACCTCGTCCTGTTCGGCGGCACCGGCGACCTTGCCTGGCGCAAGCTCATGCCCGCATTGTTTCAGGCATTCCGACATGGCACGCTGCCTGAGGGGGGGCGCATCATCGCGGTCGCACGCGACGACCTGAGCGACGAACAATACCGCAGCCTGATCCAGTCGCGGTTCGACAGCGTGGAACTGGCCAAGCGCCCCAGCCCGGACGAGTTTGCACGCTTCGCGGCACTGCTGCATTACCTGCGCATGGACCTGTCCAAAACCCAGGACTACGAGCGCCTGGCCGAGACACTGAAAGCGCGCGGCGCCGACTCGGTGGTGATGTACGTGGCGACCGCGCCCAGCCTGTTCACCAACGTGTGCGAGCAGATCGCCGCCGTGGGCCTGAACGGCCCCACCACCCGCGTGGTGCTGGAAAAGCCCCTGGGCCACGACCTGCAGTCCAACCAGGCCATCAACGACACGCTGCGTCGCGTGCTCAAGGAAGAACAGGTCTTCCGCATCGACCACTACCTGGGCAAGCCCTCGGTGCAGAACCTGTTTGCGCTGCGCTTTGGCAACGCGCTGTTCGAACCCCTGTGGCGCCGCGAGACGATTGCCAACATCCAGATCACGATTGCCGAAGAGCTGGGCGTGGAGTCGCGCGGCGCGTTCTATGACCAAACCGGCGCGCTGCGCGACATGGTGCAAAACCATGCGCTGCAGCTGCTGTGCGCCATCGGCATGGAGCCGCCCATCAACTCCAGCGCCAACGCCATCCGCGACGAAAAGCTCAAGGTGCTGCAGTCGCTCAAGCCCTGGACGCTGGAGACCATCGGTCAGCATGTGATCCGTGGGCAGTACGCGGCCGGCAACCACCAGGGCCAGCCCGTGCCCGGCTACGCGCAAGAAAAGGGCGTGGCCGCCAGCAGCACCACCGAGACCTTTGTGGCGCTGCGCACCGAGATCAGCAACTGGCGCTGGGCGGGCGTGCCGTTCTACATCCGCACTGGCAAGCGGCTGGCGGGGCGCGACGCGCACATCGTCATCAACTTCCGGCCCGTTCCCCACCCCATCTTCAAGACGCCTGCAGGCGCCGCCAACCGGCTGGTGATCAACCTGCAACCCAAGGACGGGCTGGAGCTGCACCTGATGGCGCAGGGCGCCGCCCAGCACCAGACCGAACCCACGCTGTCGCAGGTGCACTTGAACCTGGACTTTGACCAGCGCTTTGGCACCGAGCGCGTGGGCGCCTACGAACGCTTGCTGCTCGACGTGATTGCGGGCCGCCTGAACCTGTTTGTGCGCAGCGACGAGCAGGAAGAAGCCTGGCGCTGGGTAGAGCCCATCCTGCAGTACTGGAAGAACGACCCGGCAGGCCCGCGCCCCTACCCCGCCGGTAGCTGGGGCCCACGCGCAGCGAGCGCGATGATTGCGCGCGATGGGTATTGCTGGAGCGAGGAGATGTGAGAGCCTCGCCACCGGTGGCTGCAGACATTCGCAGCCCCGGTCGCTGGGCCCTGTTTTCGTCAGGTCTGCGCAGCCTCGCTGTGCAGCCACGACAGGAAGGCCTCCACCGCCGGGCGCTTGGCGTGCCGCTCGGGGTACACCGCAAAATGCGCCTTCACCCGCACGGCCTGGTCCATGCCGAACGGGGCCTTCAGTCGGCCATCAGCCAAGTGCCCGCCGGCATTGACGGCGCTCTCCAATGCCACGCCCAATCCCTGTGTGGCGGCATCCAGCGACATCTGGGCGCGGTCAAACCGCAGGGAGAAACGGTCGGGCGCCCGCAATTTGGTGAACCGGCCAAACCAGTCCGACCACTGCACGATGCTCACATTGCTCTGGATCAGCGGCAGGTCCAGCAACTGCTCCGCGCGCTTGAGCTTGTGCGCCTTGATAAAGGCCGGGCTGGCCAGCGGCACGATCGCTTCCTCGAACAGCGGCTCCACCACCAGATCGCCCCACTGCGGAATGCCATAGCGGATGTCGATGTCGGCCTGGCCGAGCGCGAAATCGCTGGGCGTGTGGGCGGCTGAGAGGTTGAGTGATATCTCTGGGTAGGCCTGTGCAAAGCGGTGCAAGCGCGGCATGAGCCACAGGCTGGCGATGCTGGGAGCCGTGTGCACATACAGGCTGTTGCGGATGCCATGCCGCAAATCGTCGGTGGCCGTGGCAATGGCGTTGAGCGCAGCCCCCACATGCATCAGGTAATGCTCGCCCGCAGGGCTCAGGCGCACCCCGTGGGCGCTACGTTCAAACAGGCGAATGTCCAGTTGCGCCTCCAGCCGCGAAACCTGGTGGCTGATGGCCGAGGCCGTGAGGTTCAGCTCCGCCGCTGCCAGCGCAAAGCTGCGGCGACGTGCCACGGCCTCGAAGGCCTGCAGATTGGCAATGGGCGGCAAGGTGGGCATGGGGTGAACCCTGACGTTAGATGACGAAATGTCATCTTACGCTGATGATTCATCGCTTGTCATCATCTTGAGCGGCTTTGAGAATCGGCTCCCAGAACAGGAGACACCGCTTTGACAGCCGCCCCCACGGGCAGCGTGCAAGTCTCCTGCACCTTCACACCACAGGAGACAAAACACATGCTGCTCAAGGACCAGGTTGCCATCATTACCGGAGGAGCGGGACTCAACGGCCTCGGGTTTGCCACCGCCCGCCTGATGGCCGAGCAAGGCGCCAAAGTCGCCATCCTCGACCTCGAAGCCGCCGACCCCGCAGGCGCCGCCGCGCGGCTGGGCGAGGGCCACCTGGGCCTGGTGGCCGATGTGACCGACAAGGCATCGTGCGAAGCCGCCGCCGCCCAGGTGCGTGCGCATTTCGGCCGCATCGACACGCTGGTCAACAACGCGGGCATCACCCAGCCCGTCAAGACGCTGGAGATCACCGGCGCAGACTACGACCGCATTCTCAACGTCAGCCTGCGCGGCACGCTGTACATGTCCCAGGCCGTGCTGCCCACACTGCGCGCGCAGCAAAGCGGCTCCATCATCTGCATCTCGTCGGTGTCGGCACAGCGCGGCGGCGGCATTCTGGGCGGGCCCCACTACTCGGCCGCCAAGGCGGGCGTGCTGGGCCTGGCCCGTGCCATGGCCCGCGAGTTCGGCTCCGAGAACATCCGCGTCAACTGCATCACACCCGGACTGATCGGCACGGACATCATCAAAGGCAAACTGACCGAAGAGAAGAAGGCTGAGATCGCGGAGACCATTCCGCTGGCCCGCCTGGGTCGGGCCGACGACATTGCCGGCGCCTGCGTGTTCCTGGCCAGCCCGCTATCGACCTACTGCACCGGCATCACGCTCGATGTGAACGGCGGCATGCTGATCCACTGACCGCCTGCACTACCTCTCAACAAACATAAACCAGGAGACAAACCATGCAACGCAAAACCTTCACCCGCACCTTGTTGGCAGCTGCCGCCTTGGCAGTGGCACTGCCCGGGCTCGCCCAGGCACAGACCATGAAGCTCACGCTGGGCCATGGTGCTGCCCCCGGCAATCCTCGCCATGAGGCGGCCGTCAAATTCGCCGAAACCCTCAAGGCCAAGACCGCAGGCCGCATCGAGGTGCAGGTGGCGCCCTCCGCCCAGCTGGGCGACGATGCCGCCATGGTCACGGCCGTGCGCACCGGCGCGCTGGACATGACGGCGAACTCGCAAGGCGCCGTGTCGGTGGCTGTGCCCGAGTACGCCGCCTACGGCATGCCGTTCATGTTCTCCACCCCCGCGCAGGCCTTCAAGCTGCTGGACGGCCCACTCGGCCAGGAGCTGGCACAGAAGTCGGCCGACAAGGGCATGGTGGTGCTGGGCTATTGGGACAACGGCATCCGTCACATGACCAACAGCAAACGCCCCATCACCAAGGTCGAAGACATGAAGGGCTTGAAGATGCGCACCCCGCCCGACGCAGTGCTGGTGGACATCATGCAGGCGCTGGGTGCCGAGGCACAGCAGATCAAGTTTGCCGAGCTGTACGTGGCGCTGCAGCAGGGCGTGGTCGATGGGCAGGAGAACCCGCTGGTCAACATCCACGCCAGCAAGCTGTACGAAGTGCAAAAGCACCTGGCACTGACGAGCCACATGTTCCAGATGACGCCGTTCCTGATGAGCAAGCGCACCTGGGACCGCCTGTCCGACGCGGACCGCAAGGCCGTGACCGAAGCGGCTGCCGAGGCCACGGCACTGCAGCGCAAGATGTCGCAAGAGGCCGACGACAAGCTGCTGGACGACCTCAAGGCCAAGGGCGTGCAGGTGACCACGGTGGACAAGGCCGCATTTGCCAAAGCCACGGCTGCGGTGGACGCCAAGTGGCTGACCACGCCCATCGGCCCGTACCTCAAGAAAGTCATCGCCGCCGCGCGCTGATCGTTCGGGGCGCTGCGGCGCCTGTCCTCATTTCCCCGAAGCCGCTGCACGGGCCCCGGCCCTGCAGCCCAAGGAGTCTCCCGATGAACCTCATCGAATGGGCCGTTGTCGGCGTATGCCGAGTGCTGCTGTGGATCAGCACGTCCGTCATCTTCATCATCCTGGTGGCCAACACCGTGTTGCGCTACGCCACCGGCACCAGCCTGCAGTGGGCCAATGAGGTGCCGGAGCTGCTGTTTCCGTGGCTGGTCATGTCTGGCGTAGTGCTGGCGGCAGCGCACGGTGCCCACATCACCACCAGCTTTCTGATGGACGCCGTACCGCCCGCGCTGCGCCGCTGGGCGGCCATCGGCAGCTGGCTGGTGGTGGCAGCGCTGTACGGCACGCTCGCTCGCGCCACCTTTCAGATGCTGGAGATCGTGCACGACGAGAAGTCGCCCATCCTGCAGGTGCCCGGGTCGCTCACCTATGGCTGCGTGATGGGTGGGCTGGTGATGCTGGCGCTGCTGGCGCTCAAGTCGGCCTGGAACGCCTGGGCCACGCCACCGGTGCCCAGCGCCCCCGATGCCGAGACCGCCGTGCCCGAGGCGCATTGGTAAGCCCCGCCACCCCTGCCAAGGATCTCACTATGAGCGCCCTCATTCTTTTTGTCTTTCTCGGCGCGGCCGTGCTGGCCATGCCCATTGCCCATGCGCTGCTGGTCGCGGCCATGGCGGCCGCCGCCACCTCCGACCGCGTGCCGCTCGATCTGCTGGTACAGCAGATGGTGGCGCAGGTGCAGAGTTTTCCGCTGATCGCGATCCCGTTCTTCATGCTCACCGGCTCGCTCATGATGGGCGGCCGCCTGGGGGCAGCGCTGGTGGGCGTGCTCAGCACGTTGATCGGCCGCTTTCACGGCGGACCCGCGCAGGTGGGCGTGCTGTCGTCCACGCTGTTCGGCGGCGTGTCGGGCTCGGCCGTGGCCGATGCCTCGGCCATCGGCTCACTGCTGATTCCCTGGCACAAGCGCCTGGGCTATCCACCCGCTTTTTCTGCCGCCACGCTGGCTGCAGCGGCCACCATCGACATCCTGATCCCGCCCTCGATCCCGATGATTCTGTTCGCCCTGACGGCCAATGCCTCCATTGCGGCACTGTTTGTCGCGGGCATCCTGCCCGGCATCCTGATGTGCGTGGGCTTTATGTTCATGTGCTGGTGGGTCGGCAAGCGCCGCAACTTCCCACGCGACACCACCCCCATCAACTGGAGTGAATTCCGCGTGCACCTGCTGTACTCGTCGCCCGCGCTGCTGCTGCCGGTGCTGATCGTGTTGTTCCTGCGCTTTGGCATTGCCACACCCACCGAGGTGGCCGTTTTGTCCACGTTGTACGCCGCTGCGGTGTCGGTGGTGGTGTACCGCGACCTGTCGCTCAAGCGGCTGAACGATGCCGTGGTGCATGCGGGCCTGGCGACCGGCGTGGTGCTGCTGGTGATCATGGCCTCTGCCGCCATCGGCTGGCTGCTGACCTATGACCAGATGCCCACGGGTGTGGCCCACTGGATCCAGCAGAACGTGAGCCAGGGCTGGATCGTGATTCTGATCATGAACCTGCTGATGCTGTTCATCGGCATGTTCATCGACCTGCCCGCCGCCGTGTTGCTGCTGACCCCGGTGTTCCTGCCCCTGGCCGAAAGCATTGGCATGGACCCGGTGCAGCTGGGAATCATGATGGTGGTGAACCTGGCTGTGGGCCTCTACACCCCGCCGGTGGGCACCACGCTGTTCATCACCAGCGCACTGGCCAAGGTCAAGGTGGGCCAGACGGTGCGCGAGCTGGGGCCGTTCTACTTTGTGGCCTTCCTGGTGCTGGCTCTGGTGTCTTACGTGCCGGCCTCGATCCTTCGCTGACCGCTTTTCTTCCCCGCTTTCACACAGGAGAACTCCATGACTTCCGCCGCAGACAAACTGCAGGCGCTGGCCCGGTGCGCCCATCGCATCCGCCGCTACGCCGTTCGCATGGGTGAGGTTCAGGGCCAGGGCTACATCGGCCAGGCCCTGGGCTGGGCCGACGTGCTGGCCGTGGCCTACGGCCACGCGCTGAACCTGCAACCCCAAGACCCCACCTGGGAGGGCCGCGACCGCTTTCTGCTCTCGCACGGGCACTACGCCATCGCCCACTACGCGGCGCTGATCGAAGCCGGCGTGATTCCGCAGGAGGAACTCGTAACCTACGGCAGCGACGACAGCCGCCTGCCCATGAGCGGCATGGCCACGTACACACCGGGCATGGAAATCTCAGGCGGCTCACTGGGCCAGGGCCTAGTGATCGGTGTGGGCATGGCACTGGGCCTCAAGCAGAAGAAGAACCCTGCCTTCGTCTACAACTCCATGAGCGACGGCGAGCTGGACGAAGGCTCGACCTGGGAGGCCGCGATGTCGGCCGCCCACCATCAGCTCGATAACCTGATCTGCCTGGTGGACATCAACAACCAGCAGGCCGATGGTCCCAGCAGCAAAGTGCTGGGCTTCGAGCCGCTGGCCGACAAGTGGCTGGCCTTTGGCTGGCATGTGCAGCGTGTCGATGGCAACGACCTGGCTGCCGTACTGGCGGCCTTTGACACCGCGCGAAATCTGACAGAGCCCAAGCCGCGCGTGATCCTGTTCAACACGCTCATGGGCAAGGGCGTTCCCTTCCTGGAGACGCGCGACAAAAACCATTTCATCCGCGTCGATCCGCCCGAGTGGCAGCAGGCCCTCGCCATCCTCGACCAGAACGCACCCTAAGGAGCCGCCGCATGAACACCGTCGCCGAGAAAAAACCGCGCCTGACCACCTCCGCCATGATCGCCTCCATCGCGGGCGAGGGGCAGCGCGTCAAGGCCGCACCGTTTGGCAAGGCCTTGGTCGAACTGGCCGCCACCCGCCCCGAGATCGTGGGTATGACCGCCGACCTGGCCAAGTACACCGACCTGCACCTGTTCGCACAGGCCTACCCCGAGCGCTTCTACCAGATGGGCATGGCCGAACAGCTGCTGATGGGTGCGGCAGGCGGCATGGCCAAGGAAGGGCTGATTCCCTTCGCCACCACCTACGCCGTGTTCGGCACGCGCCGCGCGTACGACTTCATCCACCAGGTGATTGCCGAAGAAAATCTGAACGTGAAGATGTGCTGCGCGCTGCCCGGCCTGACCACCGGCTATGGCCCGAGCCACCAAGCCACTGAAGACATCGCCATGATGCGTGGCATCCCGGGCCTGACCATCATCGACCCCTGCGATGCCCTCGACATCGAGCAGGCCGTGCCGCAAATGGCGGCGCACAACGGCCCCATCTACATGCGCCTGCTGCGCGGCAATGTGCCGCTGGTGCTGGACGAATACGACTACCAGTTCGAACTGCGCAAAGCAAAGCGCCTGATGGATGGCGACGAGGTGCTCATCATTTCCAGCGGCTTCCTGACCATGCGCGCGCTAGAGGTGGCCAAGGCGCTGCAGGCCGACCGCATCGGCGTGGGCGTGCTGCATTGCCCCACCATCAAGCCACTCGATGTAGCAACCATCCTGGCCGAGGTGCAGCGCAAGCCCCGCCTGGTGGTGGTGGCAGAGAACCACTCGGTGGTCGGCGGCCTGGGCGAGGCCGTGGCCAGCGCGCTGCTGCAAAACGGCGTACAGCCCGCGCGGTTCCGCCTGGCGGGGCTGCCCGATGCCTACCTGGATGCGGGGGCTTTGCCCACGCTGCACGACCGCTACGGCATCAGCACCGAGGCGTTGTCGGCGCGCGTCAAGGCGTGGTTGAAATAGGGCCGTATCCGAGGGGCAGGTCCGCGCTCTCTGCGCCAGCGCAATGGCCACTTCGTGTTGCTGTGGCGTTGCAGCGATGTGCAGGTTAACGCGCCCTGCCCTCTTCCACCAGCTCGATCGGCAACCCATCCGGGTCGGCAAAAAACGTGAACAGTGCCCCCGTGAACGGGTCCACCCGCACCGGCTCCACGGCCACGCCATGGGCGGCCAAGGCAGCTACGCTGGCCTGCATGTCGGCCACGCGCAGGGCCAGGTGGCGCAGACCGCAGGCCTCGGGGTACGAAGGGCGCGCAGGTGGGTTCGGAAACGAAAACAGCTCCACCTGTGTGCCATCGGGCAATTGCAGGTCCAGCTTGTAAGACTGCCGCTCGGCGCGGTAGTGCTCGTGCACCACCTGCAGGCCCAGCACCTCGGTGTAGAAGCGGCGGGAACAGGCGTAGTCGCTGGCAATGACGGCCACATGGTGTACGCCACTGAGCCGGAGCATGGGCGGTGGTGCGCTGTTGCTGCTCATGCACCCGAGCCCGCAATGTCCAGCGCGCGCGATGCGCCAAACAGCGCGGGCGTGGCGCTGGGGTCAATCACCCAGCAGGGAATCGTCGCCAGGTAGGACTGGAACCGCCCCTTGGATTCAAACCGCGCACGGAACGGCGACTGGTCAAACCACGTGCCCAGGCGTGGCACCATGCCGCCGCCGATGAACACGCCGCCGCGCGCCCCCAGCGTGAGCGCAAGATTGCCCGCCACGCTGCCCAAGAAGCCGCAGAACAGCTCCAGCGCCTCCAGCGCGAGCGGGTCGTTGGCTTGCAGGGCCAGCTCGGTCACCTGCGCGGCCGAGCTGACTTCCTTGCCGCCGCGCTGGGCCAGCCGGCGCAGCGCGTGGTACAGGTCCACCAGCCCGGCGCCACACACGGCGCGTTCGGCCGACACGTGGCCGTAGCGCTCTTGCAAGATGCCCAGCACATCGAATTCGCGCTGGGTCTGCGCGGCCAGCGTGACATGGCCGCCCTCGCCCGACAGCGGCACGCCCAGACTGGAGCCGGGCGGAAACACCAGGCCCGACACGCCCAGGCCCGTGCCCGGGCCCAGCAGCGCAATCGCAGCGCCCGGCACCGCCTCGCCACCGCCCACGGGGCGCAGTTGCGCGGGCGTGAGCAGGGGCAGCGCCAGTGCGAGTGCGGTGAAGTCGTTGATGACCACCAGCCGCTCAAAACCAAACACCTCGCGCACGGCGCGCTGCGAAAAGCTCCAGCTGTGGTTGGTCATGCGGATCGCGTCGCCCGTGACCGGGTTGGCGATGCCAAACGCCGCCTCGCGGGGCGTGGCGATGTTCACCTCGGCCAGGTAGGCCGACAGGGCAGCATCCACCGTGGGGAACTGAGCACAGGGCAACACACGGGTGTCGTGCAGGGGGCCATCGGGCTGGTCTTGCCAGGCCAGGCGAATGTTGGTGCCGCCGATGTCGGCCAGCAGGCGCAGGGGTGTCATGCGGTGTTTTTAAGCAAAAACAGCTGCCAGCGCTAGTAGAAAGCGCCAAGCAGCTATTGTTTCAATAGCAAACAGTGTGCTGTCCCGCAAATAGCTGCACGAAATGAAATCGATGGCATCGCGCCCAGGGCAAGGCGCAAACCGCAGTGATAGCCGTAGCTATCGCGAGGATTTGCAACGCAGCCCTGGGGGTGAGGACGCGATTTCATGTGCAGATATTTGCGGGACGGCACACTACATGCAACGACCGGGCGGCGCATTCGCCGCGCGGCTCACGCCAGCCGATTCTCGCTGCTGGCGTCAAACCAGTGGGCGTTGGCGGGCTCTACCGCCAGGCCCACGGCGTCGCCGGGCTGCACGCGGGTCTGGGCGTCGGTGCGCAGCGTGACGCTGCCTGCGGCGGTGTCCACCATCACATAGGTGTCAGGTCCCGTGGGCTCCACCACACTGACGCGGCCGCGCCAGGGGGCGGTCTCCTGAATCACCAGGTGCTCGGGACGCACGCCCAGCAGCACCTCGTTGGCACTGGCGGGAGCGGCCAGGTTCAGCGCCGCACCCTGAATGCCAAACTGCCCGCCTGTGGCCGTACCGCGCAGCAGGTTCATGGTGGGCGATCCGATGAAGGTGGCCACGTAGGTGTTGGCCGGGCGGTTGTAGATGTCGTCCGGTGTGCCCAGCTGCTGCACCACGCCGCCCTTCATCACCGCGATGCGCGAGCCCAGCGTCATCGCCTCGACCTGGTCGTGCGTGACGTACACGCTGGTAATGCCACTGGCCTGGTGCAGGCGCTTGATCTCGGCGCGCATCTCCACGCGCAGCTTGGCGTCCAGGTTGGACAGCGGCTCGTCAAACAGGAACAGCTGCGGCTGCCGCGCCAGTGCCCGGCCCATGGCCACACGCTGGCGCTGCCCGCCCGACAGCTGGCTGGGCCGGCGGTCCAGCAGGTGGCTGATCTGCAGCATGGTGGCCACTTCGTCGATGCGCTTTTGGCGCTCGGCCTTGGGCATCTTGCGCATCTCCAGCGCAAAGCCGATGTTGTCGGCCACGCTCAAGGTGGGGTACAGCGCGTAGCTCTGGAACACCATGGCGATGTCGCGGTCGCGCGGGGGCATGCCCACCACGTTCTTGCCGCCGATGCGGATCTCGCCCTCGGTGGGCTCGTCCAGCCCCGCAATGATGTTGAGCAGCGTGGACTTGCCGCAGCCCGAGGGGCCGACCAGGATGAGGAACTCGCCGGGCGCGACGTGGATGTCCACCTTGCGCAGCACTTCCACGCTCTTGTCGCCCTTGCCAAAGCGCTTGTTGATGCCTGCAATGTCGAGTGATGACGCCATGATTTATCCCTTCACCGCGCCGGCCGTCAGCCCGCGCACAAAAAATTTACCAGCCAGCACATAGATCACCATCGTGGGCAAGCCCGCAATGATCGCGGCCGCCATGTCCACGTTGTAGGCCTTCACGCTGCTGCTGGTGTTGGCCAGGTTGTTGAGGCCCACGGTGATGGGCTTGGACTCGGTGCCCGAGAACACCACGCCGAACAGAAAGTCGTTCCAGATGTTGGTGAACTGCCAGATCAGCGTGACCATGACGATGGGCGTGGACAACGGCAGCACGATGCGCCAGAAGATCTGCCAGAAGCTCGCACCGTCCATGCGTGCTGCATTCACCAGCTCCTTGGGGATGGCCGCGTAGTAGTTGCGAAAGAACAGCGTGGTGCCCGCCAGCCCGGCCAGGCAGTGCACCAGCACCAGCCCGGTGATGGAGCTGGACAAGCCCAGCCAGCCCAGCACCTGGCTCATGGGCAGCAGCACGACCTGGAAGGGCATGAACACGCCAAACAGCAGCAGGCCAAACAAGGTGTCGCTGCCGCGAAACTTCCACAGGCTCAGCACATAACCGTTGAGCGCGCCCCACACGGTAGAGATCAGCACGGCCGGCACGGCCATGGCCACCGAGTTCCAGAAGAAGGGGCGCAGGCCATTGCAATCCACCCCCGTGCAGGCGGTGGACCAGGCCGTGCCCCAGGCCGACCAGTTCAGCGATCCCGGCAGCGCCAGCAGCGAGGTGCTGCGGATCTCCTCGGCGTCCTTGAACGACGTGACCAGCATGGCGTACAGCGGCAGCAGAAAAAACGCGGTGGCCAGGGCCAGCACGCCATAGACCAGCAGGCGGCCCACGGACGGAAACACAGAGGGCTTAGCGGTCATGGGGTTTGCTCCGCAGTTCGCTGTAAAGGTAAGGAATCACCAGGGCCGCCACGGTGGCCAGCATCATGGTGGCACTGGCCGCGCCCAGGCCGATCTGGCCGCGCGAGAACGACATGGTGTACATGAAGGTGGCGGGCACATCCGTGGCAAAGCCGGGGCCGCCGGCCGTCAGTGCCATCACCAGGTCAAAGCTCTTGATGGCTAGGTGCGACAGCACCATGAGCGTGGAGAAAAATACCGGCCGCAGCGCAGGCAGCACGATGCGCCAGTAGATGCGCGGCAGCGAGGCACCATCGACCTGCGCGGCCTTGATGATGCTGTCGTCAATGCCGCGCAGCCCCGCCAGGAACAGCGCCATGGCAAATCCGGCGCTCTGCCAGATGCCGGCAATGACCACGCAGTAGATGGCCATCTCGGTATCCACCAGCCAGCCAAATTCAAAGTTCGTGAAGCCCCAGTCGCGCACCATTTTCTCGATGCCGAGGCCGGGGTTCAGCAGCCACTTCCAGGCCGTTCCCGTCACCACAAACGACAGCGCCATGGGGTACAGGTAAATGGTGCGTAACGCGCCCTCAGCGCGGATCTTCTGGTCCAGCAGCACGGCTAGCACCACTCCAATCACCAGCGATCCGCCCACATAGCCCACGCCAAAAATGCCCAGGTTCTTCAGGGCCACCCACCAGCGGTCCATCTCCCACAGGCGCTCGTACTGCGCCAGGCCCGCCCATTCGTAGTTGGGCAGCATGCGCGATGCGGTGAGGCTGAGCACGCCGTTCCACACCATGAGGCCATAGATGAAGGCAAAACCCAGCACGAACGCCGGGGTCACCACCAGCCTGGGCAGCCAGGTTTCAAAGGAATTCTTCATTGCTTGCGAATCTCTCTTGCGTACGCACTGCACACGCTGCGTGCGCGGTAGGCGCTGTACGCGGTGTCTCGATCAGTCACTGAATCACCGTTTCACTCATTCACACATTCACTTTGTGTCACATGAAAAAAGGGGGGTACGCACAGAGCACCCCCCAATGAACAAAGTGTTTACCTCAAACTAACTCGCTACTCACTCACTTAGAACCTGTTCAAAATCTGTTCGGGGATCGCATTGGAGTGCAATCGGGATGAGTGGATGCTTCGGATGCGCCGCATGGGCTCGTGCCCATGCAAGCAGTCGAGGCGTCCAATCGCCCGATTTCACTCCAACCCTTCGGGCAAGTGCCTTGCCGGGCGGTCTGCGGCGTTGCGGCGCTTGCCAATAGCACGGGCTATTGGCTGCGCACCGCGCCTTGCACCCCATCCCGGCAAGGTACTTGTGCGACCCCGAAAAGATCTTGAGCAGGTTCTTACCACCACACCTCGTACTGCACGCCCACCAGCGTGCGCGAGGTCTTGCCATTGGCGCCAAAGGTGCCTGCGTTGGCCACCGCCGCCGCCTGGTTCCAGTTGGCCTTGGTCACATACAGACGCAGCTCGGGGCGCGACCAGAAGTCTTCATTCAGTGCCAGGGCACCCGCCAGCGTGACCTTGGACAGGCGCTGGTCCGGACCACTGCCCTTGCGGGTGGTGGTGGACAGTTCCACCAAGCCCTTGAAGTTCTTGGTGAACGCGTACGAACCACGGCCGCCCAGCGAGAAGTCCTTGGTCTCCACACCAGTCAGGTCAGCCTTGTTGGTCTGGTAACCAATGAGGGCCTGGCCGCCAAACGGGCCGCTTTGCCAGTTGATGGAGTCGGCTATGCGGGTGGCGCGCTTGCCAGCGCTGGTGCCCTCAATGGCCTCAAACTCCCCGTCGATGCGGGCATGGCCACGCGATGTCTGCAGGTACAGCGTGTTGGTGATGCCGGGCAGCAGGAACTCCTTCTGCGTGTGCATCAGCGAGATGCCAGAGCCCGAGCCGCCGCCCACCTGGTTCTTGCCCCCCACAGCCGTCAGCAGCACCCGCAGCTTGCCGCCGGGGTTGGTGTTGATGTCAGACAGGTCTGCGTTGATGCGGTGTGCCTTCACGTTGTTGGGCAGGCCGCCGTCAAACTTGTCGCCGGAGAACACGCCCACGCCCAGCTTCATGCCGCCCACAGGCACGTCGGTCACACCGGCGCCGATGTTGTCGCCGTAGTTCAGCAGGAAGTAGTCGACGATGTGCACGTCCTGGATCCGCAGGCGGCGCTGGCCGACCCAGAACTTGGCTTCGGGCGAGAACGAGAAGCCGCTCATTTCCACAAACGCCTGTTCGGTGCTGATGTCGCCACTGCCCCACTTGGCGGGCATGTAGTTCACCTTCCAGTTGATGCCACCGGCCTCGAAGCCCTTGGCGAAGTTGACTTCGATGCCGTTGTCACCCTCGTTGCCCAGGCGGTACTTCTGCAGTTCGCCGCCCAGCGTCAGGTTGCCCTTGACGCCGTCGGAGTGGTTGAACACCGGGCCACCGCGGGAGTAGCCGTTGAACTCGAAGCCTGCTACGTCCATAGCAAAGGCGCCATTCGCGCATGCGGCGGCCAAAGCCACCGCCGTGAGGCGGTTTCTTGTCTTCATGATGGGATCCCTCTGGGGTTGGTTTTAGTGCGTGCGGGTGCGTGTGTTGGACACGGCTTACTTGGTCTTCGCGGCGGCCGCGATCTTCTTCATGGCGTCGGCGACGCTCACCTTGTCGTCGTTCCAGAACTGGCTGACGACATCCTTGATCGCCCCTTCGGTGGCAGGCGCAATCGCCATGCCATGGGCCACGCTGGGCACCAGGCCACCGCTCTTGGCAGTGTCGGCAAAGTCTTTGCTGGACAGCTTGGCGCAGTCGTCAAACTTGTCCATCTTCTGTCCGGTGCGCACAGGGATCGAGCCCTTGTTGAGGTTGAACACCTCCTGGAACTCGGGGCTCATGATGGAGCTGGCCAGGTCGCTCTGCGCCTTCTGTGCTGCTGCATCCTTGAGCTTGAACAGGATGAACGAGTCCACGTTGAAGGTGAACGCATTGGCCGTGCCCGGTGCCGCTGCGCACTGGAAGTCCTTGCCCGGCGCCTTGTTGGCGGCAATGAACTCGCCCTTGGCCCAGTCGCCCATCAGCTGGAAGCCCGCCTTGCCCTGGATGAGCATGGCCGTGGCCAAGTTCCAGTCGCGGCCGGGAGCGCCAGGGTCGGTGTAGGTCTTGATGCGGCGGAAGGTCTCCAGCGACTTCTTCATGGTGTCGCTGTTGATGGCCTTGTCGTCCAGCTTGACCAGCGCGTCCTGGTAGAACTTGGCACCGCCCACGCCCAGCACCACGGATTCAAAGGTGGTGAAGTCCTGCCAGTTCTGGCCACCATGCGCCACCGGGATCAGGCCTGCGGCCTTGAGCTTGTCGGCAGCGGCAAAGAACTCGTCCCAGGTCTTGGGCATGCTGGCCACGCCAGCCTTCTTCAGCGCATCGGAGCTGGCCCACAGCCAGTTCACGCGGTGCACGTTGACGGGGGCAGCCACGTAACTGCCCTTGTACTTCATCACGTCGGCGACCACCTTGGGCAGCACGTCGTCCCACTTCTCGGTCTTGGCCAGCGCATCGACATTGGCCAGCACGCCTTCGGACGCCCATTCCTGGATGGCCGGGCCCTTGACCTGGGCGGCCGAGGGCGGGTTGCCAGAGATCACGCGGCTCTTGAGCACCGTCATGGCGCTGTCGCCACCGCCGCCGGCCACGGCAAAGTCGCGCCAGGTATGGCCCTTGGACTGCATGATCTTCTTGAGCTCGGCGGCCGACTTGGCCTCGCCGCCCGATGTCCAGTAGTGCAGGACCTCGACCTCCCCTGCGCTGGCAGACATCGCGGCCGCCAGGCCCACCGCCAGTGCGGCGATCTTTGTCATCTTCCACATACCCTTGTCTCCTCGACGTTGTTTTCCAGAATCCGTTGCTGCGCCGTGATACCGGTGCCGTTCAGCGCAGTCGGTACTTTAATTACAATAATTAATTTAATTCTCAGGGCTTTCCCTGAGAGTCGCAGCGGCCCCACAGCGGGGCCGTTGCGGGGGCCTTTGTTATGCTCAATCCATGGCCACGATACTGATTGTCGAAGACGACGCCCTCCTGCTCGACGCTCTCACCGGCCAGCTCAAGCAACTCGATTACAGCGTCTGCACCGCCAGCAGCGTGGCGCAGGCCATGGCACTTTTGCAGACGCAGGCAGTGGACGGCATCATCCTGGACCTGGGCCTGCCCGGCGCCGACGGCATGGAACTGCTGACCTGGGCCCGCGCGCACATTGCCGGCCTGCCCGTGCTGATCCTCACCGCCCGCGACGGCGTCGATGACCGCGTGCTGGGCCTGAACGCCGGGGCCGACGACTACATCACCAAGCCCTTCAACATGCAGGAGCTGCAGGCCCGCCTGCAGGCCATGCTGCGCCGCGCACGCCAGCCCGCCTTCACCCAGGCCAGCAGCGCGGCGGGCGTTGCCAACACCACCATCGGCCCGCTGGTGCTGGACCACGCCAGCCATTCCGCCGCGCTGAACGGCGACCTGCTGGAGCTGACCCAGCGCGAGTGGGAGCTGCTGGAGCTGCTGGCCCACCGCTGCGGCGAAGTCGTCACCCGCGACGATGTGCTGGCCGCCTGGCGCGCCAGCCCGCCCGAGCCCGGCCAGACCGCCCCCCCGCTGAACTCCAATGCGCTGGAGGTGTATGTGCACCGCCTGCGCAAGAAGCTCGACCAGTCCAACCTGGTGATCCGCAATATCCGGGGGCTGGGGTACATGCTGAACAAGCCGTAGATGGCACACCCCCCTGAGTCGCTGCGCGCCTTCCCCCCGCTCTCGCTTCGCTGCGCTGCGCGGGCAGGGGGACGATGCCCTCGCTGCGGGGCGGCCCTTGCTCGGTATCCCGCGCCCCGGCCGCGCCAGTGTCACGCGTTGCGGGCTTTCACCACCTCCCGCAGTGGGGTTCGCTGACATGCGCCACGTACCTGGGGTCTCTCTTCAACGCAAGCTGCTGCTGTGGCTGCTGCTGCCGCAGCTGGTGCTGTGGCTGTCGGGCGGGTTTCTGGCCTGGCGCATTGCGCTGCAGAACGGCGAGAAGGGCATTGACCAGACGCTGACCCAGTCGGTGCGGGCTCTGGCGCGGCAGATCAAGCCGATTGGCGACGGGCTGCTGGTGGACTTTCCGAAGGCCGCGCAGGACATCCTGGAGCAGGACCCAGCCGACCGCATCACCTACATGGTGTCGTCCCCGCCCGGCCGCTTTCTGCTGGGCAACGCGCAGCTGCCAGCACCGCCCGCCCAGGTCGATGTGGCGGTGGGCGAGGCGTTTTTGTACCAGGCGCGGGTGGACGACAAACCGGTGCGCGTGGCCTTGCTGGACGTGGACTACGGCACCGCCTCCACCCGCCAGCGCCTGCGCGTGCAGGTGGCCCAGAGCCTGACGGTGCGCGAGCGCATTGCGCAGGAGCTGCTGGAGCGCATGGTGCTACCCATGGGCCTGATGGGCCTGGCCCTGAGCGCCGTGGTGTACGCCGGCGTGCTGCGCGGCCTGCAACCCCTCAAGCGCCTGGAGGCGCAAATTGAACGTGCAGGCGCACAGCCCCACACGGGCACCACGCCCCTGCCGCCCATCGAGCTGACCTCTGCCCCGCAGGAAGTACATTCGCTGGCCAGCACCATCAACCGGCTGCTGGAGACCGTGGCGCGCGGCCAGCAAAAGGAAAAGCGTTTTCTGAACGACGCCGCCCACCAGCTGCGTACACCGCTCGCCGGCCTGATCGGCCAGACCGAGCTGGCCCTGCACGAGAGCCACGAACCCGCAGTGCAGGCCCGCCTGCAAAAGGTGCTGTCGGCCGCGCAACGCAGCGCCCACCTGGTGCACCAGCTGCTGCAGCTGGCGCGCTCGGAGTCGAACGTGGAGATGCAGTCCATCGACCTCGCCGCCTTGGCCCGCGAAGTGGCCCGCGAATGGGCCGCCCGCGCCCTGGCCCAGGGCATGGACCTGGGCTACGAAGGCGTGGACCACCTGCCCGCGCAGGGCCACCCGCTGCTGCTGCGCGAGGCGTTGAACAACCTCATCGACAACGCCCTGCACTACGCAGGCCCCGGCGCCACGGTGACGGTGCGCGTGGGCCATGAGGAGCCCGGGCACTGGGCACTGTTGGTGGTGGAGGACGACGGGCCGGGCGTGCCGGCCGAGCACCTGGGCGATTTGTTTGCACGGTTCTGGCGCGGGTCGGACAAAGCGGGGGGGTGTGGGCTGGGGCTGTCGATCGTGGAAGAGATTGCGCTGCGGCACGGCGGGCGGACCGTGGCGGAGGGGATGGTGCCGAAGGGGTTGCGGGTGGGGATGCGGCTGCCTGCGGGGTGAATTTTTGGTTTTTTGGCTGGGTGCGCTAGTGCTTCATGCCTTGGCAGCTATGATTTTTATAGTAATCACTCTAGCTACGGGACTGGAGATAGCAGGCGGCGGTTGACAGCTTCATGCGTCTGTTTTGCGCGCTGAGTCCGGCGGCTAGTGCGCATCGAATGGCGTGCCTTCTTTGAGGGCGGAGGCCGGGAGTCGCCCGGCATGCGAGTCCCTTTCTTTCGCGTCGCCGAAAGAAAGGAACCAAAGAAAGGGCGACCCCACTGTCTGCGTCCCCTGCGCTTCGCTCCGGGGCAACCTGTGGTGCTCGGGTTTGGCGGGGTCTCGCTCGAACTCGCTCCGTTTCACTTCGCTCAGACAATCGCGAGCCCTGATCCGCCAAACCCTGCGCTCCTCGGCGCATCCAGAGGGGCAAGAGGGACCAAACATCCACACGGGCCTTTGCTTCGCTCGGCCCAGCTTGCGCAGCGCGTGGCGCTTGCGCCAGCAAAACGAGGCCGAGCGCAGCAATGGCCCGATTGGATGTCTGGCTGTTTGAATGTTCGGCTGTCCCACCCCTGCTGGCTGCGCCTGCGGCGGGGCGGTTGTGGGGTGGCACGCGCGTCGCAGCGCGCGTGCTTCGTGAACTGACTCGCCGTGGATGTCTGAACGAAGCTGCTACGCAGCGCAGTGAGTTCCACGGCGCACCCCGCAACCGCCCCGACGTAGGTTTGCCCCGTAGCGAAGCGCAGGGGTCGCAGACTGGGGGTCGCCTTTTCTTTGGTGACTTTCTTTTGGCGAAGCAAAAGAAAGTTACTCGCATGCCGGGCGACTCCCGGCCTCCGCCCTCACCGCAAGCATGATGGCTAAATCAGCGCACTGCTTTGCAAATAGCAAAAAACAAAAGCGGCCAGCACCTGCAACCCAGGCACCAGCCGCTCAAAAAACCCACAACTTCAAGCAGCGAGGATCAGCTTCTCCAGCTTCACAGCATCCACCGCAAACGCCCGAATCCCCTCAGCCAGCTTCTCGGTCGCCATCGCATCCTCGTTCAGAGCAAACCGGAACCCCGCCTCGTCATAGTTCACCGCAGGCAAGTCCATCGCCTTGGCAGCCTCCGCATCCAACGCCCGCTGCAACGGTGCATCACTCGCAGCCAGCTGCGCCAACAGCTCGGGTGCAATGGTCAGCAGGTCGCACCCGGCCAGCGCCGTGATCTGCCCCACATTGCGGAAACTCGCGCCCATCACCTCGGTGGCAATGCCAAAACGCTTGTAGTGGTTGTAGATCTGCGTGACCGACTGCACGCCCGGGTCGTTGGCGCCCGCGCGCGCGGCCTCGTCCCAGCTTGCACCCGCCTGCTTTTTGTACCAGTCGTAAATACGGCCCACAAAGGGGGAGATCAGCTGCACCTTGGCCTGCCCGCAAGCCACGGCCTGGGCAAAAGAGAACAGCAGCGTGAGGTTGGTGTGGATGCCCTTGCGCTCCAGCTTTTCGGCGGCCTGGATGCCTTCCCACGTGGCCGCGATCTTGATGAGCACGCGGTCGATGTGAATGCCTTCGGCCTGGTACAGCTCGATGATGCGCTCGGCGCGCGTGACGGTGGCACTGGTGTCAAAGCTCAGGCGGGCGTCCACTTCGGTGGAAACACGGCCGGGCACGTGGGTCAGGATCTCACAGCCAAAACGCACCAGCAGGCGGTCGATCACCTCGTCCATCGCACGCCCTTGCCACTTGGCAACGGTGTCCTTGAGCAAGGGTGCGTATTCGGGCTTCTGCACCGCCTTGAGGATCAGCGAAGGGTTGGTCGTCGCGTCCTGCGGACGGAACTGGGCCAGTTGCAGAAAGTCGCCGGTGTCGGCAACCACGGTAGTGAACTGTTTGAGGGCGTCGAGTTGGTTCGTCATGGCGCCATTATTCCGCATTGGTCCGGGCAGCTTCGGTACTACCAACCACCGATACGCCATGGGCACCCAGGCTCAGTTGCACCTCGTCTCCCACGGTCAGCACATCGTCCAGGTCGGACGACACCACAAAGATGTGGCCCAGCGCGGTCTCGAAGGTGTATTCGTACACTGCACCCAGGTAGGCCCGCTTGTCCAGCCGGGCGGGCAGCAGGCCCTCGCCCTGGCGGTGAATGCGCCAGGCCTCAGGCCGCACCGCCACCTTCACCGGGCCGCTCTGCACCGCCATGCGCGGGCGCAGCACCAGCGGGCCGAGCGCCACCGTGCCGTCAGGGTCGGCCACAGCCGGGAACAGCATGGCCTCGCCCATGAAGCCCGCGACGAATTCGCTGTGCGGGGTTTCGTACAGCGCACGGGGCGAGCCCTTCTGCGCAATCAGGCCCTGGTTCATCACGATGATCTGGTCGCTCACGGCCATGGCCTCGGCCTGATCGTGCGTGACATAAGCCACCGTGAGCGACAGGCGCTGCTGCAGCGCGCGGATTTCTTCGCGCATCTCGCGGCGCAGGCGGGCGTCGAGGTTGGACAAGGGCTCGTCAAACAGCAGCACCTCGGGCTCCAGCACCAGCGCGCGGGCCAAGGCCACACGCTGCTGCTGGCCACCCGAGAGTTCGCTGGGCAGGCGGTCGTCATAGCCCACCAGGCCCACGCCGCGCAGCGCCTCCACGGACTTGGCGCGCGCCTGCTCCTTGGGCTGGCCCGACATGCGCAGGCCGTACATCACGTTCTCGACCACGTTCATGTGCGGGAACAGCGCGTAGCTCTGGAACATCATGCTCACGTTGCGTTGGGCGGGGCCCAGCGTGGTCACATCCTTGCCGCCGATGAAGATCTCGCCGGAGGTGGGCGACTCCAGCCCCGCGATCATGCGCAAGGTGGTGGTCTTGCCGCAGCCCGAGGGGCCGAGGATGGTGGTCAGCGTGCCACGCGGCACCTCAAAGCTGATGCCCTTGACGGCCAGGGCCGCACTGCTGTCGCTGCCGTAGCGCTTGGTGATGTTGCGGAACACGATGCCCGCGTCATTGTTGTTCATGGCGTGTTTTCTTTTTTGTCAGAGGGGTCAGTGCGCAACGGGCGCGGCTCCACGGCGGCCCAGTTTGCGATCACCCACCAGCAGCTGGATCAGGCCGATGGAGGCCGACATCAGGATGATGAGCACCGTGCAGTACGCCAGCGCCACGCCATAGTCGCCATTGCCCACGCGGCCGATGATGTAAGTGGTGGCCAGCTCGTTCTCGGCCGTGACCAAGAAGATCACCGCGCTCACCGTGGTGATGGCACGCACAAAGCTATAGACCAGCGCAGCCACCAGCGCGGGCTTGAGCAGCGGCAGCACCACATGGCGCAGCGTCTGCACGCTGCCTGCGCGCAGCATCACGGAGGCTTCGTCCAGCGAACGGTCCAGCTGCTTGAACGCCGCCGTGCCCGCGCGCACACCCACCGGCAAATTGCGGAACATAAAACACAACACGATGATGAGGGCCGTGCCCGTCAGCTCGAACGGTGGCACGTTGAACGCCAGGATATAGCTCACACCCAGCACCGTGCCGGGGATCGCAAAGGCCAGCAGCGCCGCAAACTCGAACGCGCCCTGCCCCCGGAACTCGGTGCGTGCCAGCAGCCATGCAATGGCAATGCCCAGCGTGGCCGTAAGTGGCGCGGAGATGGCGGCGAGCTTGAGGGTGGTGAAGAACGAGTTCCACGCCGTGCCCGCCCACACCACACCAAACTCGCCCCATTCCACGCTGAACGCGGTACGGAAATGCGCCAGCGTGATGGTGTAGTCGCGGCCCCAGGTCTGCACAAAGCCCCCAGCCAGCGCAAACAGGTACACGATGAGCGTGAACGCCATCCAGGGCAGCGCGATGGAATGCACCACGCGGCGCACACCGGTGGGCAGCGGCATGGCAATGCCCGCGTCACCCTTGCCCGACACGGTGGTGAAGTTCTGCTTGCCCAGCAGCCCGCGCTGGATGGCAAACACCGTGAGCGCGAAGAATGTGAGGATCCAGGCCAGCGATGCGGCACGGCCCTGGTCGTACTGAGCGCCCACGATGGCAAAGAAAATTTCGGTGGACAGCACCGAGAACTGCCCGCCCACCACGATGGGGTTGCCGAAGTCGGCCATGCTTTCGATGAAGCCCACCAGGAACGCATTGGCCAGGCCGGGCTTGAGCAGCGGCAGGGTCACGGTCATGAAGGTGCGGTGCGGGCTGGCGCGCAGGGTTTGCGCGGCCTCTTCCAGGCTGGGGGCCACGCCCTGCACCACGCCGCGCATGATCATGAAGGCGATGGGAGTGAACGCAAAGGTCTGCGCCACCCACACACCCAGCCACCCATAAAACCAGCGCGATGGCGTGATGCCGAACGCGTATTCCAGAAACTGGTTGAACACCCCCGCGCGGCCAAACAGCAGGATCAGCCCCAGGCCCACCACGAACGGCGGCGTGATGATGGGCAGCAGCGCCACGATGTTCAGCGGCCGCGCATAGCGGCGCGAAGCGCGCTCGGCCATCAGGGCCATGAAGGTGCCTAGCAGCGTCGTGCTGGTAGCGGTCATCAGGCCCAGGAACAGCGTGTTCCAGGCCACGCCGCAGCGCTGGCCTCCACCCAAGTTCGCCAGGCACGACAGGCTGAAGTTGCGCTCGTGCGCAATGCGCTCCCACACCACGGCCAGCGAGAACGGGCCGTCTTCCAGAAAAAATGCCGCCGACAGCGCCTTGAGCACCGGGAACACGATGAACAGCGCGAGCAGGCTGCCGCAGCCCACCACCGCAGCCGCTACGAACAGGTCGCCCTTGAAGAAGCCGCGCCGCGCCACACCGAACGACAGCAGCACCAGCAGTGCCGACAGCACCACAAACCCGCCCCAGCCCATGCCGGGCTGGCGCGCGCCCAGTTCGCCCAGGCTGGTGTTCATCCATTCAAACGCCCAGCCGCGCGCACCAATCGCAAAGCCGCTGAGCAGCAGGGCCGCCAGCCCCAGTGCGCCCCCCGCCACCAGCAGCGTGCCTTGCTTGCGCCCGGCGGGCAGGCAGGCCCCCAGGCCCGCCACCGCCAGCCCGGCCAGGCCCAGCCACAGCCAGGGGCGTCCGAACAAGGCCGCCTGCATCAGCCCGTTGGCGGCCTGCTCGCTGCTGAAGACCTGGCCGACCGCCAGCAGGCCATTGGCGTCCTGCTGTGCATACCAGGGGAACACCAGGTACCCCAATACGCCCATGGCCAGCCAGACCCACAAGGGCCGGTTGACCGAGGCACCGGGAGCCCGGGTCCGGGGGGTTGCGTGCGCTGCCGCCGCTGCTGCCGACACCACCACCCCTTAGCGTGTTGCGTTCTGCACGTCTTTTTCCCAGCGCGCAATCAGGCGGCGGCGCTCGGCGCTGGCGCCGTACTTGGCGTAGTCGTAGTTGATGAGCTTCATCTTGGCCGGATCGGTCATGCGCGGGTCCTTGGGCACCTGCGTGTTGCTGGGCAGCTGGAACTGCTTGGCCGCCAGGCCAAACTGTTGGCCGCCGGGCGTGAGCGCCCATTCGTAGAACTTCTTGGCCGCCTCGGTGTTGGGGCCGTTCTTGACGATGCTCATGGAGCCCACCTCAGCGCCGGTGCCTTCGGACGGCGTGGCCGATCCGACCGGGAAGCCATTGACCGCCTCGGTGGTCACGTCGTGCACAAAGCTCACGGACACCGTGGTCTCGCCGCGTGCAACCGCCTTGACCGGGGCTGTGCCCGAACGGGTGTACGCGCTGATGTTGGGGTGCAGGGCCTTGAGGTACTCGAACGCTTTTTCCTCGCCCATGATCTGCACCAGCGTGGCGATCATGGTGTAGGCGGTGCCGCTCGATGCGGGGTTGGCCATCTGTACCTCGCCCTTGAACTCGGGCTTGAGCAGGTCGGCCCACGACTGGGGCGGGTTGAGCTTGCGCTTGGCCAGCAGCTCCTTGTTGTAGCCAAAGCCCAGCGGCCCCAGGTAGACGCCCACGGTGCGGTACTTGGAGTCCGCCGCCTGCTTTTGCGCCCAGGGGTAGAGCTGCGGGAGCTGGGGCGACTTGTATTCGAGCGTCAGGCCCTGCTCTGCCGCCTGCAGGTGCGGGTCGCCCGTGCCGCCAAACCAGATGTCGGTCTTGGGGTTGGCGCGCTCGGCATTGAGCTGCGCCAGCGCCTCGCCCGACCCCTTGGCCGTCATGTTCACCTTGGTGCCGGTGGTCTTGGCGTACACCGTGGACATCAGGTTGCACCACTCGGCCTGCACCGAGCAGATGATGTTGACCTGGCCCTGGGCCCAGCTGCCCGACGCAGCGGCCACCAGGGCCGCACCGGCCAGAAGTTTTGTCAGCAAGGGTTTGCGCATGGAAGGCTCCTCAGTATCTGGATAACGTGATGGAGGATGCTATGCGTGCAGGGCCCGTCCGGGCCAGGGGGGAAACGCCCAGGGTCGGTGCAAGCAGGTTGAAAGGCAGGGATTGCGCGGGCCCCGCAGGTTTGGGAACCGAGTTACATTAAATGAGGACGGCCCCGCCACCGCGCTGACCGCAGCCAGATGGAGCGTCCCGTCCCAGCCCCTTTTTCAAAGGCCCCTGCGCAGCCTGCCCCGCCTTCACAGACTGACATGCTCGACCGCATCACCGCCTCCCTGCCCTCGCTGGCCCCCGCCGAACAGCGCGTGGCCAAGCTGGTGCTGACCGACCCGCGCACTTTTGCCCGCCTGCCCGTGCGCGAGCTGGCCGAGCGCGCGCACGTGAGCAAGCCCACCGTGGTGCGCTTTTGCCGCAGCATGGGCTACGACGGGCTGGCGGACTTCAAGCTCAAGCTGGCTGGCAGCGTGAGCGAGGGCGTGCCCTTCATCCACCGCAGCGTAGATGCCGACGACAAGACCGGCGACGTGCTGGTGAAGGTGGTGGACAACGCCGTGGCGGCCTTCCTGCAGTACCGCAACGCGGCCAGCACCGTGGCCATCGAACGCGCCGCCGACGCGATTGCGGACACCTGGAAGAAGGGCAAGCGCATCGAGTTCTACGGTGTGGGCAACTCGGGCATCGTGGCGCAGGACGCGCAGCACAAGTTCTTTCGCCTGGGCGTGACCTCCATCTCCAGCAGCGACGGCCACATGCAGGTGATGAGCGCCACCCTGCTGGGCCCGGGCGACTGCGCGGTGATCATCTCCAACTCGGGCCGCACCCGCGACCTGATGGACGCGGCAGACATCGCCCGCCGCAACGGTGCCACCACCATCGTCATCACCGCCAGCGGCTCGCCCCTGGCCAGCACCTGCCAGATCCACTTGGCCGCCGACCACCCCGAGGGCTACGACCGCTACAGCCCCATGGTGTCGCGCCTCATGCACCTGCTCATCATCGACGTGCTGGCCACCTGCGTAGCGCTGCGCATTGGCAGCTCGCTGCAGCCCATCCTGCAGCAGATGAAAGAGAACCTGCGAGCCAAGCGCTACGCGTAAATCCTGGCCCTCAGGCCAGGCCGGTGTACGCCTTCTCAGTCCAACGTGACACCCGCGTCGCGGATCACCTTACCCCACTTGGTCGTTTCGGCTGCCAAAAAGGCGTCGCACGCCTCAGGCGTGGTGCCTTCACCGAAGGTGCCCATGGTGTCGAGCTTGGCCTTGGTTTCATCACTCTGGATGATGGCGTTCACCGCGTCCGACATGCGCTTGACGATGTCGCGCGGCGTCCCGGCGGGTGCAATCATGCTGGCCCAGGTACTGCCCAGCATGCCGGGCACGCCCTGCTCGATGAAGGTAGGCACGTCAGGCAACATGGGCAAGCGCTTTTCGCTGGCCACGCCGATGAGGGTGATCCGGCCTGCCTTGGCGGGCTGGATCAGGTTGGGCGGAGGGTCGAGGAACAAGGGCACCTGGCCGCCGAGCAAGTCCGTCAGCGCAGGGGCTGCGCCGCGGTAGGGGATGTGGACCATGAAGGTCTTGGTCAGTGACTTGAGCAGCTCGCTGGTCAGGTGCGCCGCAGAGCCTGTGCCTGACGAAGCAAAGCTCACCTTGCCCGGGTTGGCCTTGGCATAGGCCACAAGTTCCTTCACCGTCTTGAACGGTGCATTGGGCGCCACTGCGGCCACCAATGGAGAAACACCCAACAGCGACACCCCCATCAGGTCCTTGCGCGGGTTGTAGGGCAGCTTGGGGTAGAGCGTGGTGTTGGCGGTAAAGGCCGGGATGACCACCCCAAAAGTGTGACCGTCCGGGGCGGACTTGGCGACGGCATCCACGCCGATGATGCTGTTCGCACCGGGTTTGTTGTCGATGACAACCGGCTGACCAAATTGCTTTTGCAGGCCCACCGTCAGCAGACGCGCCATCTGGTCGGTAAACCCGCCCGCCGTGTAAGGCACGATGATGCGAATCGGGCGGCTGGGCCAACTGGTTTGGGCCAGCGCTGGCAATGCCGCACCGGCCAGCGCTGCGCCGGTGGCCTGGACAAGCCTGCGACGGGAAAGGAGTGTGCTCATGGTTTTGTCTCCTGCTAATTTTTAGGCATAAAACAGCCTCAGCGCTTATGCATTAAGCGCTGATAGCTCTATTTTGGTAGCAACCAAATCCCACCGAATGGGCTGTACCAGTGATCTGCGGAGGCTCAGAGCGCCTTGACCAGTTCAGGCACAGCCGTGAACAGATCCGCTTCCAGCCCATAGTCGGCCACACTGAAGATCGGTGCCTC
>NZ_JBQUYO010000014.1:0-50416 GCF_056314325.1 Acidovorax sp. DMC1 | reverse complement strand
CACGACCGCACGACCGCACGACCGCACGACCGCACGACCGCACGACCGCACGACCGCACGACCGCACGACCGCACGACCGCACGACCGCACGATTGGCGCAGGCTGGCGTCAGTGTTTTGTGTCGATCAAGATCGGGTAAGGCTCAGTACCAGCCTTGAAGCTTTGGGTGCAATCCTCACACCACCTCATCGGAGTTAGCTCCTTAACGTGAAGGGGAGGCCGTCATCGTGGGCGGTATTAGGTAGCGTTTTCCACCTTAGGCCGCTCGCAATGTCCAGTAAATCAGGCTCTGACAGCCTCGGATGCCGCCAAACGGTCCAGCTCTGCGCAGACATCTGCCATGCGGCCTGCAATCACCAGACGTCCGGTACCTGCGGCGTCTGAAGCCCGGCGCAGCACTTTGGTTGTTCGGGGGCCGCAGGAAGCCGTACCCACCGCTGATAGGAAAGCTTGCCGTTTGCTGCCGGCCATGTGCGTTGGCAGAAAAGAGCGATGCGTGTCGGGCAAACGGGCAGGACTTTCTGGCGTTCGTGCAGGTGGTTTGGTCGTAAAAGGCCAGTTCCCGCGAGGAGCGCGTTGTCCTTGGTGCTCTTCTGCACGATGAAGTGCCGTAACGTGTGCATCCCTTCTTTGCAAGACCAAGGGCGATGCATTCACAAATTCAGTGGACTCTCTTGTCTCTGCTTGCGCCGGTAGGGTCGTCTTGTCTGCAGACGCTAGCTCCGCACTCGCAAACAGCTTTTTGAGGCTGCGAACAGGGCTCTGCAGGGCAGAAAGGGTGAACAAAGCAATTCCCATGTGAAAACTCCGAAAGTCGGGGGTTGAACATAGGCAGGATTGCAAAGTGGCTGAGTACCAGAACACCCAAAAGCAGCGCGAGACCATCCCCTGCGGTGCAGGCAGCTGCTCCGCCGATTCATCACACATAGCTTGGGAGTTTTTGGCACTCAACGGGACCCGCATCGCAGGGCTGGTGTACTGATCAGAATCTGTCCACCAAACGCCCGCCACCCACGGTGCGGCCCCTGAGCGCGTGCTACATCAGCATGGTGTTGCGGATAAGACCCACGGCCAGGCCTTCGATCTCGAAGGGCTCACCCGGCTGCACCACGATCACGGGATAGTCGGGGTTCTCGGGCAGCAACTCAATGGCGTTGGCGGTGCGGCGAAGGCGCTTGACGGTGACGTCGTCACCCAGGCGGGCCACGATGATCTGGCCGTTGCGGGCTTCGCGGGTGGACTGAACGGCCAGCAAATCGCCATCCATGATGCCCGCGTCACGCATGGACATGCCCCGCACCTTGAGCAGGTAATCGGGCTTGTGCTGGAAGAGGCTGTTTTCTACGCTGTAGGTCTGGTCTACATGTTCCTGCGCGAGAATGGGCGATCCCGCAGCCACCCGGCCGACCAAAGGCAAGACCAGTTGCGACAGGCCCGGGATGGGCAGGCTGAACTGGCTGCCGCGCGCGGCGTTGATGGAGCGCACCGTGTCGCTGCGCAGGCGGATGCCCCGTGAGGTGCCGCTGACCAGCTCGATCACCCCTTTACGGGCCAGCGCCTGAAGGTGTTCTTCTGCCGCGTTGGCTGACTTGAAACCCAGCTCGGCCGCGATTTCTGCGCGGGTGGGAGGCGCGCCGGTGCGTGCGATAGCGGTCTGGATGAGATCCAGAATCTGCTGCTGGCGGGCGGTGAGTTTGGGGTTGTCGAGCATGGTGGTTTCCGGTGCAGGCGGTTACAGTGATGAACAACTGTTTTTTAATCCAGTAACTGTATTTTTCACCAGTTTTTCGGAGTATGCAAGTGAGTGGGCAAAAAATTGTGGTTTTGGGCACCGGTGGCACGATTGCGGGCACCTCGGCCCAAGCGGGGGACAACATTGGCTACACCGCCGCGCAGGTGGGCGTGGAACAACTGCTGACGGCCGTGCCCGGTCTGCAGGCTCTGGCAGGCGGCGCCTTGGTTGCAGAGCAAGTTGCGCAGATCGACAGCAAGGACATGGATGGCGAGGTGTGGCGCACGCTGGCATTGCGTTGCGCCCACCATCTGAATGACTCGGAGGTGAGGGGGGTGGTCATCACCCACGGCACTGACACCCTGGAAGAAACAGCGTGGTTTTTGCACGAAGTGCTGGACGCCGCCAAACCCGTGGTGCTGACCTGCGCGATGCGGCCTGCCACAGCCTTGACCCCCGATGGCCCCCAGAACCTGCTGGACGCGGTGGCAACGGTATTGGCACCCGGTGCAACAGGTGTGCTGGCCGTTGCTGCGGGTGAAGTGCATGGCGCACGGCATGTGCAAAAAGTGCATCCCTACCGCGTCAATGCCTTCAGCTCGGGGGATGCTGGACCTCTGGGGTGGGTGGAAGAGAGTGTGGTCCGTTGGGCATGCAATAGCCCAGTAGTGCCGGTAAATAATGCCGTTGGTGCTATGAATAATATAGTGAGCGCTGCGACTTGGCCGTGGGTGGAAATCGTCATGAACCATGCGGGGGCATCGGGCAGGGCGGTGGATGCGCTGGTGCGAGAGGGCGTGCAGGGCCTGGTGGTGGCCTGCACCGGCAATGGCACGATCCACCACGATCTGGAGGCTGCTTTGGTGCGCGCGCAGAACGCCGGAGTGCGGGTGGTGCGCTCCACCCGCTGCGCGGAGGGGCAGGTGCTGCCCAAGCCGGGTGATGTGCTTCCCGCCTCGCAAGGCCTGTCGCCGGTGAAGGCGCGGGTTGCCCTGATGCTGGATTTGCTGCGGATGCATTGATCTAAAAAGGGCCGGCAGCCGTGTTCACCGCACTCAAGACACACGCCTGGGCTTACCCCGCGCTGGAGGTCGTCCACATCATCGGCATTGCGTTGCTGCTGGGTAATCTGGCGCTGCTGGAGGTGCGGGTTTTCGGACGTGGTGCGGCATTGCCGGTGAAGGACCTCGCGCGGCAGAGTCTCTCCCTGGCGCTGTGCGGCTTTGGATTGGCCGCAGCGTCGGGGCTGCTGATGTTTGCCACCCAGCCTGCGGAGCTGCTCAGCAACCGCGCCTTCACCTTGAAGATGCTGTTGTTAATGCTTGCGGGCTGCAACGCGGCGTGGTTTCATGCACGCGGTTCGCTTGCACGCCTGGACGGGCTGGCGCGCGTGCAGATGCTGGTGTCCACCGTGATCTGGCTGTCGGTGGTGGCCTGTGGCCGCTGGATTGCGTACCTTTGATATGACCCCTTGAACCGGGTTTTATTCCTACGGGAGTCTTTATGGGCTTGCAACGTCGTCATGTGCTGATCGCCGCTGGTGCCTTGCCTTTGGGGGCACACGCGCACCACGGCTGGAGCAGTTTTGATGCGGACCGACCGCTGTATCTGGAGGGCACGGCGCGCAAGGTGCGGTGGCAAAACCCGCATGCAGAGCTGGAGCTCGAATTGCCCGCTGCGCTCCGGTTGCCTTCAGATCTTGCCCAGCGGTCTGTGCCTGCGCAGACCGCGCCGGTGGACGGACGCGCACTGCTAGCCAAAACCGTGCTGCCCACCCGCAAGGACCGCGTCTGGGAGGTTGAGTTGGCTCCGTTGACCCGCATGCAGGCCTGGCAGGTGCCTGAGATCAAGCCGGGTACGGCCGTGTCTGTGGTGGGCTTTGGCCTGCGGGACGAAAAGGGCGAGGCAGTGCTGCGCGCCGAATACCTGTTTGTGGACGGCAAGGCCTACGGCTTGCGGTCCAGCCCCGCCTGATGCCAGGCACGTGCCCGCAGCGGGCGACTGTCGCGGCCACCGCGCGGCGGGGCGTTCCATGAAAAAAGCGACGCCCTGGTGCAGTGCGTCGCTTTCAGGAGGCTTGAGCGCCCAACCCGGGTCAGGCGGATCTTGGCCCTTGGTTCATTGCATCAGCTGGCCAGCGCCTGCAGCGCGCGTGCGGTGATCTCGTCCACGCTGCCCGTACCGCTGATGGCGCGGTACTTGGGCGCTGCAGCGGGTTCGGCCTTGGCCCAGTTGCTGTAGTAGTCCACCAGGGGGCGCGTCTGGTCGCTGTAGACCTGCAGGCGCTTCTTGACGGTTTCTTCCTTGTCGTCTTCGCGCTGGATCAGTTCTTCACCGGTCACGTCATCCTTGCCTTCGACCTTGGGTGGGTTGAACTTGACGTGGTAGGTGCGGCCGCTGGCCGGGTGCGAGCGGCGGCCGCTCATGCGTTCGATGATGGCGTCAAAGGGCACATCGATTTCGAGCACGTAGTCGAGCTTGACGCCAGCTGCCTTCATGGCGTCGGCCTGGGGAATGGTGCGGGGGAAGCCGTCAAACAGGAAGCCGTTGGCGCAGTCTGGCTGCGTGATGCGCTCCTTGACGAGACCGATGATGATGTCGTCGCTGACCAGGGCGCCCGAGTCCATCACGGCCTTGGCCTGCAGGCCCAGGGGGGTGCCGGCCTTGACGGCTGCACGCAGCATGTCACCGGTGGAGATCTGGGGGATGCCGTACTTCTGGCAGATGAACGTGGCTTGCGTGCCCTTTCCGGCGCCAGGCGCGCCCAACAGAATCAGTCTCATGGATGTCCTCGAAGGTTAGAAATCGGGTGGCGCCGCTGGCGGGGACGTTCGAAGGGCGCCTGAAGCCGTTCTGTGCGCCCGGGATGCGGTGCTCTCGTTACAGTTGAGGATAGCATGTGAGCACCTTGCGCGGACTTACATGGGTGACCGTTTCTCGGCCGGTGCCTCCATGGGAGCGCTGCAAGGGTCATCTGTGCGACCCCGGATGCATCCAACATGCACGCCAACGCGGATCGTTGGCGCCTGAAAACTGTCAGCGAAACAGCGCGCGGACCCGCTCCAGGTCCTCTTGCGTGTCCACGCCAGGGCCCGGCGCCGCGTCTGCCAGGTGAACGGCGATGCGGTGGCCGTGCCACAGTGCACGCAGCTGTTCCAGCGCCTCGATGGCCTCGGTCGGCGCAGGCGCCAGTTGTGGAAACTCCCGCAGAAACCCCGCGCGATAGCTGTAGATGCCTACGTGGCGTAGCGGTGCGAAGCCTTGCAGTGCCTTCACGCCGGGCTGGGCGGCCTGTGCTGCACCCTGCCACCAGGCCGTGCCCGCATGGTCGCGCCCAAAAGGGATGGGCGCGCGGCTGAAGTAATGGGCCAGGCCCCGCGCGTCGAGCACCACCTTCACCACATTGGGGTTGGTGTAGTCGGCCAGGGATGCGATGGCATGGGCGGCGGTGCCCATGCTGGCTTCGGGTCGCTGCCCACCGTGGTCTTGCAGCAGGGCGGCCACGGCGTTGATGAGTGCGGGGTCTATCAGCGGTTCGTCGCCCTGCACGTTGACAACGATATCGTCGCCCTGCAGCCCCAGTTGTGTGCAGGCCTCGGCCAGCCGGTCACTGCCGCTGGCGTGGTCGGCGCGGGTCATGACGGCTGCCACACCATGGGCTGCGCAGGCTTGCAGGATGCGGGCGTCGTCTGCAGCCACCACCACGCGGACTGCGGCGCTCTGCGCAGCGCGCTGGGCCACGCGCACCACCATGGGCAGGCCCGCAATGTCGGCCAGGGGCTTGTCGGGCAAGCGGCTCGACGCCATGCGTGCCGGTATCAGCACGGTAAAGGGGCTGTGGGCGGCAGTGGCCACGGGGGCGCTCACTGCTCCAGTTCCTCGTCGGTCAGGGGGCGGGCTTCGTTCTCCAGCAGCACCGGGATTCCGTCGCGCACCGGGTAGGCCAGCCGCGCGCTGCGCGAGACGAGTTCCTGAGCCTCGCGGTCATACGTCAAAGGGCCTTTGGTGACGGGGCAGACCAGCAGTTCAAGCAGTTTGGGGTCCATGGGGGAGAGGCTTTCCGGGTGGGTTCGTTCAGGCAGGGGCAGATGATAGCGGCGGCTTCTTGCCTCCTGGGCTGGGATTGATCTGGTTCAGCCAGTCATCCAGGGCAACAAAAAAGCGCGGGTCCAGTTGCGTGGCCAGCGGCACGGCCAGCGCGTCCGGATAGCGCGTCCAGAGCTTCACCGCGTCCTTTTCTGTACAAACTAGCCGTAAGCGCTGGTCGGATATGCGCTGCCAGCTATCAAAATCATAGTGATCGGGTAAGGCCTCGGTGTGCTCCAGCGTCAGGCCCTGGTTGCGCAACATGGCAAAGAACTCGGCGGGTCGGGCCACAGCGGCCACCGCATGCAGGGGCTGCCCTTGCAGTTGTGCCAGTGGCACGTGGTGGCCGTCCGATTGCACGGCATAGGGCGCCAGGCTGCGTTGGAGGGCAAATGCCAGCGCTGTGGTGCCGCGCGGCGGTGCGCTGCCTGCATGCAGCACCATGTCCACGGGGCGGGGCCAGGGCTCCCGCAGCGGGCCTGCGGGCAGCAGAAAGCCGTTGCCGATGCCTTGGTTGTTGAAGATGCAGATCTCCAGGTCCCGCCGCAGTGCGAGGTGCTGCAAGCCGTCATCGCAGACGATCACATCGGTATCGGGTTGGGCTGCCAGCAACGCGCGTGCGGCGGTGATGCGCCGTGGGGCCACAAACACGGGCACCGTGCCGCCCCCCGCTACGCTGCGGGCAATCAAGGCCGGCTCGTCGCCCACCTCGCTGGCAGGGCTGTCGGGTTGCACGGCACGGCAGTCATGTGTGCTGCGACCGTAGCCGCGCGAGATCACGCCCGGGCGCAGACCACGCGCCTGCAGGTGTTTGACGAGTGCGATGACCACCGGGGTCTTACCGGCGCCTCCGGCAATCACATTGCCCACCACGATGACAGGGCGGCCCGGGTGCTCGGACCGAAGCCAGCCCCGGCGGTACAGCCAGCGGCGCAGGGCCACCAAGGCGCCATACATGAGAGAGACGGGCCAGAGCGCCCACGCCGCTGGACCCCGGGACTGCCAGATGTTCTGCAGCCGCTGTTCGGCCGTGGCAGAGGAGGGCGGAGGGGCTTGCGGGGCCGAAGCCCGGGGCGGCTGCGGCCCTGAAGCGGCCATTCCCGTCAGCGGCTGGCCGCGCGGCCCGACGCGGACGACTGCGTGGCGAACGTGATCTGCGTGAGGCCCACGCGGCGCGCGGCCTCCATCACGGTGACCACGGACTGGTGCGGCGACATGGCGTCGGCGCTGATGATGACTACGCTGTCGCGGCCTGCGGTGGCGGCGGTGCGCAGCGCCTGGGCGATGGCATCCACGCTCTTGCCTTCCACGCCGGTCTTGTTGACGGCGTAGCGGCCGTCTGCGGCCACCGACACGATCACTTCCTTGGGGTGGTCGCGCTGTTGCTCGGCATCGGCCACGGGCAGGGTGAGCTGCAGCTCCGTGAACTTGCTGTAGGTGGTGGTGAGCATCAGAAAGATGAGGATCACCAGCAGCACGTCGATGAACGGGATCAGGTTGATCTCGGGCTCATCCTTGGCGCGGGGGCGAAAGTTCATGGCGCTTATTTGGCTTTGCGCAGGCGCAGGATGTGGCGAACGAACTGCTCCGATGCCAGTTCCAGCGTGAGCAGATACGCGTCCACGCGGGCCCGGAAGTAGCGCCAGAAGATCAGCGAGGGGATCGCCACGATCAGGCCAAACGCGGTGTTATAGAGCGCGATGGAGATGCCATGCGCCAGCTGGGCCGGGTTGCCGCCACCCATGGCCTGGCCCACACCGCCGCCGCCAGCCTGCGAGCCAAAGATCTCAATCATGCCGATGACGGTGCCCAGCAGGCCCAGCAGCGGCGCGGCTGAAGCGATGGTGGCCAGGGCCGACAGGTACTTCTCCAGCCGGTGCGCTACCGCGCGGCCGGTGCCTTCCATGGCGGCGCGCAGGTCGGTTTCGCTGCACTGGGGGTTGCTGTTGAGGGTACGCAGGCCGCTGGCCAGCACTTCACCCAGGGCCGAGTTCTGGGCCAGCTGGTTCACCACGTCGGGGGTAGGCAAGGCCTTGGACGACACCGTGATGGCTTCGTCGAGGAGTTTGGGGGGGGCCACGCGGGCCGTTTTCAGGGCCAGAAAACGTTCAAAAATCAGTGCCAGTCCCAGGACGGAACACGCGATCAGGGGCCAGATGGGCCAGCCTGCGGCTTGTATGATGGACAGCAAATCTCTCTCCGCGCAGATGAAAGCAATCGGCGATTATGGCCTAGCTTGCGGCGGCCACCGCGTCACAAACCGTTACGTTATCGCGCACGCCACCCATCACCGCGCTCACCCACAAAAACTGTGGATAACTTTGTGGGCAACCCATATCCACAGCCTCGCAAAGTGGCTTCGCGCCGTGCTTGCAACAGATTGATGAAAAATTGTGCAGTGAAAAATGTATATAAATCAACAACTTGCACGTGCTCTCGTGTTTTGCAGCCGATTGGGGTGCCCAGTTTGAAGGTAACTCCCGCTGGCTCGAAACTGTGGAGTACTCGCATGGGGGGCGCCACGCCAACGCGCGCCATTTCTCATGTTTGACCGCTCAAGCCCAGCAGCGGCGCCCCGTATCTGGGAAGTTGGCGCGCTGTGCCGCGCCATTGCTGATGCCCTGGAGGCGCGCTTCAATCCTGTCGCGGTGCGCGGCGAGATCACGGGCTTCTCGCGCGCGTCCAGCGGTCATTGTTATTTTTCGATCAAGGACGCCAACGGGCAGTTGCGCTGCGCCATGTTCCGCCGCGCAGCCACGCTGCTTGACTTTTCGCCGCGCGATGGCGAATTGGTGGAAGTGCGCGGGCGCCTCGGTGTGTATGAGGCGCGGGGCGATCTGCAGTTCATCGTGGAGAGCATGCAGCGTGCGGGGCAGGGCGCGCTGTTCGAGCAGTTCCTGCGCCTGAAGGCGCAGCTCGACGCCGAAGGCCTGTTCGACACGGCGCGCAAGCGCCCGCTGCCGCTGCAGCCGCGCGGCATTGGCCTGGTCACCTCGGCGGGTGCGGCTGCGTTGCACGATGTGGTGACTGCGTTGCGCCGCCGGGTGCCGCACATTCCGGTGGTGCTGGTGCCCGCGCAGGTGCAGGGTGTGGCCGCCCCGCCGTCGATCATTGCGGCGCTATCAAAACTGTATCTACTGGCGCAAGCGGGGCGGGCGCAGGGGGGTGATTCGAATCCCAATCCACCCATTGACGTGATTCTGCTGGTGCGTGGGGGCGGCTCCATCGAGGACCTGTGGGCCTTTAACGACGAGCAACTGGCCCGCACCATCGTGCAAAGCCCGGTGCCCCTGGTCAGCGGGGTGGGGCACGAGACGGATTTCACCATCGCCGACTTTTGCGCCGACCTGCGCGCTCCCACGCCCACGGCGGCGGCCGAGCTGGTGGCCCAGCCGCGCGAAGTCTGGCTGGGAGCGCTGGAGTTGCTCGCAGGCCGCCTCAGCGATGGCGTGCAGCGCCAGCTCGATACCCGTCAGCAGCGCCTGGACCAGGCCGCCGCCCGCCTGGGACGCCCCTCGGGCCTGGTGGCGCGCCAGCAGTTGCAACTGGCGCGCCTTGCGCAGCGCATGCGCCATGGGGTGCTCCTGAAAATGCAGCGCCTGGCGCAGCGCCAACAAGCGCTGGAGGCCCAATTGCCCCAGGCTCTGCAACGCAGCGTGGCGCAGAACGCCGAGCGGCTGGAGCGTGCCACCCTGCGGCTGGAATTGCTGGACCCGCGCCTCGTGCTGCAGCGCGGTTATGCGCTGCTGACCGACACCAGCGGCCAGGCGGTGACCAGCGTGCGCCAGGCCCAGCCGGGCGACGCGCTGCGGGCCACGCTGGCCGACGGCGCTGTGGATGTGACGGTGTCGCAGCCACGGTTGCTGTGAGCGGATCGCGGAGGGCGAGGGCGGCAGGAGCGTTTTTGTAGGACAGCGGCGGTTTGTGGCGTTGCGGGTGGGGAACCGGGAGCCCACATGCTGCACAGGTCACCTGATGTTCCTACAATGCCCCCTTCGCGCTGTGTCCGACTGCATTGCTCAGGAAAGCCCGCGTTGCAGACGGCATCCCAGAATTTCAAACCACGAGGAAACACCACCATGGAACACACCCTTCCCCCGCTGCCCTACGCCATCGACGCCCTGGCCCCGCACTACAGCCAGGAAACCCTGGAGTACCACCACGGCAAGCACCACAACGCCTACGTGGTGAACCTCAACAACCTGCAAAAGGGCACCGAGTTCGAATCCATGACGCTCGAAGAGATCGTCAAGAAGTCGAGCGGCGGCATCTACAACAACGCTGCGCAAATCTGGAACCACACCTTCTTCTGGAACTGCATGGCTCCGCAAGGTGGCGGTGAGCCCTCGGGCGCGCTGGCCGCAGCCATCAACGCCAAGTGGGGCAGCTACGCCGCCTTCAAGGAAGCCTTTGTGAAGTCCGCCGTGGGCAACTTCGGTTCGGGCTGGACCTGGCTGGTGAAGAAGGCCGACGGCAGCGTGGACATCGTGAACACCGGCGCCGCTGGCACGCCCCTGACCACCGCCGATAAGGCCCTGCTGACGGTGGACGTGTGGGAACACGCGTACTACATCGACTACCGCAACATGCGTCCCAAGTTCGTCGAAACCTTCCTCGACAAGCTGGTGAACTGGAAGTTTGCTGAAGCCAACTTCGCTTGACCGCTCCAGGCAGTCGCGGTGTGGAGTTCTGTCCACATCGCACTGACAACAAAAAACGGCCCTCGGGCCGTTTTTTGTTGCTCCACAGAAAAGTTGAAGTCTTTTCGACCGGATGCGCTAGTGAATCATGCCTGTGCTGCTATTGAAAATATAGCGTCAGCCGCCGCTTGCTTTACTGCCGGGCAAACGGGGTCCCGCCGAGTTTCGCCCCGGCCTTGATACCCTTCTTGGCAAACCAGCCTTGGTTCATCTCCAGCACGTAGCGCACGGGCTTGGCCGAACAGTGCGAATCCAGTGTCTGGGGCTTCATGTCCTCCAGGTTCACGATGGTGCCGTCATCGGCAATGAAGGCCGCCGTGAGCGGCAGCAAGGTGTTCTTCATCCAGAAGCACTGCTGCGAGGGCTGTTCAAACACAAACAGCATGCCCTCGTGCGCGGGCATTTCCTTGCGGTACATCAGGCCCGTCTGGCGCTCCTGCGGGGTGAGGGCGACCTGGGCATCGATGCGGTGCATGCCAGCGGTCAGCTCCACGCGCCGCAGGTTCATCTGGGGACCTTCCTGCGCCTGGGCGACCCCGGCGGGCACCGCCAGTGCGCCCACCACCAGCCCAGCACACCAGGCCCCGACGGCGCGGCGGGCGCGACTAGGAACACCGGTCGCCGCGCGCAGGGCGGCGAGCGGGAAGGCTGGGAGGGCGCGTGAGGCGGTCATGGGCGGGGCTTTCTGGCAAAAAAAGACAACACGAAGTGCGGCAACTGCGCCAGGGACGGACTGCAGCGGTCGCGAAAAGTTCAGGCGGTGCGCAGGGCGTCTGCGCCACCAAAGAAAACGCCCGCAGGAGCGGGCGGTTTTGAATCAGCGAAGGCCTGAGGGCCCAGTGGCGGGTACGGCAGGCCTTGCAAAGCTGGTTCAGGCGGCCTTGTGGGCAGTTTTCTTCTTGGCGACCTTTTTGTGGGTCTTTTTCTTGGCGACCTTCTTGGTGGCCGGAGCTGCTGCCTGGGCCGTCATGGGAGCGGCTGCAGGAGTGGTGGTGGCAGGGGCGGCTGCGGGTGCCTGTGCAAAAGCACCAGCAGTGAACAGACCGGCCACGAGGACAGCGAGGAGTTTTTTCATATATGCCGTTTCCAGTGTGAACGAAGGTTGAAGGGCCGGACGAATTCCGTACGGCTCCACTCGCAACGATAGCAGCGCACGGCCCGTTGACAGGGTCTTCCACGAAATTTTTTGTCATTAGAATGGTTTGAAACCACACTGCCATGCCTGTGGCGGTGCATCTTTTCCTCGCTTTGCCCCTCATCGACCGAATCAGACTCGGCGCATACCGGAGACTCCCCACCCATGACCACCTACCAGCACATCGTGGTGCCTGCCGAAGGCCAGAAAATCACCGTCAACGCCGACATGTCCCTGAATGTGCCGGACGAGCCCATCATCCCGTTCATCGAGGGTGACGGCACGGGCCTGGACATCACGCCCGTCATGATCAAGGTGGTCGATGCGGCCGTGGCCAAGGCCTACGGCGGCAAAAAGAAGATCCACTGGATGGAGGTGTACGCGGGCGAAAAGTCCACCAAGGTCTATGGCCCCGATGTGTGGCTGCCCGACGAAACTCTGCAGGTACTGCGCGAGTACGTGGTCTCCATCAAAGGCCCGCTGACCACGCCGGTGGGCGGCGGCATCCGCTCGCTGAACGTGGCGCTGCGCCAGGAACTGGACCTGTATGTGTGCCTGCGCCCGGTGCAGTATTTCAAGGGCGTGCCTTCGCCGCTGAAGGAGCCTGAAAAGACCAACATGGTGATCTTCCGCGAGAACTCGGAAGACATCTACGCTGGCATCGAATTTGAAGCCGAGTCCGACAAGGCCAAGAAGCTCATCAAGTTCCTGCAGGACGAGATGGGTGTCAAGAAGATCCGCTTCCCCAACACGTCCGGTCTGGGCGTGAAGCCAGTGTCCATCGAAGGCACCGAGCGCCTGGTGCGCAAGGCCATCCAGTACGCCATCGACAACGACAAGCCCAGCGTGACCATCGTGCACAAGGGCAACATCATGAAGTACACCGAAGGCGGCTTCCGCGACTGGGCCTATGCGCTGGCGCAGAAAGAATTCGGTGCTGAACTCATCGACGGCGGACCCTGGTGCCGCCTCAAGAACCCCAAGAACGGCAAGGAGATCACCATCAAGGACAGCATCGCCGATGCCTTCCTGCAGCAAATCCTGCTGCGCCCGGCCGAGTATTCAGTCGTGGCTACGCTGAACCTGAATGGTGACTACATTTCTGACGCGCTGGCCGCGCAGGTGGGCGGCATCGGCATTGCCCCTGGCGCCAACATGTCCGACTCGGTGGCCTGTTTTGAAGCCACCCACGGCACCGCGCCCAAGTACGCGGGCAAGGACTACGTGAACCCCGGCTCCGAGATTCTCTCGGCCGAGATGATGCTGCGCCACATGGGCTGGACCACTGCTGCAGACCTGATCATCAGCTCGCTAGAAAAGTCGATCGCCTCCAAGAAGGTGACCTACGACTTTGCCCGCCTGATGGAAGGAGCCACCCAGGTGAGCTGTTCCGGGTTCGGACAGGTCATGATCGACAACATGTAAGACCGCACAGCGCCGCCACCCACACGGGGCGGCCGGTGATATGTTGATGCCCCCGATCACTGATGGGTTCGGGGGCTTTCTGTTTTGGGTCGTGGCCGTTGCGCTTTGCAGCGGATCGAGGTGACCTGCATCGTTGGCACTTCAGTATTGGAGTTTTGCCGCGTTCCCCCCTAATATGGTTCGGCGCTCTCGTCGCATTGCGTTGCCCCTGCCGTCTTGGAGCTGGGGCCACGCAATGTGGCGAGGGGTGGCAACAGTACACAGCATGGTGAAAGTGCTGTGTGCCCTCACCACCCACACCAAAAACACCGACACCGGGGCCAACGCAGGGCGCACCCAGGCACAGCCAGCACTGCGATGCAACCCCACCCGGAGCGAGAGTGCTGCATGGCGACTGAATTTTCTGCCGCGTACTGGGAGCAAAACCCAGATGCATTGCTGGTGCTGTCGCCCCAGGGCGTGGTGCTGGAGTGGAATCCGGCGGCCGAGCTGATGTTTGGCTATTCACAGGCCGAAGTGCAGGGGCGCTCCGTCCTCGACCTCATCGTGCCCCAGGGCCGCGCGCACGAAGAGGGCCTTTTCCGAGCCGAGGCCTTGCGCCTGGGTACCTCGGTGCAAGAGGCGGTGCGCCGTCGCAAGGACGGCTCGCTGGTGCATGTCAATGTATCGACCAAGGCCGTGCGCGATGCCAGTGGTCAGGTGTTGTACTTCCTGTCGAGCAAGAAGGATGTCACACAGCTCAAGGTGCAGCGCGACGCCAAGCTGCTGGAGGCGCGGTTTCGCGATCTGCTCGAATCCACCCCCGATGCGATCGTGATGGTCAACGTGACCGGGCGCATCGTGCTCGTCAACTCCCAGGCCGAGCGGGTGTTTGGCTATCCCCGTGCTGAACTGCTGGGGCAGGCGGTGGAGGTGTTGCTGCCCCACCGTTACCGCGGCGCCCACCTGGGCCACCGCAGCGGGTTTTTCGGACAGCCGCGCACCCGCACCATGGGCGCGGGGCTGGAGCTGCACGGCCTGCGCAAGGATGGTGGAGAGTTTCCGGTCGAGATCAGCCTGAGCCCTATCGACACCGAAGAGGGCACCATGGTGATGAGTGCCATCCGCGACATCACCGACCGCAAGCGTGCGGACCAGAAGTTCAAGGACCTGCTGGAGGCCGCGCCCGACGCCATGGTCATCGTCAACCGCGAAGGGCACATCGTCCTCGTCAACTCGCAGGCGGTGAAACTGTTCGGCTGGAGCCGCGACGAGTTGCTGGGCCAGCCCATCGAGTTGCTCGTGCCCCAGCGCTTCAGCGCCCGACACCCTGACCACCGGCGCAATTTTTTTGCCGAACCCCGCACCCGCTCCATGGGGGCAGGGCTGGAGCTGCACGGCCTGCGCAAGGACGGCAGCGAGTTCCCGGTCGAGATCAGCCTGAGCCCGCTGGAGACGGAGGAGGGCCTGTTTGTCTCCAGCGCCATCCGTGATGTGACGGAGCGCAAGCGCATCGAACAAGTGCTGCGTGACAAGAACCTGGAGCTGGAGAACGCGGCCCTGGTGAAAGACCGTTTTCTGGCCAGCATGTCCCACGAGCTGCGCACGCCCCTCAACGCCATCATCGGCTTTACCGGTACGCTGCTCATGAAGCTGCCCGGGCCGCTGAATGCCGAGCAGGACAAGCAGCTGCGCATCGTGCAGACAGGCGCCAAGCACCTGCTGTCGCTCATCAACGATCTGCTGGATGTGGCCAAGCTCAGCGCCAACAAGGTCACGCTGAACCTGGAGCCCGTGGACTGCAAGACCCTGATCGAAGAAGTGTCTGCGACACTGGAACTGGAGGCACGGCGCAAGGGCCTGGCTTTTGCGGTGCACACGCCGCCGGTCGATGTCTTGCTGCTCACCGACCGGCGCGCGCTCAGTCAGATTCTCATCAACCTCGTGGGTAACGCCATCAAGTTCACGCAACTGGGGCGGGTGGATGTGGTGCTGCAGGACTTGCAGCTGCCCACCGGCCGCGCGGTGCAACTGCGTGTGCAGGACACCGGCCCGGGCATACCGCTGCAGGAGCAGCCCCGGCTGTTCGAGGCGTTCTCGCGGGTGGAAAGTGCAGACCGCCGCCACCATGAGGGCACGGGCCTCGGCCTGCACCTGAGCCGCAAGCTGGCCGAGGCATTGGGCGGCACGCTGGGTTTTGACAGCACCGAGGGCCTGGGCAGCACCTTCACCCTGCAATTGCCGGAGCGCCTGGCATGACGATCACCACCACCCATCCCGCCACCGTTCTGGTCATCGAGGATGATGACGCCAGCCGCATGCTGGTCACCTATCTGCTTGAAGCCGCCGGCCACCGGGTGCTGGCCGCTGAGAACGGCGCCGTGGGGCTGGACCTGGCGCTGGCCGAGGGGCCGGACATCGTGCTGTGCGACCTGCAGATGCCCGTGATGAACGGCTACGAAGTGGCCCGGGGCCTGCGGTCCAGCCCGCGCTGGCGGGTGGTGCCTCTGGTGGCAGTGACGGCCTTCTCGATGCCTGGCGACCGTGAGAAGGCCCTCGAAGTCGGTTTTAATGAACACCTGTCCAAGCCCATCACGCCCGAGACCTTTGTGCAGCAGATCGAGGCGTTTTTGGCCAGTGCCCGGCAGGCCCCGCCGCCTCAATCAGGTTGAACTCCCAGCACGTACAGCATGGCAAAGATCCTCGTCGTTGATGACCTCCCCGCCAACCGCGCGCTGGTGGTCACGCTCATCGGGCACAGTGGCCACCAGGCGCTGGAGGCTGCCGATGGCGCCGAGGCGCTGGCCGTGGTCCGTGCCGAGCGGCCGGACCTGGTGATCTCCGACATTCTGATGCCGACCATGGACGGCTTTGAGTTCGTACGGCAACTGCGCTCCGACCACGGCCTGGCGGCCACGCAGGTGATCTTGTGCAGCGCGCATTACCAGGAGGAAGAGGCCCTGCGCCTCGCCGAGGCCTGTGGTGTGACCCAGGTGCTGTTCAAGCCCTGCGAGCCGCAAGACATTCTGGCGGCCATCGAACAGGCGCTCACGCAGATCCGCCACCAGCCCTCGGTGGCGCTGGAGCACAGCTTTCAGACCCGCCACCTGCAGCTGATGACGGACAAGCTCACCGGCAACATGGCCGAGCTGGCAGCCATGAACCGGCGCCTGTCCGCGCTGACGGACCTGAACCTGCAGTTGGCCTCAGAGCGCGACCCGCAGGTCCTGCTGGCAAATGTGTGCCGTGGTGCCCGCGAGCTGGTGGGCGCGCAGTACGCCGTGCTGTGCGTGGTGCGCAAGCACAGCGACGGCGCCATCACCTGCACCAGCGGCATGGACCCGGCCCTGCAGAACGGGCCTGTTGATCTGCCCGTGGTGTCGCATGGGCTGCTGGGCCAGCTGCGGGCGGAACGCCGGCCCCACCGCCTGGTCAATGCAGGGGGTGACCCGGTGGCGCTGGGCTTGCCCGCCGGATATCCGCCGGTGCACACGGCAGTGATCGCGCCCATCGTGTCGCTGTCGTTCTCCTACGGCTGGCTGTGCCTGGCCAACAAACAGGGGGCGGACGCCTTCAGCGCCGACGACGAAAAAGTCCTGGCCATCTTGGGCGCGCAAGTGGGCCGTATTTACGAAAACGGCAGCCTGTACCAGGAGATCCAGCAGCACGCCGAGCAACTGCAGGTGCAGGTGCAAGAGCGCCAGCGGGCTGTGGATGCCCTGCGTGCCAACAAGGCCAGCCTGCGCAGGGCCCAGGCGCTGGCCAAGATATCTCACGTCATTAGCGGGCCTGACGGCGCCTTTGAGAGCTGGCTCGACACCTTGCCCGACATGCTGGGGCGGGACGAGAGCGCCATGCCCCGCTCTGCCCGCGACTGGCTGGCGCTGGTGCACCCCGATGACCGCGACATGTTCCGCCGCCACGCGCTGCAGGCGGCGCACCAGGGCGCACGCATGGACTTCACCTACCGCGTTGTGCGTGGCGACGGCCAGCCGCTGTACCTGCGCCAGGTGATGGAGCCACTGGAGGACGAAGCGGGCCGGGGCGAGCTGGGCCGCTGGTTCAACACCATCCAGGACATCACCAAGGAAAAGCGCGCCGAAGAAGAACTGCACGAAAGCGACCGCCGCTTCAACGACATGCTCGACAAGGTCGAGATGATCTCGCTGATGCTGGACTGTGAAGGCCGCATCACCTACTGCAACGACTACCTGCTGCGGCTCACGGGCTGGCAGCGCGACGAGGTGTTTGGCCGCAACTGGTTCGACCTGTTCGTGCCGCCCGAGACGGGCGATGTGCGCAGCGTCTTTGCCGACGTGCTGGCCGACCGGCCGTCGGCCTGGCACTACGACAACGAGATCCTGACCCGGTCTGGCGAGCGGCGCCTGGTGCACTGGAACAACACCGTGTTGCGCTCCGTGGGCGGGCAGGTGACGGGGGTGGCGGCCCTGGGTGAGGACATTACGGCACGCCGCGACGCCGAGCGGCGCATCAAGCGCCTGAACCGCGTGTATGCCGTGCTCAGCGGCATCAACACCCTGATCGTGCGGGTGCGCCAGCGCGACGAGCTGTTCCGCGAGGCCTGCCGCATTGCGGTGGAGCACGGCCAGTTCAAGATCGCCTGGATCGGCCGCGTGGACCACGCCCTGCAAGAGGTGGTGCCGGTGGCGCTTGCCGGGGCCGGGGCGGAGTTCCTCATGCATGTGCGGCGCCGGTTGTGGCTGAGCGAAACCCCGAGAGAGGGCGAAAGCCTGAGCGCCAGCGTGGTGCGCACCCGGCAGTCCGTGGTGTGTGAGGACATTCAGAACGACCCGCGCATCCTCGTCCCCCAGGAGCTGGCCGCGCGCGGCGTGGCGTCGATGGCCGTGTTGCCCCTGCTGGTGGCGCACGAGGTGGTCGGCGTGATCGCCCTGTTTGCCGACGAAGCCGGGTTCTTTGACGATGACGAGATGCACCTGCTGACCGAGCTGGCGGGCGACATCGGCTTTGCCATGGACCACCTCGACAAGGAAGAGCGGCTGAACTACCTGGCGTACTACGACGACATCACCGGCCTGCCCAACCGCACCCTGTTCCTGGAGCGGAGCGGCCAGCACCTGCGGCCACGCGAAGGCGCCAAGACGCTGCTCGGCATGGGGCTCATGGACATCAGCCGGTTTCGGTTCGTCAACGACACGCTGGGGCGCCAGGAGGGCGACGAACTGCTCAAGCATGTGGCGCAGCGGCTGCAGCAGGCGGCGGGCGACGCGTACGACGTGGCTCGCATTGGCGTCAACAGCTTTGGCATCGCCGTGACCGACGCGCGGGATGCGGGCGCGGTGGCGCTGGCACTGGATGGCCTGATGCGCGCCTGTTTTGATGCGCCCTTTGTGCTGGGCGGCACCGAGCTGCGCATGGCCGCCAAGGCCGGTGTTGCGCTGTACCCCATGGATGGTGCCGATGCAGAAACCCTGCTGCGCAACGCCGAGGCAGCCCTCAACAAGGCCAAAGCCTCGGCCGACAGCCTGTTGTTCTACACCTCGGAGATGAACACCCGCGTGGCCGAAGCCCTGAGCCTGGAGGGGCGCCTGCGCGACGCGCTGGAACAGGGCCAGTTCGTGCTGCACTATCAGCCCAAGCAGCACCTGGCCTCGGGCGCCATCGCCGGCGCCGAGGCCCTGATCCGCTGGAACGACCCCCGCCGGGGGCTGGTGCCGCCCGCGCAGTTCATCCCCATCCTGGAGGAAACCGGCCTGATCTACGACGTGGGCCGCTGGGCGCTGCGCCAGGCCCTGGCCGACAACCTGCGCTGGTGCCAGGCAGGGCTTGCGCCCCTGCGGGTGGCCGTCAATGTGTCGTTTCTGCAGCTGCGGCACCGGGGCTTCATTGCCGAGGTGCGCGACGCCGTGGCCCACGACGCCCAGGCGGCCGCCGGGCTGGAGCTGGAGATCACCGAAAGCATGGTCATGGATGACGTGCAGCACAGCACCGCCAGCCTGCATGCACTGCGCGAGATGGGCATCACCATCGCCATAGACGACTTCGGCACGGGGTTCTCGTCGCTGAGCTACCTGGCCAAACTGCCGGTGGACACGCTCAAGATCGACCGGTCCTTCATCCTCAACATGGCCTCGGGCCCGCAGGGCGTGGCGCTGGTCTCCACCATCATCAACCTGGGGCATTCGCTGGGCCTGAAGGTGGTCGCCGAAGGGGTGGAGACCGAGGACCAGTCCCGCCATCTGGCACTGCTGGGCTGCGACGAGATCCAGGGGTACCTGTTGAGCAAGCCGGTGCCTGCCGAGGTGTTTGAGGCGCAGTTTCTCCAGACCCTGGTGGCGAAATAGCGGGCAAAAAAATGCCGACCTGCAGGTCGGCATGGTGGGTGCGGCGTGAGGCCCCCGGTGGACGAAGGGGGCGCAAAGATCAGCAGCGCCCCCAGTCCTTGGTCCTCAGCGTATTCGCTTTCAGCCCTTTTGCACCATCTTGATGATGCTGGAGAAATCCAGCGCGCCGTGGCCTGCCAGGCTGTGCGCCGCATACAGATTGCGAGCCATGCCCCCCAGCGGCGTGGCGGCCTTCACCGCCATCGCGTTCTCCTGCGCCAGCCCCAGGTCCTTGAGCATCAGGTCCGTGCCAAAACCGCCTGCATAGCCTTTGCTGGCGGGCGCGGTTTCCATCACGCCGGGGAAGGGGTTGTACTTCTCCAGCGCCCAGTTGCCGCCCGAGCTGCGGCGCATGATTTCGCTCAGCACCTTGGGGTCCAGGCCGTTGGCCACGCCCAGGGCAATGGCTTCGCTGGTGCCGGCCATCAGGATGCCCAGCAGCATGTTGTTGCAGATCTTGGCCGTCTGGCCTGCGCCCACGCTGCCTGCGTGGAAGATGTTGGCGCCCATTTTTTCGAGCACGGGGCGGGCGCGTTCCAGGTCGGCCGCATCGCCGCCCACCATGAAGGTGAGGGTGCCTGCAATGGCGCCGCCGGTGCCGCCCGACACGGGGGCGTCGATAAAGGCCACGCCCTTGGCCTTGGCGGCCTCGGCCACCTTGCGGGAGGTGGCGGCTGCGATGGTGGAGCAGTCGATGATCAGCGTGCCTGCAGGCAGCTGGGCCAGCAGCTCGCCCGCGCCGAGGAACAGGCCTTCGACATGCTGGCTGGCGGGCAGCATGCTGATGACGACTTCGGCGCCTGCGACTGCCGCCTTGGCGTCAGCAGCGATGGGCACGCCGTCTGCGGCCAGCTTGTCGCGGGCGGGTTGCGAGAGGTCGAAAGCGCGCACTTCGTGGCCTGCCTTGTGCAGGTTGTGTGCCATGGGGCCGCCCATGTTGCCGAGGCCGATGAATGCGATTTTCATGCTGTGTTGCTCCTGGATGTCGTTGTGATGGTGAAAGAAAAGGGTTCGGGTTTGGTATGAATTTGATAGCTACCAGCGCATATTCATCTAGCGCTTGAGCCCAAAAACATCGGAAATCAATCGGTAATGTCTGCTCCGCGGCCCGCCAGCTCAGCGCGGAGCACCGACCGGTGGCAGCGCGCTTCGTCTTCGCAGTAGCAGCCCAGCGACATGGCGCTGTGGTGCGACAGCGCGGCCAGCAAATCCAGCGTGCGGCTGGCCTCGGGCTGGGCCAGTTCTTTGCGGAACTGCTTGGCGAAGGCCTCCCATGCCTTGTCGCCTTCTTGGCCGCTGGGCACCTGCTGCCCCTGGGCCATGAGGTCGGCGCTGGGGGAGAGCAGGGGGTACCACACGTCGTAGTAGTCGCGGCTGGCGAACTCGGCCTTGGGCACGCCACGCGGCGGGCGGCGCACGGTGCCGATGCGGGTGCCTTCCCCAGCGGCGCGCGGGGTGCCAAGGCGGACGATGCGAAGGGGCATGGTGGGGCTCCGGGTGGGGTGTGGAGGGGCGAGTCAGTCGTCGGCTTCGAAAATGCTGTGCTTCTTGGCTGCGGGCTTTTTGGCAGGGGGCTTGGCGGCCTTGGCGGCCTTGGTGGTCGCGCTTGGCGCGCTTTTCGCGCGCGTGCCTGTTGCTGCGACTGTCTTGGCAGTAGCTGGCCGGGCTTTGGTGGCATCCCTTTTTTTCTTGGGCGATGCCGCCTTGGCGTGCGGGTTGTAGGCCAGTGCTTCGTCGATCCAGAAGCTCCATTGCGCCCGGGTGGAAAAGCCGTTGGCCTCCACCCAGAAGTAGCCCTTCATCCCGCCGCCCGGAGAGAGTTCGCGTGTGTTCTGCATCTCCTGCAACTCGCCATGCCGCTCCGGAGGTAACCGCACCAGCAGCTCCTCGCCCTTGACGGCGATGCACATCTTGCCGTCCACGAAGAAGGCGTGCGTTCCAAACAGGGCACGCTCTTCCACATCGCTGCGGTGCGCGAGCGCCGTGCGCACGGCGTCGATCAGGTGCAGGGTTTCGTCAGACAGCGGGCGGGCGGGCATGGTGTGAGTAAAAAAATGCCGGTAGCGCTAGTGGAATATGCCTGAATAGCTATGAATGTTGTAGCTACCGGATGGCCTCGGTGGCATCCCCATCCAGCATGCGCCGCGCAATGATCACGCGCATGATTTCGTTGGTGCCTTCCAGAATCTGGTGCACACGTGCGTCGCGCAGCAGGCGCTCCAGCGGGTATTCGCGGATGTAGCCGTAGCCGCCGTGCAGTTGCAGGGCCTCGTTGACCACGGTAAAGCCTGCGTCGGTGGCAAAGCGCTTGGCCATGGCGCAGTAGGTGGATGCGTCGCGCGCACCGGCGTCCAGCTTGCTGGCGGCCAGGCGCACCATTTGGCGCGCTGCGACCAGTTCTGTGGCCATGTCGGCCAGCTTGAACTGCAGGGCCTGGAAGCTGGCGATGGGTTTGCCAAACTGTTTGCGGTCTTGCATGTACTGCTGCGCGGCGTTGAGCGCGCCTTGGGCTGCGCCCACCGAGCAGGTGGCGATGTTGATGCGGCCGCCGTCCAGACCCTTCATGGCGATCTTGAAGCCTTCGCCCTCGCGGCCCAGCAGGTGGTCGGCAGGGATGCGCACGTTGTCAAAGCTGATGGTGCGCGTGGGCTGGCTGTTCCAGCCCATCTTCTGTTCCTTCTTGCCGTAGCTGATGCCGGGGGTGTCGGCGGGCACGGCAAAGGCGCTGATGCCGCTGGCGCCCGATGCTGCATCACCCGTGCGGGCCATGAGCACCAGCACGTCAGTGCTGCCTGCACCGCTGATGAAAGCCTTGGCGCCGTTGATGACGTATTCGTTGCCGACCAGTTCGGCGCGGGTCTTGAGCGAGGCGGCGTCGGAGCCTGCGCCGGGCTCGGTCAGGCAGTAGCTCGCGAGCTTTTCGCCGGTGGTCAGCAGCGGGCCCCAGTGGTCGCGCACGGCGGGTGTGGCCCAGGTGCCCAGCATCCAGGTGGCCATGTTGTGGATGGTGATGAAGGCGGTGGTGGATGGGTCTACCGCCGCCATTTCTTCGAAGACCAGCGTCGCGTCGAGGCGTGGCAGGGCCAGGCCACCGGCGGCTTCGGGGGCGTACAGGCCACAAAAGCCCAGCTCGCCCGCCTTGGCGATGGCTTCTTTGGGGAAGATGCCTTCTTCGTCCCAGTGCGCGGCGTGGGGTGCCAGCTCTGCCTGGGCAAAGTCGCGCGCAGTCTGGGCAAAGGCGCGCTGCTCTTCGGTGAGTTCAAAGTCCATGGTGTTCTGTCTCTTGGCTTTTTGTTGTTCTGGGGTGGGGCGTGTTCATGGCTTGGCGGACGGGTGGTCCAGCGTCAGCCAGCGCATCAGGCCTTTGCGGCGCGTCTGGGTTTCGGCCGTGAGGCACTCGTGGTACAGGCGCGGCCACTGGGGTTGCGATTCGTTGCTGCGCTGCGCCTGCTTGCAGCGCGTGGTGCGCGCACGCTGCCAGGCGGTGTGCTCCTGCCGCAGTTGGGGCCGCTCGTGGGCCGAAAGGGCGCGCATCACGTCGCCGTAAAGGACGGCGATCTCCGTATCGGCCGCCTGGAAGGCTTGCACGGCGCAGGCGTTGGTTTCTTCCACCGTGCCACCGGTTTTGCAGGCGGCACCGGCTTGGGCGTGGGCATTGGCACCCATCAGCATCACGCAAACAGCACCGAGGCTGAAGACCATTGCCAATCCCCGCTTCTTCGTCTTGAAAAGTTGCATGCCTCGCTTTTACCACCGACAACTGTCCGCAAAAACCGGCGCGGCCCAGGCCAGTGCCACCGCGCAAGGGCCGCCCCGCCGCGCTGGTGGCGTCCCCCTTCCGCATCGCGCAGCGATGCAAGAGAAGGGGGAAGGCCCGAAGGGCCTCAGGGGGATGTCACTTCAAGCTAATCGTCGTGTTCACACCATGCGAAATGGTGCTGTCATCAAACCAGCGTGCTGTCACGGTCTTGGTCTGCGTGTAGAACAGCACGACCTGCTTGCCGTAGGGGCCCAGGTCGCCCAGCTTGGAAGCGCGCGAGCCCGAGAAGGAGAACAGCGGCACTGGCACGGGGATTGGCACGTTGATGCCGACCTGGCCCACGTCGATCTCTTCCTGGAACTTGCGGGCGGCCGCACCCGACTGGGTGAAGATGGCGGTGCCGTTGCCGTTGGGGTTGCTGTTGATGAATTCGATGGCTTCGTCAATGTCGGCAGCGGCAGACAGGCATAGCACGGGGCCAAAGATTTCCTGGTCGTAGATGGCCATGCCGGGCTTGACGCCGCTGAACACCGTGGGGCCCACAAAGTTGCCCTTTTCGTAGCCGGCCACCTGGGGCTTGCGGCCGTCCAGTTCCAGCTTGGCGCCGTCGGCAATGCCACGCTCGATCAGGCCTTCCACACGCGACAGTGCGGCGCACGACACGACCGGACCCACATCCGTACCCTTTTCCACACCAGCGCTCACCTTGAGCGTCTTGGCCTTCTCGACCAGCTCGGGAATCCACTTTTGCGCCTCGCCCACCAGCACCACCACCGACAGCGCCATGCAGCGCTGGCCTGCGGCGCCAAAGGCGGCACCGGCCAGGGCGTTCAGGGTTTGTTCCTTGTTGGCATCAGGCATCACGATGGCGTGGTTCTTGGCGCCCATCATGCATTGCACGCGCTTGCCGTTGAGGCTGGCGCGGTTGTACACGTGCGTGCCCACCTTGGTGGAGCCCACAAAGCTGATCGCCTTGATGTCCTTGTGGTCGCAGATTGCGTTCACGGCCATTTCGCCGCCGTGCACCACGTTCAGCACGCCAGGGGGGATGCCGGCTTGCAGCGCCAGCTCGCACAGGCGCATGGTCACCATGGGGTCTTGCTCGGAGGGCTTGAGCACGAAGGTGTTGCCCGTGGCAATCGCCATGGGGAACATCCACAGCGGGATCATGGCGGGGAAGTTGAAGGGGGTGATGCCTGCGCACACGCCCAGGGGCTGCAGCAGGGTGTAGGTGTCCACGCCACCGGCCACGTTGTTGGCCAGCTCGCCCAGTTGCAGGTTGCCGATGCTGGCAGCGTGTTCGACCACTTCGAGACCACGGAATACGTCGCCTTCAGCGTCTGGCAGGGTCTTGCCCTGTTCGGCCGTGAGGATGGCGGCCAGCTCGGCCATGTTTTCGCGGATGAGCTGCTGGTACTTGAGGAAGATGCGGGCGCGGGTGCCGATGGGGGTCTTCTTCCAGGTCTTGAACGCTTCCTTGGCCGAGGCCACGGCGGCATTGATTTCGTCCTGCGTGGCAAAGGGCACACGGGCCAGCACCTCTTGCGTGGCCGGGTTCACCACGTCGCGCCATTCGGTGGTCTTGGATTCGACGAACTGGCCGCCGATCAACAGCTTGACGGTGGGGGCCAGCACGGCCTGGGAAGTGGGTGCGTTCATGGGGTGTGTCTCCTGGAAAAAATGCGTGCAGGGGTGCGGCAAGGTGCCTCGAACTGCGCCATGTTAGCTGTGCGAAATTGCTGGTGCAATAGAGAAAATTGCACTTTGTTTTTGCATATTTGCACATCACCAACCTGCTTGTGCTGGCCTCACGGCACAGCGCCCGCCCGGGGCCTTGCCCGCATGTACGGTGCAAGGCCCCAGGCGGGCGCGAGGGTCATTCGGCAGGTTGTGCAGGCGCAAGGCCCCTGGCCGTCACTCCAGGCTGATATTGGCTTTCTGGATCAGCAGCTTGTACTGCTCGGACTTCACCCCGGCCTGGCGCTGGATTTCTTCGACCGACCACGACAGGGGCTCGAACGCAAAGGTGTTGAATTTCTCGCGCACTTCGGGCTCTTGCAGCACCTTCAGCACATCGGCGTGGATCTGGGCGCGCACCGGTGCGGGCACGCCTTTGACGGCCAGCAGGGACACGAACGAGTTCACATCCACCTGCGCGGGGCCGCCGGCCTCGGCCAGGGTGGGCACATCGGGCAGCTGCGCAATGCGGCGCGGGCCCGCCACAGCCAGGTAGCGGATCTTGCCGGCCTTGTAGATGCCCTGGCTGGACGGAATGCTGGCCAGGCTCCAGGCCGGGTCGCCATTGGCAACCGAGGTGAACAGCTGGCTGACCTCGCGGAACGGCACATGGGTCATTTGTGTGCCGTCCACCAGGTCCAGCCACTCACCGCCCAGGTGGCCTGGGCTGCCCACGCCCCACGAACCGTAGCTCACCGCGCCCTGGCCCTTCTTGGCGGCCGCAATCAGGTCGCCCATGTTCTTCCAGGGGGACTGTGTGGGCACGGCGACCAGGAACGGCGTGCGGAACAGCGGCGCCACCGGGTCGAAGACCTGCAAGGTCTGGAAGTTGCGTTGCTTGTAGAGGTGGGGCAGGGCGGACAGGTGTTCGCTGTCCAGCTGCAGCAGGGTGTGGCCGTCCGGCGCGCCACGGCGCGCGGCCTCGATGGCGATGAAGCCGCCGCCGCCGGGGCGGTTGTCTACCGTCACGCTTTGCTTCCAGGCCACCGACAGCTTGTTGGCCACCAGGCGCAGCACCGCATCGGGCCCGCTGCCCACGGCGAATGCGGTGACCACGGTGACCGGCTTGCTGGGAAAGGCGGGCGCGCTGCCCTGGGCCCCGGCCAGGCCGGTGGCGCTGGCGCCGCCCAGCAGCAGGGCTGCGGTGGCGAGGGTGCGGCGGCGCAGGCCGCGCTGCTTGAGCCTGACGGCGTTTAGGTGGGGCGCCGAAGTGGCGGATGGGAAGGTGGGCATGGTTTGTCTCCTGGTTGTAGTGATGAATGCGGGTGTGCCGGTGGTGGCTGCGGTGTCGGGGCCGCGTCAGGCGTCTGGCTGGACCGCAGGGGCGGCGCGGGCAAAGGCGGGTAGCTCGGCGCAGGCGGCATCCACTGCGCGGATGAGCGGCCAGGCGGCCATGTCCACGCCAAAGCGGCGGGCGCTTTCGACCTGCGGAATCAGGTACACATCGGCCAGGCTGGGCGCGCCGCCATAGCAGTAGCTGCCGCGCGTGGTGTCCTTGGCCAGCAGGGCTTCGATGGCGTCAAACCCGGCGGTGATCCAGGTGGCGCACCAGGCGTTGATGGCGGCTTCGTCCGCGCCAAACTGCTTGCGCAGCGTTTGCAGGATGCGGCGGTTGTTGATGGGATGCACATCGCAGCCCACGATGGCGGCCAGTGCGCGCACATGGGCGCGGGCCAGCGGGTCGGCAGGCAGCAGTGCGGGCGTGGGATAGCGCTCCTCCAGCCATTCGATGATGGCGGGTGACTGGATCAGCACCTGGCCGTTGTCGAGCTCCAGCGCAGGCACCAGGCCCTGTGGGTTGATGGCCTTGAACGGTGCTTCGGCCTGTTCGTCCACGCGCAGGTCCACCGGCACGTAGTCGGGCGTGAGGCCCTTGAGGTGGAGCGCGATGCGCAGGCGGTGCGAGGTGCCGCTGCGGAAAAAGCTGTAGAGCTTCATGGGGCGGTCCTCGGTTTATGCGGGTTGGCCCACGGTCAGCGCGATCTCGCCCACACCCTCCACGCGGCCGGTGATGTGGTCGCCGGGCACCACGGCGCCCACGCCTTCGGGCGTGCCGGTGTAGATGAGGTCGCCGGGCTGCAGGTGGTAGAACAGGGAGAGGTCGGCAATGATCTCGCGGATGTTCCAGATCAGCTTGTCCACGTTGGACTGCTGCTTGACCGCGCCGTTGACCGACAGCTCGATCACGCCGGACTCGATCACCTGGCCCGGCATGGGCACCACCTCGCTGGCCACGGAGGATTGCTCCACGTCCTTGCCCAGATCCCAGGGGCGGCCCTTGTCGCGCGCCACCAGTTGCAGGTCGCGGCGGGTCATGTCCAGGCCGCAGGCGTAGCCGTAGATGTACTCATGCGCCTGCTCGGCCGGGATGCGGAACCCGGCCTTGCCAATCGCCACGACCAGTTCCATCTCGAAGTGGTAGTTCTGCGTCTCGGGCGGGTAGGCCACGGTGGCGCCTGATTCGGTCAGCGTCTGGGGCGCCTTGGTGAAGTAGAAGGGGCGCTCCACGCTTTTGTCCACGGGGCGGCCCATCTCGACAGCATGCGCGTGGTAGTTGCGGCCCACAAAGAACAGGCGGTGGATGGGCAGGCGCTGCGCGCTGCCGCGCACTGGCAACGATTGAACGGGCGGTGGGGTCCAGAGGTAAGAGGTAGCAGTCATCGGGGCTTCCGGTCGAAGAGGAGTGCAGGGCCCACCCGCGTGGGCGGGCAGACGCTGCAAGGAATGAATGGGGCGGGGTTGTTGTCAGGCAGGCTCGATTTGTTCGCGCCAGGCATGCACGGCCTCAAAAATCGGTGTGTCGCTGAAGCGAAACAGATCCAGCGAGGGCTGGCCGGCATCGCACTGGGTGGTGAAGGGCTGCCAGGACGGCACCACAAACATGTCCCCACGGCGCACCTGCCACTGGTGGTCTCCCACCTTCACCGTGCCCTGGCCGTCAAACACCTGGAACACCGACGAGCCCACCTCGCGGCGCGTGCGGGTGGTGGCGCCGCTGCTCACGCGGTGCATCTCGCAGCGGATGGTGGGCAGCACGTCGCGGCCATTGGTGGGGTTGGTGTAACGCACTGCGGCGTGGCCGGGGCTCAGCGTGGCGGGGTGACCCTCGGCTTCCAGCGCCAGTTGTTCGTTGAGGGCCTTGTCGGTGTCCACCCAGCGGTAGGCCAGCATGGGGGTGACGGGCTGGTCCTGCAGTTGCGACACCGGGCGCAGGCCCGGATGCGCCCACAGTCGTTCGGAGCGTGAGAGCATGGGCGTGATCCGCTCTGCCGGGCTGATGGCGTCGCGCCCCACCTCGAAGAACTGGGACTCGGTGTAGTAGGCGAACGGAATGTCCAGCCCGTCGATCCAGGCCATGGGCTTGTCGGCCGCGTTGTGGTGGGCGTGCCAGTTCCACCCGCCCTGGGGCAGGAAGTCGCCGCGCGACATGCGCACCGAGTCGCCATTGACCACGGTCCACACCCCTTCGCCCTCCACGATGAAGCGGAACGCGTGCTGTGTGTGGCGGTGTTCGGGCGCGTCTTCGCCCGGCATCAGGTACTGGATGGCCGCCCACAGCGTGGGGGTGGCAAAGGGCCGCCCGCCCAGGGACGGGTTGGCCAGGGCGATGGCCCGGCGCTCGCCCCCGCGCCCCACGGGCACGATGCGGCCGGCTTCATCGGCCAGCGGCACCAGCCGGTCCCACCGCCACAGGTGGGCGCTGGCCTTGCTCTGCGGATGGGGGGGCATCAGGTCGCCGATCTGCGTCCACAGCGGCACCAGCATTTCCTGCTCAAAGCCACGGTACAGCTGCTCCAGCGCGGGGGTGGGCTCGGGCTGGCCAGGGGCCGCCACGGCGGACAGGCGAACGGGGGACGGTACGGGATCCATCTCGCTCATGGGAATTCCTTGGGTTGAATGTGGGGGTAGGGGAGAAGATCGATGGGGCAAGGCGCCCGGCTGGCTCAGTCGGCCAGGCAGTTGTCGACCTTCCAGCCATACAGCCACTCCATCGCGTCGTAAAAACGCTCAGGGCTGCGGCCCTTCCAGAGGTCGTTGCGCACCAGGCGCTCCACGCCCTGGGCGTGAAAGATGCGGCCCATTTCGCGTGCCGACAGCACCACGCGTGCCGTGCGGGCGACGCGCGAGCGCTCGTACAGCGACAGCGCCTGGGGGAAGTCGTGTTGGCAGCGCTTGAGAGCCTCGCCCAACGTCACCGCGTCTTCCAGCGCCATGCAGGCGCCCTGGGCCAAGTACTGCAGGGTGGGGTGGGCGGCATCGCCCAGCAAGGTGGCACGGCCAAACGTCCACTGGCCGATGGGCTCGCGGTCGGCGGTGGCCCAGCGTTTCCAGCTCTTGGGCATGTCGATCAGCTGGTGGGCGCGCGGGCAGCAGTCGCGGTAGTAGCTCTGCACCTCTTCGCGGCTGCCCTCGCGCACGCCCCATTCCTCCTGCTCGCGGCTGTGGAAGGTCACGACCACGTTGTACTGCTCGCCGCCACGCAGCGGGTAGTGCACCAGGTGGTAGTTGGGGCCGACCCAGATGCTGGCGGCGTTCCAGCGCAGGTCTTCGGGGAAGTCGTTCTTTTCCACCACGGCGCGGTACACCACATGGCCCGACACGCGGGCGGCATCGCCGACGTATTGCTGGCGCACGACGGACTTCACGCCATCCGCACCAATCAGGGCCTGGCCCCGGTGCGCCACGCCATGCTGGTCGTACACGGTGACGGTGTCACCGGTTTGCTCCACGCGCTCGATGCGCGTGCCGGTCAGTGTCTCGATGTTGCCGTGCGCTTTGGCCCCTTCCAGCAGCGAGGTGTGGATGTCCGCGCGGTGGATCACGGCGTACGGGTTGCCAAAGCGCTGGCGAAAAGCCTCGCCCGTGGGGATGCGGCCGACCAGGTGTTCGTCCAGCGCGTCATGCATCACCATTTCGTCGGTGTAGACCGCGCGGGCCCGCGCCAGCTCGCCAATGCCCAGGGCGTCGAACGCGGCAAAAGCGTTGGGGCCCAGCTGGATGCCCGCGCCGATCTCGCCGAGCTGCGGAGCCTGCTCCAGCACCTTGACCGCATAGCCCTGGCGTGCCAGGGCCAGCGCTGCTGCCACGCCACCGATGCCGCCGCCAGCGACCAGGACGGGCGCCGTGGGAGTGTTCAAAACTGTCATTGCCGCTGTCTCCATCCGTTGTGCCACTGACGTGGATCAATAAGCCGTATACATATCGAAAGTACACTGATGATTAGTGTAGGGCCTAAAATGACCCGCATCAAGATCGGTAGAAACCCTAGATTCATGTCCGTAGAGATCGACAACCTCCCTGGTTTCCATATCCGCCGCCTGCAGCAGATTGCGGTGGCCGTGTTTCTGGAGGAGACGCAGGCCACGGGCATCACCCCTGTGCAATACGCTGCGCTGTATGCCGTGGGGCGCGAGCCGGGCATCGACCAGCGCACGCTGGCGCGCACCATTGGTTTTGATACCTCCACCATTGGCAGCGTGATCGACCGGCTGGAGTCGCGCGGGCTGATGCAGCGCAATGCCCACCCCGAAGACCGCCGCGTGCGTCTGCTGACCCTCACGCCCGAAGGCCAGCGTGTGCTGGAAGAGGTGGAGCCCGGCATGCTGCGCGCGCAGGAGCGCATGCTCGAACCCCTCGCGCCCGAACAGCGCGCGGTGTTCATGGACATGCTGCGCACGCTGGTGCGGGGCAACAACGCGCTCAGCCGTGCGCCCAGCGAGCCGCTGGACGGACGCGCTGCACGGCGGGCCCGGTGACGCCATGGACTGGGACAACCTGCGCTACTTTCTGGAACTGGCCCGCGCTGGCACGTTGGTGGGTGCCGCGCGCCGCCTGGCCGTGGACCACACCACGGTGGCGCGCCGCCTGCAGGCGCTCGAAAAGCAGGTGGGCTCCGCCCTGTTTGCACGCGAGGCCGGCGGCCACCGGCTGACCGAGGCCGGGCGCGCGCTGCTGCCCCAGGTCGAGGCCATGGAGGCCGCCTTTCTGGCGGTGGAAAACGCCACACCCGGCGTGCGCCAGGGCCTGCATGGCCTGGTGCGCATCGGTACCACCGAGGGCTTCGGTAACCTGATCCTGGCGCCCCAGCTGGCCCGGTTTGCGCTGGACCACCCCGGCCTGGTGGTGGACCTGCTGGCGCTGCCGCGTTTGGTACACCTGTCGCGCCGCGAGGCGGACATCGTCATCTCGCTGGAACGCCCGGCGCGCGGTGCGGTGGTGGTCGTGAAGCTCACCGACTACGTGCTGCAACTGTATGGAGCGCGCAGCTACCTGCAGCGCCATGCCCCCATCCACACGCCAGACGATCTGCGGGGCCACACCTTCATCAGCTACGTGGACGATCTGCTGTTCAGCAAGGAACTGCAGATTCTGGACGAGCTGCACCGCCCCGCGCACTTCGCGCTGCGCAGCACCAGCATCCTCGCCCAGTACGAAGCCGCCCGCGTGGGGGCGGGGCTGGCAGTGCTGCCCGCCTTTGTGGCGGCGCAAGACCCGTCGCTGGTGCCCGTATTGCCAGGGGTGGCACGCTTTCAGCGCACCTTCTGGATGTCCATGCCGGGCGACAACAAACATGTGGCCCGCATGCAGGCTACCTGGGCGTTTTTGCGCGAAGCGGTGGCGGCGCAGCAAGGGTTGCTATTGCCGCCTGGGGATGGACAGTGAATTGCTTTTGCTACTGTATTAATAGCTGTTTGCGCTTTTGAGGTAAGCGCTAGAGGCCATTTTGGCTTGATATCGGAGGGCAAAGGATGGAAGTGAAGAATCAATCAGGATCTGAGTCTTGAACCCCATGCCACATCCCAGCCCGCTTCGCGTGCGCCAACGCGCAGCGGCGCTGATCCAGAGCGAGGGCCGCGTGCTGCTGCACCGGGTGGTGGGCGACGCTTTCTGGGCGTTGCCCGGCGGTGGCATCGATGCGGGGGAGACGGCGGCACAAGCCCTGGTCCGAGAACTGCAGGAAGAACTGGGCCAGCCCGTGGAGCCCGGCCCGCTGGCCTGTGTGGTGGAAAACTTCTTCACGTACGCTGGCACCGCGTACCACGAGATCGGGCTGTATTTGCACGCTATTCCGCTGCCCGGAAGCCTGTTGTTGTCGCGCCCGGGGCCCTATGCGGGCGTCGAGGGCTCGCGCGCGCTGGAGTTCGCGTGGTTCGGGCCGGACGAGCTGGAGGGCATTGATGTGCGGCCTGCATTTCTGGCGGCGCACCTGCGGCACTGGCTGGTGCACGGAAGGGCTGAGGTCGTGCACATCGTTCACCGTGACCCGGGCTTTTGAAACCGACCCGTTGCGGCGGTGGTAGCCAAGTGCTGCGCTGCACCACGTTGGACGCTGTGCGGCGTTTTGATAGGGTCAGCGCTTGGCACTTTTTAGTGGGAAATCCTGTGACTCCTTCAGAACTGCAAACCTACCTGCACCAACACATCCCCCTGTCCCAGGCCATGCAGGTCACCGTGGTGGAGGCATCGCTGCAGCAAGTGGTGCTGACTGCGCCCCTGGCGCCCAACATCAACCACCGCGAAACGGTATTTGGGGGCAGTGCCTCGGCTGTGGCCATTCTGGCGGCGTGGTCGATGCTGCACCTGGGGCTCACCGCTGAGGAGCTGGGCAGCCGGCTGGTGATTCAGCGCAACACCATGGACTACCTCATGCCCATTGACGGCAGCTTCACGGCTGTAGCCCTGGCGCCATCGCGGCCGGCCTGGGAGTCGTTTACCCGCATGATCCGCCGCAAGGGGCTGGGCCGGATCACACAGGCCGCAGCGCTGCACTACCAGGGGCAGGTGGCGGGGGCGCTCGCTGGCGAGTTTGTGGCCTTTGGCCCAGGCTATGCGTGAAGCGTGAGCGGTGGGGCGCTCTTGCTCTTGCATGAGGGGCCAAACTCGCCCCTTTAGCCCCCGCTGATCCCGCCATTGCCTGGGCGGCAGGCGCGTAACCTTGTAGCCCTGGGCGATGCGGCGGACTCCGGATGGATGGGGTCGCCAAGGCGGTCGCCACACAGGAGTTCATGGCGATGTCCCCTCTCATTTCCGGCCTCGCATCGGTGGCGTCGATGATTTTCAATGCGGCCTCCAGCGGCGCGGGCAAGGCGTCTGCGCGGCGTGGGGGGGAGGCGGCGGCGCCCGAGCCCTCGGCCGTGGTCACGCTCAGCCCCGAGGCGCAGACGCTGGCGGGTATGGCAGGGCAGGGCGTGCTGGCCACTCAAGGTGCGTCTGCGGGCACGGTGAACGCCGTGGGTCGTTCATCGGGCCAGACCACCGCGGCACTGCCCGGTGGCCGTGCAGCAGGTGCCGTGTCCAAGGACGATTTCCAGGCGCTGCTGACGCGGTTTGGCGCTACCGAAGACCAGAAGCAGCAGATCACCGCAGGCTTTGACGCCGACAAGGACGGCATCATCACCCACGATGAATTCCTCAAGGGACTGGCGCGCACTAAGGGCCAGCAGGCAACTACCGACCCCTTTGCGCAGGCCGTGCTGCAGGTGATGGACCGTGCAGGCAACGCCGATGGCACTGTGGGCAAGGACGAGTTCGCTGCGCTGTCGTCAGCGTTTGGCCTGGCCGAGCGGCGCACGCACACGGCTTGACCACCCCGTACTTGACCACCCTTTGAGGACCCTCTGCACTGGAGGGTTTCGGCACGCTCAGGTTGCTTTGGGCAGCGGCAGCAACACCCAGAAGCTGCTGCCCTTGCCCGGCTCGCTCTCCACACCCAGGCTGCCGCCCATGCCCTCGACCAGGCGTTTGCACAGCGCCAACCCCAGCCCGGCGCCCTCGAAGCTGCGGGTGGTCGATCCGTCCACCTGCTCGAACAGGGTGAAGATGCGATGCTGGTCGCCCGCCGCAATCCCGATGCCCTCGTCGGTGACGCGCAGACGCCATACGGTGGAGTCCGGCGTGTCTTGCTCGGTGTGCAAGGCCAGGCGAATAGCGCCTGAGGGGCTGAACTTCACGGCGTTGTCCAGCAGGCTGACCAGCACTTGCTGAATGCGCTCGGCATCGCCCACATGGCGGGCCGTGCTGCCCTCGCCGTCGATGGTCATGAACATTTGCAGCCCCTTTTGGCGCGCCTGCGGCTCCAGCAGCTGCAAGGCATCGGCCGCCAGCTCCGGCAGCGACAGGGGCGCGAACTGAAACGCCACCTGGCGTGTTTCCAGCGCGGCCAGGTCGATCAGGTCGTTGAGCATGCGCGTGAGGCCCGTGGCCGCGTCCATCACGTTGTTCAGGATGGGCTTGAGGCGTTCGTCCTGCGTGCGGTTGCGCACCAGCTCGGTCATGCCCAGGATCAGGGTCATGGGCGTGCGCAACTCGTGCCCGATGTTCGCCAGAAAGACCCGCTTGGTGTTGAGCGCGGCCTCGGCCGCCTCTTTGGCGACCGACAACGCCGCCGTTCGCTCCTTGACCCGGGCCTCCAAGTGCTCGCGCTCGGCCTGCAGTGCCTGCTCCAGCTCCCGCCGGGCGGTCACGTCGCGGCCAATGCTGTGGTAACCGGCGGGCTGGCCCGAAGCGTCGCGGTACAGGCGGCTCGACATCTCGAACCAGCGCACGCTGCCATTGGCACAGCGCATGGGCAGCGTCAGCAGTTGCTGCCGCTCGCGCACAGCCTGTCTCAGTGCTTCGGCACCCTCGGGCGTCAGGGCTTTGAAGATGGACTTTCCGATGACGTCGCGGGCGGGCACGCCGCGCGCCCGTTCGTCGGCGGGGCTTACGTACGCCACCGTCATGTCGGGGTTGATCCGCCAGATGACTTCTGCGGCGCCTTCGGTCAGCAAGGTGTACTGCTGGTCCCGCTCGGAAAGGTGCTGGTACAGGCGCAGCGCCTCACTGACGAACAGGTAAAAACACAGGCTGCTCAGCGACAGGGCTAGCGTGAAGATGATGAGCGCGTGCAGCGAATACGGCGCGCTTTGCATGCCGTTGCTGCCCAGCACGATGGCCAAGGTCGCGGCGGTGTAGCCCACACCCGCCGCGCGCCCCAGCAGCAGGTAGGCCGCACCCACCCCGATCAGGAACCACACGGCGCGCAGCTCGTGCCCCAGGGGCTGCCACAGGGCATAGGTAAAAAGTGCCATCCCGATCAGGGTCTGGATGAGTGCCACTGGAACATAGACCTGGGGCCAGCGGCGCAGGGCCCACCACAGCGCTGCCATGAACGCGGTGCCAGTTCCCAGGGTGAGGCTCCACGACCCGGGGGTGGCGACCAGCCCGGCCGCACCCGCTGCCAGCAACAGCAGCTCAAAAGCCACATTGGCCAGCAGGATGCCCCGCAGCAGGCGGATTTGAAACTGCCGCATGTTGCCAATGGCGAAGGGGGAAAAGGGCATGGTGGGGGGGGGTACGGCGATTCTTTGAATTTATCGTTTATATCAAATAAATGATTGAAATGCCAATATTATCAATTTGATTGTATTTTTTTTGCAAATTGATCATTTAGACGTTTCTGGCCGAGGCCGGGTATCCGCCCTACCGCGCGCCCTTGCGAAGCGCCCAAAACAAAGGGCCCTCGAAAGGGCCCTTTGTGCATTTGAAAACTTCCCCTGGGCAGACGCTGTGTGGTCTGCACCGGGAGTTCAACTACCGGTCATATCCGTCCCATCAGCAGCAGGATCACCAGGATCAGCACCACCAGGCCAATCCCGCCGCTGGGCCCGTAGCCCCACGAGCGGCTGTGGCCCCAAGTGGGCAGCGCGCCGACCAGGATGAGGATCAGAACGATCAGGAGAATCAGCGAGAGTGACATGGCAGTTCCTTGTTGGAGTGGTTTGCGGTGAGTGCATTGTTGGGTGCACCCCGCGAACTGCCCGCAGGTGCCGCGCCCGCCGCGCGGTCAGGGATTTCCGACACCGGCTGTGGGAGGCGCGGACTGCAGCGGGGCGGGGCCCCGCTAGCTCACTGCGCTGCCATGTCAAAAATGATAGCTGCCAGCGCATGATCCACTAGCGCTTACGGCCGTTTTGACCTGAATTGTCCGCCGCGATGCCCTGCCATGCGGCGGACGGACTCAGTGGGCGCCCGCAGCGTCTGCCGCGCCCGTGCCGCCGGTGCGTGCCGGGCGTTTGGTCAGCCAGATCAGCCCGATGAGGAGCAGGAACAAGCCCGCCGAGCCCAGGAAGATGTCGTTGGCCGCGCGGGTGAAGGCCTGCTGGTCGATCAGCCGGTTGATCTGCGCCAGTGCCTGCATCTGCGTGAGGCCCGAGGCCATCAAGCCATCCAGCGTCTGCGCGAACACGCCCTGGCCTTGCACCAGCCCCTCAGTCAGGTGGGCGTGGTGCATGGCGGCGCGGCTTTCCCACAGTGTGGTGGCAATCGACGTGCCCATGGCACCGGCGGTGATGCGCACGAAGTTCGACAACCCCGCCGCCGCCGGGATGCGGTCTGGCGACACGCCAGCCAGCGTCAGCGTGGTCAGCGGAATGAAGAAGAACGCCATGGCCGCACCCTGCAGCAGAGTGGGGATCAAGATGTGGATGAAGTCCGTCTGCACCGTGAACTGCGAACGCATCCACAGCACCGTGCTGAACACGATGAACGCGCCGGTGGCCATGCGGCGCGGGTCCCACTGGCCGACCTTGCGGCCCACCAGCGGTGTGAGCAGGATGGCAAATACACCCACCGGCGCCAGCGCCATGCCGGCCGAGGTGGCGGTGTAGCCCATCCACTGCTGCAGCCACAGCGGCAGCAGCACCACGTTGCCGAAGAAGAGGGCATAGGCCACCGACAGCGCCAGCGCACCAAACGTGAAGTTGCGGCCCTTGAAGAGTTTCAGGTCCACCACCGGGTGCTTTTCGGTCAGCTCCCACACCAGGAACACGGCAAACGCCACCACGGCCACCACACACAGGGTGATGATCTCGCCCGAGGCAAACCAGTCCAGCTCCTTGCCCTTGTCGAGCATGAGCTGCAGCGCGCCCACCCACAGCACCAGCAGGCTCAGGCCCACGGTGTCAATCGGCAGCTTGCGGATGGGGGTTTCGCGCTTGCGGTAGATGCCCCAGGTCAGCGCCCCGGCCAGCAGGCCCACGGGTACGTTGATGTAGAAGATCCACGGCCACGAGATGTTGTCGGTGATCCAGCCGCCCAGCAGCGGCCCCACCACGGGCGCGACCAGCGTGGTCACGCCCCACAGCGCCAGCGCCGTGCCTGCCAAGGCGCGCGGGTAGCTGGCCAGCAGCAGCGTTTGCGATAGCGGAATCATCGGCCCGGCCACCAGGCCTTGCAGCACGCGGAAGAAGACCAGCATCTCCAGCGACGACGCAAAGCCGCACAGCCAGGAGGTCAGCACGAAAAGCAGAACGCTCATGGTGAACAGGCGCACTGCGCCAAAGCGCTGCGTGAGCCAGCCAGTGAGCGGCACCGAGATCGCGTTGGCCACGCCAAAGCTGGTGATGACCCAGGTGCCCTGGCCGGGGCTCACGCCCAGGTCACCGGCAATGGCGGGGATGGAGACGTTGGCGATGGACGAGTCCAGCACGTTCATGAACGTGGCCAGCGACAGCGACAGCGTGCCCAGCAGCAGGGCGGTGCCCTGCAGCGGCGGATAGGCAGCGGGCGGGCCGGGTGGCGCCGCAGGGGGCGACACTGCAGCAGGCGCCGCCGGAGCGGGGGCCTGGCCTGCGGCGTCAGCAGTGGGGTTGGCGGCAGTCATGCTCGGTCAACCCCGCTCACTGCACCACGGGGGCTTGCACTGCAGGTTGCACGGGGGCTGACGCATGCTTTTGCGCCTGCACTGCGGGCTGGCTGCTCACTTTGGGCGATGCCACTGCCACGGCGGACTTGCCACTGCGGCCCAGGTTGGCGGCGATGATGTGCGCCACCTCATCGTCGGCGGCCTTGAACTGCTCGTCAAACACGGCGGTGGCGGCCACGGGGGTGGTTCGCTGGGTGTCGGCCAGGGTCTTGCCGCTCTGGTCGGCAGTGTCCACCTTCACTTCCATCGACAGGCCCACGCGCAGCGGGTGCTCGGCCACTTCCTTGGGGTCCAGCGCAATGCGCACCGGCACGCGCTGCACCACCTTGATCCAGTTGCCGGTGGCGTTCTGCGCGGGCAGCAGCGCAAAGGCGGCGCCGGTGCCTGCGCCCAGGCCGGTCACGGTGCCGTGGTAAACCACCTTGGTGCCGTATACGTCGGCTTCCAGCTCGGCGGTCTGGCCGATGCGCAAGGTCTTGAGCTGGCTCTCCTTGAAGTTCGCGTCCACCCACAGGTCGTTCAGGGGCACCAGCGTCATCAGCGGGGCGCCCGCCTGCACGCGCTGGCCCACCTGCACGCCGCGCTTGGCCACGTGGCCGTCCAGCGGGGCCACCAGTTGCGCGCGCTGCACGGCCAGGTAGGCCTCGCGCACGCGGGCCGAAGCGCGCTGCACGTTGGGGTGTTGTTCGATGGAGGTGCCTTCGGTCTGCGTCTGGCTGGCGGCCAGTTGTTCTTGTGCGGCCAGCACAGCCGACTGGGCGGCGGCCACGGTGCTCTTGGCAGCGGCCAGCTGGGCAGTGGCGTGCTGGAACTCTTCCTTGCCCACGGCGCCGCTGGCCATCAGCGGGGCGCGGCGGTTCACGTCGTCCTGCATGCGGGCGGCGTCGGCCTGGGCGCGGGCCAGGTCGGCGCTGCGCAGGCTGACCTGCGCCTTCAGTGTGGAGTTGTTGGCGTACAGGGTGCGCACTTCGCGCACGGTCTGCGCCAGCTGGGCCTCGGCCTGTTCCAGCGCCACGCGGGCGTCAGCGGGGTCCAGCTTGACCAGCAACTGGCCGGCCTTCACAAAGTCGGTGTCGTCCGCGCCGATGGACACCACGGTGCCGCCGATTTGCGGCGTGATCTGCACCACGTTGCCCGCCACGTAGGCGTTGTCGGTGGTCTCCACGTGGCGGCCGTTGGCCCAGTGCCAGCCGCCCCAGCCAATGGCCACCAGCGCGACGGCGGCGGCAATCAGGGTGAGGCCGCGGCGGCGGGCGGTGTTGGACTCGTTGGCGGTGAGGGGTTCGCTGTTGGCGGTCATGGCAATGGTCTTTCTGGAATGTGTTGTTATGTGTTTTTGAAGAGGGCGGTGTGGCGTTCTGGGCCGGTCAGTGCGCGGCGGCGGTGTGCAGCACGGCCGTGTCGTCGGTCCAGCCGCCACCCAGCGCCTTCATCAGCACCAGGCGGGTGTCGAGCTGGCGTGCGCGCAGGTCCACGGCCAGGCGGCGCTGGGCCAGCACCTGGCTTTCGGTGGACAGCACCACCAGGTAGTTGCCCAGGCCTGCGCGATAGCGCTCCTGCGCAAAGCGGTAGGCCTTTTCAGCGCTGGCCACAGCCTCGTCCTGCAAGGCCTGCTGGCGGGTGAGCGACTGGATGGAGGCCACGGCGTCGCCGGCTTCTTTCACCGCATCGAGCACGGCGCCGTTGTACTGGGCGATGGCGGCATCCAGCTCGGCCGCGCGGCCGCCCAGCTGGGCGCGCAGGCGGCCCCCGTCAAAGATCGGCAGGCGCAACGCGGGCGTCACGCCCATCTGGCGTGAGCTGCCGTTGAACAGCCGGTCCAGCCCCAGCGAGTTCAGGCCGATGAACGCGCCGATGTTGATGTTGGGATAGAACTCGCTGCGCGCACTGTTCACGCCTTGCGTTGCCGCCTCCACGCGCCAGCGGGCGGCCACCACATCAGGGCGGCGGCCCAGCAGGTCTGCGCCCAGCACTTCGGGCACAGCGGTGGGTTGCAGCGCGGCAAGGCGGGGCGTGAGCTGGGGCAGGGCATCGGGCGCCTGGCCGGTCAGCACGGCCAGCTGGCGGCGGCCCAGGGTGATCTGTTCGTCCAGCGCTTCGATTTGTGTGCGGGCGTCGGGCACGGCGGCCTGGGCCTGGGTCAGTTCGACCTGGCTGTCCAGGCCTGCGGCGGTGCGTTCTTGCGTGAGCTTGCGCTGTTCTTCGCGTTGCTCCAGCGCACGTTGGGCCACGTCGCGCTGGGCCACCAGCCGGGCCAGGGCCACATAGCTGCGGCCCACCTGGGCAGCCAGCGTGTTGGCAGCGGCCGCAGCATCGGCCTGGGCGGCGCGGGCCTGGCCCAGGGCGGCCTGCAGCTCGGCGGCGTGCTGGCCGAAGAAGTCGGGCGACCAGCTCAGTGTGGCTTGCACGGTGCCGCTGTTGTAGGTGTTGCCGGCGATGGGGGCGGGCACCAGCCCGTTGGCGGTGTAGCGCTGGCGGGTGGCGTCCACGCCCAGCGTGGCTTGCGGGCCGTTGGCGGCCTCACGCACCTGGCTCAGGGCCACGGCTTGTTCCAGGCGGGCGCGGCTCACAGCCAGGCTGGGGTTGCCTTGCAGGGCGGTGTCGATCAGGGTGTTGAGCTGCTCGTCACCCAGGGCTTTCCACCACTGGCTGGTGGCCACAACGTCGGTGGTGGCGGCGGTCAGACCAGCGGCGGCCGGGGTGGTTTGCGCCAGCGGTGTGTGGGCGGGGCCTGGGTTGGCGCAGCCCACCAGCAGCAGTGCGGCGGCCAGGGCAACGGCCGACACCGCCAGGTGGGCGGCGAGGGCGGAGCGGGTGGACAGGGGAGTTGGGGCAGTGGCGGTCACGGAAATCTCCAGGGGCAGGGCAACAGGGCGGGATCAACCGGCTGCGGGTTCGGTGGGTGAGGGGGTCTGCTGGCGCAGCGCTTCGCCGTTGGCCAGCATGCGGCGCAGCATGGACAGCAGAAGCTGCCACTCGTCATGGCTGAAGTCGCTGAGGTGGCCGTTGAGCACGTCGGCCAGCACGGGGGGCACCAGGGCTGCAATGCGCTGGCCTTCGGCCGTGAGCTTGAGCTGCACGACGCGGCGGTCCACGGTGGAACGCTCCCGCACCACCAGACCCTTGGCTTCCATGCGGTCAAGCGACCGGGTCATGGAGGCCGGGTCGGTCTCCAGGTCCCGCGCCAGGGTGGCCACGGTGGCGGTCTCGCACAGCGACAACTTGAACAGCGGCAGCCACTGGGCGTAGGTCAGGTCGTGCAACGACAGCTGGGCATCGGCCTGCGTGCGGATGGACGACATCACCTTGCGCATCAGGTAGCCGACGCTGTTTTCGGGCACCAGCTTGCTGGGGTCGTAGTGCTCGGCGTTGTAGAACGCGGGGGCTTGGCTGGGTTTGGGGGGAGCTGACATGGGTGAGGAATTTAATTGACTAGACAATTATTGTCTTTGCATTGATTAAATTCCTGACACTGAAAAGGGGCCTTTGGGCTGGGGCGGGGCCCACGGACGGGGTGTAACGGATGGCGGTTTGCGGTGCCGGAAATGGCGCGTGAGATTGATGCGCGCCCCTGCGATCAAGCTCACTCAAAGTCAATATGCTACGTATTTGATAGCTGCTAAGGCATGTTCGGCTAGCGCATCAGCTCGAAAACCTTGATTGTTGGTACGCAGGCTGCCGCCGATATAGTGGGGCGCCCTGTTGCCTTACCTTTCCGTACCTTGCCCACCGGGACACCGTCATGACCGCTGCTGCTGATTCCTCTACCTCCCCGCCCACCGCCTCGGACGTTTCCCCACCCCTGCGTTTTGCCGTGATGGGCGCGGGTGCCGTGGGCTGCTACTTTGGCGCGTTGCTTGCCCGGGCGGGCCATGCCGTCACGCTCATCGGGCGGCCCGCCCATGTGCTGGCGGTGCGTGACCACGGCCTGCGGCTGCAGACGGCGGCGATGGACGTGCAGGTGCCTCTGGCGGCCAGCACCGAGGCCAGCGCTGTGCACGGCGCGGACGTGGTGCTGTTCTGCGTGAAGTCGTCCGACTCGGAAGATGCAGCGCAGCAGATTCGCCCCCACTTGGCGCCCGGGGCGCTGGTGTTGACCTTGCAGAACGGCGTGGACAACGACGAGCGCGTGCGCGCGGTGCTGGACGCCAGCACCCCCGTGGCCGCTGCCGTGGTGTATGTCGCCACCGCCATGGGCGGCCCAGGGCATGTGGTGCACCATGGCCGGGGCGAGCTGGTGATTGCACCTTCGCCACGCAGCGACGAGGTGGCCCGCCAGCTCACGGCAGCGGGCATCCCTACCCAGGTGTCAGACAACGTGCGCGGTGCACTCTGGGCCAAGCTGGTGCTCAATAGCGCCTACAACGCGCTGTCGGCCCTGTCGCAGCAGCCCTACGGCCCGCTGGTGCAGGTGCCCGGCGTGACGCAGGTGATTGCCGACATCGTGGCTGAATGCCTGGCCGTGGCGGCTGCTGACGGTGTGACGATTCCGGGCGATGTGCAGGCGGCGGTGCGTGGCATTGCCAGCACCATGCCCAGCCAGTATTCGTCCACCGCGCAGGACCTGGCGCGGGGCAAGCCCACCGAGATTGACCACCTGAACGGGTATGTGGTCAAGCGCGGCGCGGCACTGGGCGTGCCAACACCGCTGAACCACGCGCTGCAGGTGCTGGTCAAGTTGGCCGAGATGAAGCGCGCTGCAGGCTGATTTTCGGACGCGGTCAGGCCAGCGCCGCTTCTTCCAGCAACCGCTCACGCACGGCCTGCGCGGCCTGCACCATGTGGCGCAGGGCGGCTTCCGTCTCGGGCCAGCCCCGGGTCTTGAGGCCGCAGTCGGGGTTCACCCACAGGTGCTCCACGGGCACGACCTCGGCGGCTTTCTCTAGCAGCGCGGCCATCTCCTGCACGCCGGGCACGCGGGGCGAGTGGATGTCGTACACGCCGGGGCCGATCTCGTTGGGGTAGCGGAAATCTCCGAACCCCTGTAGCAGCTCCATGTCCGACCGGCTTGTCTCAATCGTGATCACATCGGCATCCATGGCCGCGATGGCGGGCAGGATGTCGTTGAACTCGCTGTAGCACATGTGGGTGTGGATCTGCGTATCGTTGCGCACGCCGCTGGCACTGATGCGGAAGGCGCGGGTGGCGCGGTCCAGATAGCTCTTCCACCCGGCGCGGCGCAGCGGCAGCCCTTCGCGGATGGCGGGTTCGTCGATCTGGATGATGGCGATGCCTGCGGCTTCCAGGTCACACACCTCGTCGCGGATGGCCCAGGCGATCTGGTCGGCCGTGGTGGCGCGGGGCTGGTCGTCGCGCACAAAGCTCCATTGCAGGATGGTGATGGGGCCGGTGAGCATGCCCTTCATGGGCTTGGTGGTCAGGCTCTGCGCGTATTGCGTCCAGGCCACCGTCATGGGCGCGGGGCGGGCCACGTCGCCGTAGATGATGGGCGGCTTCACGCAGCGCGAGCCATAGCTTTGCACCCAGCCGTTGGCGGTGAAGGCAAAGCCGTCGAGCTGCTCGCCGAAGTATTCGACCATGTCGTTGCGCTCGGCCTCGCCGTGCACCAGCACATCAATGCCCAGGGCTTCCTGCTTGCGCACGGCCAGGGCGATTTCCGCTTGCATCTTCTGCTGGTAGTGGGCCGCATCCAGTGCCCCGCGCTTGAAGGCGGCACGGGCTGCGCGGATCTCCGCCGTCTGTGGGAACGAGCCGATGGTGGTGGTGGGCAGCAGCGGCAGCTTGAGCCGCGCACGCTGGGCCTTTTGCCGGGCGGGGAAGGCGCTGGCGCGCTGGTCGGCGCCCGGCGCGGCGGCAGCAATGCGGGCCGCCACGGTGGCGCGGTGCACACGCGGGCTGGCGCGGCGCGCGGCCAGGGCGGTGCGGGCGGCGTGCAGTTCGTCGTCCACGGCCGCCTCGCCTTGCGACAAGGCGGTGGACAGCACGCGCAGTTCGTCCAGCTTTTCCACCGCAAACGCCAGCCAGGACTTCACCTCGGCATCGAGTTGCGTTTCGGCCTGCAGACTGAACGGCACATGCAGCAGCGAGCACGACGGCGCCAGCCACAGCTCGCCCTGGTGCTTGTCGGCCACAGGGCGCAGCTTTTGCAGCGCCGCATCCAGGTCGGTGCGCCAGATGTTGCGGCCGTCCACGATGCCCACCGACAGCACCTTGTGCGAGGGCAGCCAGTCAGCCACGCCCACCAGCTCGTCGGGTGCGCGCACGGCATCCACATGCAACCCGGCCACGGGCAGCTGGCAGGCCAGGCGCAGGTTTTCGGCCAGGGGCGAGAAGTACGTGGCCAGCAGCAGCTTGGGCGCGCTGCGGGCCAGTTGCCAGTAGCTGGGCTCAAACGCATGGCGCCACGCATCGGGCAGGTCCAGGCCCAGGATGGGCTCGTCGATCTGCACCCATTCCACGCCCTGGGCCTTCAGGCGTGCCAGCACGGCTTCGTACACGGGTAACAGTGACTCCAGCAGGCTGAAGCGGTCAAAACCGGCCGCCTTGGATTTGCCCAGCCACAAAAAGCTCAGCGGCCCCAGCACCACGGCCTTGACGCGGTGGCCCAGCGCCTGGGCCTCGGCCACTTCGGCAAACAAGCGCTCGCTGGCTAGGTGGAACTGGGTGTGGGTGCTGAACTCGGGCACGAGGTAGTGGTAGTTGGTGTCAAACCACTTGGTCATCTCCAGCGCGGGCTGGCCGGTGGTGGGGTGTTTTGCCTGGCAACCGGCGCTGCAGCCTTGGTGGTTGTCTGAGGCGTGGGCCGACACGCCCCGCGCCATTGCAAAGTAGCGCGCCAGCTCGGGCGCTTGGGCGTCAAAGCCAAAACGCGCAGGCTCGCAGCCCAGCAGCTGGATGTGGTTGGCCACATGGTCGTACAGCGCAAAGTCGCCCACCGTGGCATAGCCCAGGCCCGCATCGGCCTGCGCCTGCCAGTGTTGCTGGCGCAACTGGGCGGCGGTGGACTGCAGCTCGGCCTCGGTGCTGTCGCCCCGCCAGAAGGATTCGAGCGCGAATTTCAGCGCGCGTTGCGACCCCATGCGCGGAAAGCCCAGGGTGTGCGTGAGCACGGGGCGGCGGGTGGCGGCGGTTACGGCAACTGCGGCGAGCGACATGGTGATTTCCTCCTTCTGAATAGAGCAATGCAATGAAGGCACCAATGGTCGCGCGGGCTCGTTTATTATTCAAACGAAAGTTTTAGTCGATCAACTTGAAAATTAATAATGAACCAGTCGATCCTGGAAGTGCGCCACCTGCGCACGCTGGTCGCCCTGCGCGACAGCGGCAGCCTGGTGCGGGCCGCGCACTTGCTCAACCTCACCCAATCCGCGCTGTCGCACCAGATCAAGCTGCTGGAAGACCGCTACGGCCAGCCGCTGTTTGAGCGCAAATCGGTGCCGCCGCAGTTCACCGCTGTGGGCGAACGCCTGCTGGCGCTGGCCGACGCCGTGCTGCCGCAGGTGGAAGGGACCGAGCGCGACATCGCGCGCCTGGTGCTGGGGCAGGGCGGGCAGATGCGCATTGCGGTGGAATGCCACACCTGCTTTGACTGGCTGATGCCCGCCATGGACGCGTTTCGCACCCGCTGGCCTGAGGTGGAGCTGGACATCGTGAGCGGCTTCCATGCCGACCCGGTGGGCCTGCTGCACCAGGGCCGGGCCGATGTGGCCATCGTGTCAGAGGTGGATGCTGACGAGGCGGGCGTGGACTACCACGCGCTGTTTGGCTTCGAGATCCGCGCGCTGCTGGCCAACACGCACCCGCTGGCGGCCAAACCACACCTGGTGGCGCAGGACTTCGCCGACCAGACCATCATCACCTACCCCGTGCCCGACGAAATGCTGGACCTTATCCGCCAGGTGCTGGAGCCCGCCGGTGTACGCCCCCCGCGCCGCACCACCGAGCTGACAGTGGCCATGCTGCAGCTGGTGGCCAGCGGGCGCGGCGTGGCGGCGCTGCCGCTGTGGGCGGTGCAGAGTTACCTGGACCGGGGGTATGTGACGGCGCGGCCCATCGCGGCAGGGCTTGGTGACAAAGGTCTGCGCGGCGAGCTGCACGCCGCCTGCCTGCCCAGCCTGTCGGCCAAGCCGTACCTGCAGGACTTTGTGCAGGTGACGCGGGAGACGAGTTTTGTGACGCTCAAGGGCGTAGAACTTTTGTAGCCTAGTCCCGTGCGTACTTGTCGCCCACCTCTTCGCGCAGCGGGTGGGTGTCGTAGACGATGTTCATGTCGCGGATGCGGGTGCTGCCCGCGTCGAACGTGAACACATCCACGCAGGTGAAGGTTACCTCGCGGCCATCGTTCAAGGTCCAGTCGTAGCGGAAGTAGGCCGCCACGCGCACCGACCCGTTCTGGCTCGGTTGTGCAGAGGCAAACAAATCCAGCACCGTGATCACGCTGCCGCTGGAGGCCTGGGCGAGCTTTTGGAAGAAGTCGCTCGCACGCATGGTGCCCAGAAAGGGCGAATGCACCACGCCATCGTCTTCAAAGCAGGCGATCAGCCCCTCGGTATGGCTGGCGTGCAGGTGGGCGAGGTAGGTGCGGACGGTGTTGATGGGGGTAGGGCTCATATGCGGCGTTGCAAAGGTCGTGGAGTGGAGTGCGTAGCTTCGCCAAGTCCGCGCCGTGCGACAAGAGACAATGGAGGCTTATACATAAAAGGTGTTTATGTATCTGCGCTATCTGCAATACCTCCATGCGATCGTCGAAAAAGGCTCGTTTGCCTTGGCGGCAAATGCCTGCGGCGTGTCGCAGCCCGCGATCAGCCATGGCATGAAAGCACTGCAAGCCCACTTTGCACAGCCCTTGCTGGTGCGTGAAGGGCGCCGCTATGTGGCCACCGACCTCGCCCGTGCCGTGGCCGCGCAGGCACTGCCGCTGGCACAGGGGGTGGAGGCGCTGCCCCGCGCTTCGGTGGCTGCGTCAGACCGGCATCGGCTGCGAGTGGGGCTCACGTCTTCAGCAGCGCTGGTCTGCGGCCCGCTGCTGTATGCCAGCTGGTGTTTGCCCAACGCCCGGCGCTCCCTGGAGATGGCGACGGCCGATGAGGGCAGCCTGCTGGAAGGCCTGCTGCAGCGGCGCTTTGATGCGGTCATCGCCCCCAAGCCGCGCAAGTTTGCGCACCCCGACGTGGTGGAGCGGCCCCTGTACGAGCTGCATCCCCAGGTCTATGCGCGCAAAGGCCACCCTCTGGCCCGGGCCCAGTCGCTGGTGCAACTGCAGGGTGCTGCGTGGGCCTGTGTGGGGTCCAGCGTCAGCGGGCCGGTGGATGTGTTGACGGAAGCGCACCGCGTGCGCCGCATGCCCGCCCCCAAGATGTCCGTGCGCTGCCCCGACTTTGCCAGCCTGCTGCACCTGGTGGCGCAGTCCGACCTGCTGGCTGTTGTGCCGCACCCCGCGCTGCTGGGCGGCGCGTCTGCGCTCGTGGCTCCGCTGCGGCTGGCGGAATCGCTGCCGCTGTATGGCATGTGGCTGTTTGAACCCAGGGGCCGCAAGTCACGGCTGGGCCCCGAGGTGTTTGCGCCAGTGGGCTGAGGCTGACACTGCAAGCGCTGACTGGAATATTGCAAGAAAGCGGTGTGTTTGAAATCAGTGTTGCAAGACTCCATAATGACCTTCCTCATCCCTTCACCGAGCCTTTGCACCATGCACCACTCGCTGCGCCGTCCGCAATCAGTCCCTTCTTTTGTCCGCCCATTGATAGCCTCGCTGGCGCTGGCGTTTGCCGCCGCAGTGGCCCAGGCTGCGCCCGTGGCCGAAGTCCATGCGCTGGCCCAGAAGGAGCAGCAACCCCTGCTCGACACCCTGCGTGACCTGGTGCACATCGAGTCAGGCAGCAAGGACATCGAGGGCCTGAACCAGATCGCGGAGCGCATTGCTGGCCAGCTCAAGCAACTGGGCGGCACGGTGGACGTGCTCCAGACCAGCGATATCTATCGCCTGGACGACACCCCGGAGAAGGTGGGCCCCGCTGTACAGGCCGTGTTCAAAGGCACGGGCAGCAAGAGGATCATGCTCATCGCGCACATGGACACCGTGTACCTGAAGGGCATGCTCAAAGGCCAGCCGTTTCGCATCGATGGCGACAAGGCCTATGGCCTGGGCATCTCGGACGACAAGCAGGGCATCGCGCTCATCATCCACACCGTGGCCCTGCTGCAAAAGCTCAATTTCAAGGACTACGGCACGCTCACCGTGCTGATCAATGGCGACGAGGAAATCAGCTCGCCCGGCTGGCGCAGCACCATCACCCGCGTGGCGGCTGAGCAGGACGTAGTGCTCTCCTTCGAAGGTGGCGGCACCGACGGCACGCTGCGTCTGGCCACCAGCGGCATTGGGGCGGCCTACCTCACGGTGCAGGGAAAAGCGTCGCACGCCGGGGCCAAACCCGAAGACGGCGTGAATGCACTCTACGAACTGTCGCACCAGCTGCTGCAGATGAAGGACTTGTCCAAGACCGACGAAGGCCTCAAGCTGAACTGGACGGTGTCGAAGGCGGGCACCAACCGCAACGTGATCCCGGCCGAGGCCACCGCCCAGGCCGATGCGCGTGCGCTTCGTGTGGCGGACTTTGACGGGCTGGAGAAGAGCCTGCAAGAGAAGGTCAAGAGCAAACTGCTGCCTGCCTCCAAGGTGGATGTGAAGTTTGAAGTGCGCCGCCCGCCTCTGGAGGCGAGCGACGCATCCCGCCGCGTGGCGGGCTACGGCAAGGTGATTTATCAGGAGCTGGGCATGTCGCTCAACGTGGTGGAGAAAGCCACGGGCGGCGGCACCGATGCAGCGTTTGCCGCGCTCAAGACCAAGGGCGCAGTGGTGGAAGGCATGGGCCTGTCGGGCTACGGCGCGCACTCCAACGATGCGGAGTACGTGCAGATCAACACCATCGTGCCGCGCCTGTACCTGGCCACGCGCATGATCATGGACATCTCGCGCGACCGTGTGAAGTGACACGTTGAGCTGCCCCTTGCCCTCTCTGTGAGGGCAGCGCTACCCAGAGCGCAGGGCCGGCTCAGGCGCCCTGCGTGCCTGGCACCGGCGTCCGCACGGCGCCGGTTGCAAAGAAGGATTCCAGGTTCTCCAGCACCAGGTCGGCCATGGCGCGCCGTGTTTCATGCGTGGCGCTGGCGGTGTGCGGTGTCAGCACTACGTTGTCCAGCGCCATCAGCGCGGCGGGCACGGTGGGTTCGTTGTCAAACACGTCCAGGCCGGCACCAGCAATGCGGCGCTCGGCCAGCGCGTCGGTCAGTGCCGCCTCGTCCACCACACTGCCCCGCGCCACATTGACGAGAAAGCCATTGGGCCCCAGGGCCTCCAGCACATTGCGGTTGACGAGGTGGCGCGTTGCAGCGCCGCCTGCCACGGTGAGCACGAGGTAGTCGGCCCACTGCGCCAGCGCGGTCACCGACTCGAAGTAAAGAAGTGCGCAACCCTGCGCCAGACGGCGGTTGTGGTACCCCACATCCATGCGAAAGCCGCTCGCGCGCTCGGCCACGGCCTGGCCGATGCGGCCCATGCCCACGATGCCCAGGCGCTTGCCCGACACGCGGGTGCCCAGCGCATACCGGGTCTTCGGCCATTCACCACGGCGCACAAAACGGTCGCTGGCGGCCACGTGGCGTGACACATCCAGCATCAGCGCAAACGCCATGTCGGCCACGCAGTCGTTGAGCACGCCGGGCGTGTAGCCCACCTGTACGCCACGCGCCTTGGCGGCATCGATGTCCAGTGCGTCAAAGCCCACGCCAAAGCTGCTGATGACCTGAAGGTTGGGCAGGGCTGCGATGACTTCGCCCTTCAGGCCAATGGCCGCAGTGGTTACCACCCCGGTGAACTCCGCACCGCGCGCCGCCAAATAGGCCGCTGGATCGGGCTGGTCTGCCAGGCAGGTGACGACGTAGCGGGCCGCCAGTTCGGCCTCCAGTGCGGGAAGGGGCAGGCGGCCGATTTGCAGGATGCGGTGGCGGGGGGCTGTGGTCATGGTTCCGGGGGCAGCAGTGCCAAAAATGGGAAGGGCGGCACACGGCCGCCCCAATGCGTTTACATCAAGTCGCGACGCGCACAGCCTGGCGGGCCAGCAGTTTCCACTCGCCGCCTTGCTGTTGCCACACGCCCAGGATCTTGATCTGCACCTTGCCGGGCTTGCCCGAGTCGTTGGTGTCGGCCGTGAGGGTGTGGCGCACGATAGCGGTGTTGCCCACTGCCTTGATGGTCTGGTCGGTGATGGCAATGGTCACGAAGTCGGACTTGCCGGCGATCAGGTCGCCGATGAAGCTGTCCTTGGTGTCCACACGGCCGCCCGAATGGCCGTAACTCAGGTCGTCGGCGACGAGGGCCGTCAGCGCCGCAGGCGTGGGGTCGATCATGGCGACACGCAGCTTTTCTGCGGCGGCTGCCACCGCTTGCTCGGCCGATGCCGAGGAGCCGGTGGCTGCAGCGCCGGTGGCGCAACCTGCGAGCGCGGCAAGGGTGACGGCGGCGGCTGCGGCCAGAATGATTTTCTTGAACATCTTGTCTGTCTCCGTTGTTGTGTTGATGGTTTGGAAATGGGCGTGCCAGGACTGCCCCCGGACCTGTGCACGGCCGGGCCCGGGGTGTTGGTTTTCACTGGGAAAAAAAGAGGGTCTGGAGAACCAGGCCCTGAGCAGGCCTTGAACCCGCTGGTTCTTACTGCGGCCCGAGTTTGTCAATCAGCGCCTTGAGCTCTTCCATCTCGTGGGGCTTGAGGTCCGTCAGCGGCGCCCGCACCGGCCCACCGTCATGGCCCACGATGCGTGCCCCCGCCTTGATGATCGACACCCCATAGCCCTCCACCCG
>NZ_JBQUYO010000013.1:0-62184 GCF_056314325.1 Acidovorax sp. DMC1 | reverse complement strand
GAGGGGGTGGAGACGACGGGGCAGCTGTCGTTCCTGAGGCTGCATGGGTGCGAGGGCTTCCAGGGGTATCTGTTTGGGCGGCCTGGGCCGGCGGAGACTATCGATGCATTGCTGGACCCCGCGGGCTGACGGTAAGGGATCCACGGTGCAGAGAGCCCGCGTGGCAAGGGCGTAGGCATGTGGTTTGACAAGCTTCTGGACCGCAAAGCGCCAGGCCTGCGTGGCTTGCTGCTGGTCGTAGTCCTCGCATTGATGGGCGCAGTGCTGGTGGTGCAAGGGGCGCAACACTGGCGCGTCGGCGAGCGGTCGGCCGAGCGCTCGCGTCTGCTGCAGCAGACGGCAGACACCTTGCAAGCACAGACCACCGGTGGCTCCATGCTGGGGGCGGTGTCTTTGATGGGGCTGAGCGAGCCTTTGCTCAAGGACATGGCGCTGGGCCGCTTGCCCCCCGATCACCCTGAGGCCCTGGCACGCCTGGCCGTGGCGCGTGGGCGCTTTCTGGTGCAGGGCGTGTATGTCATGTCCGCAGACGGCACCGTGGTAGCCCATGAGACGCCGGGCGAACGGTCTACGGGCTTGAACCTCGCGTTTCGCCCCTATTTCCAGCAGGCCATCCAGGGCGCGACCAGCGTGTATGCGGCCATTGGCAGCAACACCCAGGAGCGCGGGCTGTACTACGCGGCGCCGCTGTACGAAAGCGACACGCCTTCGAGCAACATCATCGGCGTGGTCATGTTCAAGGTGGGCTTCGAGCCGGTGGACCTGCTGCTCAAGCGCGCGGGCCTGCCCATGGTGTTGCTGTCGCCGCAGGGGGTGGCATTTGCCGCCACCCGGACCGAATGGCAGTTTGCGGTGGCACCGCCGCTCACCCAGGCGCGCATCGACGCCATCCGGGCCACGCGCCAGTTCGGCCGCCACTTTGACAACGGCGTGGCGTCTGCGCTGCCGTTTGCAGCCGATGCGGGTGAAGTGCAGATCAATGGTGTACCCCATGCGGTCGAGCGCCGGGCCATCGACTGGCACGACCCGACCGGTGAGTGGCAGCTGGTGGCGCTGGACGACATCAGCGCCTTGATGACGTCATCACAGCGCGCCCGCATCGGGGCTGTGGCCTTTGTGCTGTTTTGCCTGCTGGGCCTGTTGCTGCTGGATTTGCTGCGCAGCCGCGCGCGCGTGGCCAGCGCGCTGGAGCGCTTCCGGGTGCTGGGGACCGCGCTGGAGAGCAGCCCCGTGTCGGTGGTGATCACCGATGGCGAGGGCCGCATCGACTGGGTCAACCCCCAGTACGAGCGCAACACCGGGTATTCGCTCGACGAGGTGCGGGGCAAAAAGCCCTCGCTGGTGGCGAGCGGCCAGACGCCCGCGCAGACCTATCAACTGATGTGGTCGGCACTGCTGTCGGGCAAATCCTGGCAAGGCCAGTTCGTCAACCGGCGCAAGGACGGGACCATCTACCACGACGAGGCCACGCTGTCCCCCGTGTTTGACGGGCATGGCAAGCGCATCGGTATTGTGGGTTTGCACGAGGACGTGTCCGAGCGCATCCAGGCGCAAAAGGAGCTGGAGCGCCGCGAGCGCTTGCTCAATGAACTGCTGGAGCAGCAGACCGCCATCTTCGACAACGCACCGCCCATCGTGCTGGTGTGCGACGGGCAGTTCCGCCAGTTCAACCCCGCGTTTGTGGACCTCATGGGCGGCACGGCATCCCAGCTGCTGGGCCTAGGGGTGTCGGTGCTGTTCGGTGGTGCGGGCCATGCCGACCTGTTCACCGCCCGCGTGACGCCCGGATTGGCGTCGGGCCAGGCGCTGCGCGAGACCGCGACGCTGTACCGGCTGGATGGCACCCGGTTCGAGGCGCGCCTGGCGGGCCGCAGCCTGAAGATGGACGACTTTGGCACCGCCTCGATCTGGGTGATTGAAGACGTCAGCGAACAGCGGCGCGCCGAACAAGTCATTCAGCAGGCCCAGGAGCGCCTGGAGCTGGCGCAGGAGGCGGGCAAGATCGGGGTGTTCGACCTGAACCTGGTCACCGGCGAAATCGTCTGGTCCGACAAGCTGGCGCAGATGATGGGCCTGCCGCCTGGCACCCAGCCCGACGGACGGGACTTCTGGCTCAACTGCCTGCATCCCGAGGACCGCGACCAGGCGGGCGCCTATTTCGACAGCTGCCTGGCCGGCACCGAGGATTACCTGCGCGACTCCTGGCGCATCGTGCGCCCGGACGGAGAGGTGCGCTGGTTCCTGGAGGCCGCACGCATTTTCCGCAATGCCCAGGGCCAGCCCGTGCGGGTGGTGGGGGTCAACGTGGATATCCACGATCAGAAGCTCCTGGAGGAACAGGTGGCGGGGCAGCTGGATTTCCAGCAGGCGCTGATCGATGCCATCCCGGTGCCCCTGTTCTACAAGGGGGCAGACGGGCGGTACATCGGGGTGAACCGTGCCTACGAGCAGGCTTTCGGGGTGACGCGCGAGACGCTCATCGGCAAGACGGTGATGGACCTGGACTACCTGCCGCAAGAGACCCGCACCCGCTTCGAGCAGGACGCGGTACAGGCCATGGAAGGCGAGCGCAAGGTGCACCGCGAGGTCGACTTGCCTTATGCTGACGGTGAGCTGCACCACACGCTGTTCTGGCTGCATGGCTTTGCGCGCCCGGATGGCATGGCGGGCGGCACCATCGGTACGTTTGTGGACATCACCGACCGCCAGCGCGCTGAACAGGAACTGCGGCGCGCCAAGGAGCTGGCCGAGGAGTCCACCGCGCTCAAGTCCAACTTCCTGGCCAACATGAGCCACGAGATCCGCACGCCGATGAACGCGATCATTGGCATGTCGCATCTGGCGCTCAAGTCGGGCCTGAGCCCGCGCCAGCACGACTATGTGAGCAAGATCCAGCAGGCGGGCCAGCACCTGCTGGGCGTCATCAACGACATACTGGACTTCTCCAAGATCGAGGCGGGCAAGCTGGTGGTGGAGCGCCAGCCGTTCCTGCTGGACCGCATGCTCGAAAGCGTGTCCGACGTGGTGGGCTACAAGGCCGGAGCCAAGGGACTGGAGCTGGTCTGCGATGTGGCCAGCGACGTGCCCCCCAACCTTGTGGGCGATGCGTTGCGTTTGGGCCAGATCCTCATCAACTACGCCAACAACGCCATCAAGTTCACGGAGTCGGGCGAGATCAGCATTGCCGTGCGTTTGCTGGAGGAGATGGGAAACCAGGTGCGGCTGCGTTTCGAGGTGCGTGACACCGGCATCGGGCTCACCGACGAGCAGATGGCGCGCCTGTTCCAGAGCTTCCAGCAGGCGGACACCTCCACCACGCGCCGCTACGGCGGGACCGGCCTGGGGCTGGCGATCTGCAAGAGCCTGGCCGAGCTGATGGGCGGCGAGGTGGGCGTGGAAAGCCGCTTTGGCAAGGGCTCCACCTTCTGGGTGTCGGTGCCGCTGGAGCGTGGCGCACCGGCGCGGGTGCTGCTGCCACCGCCCGACCTGCGGGGCACCCGGGTGCTGGTGGTGGACGACAACCACACGGCGGCCACGGTGCTGTCAGACATGCTGCAAGCCATGGGTTTTGTGGTGGAACAGGCGCATTCGGGCCTGGAGGCGCTGGACCGGCTGCGCGAGTCCATGGCCCATCAGCAGCCGTTTGGCCTCTTGCTGCTGGACTGGCACATGCCGGGCATGGATGGCGTGGAGCTGGCCGGCCACATCCGCAGCCTGGGCATGCCCAAGGTGCCGCAGATGCTGATGGTGACGGCCTACGGGCGCGAGGACGTGATGCGGGCCGCACGTGCGCAGGGCATTGAAACCGTGCTCATCAAGCCCGTCAATGCCTCGCTGCTGTTCGACACCCTGATGCAGCCGCTGGAGGCATCGGGCTCGGAGCGACGTCGTGCAGTCACCCCCGCCCCTGCGGCCGACGAGCTGCCCCTGGACATCCGGGGCGCCAGCGTGCTGCTCGTCGAGGACAACGAGCTCAACCAGATGGTGGCGATGGAGTTGCTGCTGGACGCGGGCTTCGCCGTGGACGTGGCAGAAAACGGGCAGATCGCCATCGACCACATTGAGCGCAAGCACTACGACGCCGTGCTCATGGACATGCAGATGCCCGTCATGGACGGCGAGACCGCCACGCGCCTGCTGCGCGGCAACCCGCGTTATGCGCAGGTGCCCATCATCGCCATGACGGCCAACGCCATGGAGGCGGACCGCCAGCGCTGCTTTGCGGCCGGCATGAACGACCATGTGGCCAAGCCCATCGAGCCTGCGGCCCTGTGGGCTGCGCTGGCCCGGTGGATTCGCCCCCGCGAGGGGCTGGGTGCCGCGGTACCACCCGCGCGCAGCAATGCGGCGCCAGTGGCGGCTTCGGTGGCGGCAGGGGCTGCCGGTGCGACGGCCGCAGGCTGGCTCCCGGTGGATGTTCCTGATCTGCCGGGCCTGGACACCAACCTGGGCCTGCAGCGTGCGCTGGGCAAAACGGGTCTGTATGCCGAGATGCTGCGCCGCTTTGTGCAAGGGCAGGCCCCGGTGCTGCCAGAGCTGCAGCGCGCCCTCGCGGTGCATGACGTAGCGCTGGCCGAGCGCCTGGCCCACACGCTGCGGTCGGTGGCCGCCAACATTGGCGCGCAGGCCGTGTCGGACCGCGCGCAGGCGCTGGAGCACGCGCTGCGCTTTCGCCATGGCAACGAGGCCATCGTGCCGTTGCTGGCGGAGCTGCGCGCTGCGCTACAGCCGCTGCTGCAGGGGCTTCAGGACTGGGTGCTGCAAGCGGTGCAGGGACAAGCGGCACCGGAGCCCGGTATGGCGCGATCTGCGGGCGTATCTGGGCCGGGCATGACGCCCGCCGAGGCCGAACACCATTTGCGCCACTTGCTGGAGCAGGACGACCCTGCAGCCACCGAGTTTTTCCAACACAATGGCGTGTTGCTCAAGGCGGCCCTGGGGAGCGCTTTCCAGGCTGTTGAAAAGCACACCCTGAACTTTGATTTCGAGCAGGCACTGGAGGCCATGGCTGCGGTGCCTGGCTCCGAATCCACCGCCCTCGAATCCCCCTGAACGGCACTTACGCAGGACATTTGCATGGACAACGCGCCTTTTGCCTCCAGCCCGGCGACCTTGGTAGACAAGCCGATTGCCACAGTGCTCGTGGTGGACGACACGCCCGAGAACCTCACCCTCATGGGCAGCCTGCTGCGCGAGCACTACCTGGTCAAGGTGGCGAACCAGGGCGAGAAGGCGCTCAAGATTGCGCAGTCGGCCACGCCGCCCGACCTGATCCTGCTGGACATCATGATGCCGGAGGTGGATGGCTACGAGGTCTGTCGCCGCCTCAAGGAGGCGCCCGCCACGCGCGACATCCCGGTGATCTTCCTCACGGCGCGCTCCGATACCGACGACGAGCGCATGGGGCTGGCGCTGGGCGCGGTGGACTACATCACCAAACCCATCAGCCCGCCCATCCTGCTGGCCCGCGTCAATACGCATCTGGCGCTCAAGGCCACGGCCGACTTCCTGCGCGACAAAAGCGCCTATCTGGAGCGCGAGGTCGCCATGCGCACGCTGGAGGTGCAGGCCATCCAGGACGTGACCATCATGGCCATGACCTCTCTGGCCGAGACGCGTGACAACGAAACCGGCAACCACATCCGCCGCACCCAGCTGTATGTGAAGACGCTGGCCGAGCGCCTGCGCCACCACCCGCGTTTTGAGCATCTGCTCAATGACCGCATGATTGAGCTGCTCTACAAGTCGGCGCCGTTGCACGACATTGGCAAGATCGGCATCCCGGACAGCATCCTGCTCAAGCCCGGCAAGCTCACGGTGGAAGAATTTGAGGTGATGAAGACCCACACCACGCTGGGCCGCGACGCGATCGAAGAAGCCGAGCGTCGCCTGGGCATGCGCGTGGCGTTTTTGAGCGTGTCCAAGGAGATCGCCTACAGCCACCAGGAAAAGTGGGACGGCTCCGGCTATCCGCAGGGCTTGGCGGGGGATGCCATCCCGGTGTCGGCCCGCCTGATGGCCGTGGCCGACGTGTACGACGCGCTCATCAGCAAGCGCGTGTACAAGCCCGCGTTTTCGCACGACCAGGCCTGCAGCACCATCGTGCGGGGCAAGGGCACCCACTTCGACCCCGACATGGTGGATGCGTTTGTGGACATTGCGGAAGACTTCCGCAGCATTGCGCAGAAATATCCAGACCCGGTGTAGGGTTCATCCTCCTGAGTCGCTTCGCGCCTTCCCCCTTCTCTCGAATGGCTGCGCCATTCGGGAAGGGGGACGCAGCCAGCGCGGCGGGGCGGCCCTTGCGCGGCTGCGCTGGTGTGGGTTGCGCCCACTGCGCGGTCCAGCTACCAGACCTCACCAGGGGGCATCGTGCGTCGGCTTTGCCGCAGGGCGCGGTGGGTGGATTTAGAACGGCGCGTCTTCGCCCTTGGCGGTGTCGGCCTGGGGAGCCGCCGATTCGGCTGCATCTGCAGCGCCTTCTGCCTCTGGTGTGTTGCTGGCTTCGGGCGCGTCGGCAGTCGCCGCCTGGCGCACAGCCGCCTTGTCGCCAGCGCTCGCAAACTTGCTGTACTTGCCCAGGATGGGCACCAGCTGGCCGTACACGCGGGGGTTGCCCGCCAGGCACTCGCGCTGCTCCAGGAAGTCTGCTTCCCCCGTGAAATTGCCCACCAGGCCGCCGGCCTCGGTCACCAGCAGCGAACCCGCTGCCACGTCCCAGATCGACAGACCTGTTTCAAAGAAACCGTCGGTGAAGCCCGCCGCCACATAGGCCAGGTCCAGCGCAGCGGCGCCGGGGCGGCGCAGGCCGGCGGTGCGCTGCATCACGTCGGCCATCATGTTCAGGTAGCTCTTGAAGTTGTCGCCCGGGCGGAAGGGGAAGCCGGTGGAGATCAGGCAGTCCTTGAGCTGGGTGCGCTTGCTCACGCGGATGCGGCGCTCGTTCAGGAAGGCGCCGCGGCCCTTGGTGGCGGTGAACAGGTCGTTGCGGGTGGGGTCGTACACCACAGCCTGCTCGATCTTGCCCTTCACGGCCAGCGCAATGCTGATGCAGTACACGGGGAAGCCGTGGATGAAGTTGGTGGTGCCGTCCAGCGGGTCGATGATCCAGACAAACTCCGAATCCCTCGCGCCGTATTCCTTGCCCGACTCTTCGGCCAGGATGCCGTGGCCGGGGTATGCCGTCAGCAGCGTCTCGATGATGATCTTTTCGGAGGCGTGGTCCACCTCGGTCACAAAGTCATTGATCTGCTTTTGCGAGATCCGCACCGATTCCACGTCCAGGGCCGCGCGGTTGATGATGGCGCCGGCGGCGCGTGCAGCCTTGATGGCCACGTTGAGCATGGGGTGCAGAGTAGACGACATAAATTGTGGTGGTTGGCAGCGCACGGCCAAGGTGGCGCGGGCGTCTGCGTACAGGATGAGCGGGGAGGTCCGACCCGTCCCGGCGATGCGGGCGGCGACAATAGAGGGCGGGATTTTACCCGCAGAGCCCTTTTTTGCCTAACCGGCCGCTTTCTCCCTCTCGCTCCGCCCGTCCATGAAGACCCGTTTTGTCCTGATCAACACCAGCCACGCCGGCAATGTGGGCGCCGCCGCCCGTGCCATGAAAACCATGGGGTTTGACGACCTGGTGCTGGTCGCTCCACGCTGGGCCAACGTGCTGCGGCGCGAGGAAACCATCCAGCGCGCCAGTGGCGCCTTGGATGTGCTGAACAACGCGCGCATCGTCGCCACGCTGGACGAGGCCCTGGACGGCATGAGCCACTTGTGCGCTACTGCCATGACGCCCCGCGACTTCGGCCCGCCCACGGCCGCGCCACGTGCCCACTTTGAAATGCTATTAAAAAGTGAGCTGCTCAGGCATGAATTTCTAGCGCAAGAGGCTCAAAACCCTTCAAATTCATCCAGCGACACCCCTGCAGACCCGAGCGTGGCCCCGCAAGCCGGCGTGGCCTTTCTCTTCGGCTCAGAGCGGTTTGGCATGACCAACGAAGACGTGTACCGCTGCCATGTAGCGCTGTCGATTCCCACCAACCCCGGCTTTGGCTCGCTCAACCTAGGGGCCGCTATCCAGGTGATCGCCTACGAATGGCGCCAGGCATTGGGCGGATTTGCGGTGCAAGATGCCACCCCGCCGCGCGCGCTGGCCGACGCGGCGCAGGTCGCGGGCATGCTGAGCCACTGGGAGCAGGCGCTCACCTCCATCGGCTTTCTGGACCCGGCCGCGCCCAAGAAGCTAATGCCCCGCCTTAACCAGCTTTTCAACCGCGCGCAGCTCAGCCCTGAGGAAATCCACATCTTGAGAGGTGTCGCCAAAGCCATGATCGAGACGGCGCAGGCGAAACGATAGACTGTGCAGCCCATTTACAAATAACCATAACAACCAATGTTCGCCCGCCTGCGCTCCGATATCCAGTGCATCCTCGACCGCGATCCTGCCGCGCGCAGCACGTGGGAGGTGATCACCTGTTATCCGGGCCTGCATGCGATCTGGCTGCACCGCCCCGCGCACTGGTGCTGGCACCACGGCCTCAAGTGGCTGGGCCGCTTCATCTCGCACTTTGCGCGCTGGTTCACCGGTATCGAGATCCACCCCGGCGCCAAGATCGGCGAGCGGGTGTTCTTCGACCACGCCATGGGCGTGGTGGTGGGCGAGACCGCCGAGATCGGCGACGGCTGCACCATCTACCAGGGTGTGACCCTGGGCGGCACCTCGCTGTACAAGGGCACCAAGCGCCACCCTACGCTGGGCAAGGACGTGGTGGTGAGCGCGGGCGCCAAGGTGTTGGGCGGCTTTGAGGTGGGTGATGGTGCCAAGATCGGCTCCAACGCCGTGGTCATCAAGCCGGTGCCTGCAGGCGCCACGGCGGTGGGCATCCCGGCGCGCATCATCCCGTCCAAAGAGGGGCAGAGCGCCGACGTGACCGAATCCCAGCCGGCGCGCAAGTTCACGGCCTATGGCATCACGCAGGAAGACGACCCGCTGTCGCAAGCCATGCGGGGCCTGATCGACAGTGCGTCCTCGCAAGAGCACCAGATTGCGCTGCTGTGGCAGGCCATCGAAAAACTCTCGGCCGCCAACCAGCAGGCCAAGGACTGCGTGCCGTGTGATGCGGCGATCAAGGAACAGTTCGAGGCGGGCAAGCTCAACGAGCTGGTGGGCAAGTAGTCCTGCAGCGAGTTGGGTGCTGGGCCGCCGCGACACCTGCGGCTATCGCTTCTCGTAGAAGGCGATCAGCGGCGGATCAAAAGCGGCATGGTCGAGTTGCCATAGTCCCAGAGGGCCCCGCAGAAAAGGTATCTGGTAGTCACTGCCTGGGGGAAACTGATCCCAGTACTCCCGTGCGCGCGGGAAGTACATGCGGGGCAGGCCCAGGGACGGGTCGACCGGTTCCAGCCGCATGGCGGAAGTCACGCGGTAGGTATAGGCCTGCGTCGGTCCGTCTGCAAGCCATTGGTCCACGCGCTTGGCGGCGGGCAGTGCAGCGCCCAGCGCCGCGAGGGCGACGAAGGTGCCCACCACCATGGATTCCCGGGCGGGGACTCCCCCGCGGTTCATGAAGAGGTAGCACGACAGCAGCAGAACGCCGGCCCCAGCAGCTGCGCCCAGTGGTAGCAGGGGGCTTACCAGCATGTTCAGCAACTGCGCATCGGTCAGTTCGAAGCGGCTGATGACGAAGGTGTCGATCAGGCTGAAAAGGAAAAGCGCGAAGAACGCGGCCACCATGCTGATGCTGCGGGGGTTCTTCTCCAGGGCAAAGTCCGTGGTCTGTTGCTCGTCAAGTGCGTAGTCCGGGAAGGCGCTGCGAAATATGTCTGACAGCGCCTCGCGCGAAGGCAGCGCGTACATGCCGGTATCCGCACAAAACAACAGCGCCCCGCGCGGGGTGTTCAGCTCGGCCCAATACAGGTTGCCCGCGCGCAGGTGCCGGTTACCAAGCCATTGCACGCTGGCGCTGGCCTTGTCGATAGACGATTCGAATGGGCGGTGGCCCTTCAGCCAGAAACCTTTGATGCGCAGTGTCTCGCCGTCGTCAATCAGCACACCCTTGGCTTCAAACGGCATGATGCGCAGCCAGCTCTTATAGAAACCAGGCCGTGCCAGATTGATGCGCCAGTAGTGCTGCCCCTTCAGGCCTTGCACCAGCGCATCCTGCCGCTGTTTCATGCTGCGGTTTCGCCAGTACAGGTAGCCAAGCAGGACCAGCAGCGGCAGATGGACAAGCCAGAGGTATTTCATAGCAGGTCCGCACTGCTACCGATGCGTACTGAGAAAGCGTATAGCGCCACAGTGTCGGGCTGTCCGGCGATCAGTTGGATGTGCGCGGTGCGCGAATCGCCGTCTTGGGCCGGAACGCCTTGCACACCTCATCGCGCGTTTCCAGGTACGGCCCGCCGATCAGGTCGATGCAGTAGGGCACGGCGGCAAATATGCCGGGCACGATCTGCTTGCCGTCGGCATCCTTCAGCCCCTCCAGCGTCTCGGCAATCGCCTTGGGCTGGCCGGGCAGATTGATGATGAGGCTGTTCCCCCGGACCACTGCCACCTGGCGCGAGAGGATGGCTGTGGGAACGAACTTCAGGCTGATCTGGCGCATCTGCTCACCAAAGCCTGGCATCTCCTTGTGCGCCACGGCCAGCGTGGCCTCGGGCGTTACATCGCGCAGCGCGGGGCCGGTGCCGCCGGTGGTCAGCACCAAGCTGCAGCCAGCGTCCACCAGCTCGATCAGCGTGGCGCTGATGCCGGCCTGCTCATCGGGGATCAGGCGCGGCTCGAAGGTGATGGGGTTGTGCAGCGCACGCGTGAGCCAGTCCTGCAGCGCGGGCAGGCCCTTGTCTTCATAGACGCCGGTGCTGGCGCGGTCGCTGATGGAGACGATGCCGATCTTGACGGCGTCGTGGACGGCTTCACTCATCGTCGTTGTCCTCGTCGGTGTCGCTGGCATCTGCCGTGCCGGTGCCGCCCAGGTGCTCGCGCACCAGCTGGAACAGCTCGCGGTACGCACGGCCCTTGCGGGGCGCCAGGCCTTGCGAGACCTGGACATTGGCCTCTTTGCCTGCGGGCTGTGCGTCCTTGCGCGCCTGGCGGATCAGCGCGCGCAGCTGCTGGGTGTCGGTGGTGGGGTGCTCGGCCATCCAGGCGGCCAGCGTGTCGTCATCGGCGATCAGGCGGTCGCGCCATTGTTCGGCCAGGTGCAGCTGCAGCTTTTCGGTGGCAGAGCCCTTGTGCTGCTCTTCCAGGGCCTGTCGGGCGGCCTGCACCAGCTCGGGTTCGAGCTTGCGCATGAGCTTGCCCACGTACTGCATCTGGCGGCGCTTGCCTTCAAAGTTGGTGATGCGCTTGGCCTCGGCCAGCGCCTCCACCAGCTTGTCGGGCAGGCCCACGGCGTCGAACAGGTCGGCGCGCAGGGTCAGCAACTCCTTGCCCAGGTCCTGCAGTTCATCGCTTTCGCGCTTGAGATCGGTGCGGCTGGCATCGGGCGTGCCTTTGAGTTCGGCCTTGAGCTGGATGTCCAGTTCGCTGCCTTCGGCAACGAACTGGCCTCGCACAAAGTAGCCTTTTTTGGGTTTGCGTGACATGGATGGTGGGGGCAAAAAACGAGTGGCGCAGAGCGCGCCACAGTGGCAAGTATCATAGCTGCCGCTATGAACAAACCCTCGAATCGCGCCCCGCGCACCCCTTGCGCGCTGGCCGCCGCGCCCGCAGCCGCCTCCTCTCGCACCCCTGACAGCGGCTTCAGCTACAGCCGCCCGTTTTTTGAAGAGCTGGTGGACCGCGCCTTGGCGCATGCCAAAAAGCTGGGCGCCACCGACGCAGGCGCCGAGGCGTCCGAAGGCTGCGGCCTGTCGGTCAGTGTGCGCAAGGGCGAGCTGGAGAATGTGGAGCGCAACCGCGACAAGTCGCTGGGTGTGACGGTCTACATCGGCCACCGCCGGGGCAATGCCAGCACGTCAGACTTTTCTACCAAGGCGATCGAGCAGACCGTGCAGGCGGCCTACGACATCGCCCGCTTCACGGCCGAAGATCCCGTGGCTGGTCTGCCCGATGCCGACGACATCGCGCCTGCTGACACGCACCGCGACCTGCAACTCTTCCACCCTTGGGCCATCACCAGCGAAGAGGCTGCAGAGATGGCCAAGGCCTGCGAAGCCGCCGCATTCAAGACGCACCGCCGCATCACCAACAGCGAAGGCGCGGGCGTGTCGGCCCAGCAAAGCCATTTCTTCAGCGCTCACACGCGCGGCTTTCGCGGCGGCTATGCCAGTTCGCGCCACAGCTTCTCGGTGGCACCCATCGCTTCGCTGCCCGGCAAGAACGGCGAGATGCAGCGCGATGCCTGGTACAGCTCCATGCGCAATGCGGCCGACCTGGCATCGCCCGAGGCCGTGGGCCGCTACGCAGCGCAGCGCGCGCTGAGCCGCCTGGGCAGCCGCAAGATCCCCACCACGCAGTGCCCTGTGCTGTTCGAATCCACCCTGGCCGCGGGCCTGCTGGGCGGTTTTGTGCAGGCCATCAGTGGCGGCTCGCTGTACCGCAAGAGCAGCTTCTTGCTCGACTCGCTGGGCAAGATGGTCTTCCCCAAGCACATCGACATCCTCGAAGACCCGTTCATTCTGGGCGGCAAGGGCAGCTCGCCGTTTGACGAGGAAGGCGTGCGCGTGGCGCCGCGCAAGGTCGTCAAAGGCGGTCGGGTGGAAGGCTATTTCCTGTCGAGCTACTCGGCCCGCAAGCTGGGCATGAAGACCACCGGCAACGCCGGGGGCTCGCACAACCTGGTGATGACCTCGCGCCTCACGCAGGCCAGCGACAACCTGGACGCCATGCTGCAAAAGCTGGGCACCGGCCTGTTTGTGGTGGAGCTGATGGGCCAGGGCGTGAACTACGTGACGGGCGACTATTCGCGCGGCGCCAGCGGCTTCTGGGTGGAGAACGGCAAGATCGCCTTCCCGGTGCACGAGATCACCATCGCGGGCAACCTGAAAGACATGCTCAAGGGCATCGAGGCTGTGGGCGCGGATGCCTACAACTACGGCGCCAAGACGGTGGGCTCCATCCTGGTCAACCGCATGAAGGTGGCGGGCAGCTGATCTTTATGGCTGCCGCAGGCGGATGCTGCAAGTTGCTGATGTGAGACAAGTTTCGGCAGCTTTCCTGCCCCCAAGGCCCTCGTGACTGCGAGGGCCTTTTTTCATGGAGGTCTGCGTCAGCTGGCACTGCGGGGCTTGGCCGCCCAGGTGTCTTTCTTGCCGCGCATGCCCACGGGCAGCGCGAGGCCCACGCGGTGCCGGGACATCGCATCCCGGGGCGCAAGATGGGCCAGCATCAGCGCCGCTGCATCGGCATAGGGCACGATCATCTGCGGCACCTTCGACGCAAACAGCAGCAGCAACAGCGGGCTGGGTAGCTTGCCTGCAAAGGACGGCACAGCGACCGGCAACTGGTCCGCTGCAATGCGCAGCCGGTCGATGCCGAGCGCGGCTTGGTCCACCATCGGCCCGGGGCACAGCAGCCGCCAGTCAATGGGGGAGGTGTTCAGGCGCTCAAAGTTCTTCCGGTGCGGCCAATAGGTGTCGCGCACCTTGGGCAGTTCAACCCCCCGGCGGCCTGTCTGGCCGATGTCGAGCACGGCGGCGCCCGCCATGAACCAGCAGATCGGCCGCTCGGAAGGCGCCAGGGATTCCACACTGGAAACTACGCGGTCCACAAGCTCGACAAATGCGCGGCCTTCGGTGACCAGCCCCGCGCAGTTGATCAGTGCCTCGTGGCCCCGGACCAAGTCGGCCAAAGCGCCGGTGGCTACCGTGCCCAGGTCCACAGGGTGCACCGTGATGCGTGACCGCAGGTCCGGGGGCAGCTTGGCGGGGTTGCGCACGATGACCGATACCTGGTGGCCGGCCGCCACAGCCTGCTGCAGCACGTGGCGGCCGAGGGAGCCCGTGGCTCCCAGGATGAGAAGACGCTTCATGGTGGATGGTTCACGAAGAGATGAATGATGGGGACTGCCGACGGCCGGGCGGCCATCGACGGGCGATGCCGCGATGATTCCATGCCCTTGCCTCGGCAGCACCCGCAGCGGGTGAGGCCCATCGCGAAGACGGTGACTTTGTTCACGGTGCTTGTGTTCACCTGTGGTGCCTCGCAAGTCTTGCCTGCCTCTGTACCGGCGGTGCAGGCGTGCCGCCAGACAGGCGATATGCTGCAGCCACCATGCCCTCCGTGCCCCCGAAGCTCCCAGCCAAAGGCGAAGCCGCCCACCCGATTGCGCCCCAGGACCCAGCCCTGCTGCGCCGCTTGTTGCGCGCCAAGGACCACATGGACGCTGCGTCGCACGAGGCCTGGCCGGTCCAGCGGCTGGCGGAGGTGAGTGGCGTCTCGGAGGCGCACTTCGCCCGGTCCTTCCGGCAGGCCTTTGGCATCCCGCCCCACCGCTACCTGCTGACACGCCGCATCGAGCAAGCCACCACGCTGCTGCGCGACACGGACCTGCCCATCACCGAGATCGCGTTTGCCACCGGCTGGGAGAGCCTGGGCACTTTTGGGCGCACCTTCCGTGACATCACGGGGCACAGTCCTAGTGTGGTGCGCCAGCAGGCCCAGGCCACTGTGGAGCCACTGGACAAGGTGCCCGCCTGCGTTTTGAAGGCTGCACAACGTCCCGACCTCACCACCGCAGTTTCGGAGAAGCGCCGCCGCCAGGCCGCAGGTACAAAGCCGACATCAGCAACAAACCAGGAGATCTGATGACGGCGAACCAAGGCATTGGTGTGGTGGGCGTGTATGTGGACGACCAGGACGAAGCGCTCGCGTTTTACGTGGGCAAGCTCGGGTTTCGCGTGCACACGGACGTGCGCAACGGGCCCTACCGCTGGCTGACGGTGCAGCACCCTGACCAGCCGGGCTTCCAGCTCGGCCTGTTCAGGCCCGGCCCACCGATCCATGATGAAGCCACAGCGCAAACTTTGCGCGCGATGGTGGCCAAAGGTGCCATGCCTGCGCTGGTGCTCCATGTGGCGGACTGCCGCGCGGACTATGCCCGACTGCGGGACTTGGGTGTGGAGTTCACACAGGAGCCCGTGGACCGGTACGGCAACGTGGACGCAGGCTTTCGGGACCCGGCGGGCAACGGCTGGAAGATGATCCAGCTGGCCGCTGGAGGTGCGCAATGAGCGCCGGTGCGGGAATTCGGCGGTTTCATCGCTGGGTGTCGATGGCGTTCACGTTGGCCGTCATCGCCAATTTTGTGGTCCGTGCTCAGGGGGTAGGCAACCCGCCGGACTGGGTGACCTATGCGCCCCTGCCGCCCCTGGCGCTGCTGTTGTTGACGGGGTTGTACCTGTTCGTGCAGCCCTACCTGCAGCGGCTTGCTGCCGGGTCTTCTGCCCGGCCTGCCCAGGGCTTGCCGCCCGCGTGACGGCGCGCGGTGTGCTCCGCCATCACTCTGCGAGGCCCGCAAATTCCGCCAGCAACTCCAGCACGCTCTCCACCGCCGGGGAGGGCGGCGGCTGGTGGCGGTGCGCCACGGCCATGGGGCGCATCAGCGGCGGCTGCAGGGGGCGGATCTGCACACCGGGCGTGCCCTGCAGGTCTTCCACCTCTTCCATCGGCAGCAAGGCGGCACACTGGCTGGCCACGGCCAGGCTTTTGAGGGCGCCGGGGTAGCTCAGCGCCAGAAATGGGCGCGGGTGATGCCCCGCTTGGCCAAACCAGTTGGCGATCAGCCCGTGCATCTGCGTGGCGGGCGCAAAGGATGCCCAGCGGCGGCTGGCCAGCCAGTCGGGGCCGATACGGTCGGGTGCCTCCCACGCGGCGGGCAGCAGGGCCACCATGGGGTCGTTGCGCCAGGGTGTTTGCTTCACCTCGGCCATCGGGGGCTGGGGGCTGGCGACGATGGCAATGTCCAGCGTGCCCGCCTTGAGGCGCTGCATGGACTCGGCCGAGCCCACGGCCTCCAGGCGGATTTCAACACCGGGGCTGCGCGCCGCCAGCGCCTCCAGCATGCGCGGCAGCAGCCGGGTGCTGACGCCCGCCGACACGCCCACCCGCACAATGCCTTCGCGGCCGGATGCGTGGCGCAGAACGCGCTCCACCAGGTCATCGCTGGCCAGCAGCAGCTGGCGGCCTTCGCGCACCAGCACTTCGCCGGCGGGGGTGAGGTCGGCCTGCCGCCGCCCGCGCACCACCAGCTCGGCGCCCAGGCGCGATTCCAGTTCCTTGATGTGCATGCTCACGGTGGGCGGCGCCAGGTGCAGCGCCTGCGCGGCGGCGGCAAAAGTACCCCGGTCGGCGATGGCGATCAGGGTCTGCAGCTGGTCGAGGTTCAGGTTACGCATCAGGATTTGTGAAGTGAATCGTCATTGAATTCAACTTTACAGATGGTAAGCCCGGCGAGAGCATTGCGGGGCCATGAAACACCCGCATTCCTCCACCACCGCCGTCAGAGCCGTTTCCACTCCCCACCTAGTGGGCCGCTGGCGAACACTGCGGTCGGTTGCCGTGGTCTTTGTTCTGCGCGCCCTGCAGGGAGCCATGGTGGGCGCGCGCAACGCCTGGGACCGTTTGGCGGCTGCTGCGGCGCGTGCCGAGCAGCGCGTCACGGAGCAGTTCAAGGTGCCTCCAGGGGGAGGGTAAGAGGCATTTTTGAATGGAATGAGGGTGTAGCGCAGGTGTTTCATGCGCTGGTAGCTATCAATTCAGGAGCGACTGGCCGCCAGCCGTCATTCGGTCTGTGCACTCACTCTCGCCGCGACGGCCTCACCCACCTGCGTCGTGCTGGCCGTGCCGCCCAGGTCCGGCGTGCGTGGCCCGCTCTTGATCGTCTCTTCGATGGCACTCACGATCGCATCGTGCGCCTGCCGACCTGCGCCCTGGCCGTGGGTGAGGAAGTCCAGCATCAGCGCACCCGACCAGATCATGGCAATCGGGTTGGCGATGTTTTTGCCGTAGATGTCGGGCGCCGAGCCGTGCACGGGCTCGAACAGGCTGGGGAAGTGGCGCTCGGGGTTCAGGTTGGCCGAGGGGGCCAGGCCAATGGTGCCGGTGGTGGCGGGGCCCAGGTCGCTCAGGATGTCGCCGAACAGGTTGGTGGCAGCCACCACGTCGAAGCGGCCGGGCTGCAGCACAAAGCGGGCGGTAAGGATGTCGATGTGCTGCTTGTCCAGCGTGATCTCGGGGTAGTCCTTGGCAACCTCATCGGCACGCTTATCCCACCAGGGCATGCTGATGGCGATGCCGTTGCTTTTGGTGGCCAGGGTCACGTGTTTCTTGGCGCGGCTTTGGGCCAGGTCGAAGGCGAACTTCAAGAGGCGGTTGGCACCGTGGCGGGAGTAGACCGACTCCTGGATCACGATCTCGCGGTCGGTGCCCTCGTACATCACGCCACCCAGCGAGGTGTATTCGCCCTCGGTGTTCTCACGCACCACGTAGTAGTCAATGTCGCCGGGTTGGCGACCGGCCAGGGGGCAGGGCACGCCCTCGAACAGGCGCACCGGGCGCAGGTTGATGTACTGGTCGAACTCGCGGCGAAACTTGAGCAGCGAGCCCCAGAGGGACACATGGTCGGGCACGGTGGCAGGCCAGCCCACGGCGCCGAAGAAGATGGCGTCCATGCCTGACAGTTGCGCCTTCCAGTCGTCCGGCATCATTTTTCCGTGGGCCGCGTAGTAGTCGCAGCTGGCCCAGTCGATGGTGGTGGTTTCGAGGGCGATGCCAAAGCGTTCTGCGGCGGCCAACACCACGCGCAGGCCTTCGGGCATTACCTCCTTGCCTATGCCGTCTCCGGCAATGAGGGCGATGCGGTAAGTTTTTGGGGGGGTGGAAGAGGTCATCAAGCGGTCCTTGCAATGGCGTCGGGGATGCGGCTGCAGGGCGCAGCCAGCGGTATGGCGTGCATTGTTCCCAGGGCTGCCGATAACTACAATCTGCCAACCGTGGCTTCATCATTCACATTTCGTGCACAAAAATCCTGCAGCGGAAGACCTGCGCGTGTTCACGGCCGTGGTGCGCAAGGCCAGCTTTGGCGGCGCCGCCACCGAGCTGGGCACTTCGCCCGCCTACGTCAGCAAACGCATCCGCCTGCTGGAGCAGGACCTGCAGGTCAAGCTGCTGCACCGCACCACCCGCCGCGTGGCGGTGACGGAGGAGGGCGAGCGCGTCTTCCACTGGGCGCAGCGCATTCTGGACGACATGGAGCAGCTGATGCAGGAGGTCGCGGTGACGCGCAGCGAGCCGCGCGGGCTGCTGCGGGTGAGCAGCAGCTTCGGTTTTGGCCGCCAGATCGTGGCGCCCGCGCTGTCGCGGTTGGTGGAGCAGCACCCGGGGTTGCAGGTGCGGCTCGAAGTGTTCGACCGGCTGGTGGATGTGGCGGGCGAAGGGTTTGACCTGGACGTGCGCGTGGGCGACGAGATTGCGCCGCACCTCATAGCCCGCCGCCTGGCCGACAACCATCGCGTGTTGTGCGCAGCACCCTCGTATTTGCAGCGTAAGGGCACGCCGCGCACGGTGGCCGACCTGTCCGCGCACGACTGCCTGGTGATCAAGGAGCGTGACCATCCATTTGGCGTGTGGCGCCTGCGCAGCGGTGCGCAGGAAGAGTCGGTCAAGGTGCGTGGCCCGCTGTCGGCCAACAACGGCGAGATGGCCGTGCAGTGGGCGGTGGATGGGCGCGGCATTGTGCTGCGCTCGTTGTGGGATGTGGGCGCGCACCTGCAGACCGGGCGCCTGGTGCAGGTGCTGCCGCAGTGGCAGCAAGAAGCCAATGTGTGGGCCGTCTACCCCACGCGGCTGGAGCGCTCGGCCAAAGTGCGGGTGTGCGTGGAGTTTTTGCAGGCGCTCTTTCGCGACGGGTGGGCGTCGCGCAGCGCAAAGACCGGTGTGGGCGCAAACGCCTCGGTTTGAAGCAAAAATAGCTGTCAGCGCACGTCTCACATGCGCTGACAGCTATCAAAAAGATACCGGTTGTGCCGTGGGCACGACCGCAGGGGCGATCAGCCCGCCAGTGCCGCTTTCACGGCGGCCGACACCTGGCCCATATCGGCCTTGCCCGCCAGGCGGGTCTTGACCACGCCCATCACCTTACCCATGTCGCCGGGGCCCGAGGCGCCCACTTCGGCCACGATGGCCTTGACGGCGGCCAGCGTTTCTTCGGCCGACATGCGCTCGGGCAGGTAGGCCTGCAGCACGGCCATCTCGGCCTTTTCCTTGTCGGCCAGGTCCTGGCGGCCCGCGCCTTCAAACGCTGTGATGGAGTCCTTGCGCTGCTTGATCAGCTTGTCCACGATGGCCACGACGGCGGCGTCGTCCAGGGTGATGCGCTCGTCCACTTCCTTTTGCTTCATCGCGGCCTGCAGCAGGCGGATGGTGCCCAGGCGCTCGCTGTCCTTGGCGCGCATGGCGGTTTTCATGTCTTCGGTGATCTGGTCCTTGAGGCTCATGGCGGCTTCCTTGGTTGGTTTTAGACAAGAACAGGGGTTGGCCAAAAGGCTTTCTGGCTAGGCGTCAACGCCGCAGACAGTAGTGCTGCTACGGCAAGGCGTTGCAACGACGCCAGAAAGCCTTTTGGCAAACCCCAAAAACAAAAACCCGCGCTTGGCGTCCCTAGCGCGGGTTTGTCGGCACTCCGTATCAGGACGGTGCCAAAGCGGTACTTAGTACAGCTTCTTGGGCAGTTGCATGCTGCGAACGCGCTTGTAGTGACGCTTCACGGCAGCAGCCTTCTTGCGCTTGCGCTCGGCGGTGGGCTTTTCGTAGAACTCACGGGCGCGCAGGTCGGTCAGCAGGCCGAGCTTTTCAATGGTGCGCTTGAAGCGGCGCAGGGCAACGTCAAAGGGTTCGTTTTCTTTTACGCGGATCGTAGTCATTAGCTAATGTTTTCCAAATGGTGCCTGCAGAGGGGCTTGGGGAGATCGGGCCTCAAGTCCGTACAAAGCGGTTTCCCCGTCTGTAACTAGTATTTGGCCGACGGGGCATTGCCAGCAAAGCCGGAGATTATAGCCTTTATCCACGCCCATGGCGCAAGGGGTGGGCGTCTGCCTGTGGGCAGGGCGCTGGGCGGGCTGCTTTCAGACGGACTGCACCGCAATGGCGCGGAAGTTGCTTCATGTTGTAACACTCCTATTCACCGGTGGGGAGCCCTGGCCATCCGCCCGGGCGGCCCCGCCGCAGACACCATGGCATTCATGCACCGCGTATCGGGTTGGCTGGGCCGGCTCAGTGTGGGCCGCAAGCTCATGCTCATTTATCTGCTGGACCTGACGGCGGTGATCTACGTCTCCAGCATCCTGATCCACGAAAAGTACCTGGCGATTGACTTCACGCGTAAGGAGGTGGTGGGCACGACCTATGCGGCGGTGGTGCGCGACGGGCTGATGGGGCAGTTTCTGGACGCGTCGCAGCAGCCGCCACTGGTGGCCGACGTGCTCACCCGGCTGGAGGCCGTGCGCGCGGCCCACGACGAGCAGCTGCGCACCGCCGATGTCGCCCAGCGGTTTGGCGTGGCGCTGCAGCAGCTGGCGGGGCCGCCCCCGGGGGGCTCGCCCACCGTCGATCCGCAGACGCTCACCCGCCAGCGCAGCCAGTTGTTGCGCGAGGGGCGCGAGCTGCTCACCACCGTGGGCAATCAGTCCAACCTGATCCTGGACCCGGACCTGGACAGCTACTACGTGATGTCGCTGGTGGTGCTGCGGTTTCCCGAGCTGCTGCAGGCGGTGCATGACACCGTCAGCTTCCTGAACGCGGCGCCATCTCGGCGCGGGCCGCAATGGTCGTCCGAGCTGCTGACGCTGGTGGGGCGGCTGGATGCGGTGATGCTGGGCATCGAGTCGGACTACAACCAGGCGTTCATCGCGGGTTCGCCCGAGATGCGGGCCGCGCTGGTGCGCCAGCGCGAGGCGCTCAAGGCAGCGCAGGAGGGCTTTCAGGCCTTGCTGCAGGGCATTGCATCGGGCGAGTCGCGCCTGACGGTGGCGCAAGTGGGTGTGCAGGAGGCCCTCGTGCTGGGCGCGCTGCGCGATGCGTGGTCGGTGGGCATTGTGGACCTGGAGCGGTTGCTGAACCAGCGCGCCGACAGCCTGTTTGCCCGCATGTGGCTGCACCTGGGCACGGCGCTGGTGCTGCTGGGCTGCATCCTTTCGCTCGTCACCCTGGTCGCGCGCCAGATCGCCAAGCCGCTGCAGCAACTGGCGCGTGTGGCCGACGAGGTGCGCAAGAGCGGCGACCACACCCTGCGCGCGCAGTGGAATAGCCGCGACGAAATCGGCCGCCTGGTCACCGCGTTCAACGAGATGCTCTCGCAGCTCGACCGCGACCGCCTGCTGCAGCAGGAGCTGGCCGCCAGCGCCCGCGCGGCCGAGGCGCAGCGCGAGCTGGTGGAGGCCTTCCCCATCCCCATGGTCGTCACGTCCATCCCCGAGCACGAGGTGCTGCATTCCAACGCGCCCGCCGCCCACTGGCTGGGGGGCCGCAAGACCGACCCCTGGGCCGTGGGGCTGGAGCCCGGCGTGCGCGCGCGCTTCTTCCAGCGCCTGGCGGACCAGGGATCAGTCGATGAATTTGAAGTGCGCTGGAAGGGCAGCCCCGAGCCCTCCTGGGCCGTGCTGTCGGCGCGGCGCCTGCAGTTCCAGGGGCGCGATTCGGTGCTCACGGCCTTCACGCCCATCAACGTGCTCAAGGTGATGGAGCAGCGCCTGGAGCTGTGGGCCAAGGTGTTCGAGGCCTCGTCCGAGGGCATCATCATCATGAACGCCGAGCAGCAGATCATCAGCGTGAACAAGGCGTTCTGCCGCAGCACGCATTACGACTTCTACGAGGTCATTGGCGAGGATCTGGGCTTTCTGCTGGAAGAGTCGGGCACCGAGCCGCTGTCCGCGCAGATCCAGCGCACCATGCTCGACAAGGAGTCGTGGCAGGGCGAGGTGCGGTTTCGCCGCCGCTCGGGCGAGACCTACCCGGCCTGGCTCATGGTGTCGGCCGTGCGCGAGGGCAAGGGCGGTGCGGTGGCCAACCACATCGGCATCGCCATCGACATCACCGACCGCAAGCTCAACGAGGAGCGCATCCAGTTTCTGGCGCACCACGATGTGCTCACCGAGCTACCCAACCGCTCACTGTGCGTGCAGCGCCTGCAGATGGCGCTGGCACAGGCGCCCATTACCGGCGAAAAGGTCGCGGTGCTGTTCATCGACCTGGACCGCTTCAAGGCCATCAACGACACGCTGGGCCACCACATTGGCGACGGCTTGCTGCGCTCGGTGGCCGCGCGCCTCACGCAGGCCGTGCGCAGCCGCGACACCGTGAGCCGCCTGGGCGGCGACGAGTTTGTGGTGGTGATGCGCGACGTGGCCGGGCGCGAGGACGTGCAGCAGCTGGTGGAGCGGCGGCTGATCCCGCTCATCCGCCAGAGCCACCCGGTGGAGGGGCATGAGCTGAACGTGTCCTGCAGCGTGGGCATTGCCGTGTACCCCGAGGACGGCAGCGACATCGATGAACTCATGCGCCGCGCCGACGCCGCCATGTACGAGGCCAAGACCACCGGCCGCGACATGGCGCTGTTCTATTCAATGGAGACCGACCAGCGCGCGGTGGCCCGCCAGACCATGGAGCAGCAACTGCGCCGCGCACTGGAGCGCCACGAGCTGAGCCTGCACTACCAGCCCCGCCTGAGCGCCCAGGGCGCCCAGTTGCTGGGCGTGGAGGCACTGTTGCGCTGGACCAGCCCGGTGCTGGGCTCCATACCGCCCAGCGAGTTCATCCCCATCGCCGAGGAGACCGGCATGATCCGCGCCATCGGCAGCTGGGTGCTGCAACAGGCGTGCGAGCAGTGGGTGCGCTGGCAGCAACTGGTGCTGGATGCGGGCGTGGGCGATGCCGCATCTCTGCACCCGCTGGCTCGGGTGTCGATCTCGGTCAACCTGTCGGCCGCGCAGATGTCCGACCCCGCGCTGGTCACCGACATCGAGGCACTGCTGCTGCGCACCGGAATGCCCGCGCACCGGCTGGAGCTGGAGATCACCGAGTCTCAACTGATGGACAACGCCCACGCGGCCGAGCAGCAACTGGCGGCGCTCAAGGCGCTGGGCGTGCAACTGTCCATCGACGACTTTGGCACCGGGTATTCCAGCCTGGCCTACCTCAAGCGCTTTGACATCGACCGCCTCAAGGTGGACAAATCCTTTGTGCGCGACATGCTCGCCAACCCTGCCGACATGGCCATCACCCGCGCCATCATCGCGCTGGGCCACACACTAGGCCTGCGCATCGTGGCCGAGGGCGTGGAAGACCTGGCCACGGCCCAGGTGCTGAGTGCACTCGATTGCGAGGAGCTGCAGGGCTACCACTTCAGCCGGCCGCTGCCCGTGCCGGAGCTGGAGGCCTGGGCCTGCCAGCACCAGCCCTCGGGCGCGCCGGTGCGGGAGGCCGCTGTGCTGGCCTGATGGACTTTTACGGGGCCGTCAGTGCGCAGCGCCAGCAGGCTCTGCCTGTGGCAGTGGCAGCGCCTGCGCGCAGGCATATGCGCTGGCCCAGGCCCATTGAAAGTTGTAGCCGCCCAGCCAGCCTGTCACATCCACCACCTCGCCAATGAAGTACAGCCCCGGCTGGGCCTTGCACTCCATGGTCTGCTGCGACAGCGCCTTGGTATCCACGCCGCCCAGCGTCACCTCGGCCTTCTTGTAGCCCTCGGTGCCGGTGGGCGTCAGCTCCCAGCGCGCCAGCTGCTCCGCCAGGCGCGCCAGGGCCTTGTCGCTGGCCTCGTTGATGGGGCGCTGCCAGTCGGCCTCGCGGCTGGCCCAGGCATCGGCCAGGCGGCTTGGGACCAGCGTGGCCAGCTCGTTGGCAACCAGCTTGCGCGAGCGGGCCTTGCTTTGCGCCAGCGCGGCGGGCAGGTCCACCGTGGGCGCGAGGTTGATGGCCAGCGGCGTGCCCTCCTGCCAGTAGCTGGAGATCTGCAGCACCGCCGGGCCCGACAGGCCCCGGTGGGTGAATAGCAGGTCTTCGTCAAACGCCATGCGGGCTTTCTTGGCACCCGTGCTGATCTGCACCGGCAGCGCCAGCCCTGCCAGTTGCGCATACGGCGCCCAGCCCGTGCCGTCAAAGGTCAGCGGCACCAGGCCCGGCTTGCGCTCGACGAGCGGGATGTTGAACTGCTGGGCGAGCCGGTAGCCAAAGTCGGTGGCACCGATCTTGGGGATGGACAGGCCGCCCGTGGCAATGACCAGCGCACCCGCCGACAGCGGCCCGCGATCAGTATCAATTTGATAGCTGCCCCGGCATGATTCACTGGCGCTTGAGGCCAAAAAGGCTATTTTTTTGACGCCACAGGGCTGCCAACGGGTCACGCCGCCCGCCTCACACTCGGCCAGCAGCATGGCGATGATGTCCTCGGCCGAGCGGTCGGCAAACAGCTGGCCCTTGTGCTTTTCGTGAAACGGGATGCCGTGCTTTTGCACCAGCGCGATGAAGTCGGCGGGTGTGTAGCGCGACAGCGCCGAGCGGCAGAACTGCGGGTTCTGCCCCACAAAGTGCTTGTGCGGCGCGGCCGGGTCCAGGTCGCGGTTGGTGAAGTTGCAGCGCCCACCGCCCGAGATGCGAATCTTCTCGGCCACCTTGTCCGCATGGTCGATGAGCAAGACCTTCAGGCCCCGCTGGCCCGCCTGGCCCGCGCAGAACAGGCCGGCGGCGCCGGCGCCGATGATGATGGCGTCAAAAAATGGAAGGGACACGAGGAGGCATCAAAAGGGACAAAGGCGTGATTGTCCCCCGGCTGACCCGGGGCTTGCCCCGCACGGCGCGATGCCGCAGCGGCGCAAGCCCCGGTCGCTCCCTCTCTCCCTCTTGTGTTGCTAGTGGGCCGGTCAGAACGCTGCGCGCAAGGTCACGCTCAGATTGCGCGGGTCGGCATAGTTGCCGTAGTCCAGGTTGGCCCAGTACTTCCGGTTGGTCACGTTGTTCACCGCCAGCGTGGCGCTGACCTTGGGGTTGAACCGCCAGGATGCGCGCAGGTTGAGGATGGCCTTGGGCGACTGCTTCACCGTCACCGTGCCGCTGGGGTGCGGGATGTTGAAGCCCTCGATGGCGCTTTGCCAAGTCAGGTTGCCGCCCACCGACAGCGGTGCGAGCGCGCCCGACAGCTGGTAGTCCGTGCCCAGTTGCAGCAGGTAATCGGGCATGTTGGCGTAGATGAGGTCGGTGGGAGCGCGCGTGACCTTGGCGCGGGTCAGGCCTGCGCTCACGCGCCACTGCCGGGTGGCCATGCCTGCGAACTCCAGCTCGAAGCCGGTGGATTTGGTGCCGTTCACGGCCACGTAGGGCAGGGTGCCGTCGGGCAGCGGCGTGGTGATGGCGCTGTCGCGAATGCCGAAGTTGTCTTGCTTCGTCTGGAACACCGCAAAGTGCGCCTGGATGCGGCGCTCGAACAGCTCGGCCTTGAGGCCGGCCTCGGCATTGCTGCCGATGACGGGCGACAGCGGATTGTTGTTGCGGTCCTTGTAGTTCTGCGGGTTGAAGATGCGCGCGTAGCTGGCGTAGGCCGACAGCGTGGGTGTGATGTCGTACACGGCGCCGATGAAGGGCGTGACCTTGCGGTTCTCGTCCTGAATGGCTGAGCGGCCCGCATAGGCGCCCGTGGTGCCATAGGTGTCGGAGTGGCGGTGCCAGTCGGTCAGGCGCAGGCCGGTAAGCACCGACAGCGGGTCGGCCAAGCGCCAGCGTGCCGAGGCGAACAGGCCCGTCTGCTGCGTGATCTGTGTGCGCCAGGCGCCGGTCTTGGAATACGTGGGCGCGGGCGCGTTGCCATCCCAGGTGTAGATGTTGGGGATCACGTAGCTCCAGCCCGCCACCGAGGTGTAGCCATCGGTGCGCGTGGCGGTGCGGGTGGAGCTCATGCCCACCACCAGGTCGTGCTTGCGGCCGCCCAGTTCGAACTTGCCCGACAGGTAGGCGTCCACCGTGTCCTGCGTTTCGCTGCCGCCGCTCACGGAGGCATACAGGGTCGTACCTGCGCCAGTCACCGGGTTGATGAAGGGGGCCTGGCTGGTGGTGGCGCCATAGCCGTAGGTGCTCAGGCGGAAGGTGTCGCCCTTGGTGTGGTTCAGTGCGGCCTTCAGGCTCCAGTCGTCGTTGATCTGGTGGTCCAGCGTGGCGTACAGCGTGCCGGAGGTGCGCTCCCACCGTGTCCACGATGGCGAGAAGCTGGTGGAGATCGGCAGGTCGATGGGCACGCCCGTGGTGGCGAAACGCGGGATGGTGCCCCAGATCGGCGCCTTGGGGTCGTTGGACTGGCGCTGGTAGCCCACCGACACCACGGTGGATGGGCCGATGTCGGCCTCCACCGCAGCCAGCAGGGCGGTCTTGTCCTCGGAGTAGCGGTCGCGGAAGCTCTCTTTCTTCTGCGGGGCTACGACCAGGCGGCTGCGCACGCTGCCGTCGCTGTTGAGCGGTGCATTGATGTCCAGCTCGCCCCGGTACAGGTTCCACGACCCGGCGGTGAGCGCTACAGACGCGGCGAACTCGCGCTGCGGGCGCTTGCGGATCATGTTGATGGTGGCCGAGGGCACGCCCACGCCGGTCTGGATGCCGTTGGCACCGCGCACGATGTCGATGCGCTCGTACAGCGCGGTGTCGAACTCCTGGTTGGTGCTGCTGCTGTAGCTGGGCAGGCCGTCGGTCTGGAAGTCGGTGATCTGGAAGCCGCGCGCGTAGTACAGCGGGCGCTGCGTGTCGTAGAAGCTCACGGCAATGCCGTTCACGTTGCGCAGCACGCTGTCGATGCTGGTGAGCGACTGGCGCTCGATCTGCGCGCGCGTCACCGTGCTGACGGACTGCGGCGTTTCACGCGGTGTGAGCTGAAGGCGGGTGGACGCGCTCTCGCGCGCGCCCGACACGGTGACGCTGTCCAGCGCCTTGGGCTCCACGATCTGGTCGGTGCGGGTGGCGCCTGCAGGGGAGGTCTCGGTGGTATCTGCGGGTGACCCGGCGGTGGTCTGGGCACTGGCGGTGCCCGCTAGGTTGGCTGCGAGGAAGGCGGCCACCGCCAGCGGATGGAGGGCACAGACAAGGTGTCTGCAGGGTGCGTGCATGAGAGGGCTCCTGGGGGAAATGCGTTGGCAGGCTGGCTGGCAACGCTCCTCCGATGGGATGCACGGCTGGCTGGGATTTGTAAAATTTTAAATACAAATGCGAACTATTCGCAAAAAAACGGCAGATATGGCCCCAATGTGCGGGTTTTGTTGTTCTGGCGGCACAACTCACCGGGTGGGACGCAGTCTGCCGCACCCGGTAGCTGGGGTGATGCCTTTGTGTGGCGCTGTGGTGGTCACTGCGGCACGGCTACGCGGTGCGCCATGTCTTGCAGACCCGCTGGCGCCGAAGCCGCCAGCGAATCGTGGCTTTCACTGCCGGTACACCCCGCCCGTGCCCACCACCGCAATGTCCACGTAGTTGGACCCATGGTGGTTCTGCGGGCTGAACTGGTAGCTGAAACCGCCCAGGTCCAGGTTGCCCAGGCCCTCCATGGCCGTGACCAGGCTGGCGCGTGTGACACCGGGGCCTGCGGCGCGCAGGCCTTCGATGAGCACGCGTGCGTCCATGTAGCCGGTATAGCGGTCGTAGTCCGCCGGCTTGTCGTGGCGCTTCATGGAGGCCTGGAAGTCGCGCGTGAGCGCAATGGTGGGCTTGGTGGGGGACGGGCCGGTGCGCGCCACGGCCAGGCCACGCGCGTCGTCGCCCAGCGCCTTGAGCACGGCGCTGCCTGCGCCCAGCGACAAGGTATAGATGGGCACGCCCAGGTGCGCGCGGTTGGCCCGCACATAGGCCACCACGGACGGGCCTGCCGCCACCAGCAGCACGGCCTGCGGCTTTTGTGTGGCCAGGGCCTTGGCAGCATCGTTCGCGTCTTCACCCGAAGAGGCCAGTGCGTGCGAGCCGGCCAGCGCAGCACCCTCGGCGGCAATCGTCTTTTCCACCAGGGGCAGCAGCAGCTTGCCGAAATCGTTGTTTTCGTAAGCCACGGCGATGCGCGAGGTCTGCACGGCCACCAGGTTGCGCACGATCTTCACCAGCTCGTCGGCATAGCTGGCGCGGGTGGTGAAGAGGTAGGGGTGCTGCTGCGCGCGCACGGCAGGGCTGCCTGTGTACACCGAGATCAGTGGCAGCTTGGCTTGCGCCAGGTAGGGCAGCAGCGTCATCACCTGCGAGGTCCCGGCCACACCAAACAGCGCCAGTACCCCGTCCTTTTCGCTCAGCTGTTTGGCGTTGGCCAGCGCACGGCGGGCGTCAAAACCATCGTCCAGCGACACCAGCCGGATCTTGCGGCCACCGATGCCGCCCTTGGCATTGGCGTCCTCCACAGCGGCCTCCTGCCCCTCGTGGATGGGCGACAGGAACGGCGCCATGCCGCCAGACAGCGCGGTAGATCGGCCAATGAGGATGTCTCCCTTGCCGCCTGCAGTGGACTGTGCGCGGGCTGGAAGGCTGGCCAGGGCGGCGCCACCCGCCAGCGCCAAGACCAGGCTGCGGCGGCGCGCCAGGGGCAGCCGCTGCTCGGCGGGCTCAACATTCACATTCGGGGTGGTCATCACGCGGTGTCTCCTGCTCAGAACGGGCCACAGCGGCCCCAGCGAGCGGCGATGGTAGGAGGGCAGCACGCAGCGCGCGCACCGGGTTTGTACTGGGGAGGCGTCATGTTAGGGACAGGTGCCTATCTCCAGCGGCGCTGTCTGCCACTGCACTTGCGTTGCCTGCCGGCCGCTCCTCGCATCGCGGTAGCATGCGGCATGGACCTGCCAAGGAAGACACCATGACTCTGATCCGCTACGCCCTCTGTGCCCTGGCGCTGGGCTGCCTGTCCCCGGCGTGGGCCATCAACAAATGCACGGACGCCAACGGCAAGGTGTCGTTCCAGGACGCACCCTGTGTAGGGGAGGGCGAGAAGATCGACGTGCGCCCCACCACCCGTGGCGCCACCCCGGTGCAGCCCGCAGCGGCACCCGTGGGTGAGGGCGCATTCGGCCCCACCTGGCAGCGCAAGAACTACCTGCAGACCCAGGGCATCCCGCAGGCCCGCGCCGCTGTCGAGCGCAACCAGCGTGAATGCTCGGCCCCGCCCGGCGCCGTGGCCACGGCGGGCCCGCTACGGCGCGGCAACCTGCCGGCAGGCAACCAGTTTGTGCAGGAGGGCGCGGAAAAGGCCGCCGATGCCAAGGCCGCGTGTGAAGAACGGACCGAGGCGCTGCGGGAGCAACTGCGGGTGCTGGAGCGAGAGCTGGCGGCGATGCCCTGAGACAGCGTCTCAGTCAATGAGGAGCCCTCACCCCTTCCAGGTGAACGGAAACTTGAACTGCTTCACAAAGCCGTTGGGCACGTAGTCGCCCAGCACGCCGTAGTGCTCGGGCCAGAGCTTGGTGCTTTTGACGGCAGTGCCAAACAGGTAGTCCAGAAACGCGAAGTGCGCAGCGTAGTTCTTGTCCAGCGCCTCCTGGTCCTGGCTGTGGTGCCAGTGGTGGAAGTTGGGCGTGACCAGCACGTAGCGCAGCGGCCCCAGGCGCACGCTCACATTGGCGTGGTTGAACACGGCCTGGAAGCCCACCACCACGATGTATGCATCGATCACTTCCTTGCTGAAGCCCAGCACATAGATGGGGGCCAGCACCAACGTGCGGGTGATCAGCAGCTCCAGGATGTGCTGGCGCGAGCCGGCCATCCAGTCCATGCTTTTGACGCTGTGGTGCACGGCGTGCAAGCGCCACAGCAACGGCACCTCGTGGTAGGCGCGGTGCGTCCAGTACTGCACCAGGTCGGCCACCAGAATGATGAGGAACAGCGCCACCCAGAAGTTCAGGCCCTGCACCCAGCCGCGAATGCCGTCGCTGGCCGCCCAGCCAAAGAACTTGTGCACGATGAGGTTGGTGGCCAACAGCACAAAGCCCACCACCATGTGGTTGACGATGAAGTGGTGAAAGTCCGTCTGCCACTCGGCGCGGAAGATGGGCTGGTCCTTGCGCAGAGCGAACAGCTTCTCGATGAAGATGAAGATCAGCGAGCTGCCCAGCAGGTCGAGGATGAACCAGTCGAGGCCGATGTAGGGCGTGTTGTCGGGGAAGTTCGGGTCCACCTCCACCTTGTGGCCGCCCAGCAGCGCAGTGATCGCCACGATGGCAAACGCAAAGGTGGCCAGCCAGCGGGCGCGGTTGAACACAATGTTGACCAGCGAGATGCCGCCCGCAATCGCCATGGCCACCAGCATGATGTTGCGGATCACCGTCACGTCGTAGCTCTTGCGCAGCTGCGGCGTGGTGAGGTACTCGGGAAAGTGAAAGGCCAGCACGCCCAAAAAGCACAGGATGGCCAGCGTGAGCGCAATCACGCCCGACACCAGTCCCTTGCCGGTGCGCAATGCGCCATGGCTTTCGGTGAATTCGTTGAGTTTTTCTAGTTCGATCATCGGTTCCTCCTCGCACCCGGTTAGCAGGTGCTGCGCGAGTGTAGCGAAGCCGCCACCCGCCGTGCCTGCAGCCCGATTTGCGTGCCACACAGCACGTGCAGCTTTCTAAAATCGCTGCATGAACATCCCTTCACACCAACTGAGCATGACCGTGCTCATGTCGCCCGACATGGCCAACTTTTCGGGCAACGTGCACGGCGGCGCCATCCTCAAGCTGCTGGACCAGGTGGCGTACTCGTGCGCCAGCCGCTATTCGGGCTGCTACACCGTGACGCTGAGCGTGGACCAGGTGATGTTCTTGCAGCCCATCCATGTGGGCGAGCTGGTGACCTTTCTGGCCAGCGTGAACTACACGGGCAGCTCGTCGATGGAAGTCGGCATCAAGGTGGTGGCCGAAGAGATCCGTTCGCAGGTGGTGCGGCATGTGAACAGCTGCTTCTTCACCATGGTGGCCGTGGACGAGGCACGCAAGCCCGTGCAGGTGCCGCCACTGACGCCCTCCACCCCCGACGAGCGCCGCCGCTGGGACGCTGCGTTGATGCGCAAGACGCTGCGCAAGGAGCTGGCGCAGCGGTTCCAGCAGGTGCGCGAAACCGCTGGGCAATAACGCTTTGAGTGGGCGCCTTGAATGGACGCCTTTGAAGGCCCTGGGCAGATCGCCCCGGGCCTTTTCTCTGTCTCTCACGCTGTGGCGCTCAGGCCGCGCTGCGGCTGCGCCCGGCCAGTGACACGGCCTGCAGTGACAGGCCGTCGATCTCGTTGGTGATGCCCGACAGCACATTGGCCACCACCGCAAACTCGCGCCCGTGCTGCCCGGCACGCGCCGCCATCACCTGGGCGTTGAAGCTGACCACCTTGGCCTCGCGCGCCACGGTCTGGATCGAGGCCACGATGCCCGCCAGCTCTTTCATCAAGGTTTCGGACTGCGCCTTGCTCACCTGGTCGAACGCCGTGGTGGCCGTGTTGAGGGCGTCGAGCACACCGTCGGTGGTTTCCACCAAGCGGGCCAACGTGTCTTCCACGCGCGGGCTCTGGCGCTCGGCCAGGTCCAGCGCTGTGCCGACCTGCTGCGCAAACGCGTCGATGGTGGCGCCAACGCCCTGGGGGCCGTGGTAGGCCTTGCGGATGATCTCGGCACTGGTGGCATCCAGGTGGCGCGGCGTGTCCACCAGCCGTGCCTGGCTGTCGGTGAACAGGGTGAGCGAGCTGCGCGCGGCCTTCAGGTGCAGGTCGCTGCCGCGTGCGGCCAGCACGGTCTGCAGCACCATGCGCTGAGACAGCATGCGCTGGCGCGCCGCCAGGTTGACGAGTGACATGCCCGCGTCGCGCGAGGGAGCCTGAGTGGAAGACGACAGCGTGGGCAGGCTGGAAGTGCGTGCGGGGAGGGGAAAGGCTGCCATGGTGCTCCTTGTGCGGGTTGCATTCAGATGCATGCTTTCAAGCAATACCCGGGCCAATATGCATGCAGGCGCGTGACCCAATGCGGTGCTGTGTAGAGGGAGCCCGTGCTGAATGAAACACGCGACGGCGCAGCGCGTAGGCACGCCTTGGAGCGCTTTTTTTTGCGCGCGAGCACGGCGCATCCCCTGCCTGCGCAGCGCGCAAGTGGGGCTGTGGCGTTGTCTAGGTCGTTTTGTGTGCTCAGCCCGCGCGCCGGGCCTGCAACGGCGCTGCTCCCGCGTCCTGCACAGCCAGCGCAACACCGCGCACCACATCGCCCACCACAATCACCGAAGGGCTGGCCAGCCCTTCGCGGGTGATGGTGGCGTGCAGTGAGCCCAGTGTGGTGATGGCATGCCGCTGGTGCGGCAGGCTGGCGTGCTGGATGACGGCCACAGGCGTGTCGGCGGGCAGGCCGGTGAGCAGTTCCTGCTCGATGGTGGCGGCGCCGCTCACGCCCATGTAGATGACCAGCGTGAGCTTGGCGTCACGCGCCGTGGCGGCCAGTTGGCGCCAGTCGGTGCCCGCGTCGCCGGGCTTGGCGTGGCCGGTGACAAACACCACGCCATGGGCATGCTCGCGGTGCGTGAGCGGTGCGCCCAGCGAGGTCAGCCCTGCGAGCCCTGCGGTGATGCCGTTGATGACGGTGACCTCAACACCTGCGGCACGCAGGTGCTCCACCTCTTCGCCGCCCCGGCCAAAGATGAACGGGTCGCCGCCCTTGAGGCGCACCACGTTCTCGCCTTCGTTCACGGCCATCAGCATCAGCTTTTCGATGAAGGCCTGGGGTGTGCTCTTGCAGCCGCCGCGCTTGCCCACATAGACGATGCGCGCCGTGGGCGAGGCATGGGCCACGATGGCATCGCTCACCAGGTCATCCACCAGCAGCACCGTGGCCGCCTGGATGGCCTTGAGCGCCTTGAGGGTGAGCAGCTCCGGGTCACCCGGGCCTGCGCCCACCAGCGTGCAACGGCCGCCGGTGCCCAGGTGCGGTGGGGTCGTGGGCGGCGTGGTGGAAGGCGTGGGGCGGGTCATGGGGATGTCTCCGAAGCAGTTTGACCAGCAACGTGCAAGATGTGTTCCACCTGCCGCTTGATGGCGGGTGGAATCGGCAACTCGCCCGCCAGCACCTGGCGTGTGTAGGTGGCCGTGGTGGCCACGTCGATCTCGGCAGGCAGGCCCGGCACCTCGCTGGCGGTACCTGGTTGCTGTGCCTCCAGCACCGTGTGCTCACCGCGCACAAAGCCGTCGTAGCGCGGCGTGCGGCGCGGGTCGGTAGCGACCTCTCCCTCCAGCCCGCGCGAGAGCAAGGCGTTCATGCCCAACGTGCGGAAGGTGGTCTGCAGCATCTCGAAATATTCGGGGTGTGTGTACGCCGTGACCACCACCGACGGCCCCGCGCACGGGCTCATCAGCTTGACCACGCTGTGCCCCGGGTTGCGCAGACCCACCACCTCGCGCACTGCCAGCAGGCGCGCCAGCCCCGCGTGCAGGTGCTGGGTGTGGATATGGCGCACCATACCGTTTGCTATCTTTTCAGGAGCTATCAGGGCAGGTACTTCTAGCGCATCAAGCACATCCGATGCCAAAACCCGCCGCGCCTCGGTGCGCATGCCATGCAGCAGCACGGGCAACCCTTGACGGGCCAGCAGCAGCGCCAGCAGCGGGGTCAGCACCGGCAGCTTGCGGGCGCCGTTGTAGCTGGGCAGCACGATCAGCGGGCGGTCGGTGGCGGGCAGCAACGCCAGGCGGCTGTGCGTGGCATCCAGAAAGCCGCACATCTCTTCGGACGTTTCGCCCTTGATGCGCATGGCCAGGCAGAAGGCGCCGATCTCCAGGTCGGTCACGGCGCCGTCCAGCACCTGGCCGAACAGGTCGGTGGCCTGCTCGCGCGACAGCGGCTTGGCGCCGCGCGCGCCGCGTCCGATTTCCTTGATGTACTGGGCGATGGCCATGGTTCTTGGTGGCGGGACTTGTGAAACAGGGCTCTAGTGTGGTGTTGCACGCTATCCGGCACTTCAAACCGTGTCTTTTCGGCCAGGGCTGCGTTGCAAATCCTCGCGATACCTCCGGGTATCGCTGTGGTTTGCGCCTTGCCCTGACCAAAAATCCATCGGTTTTCATGTGCCAGATAGCGCGCAACACCACACTAGCGTCGTTATCTCGGCTTGCCGTACAAGGCGTACTGTCTGCGCCGAAAGCGCCTAGCTGGAGCCCTGTTGCACAAGTCCTGGTGGGGTTTGTTGGTCTGAGGTCTATTTTCCTGCAAGCAAGAGAACTTTTGGTTATATGACGGCCTGCGCGAACGGCTTGGATGCCAGCGGCCCCGTGGATCGCACCATGCGCTTGAGTTCGGGCACGCACGAGCCGCAGTTGGTGCCGCAGCGCAGTTGGCCTTGCAGTTGTGCCAGGCGGTCATCGTCGGTGCCGTGGCAGTGCGCCAGTTGGGCGGTGATGGCGGCGTCTGTCACGTTGAAGCAGGTGCACACCGGCTTGCCGCGCGACTGCACGGTTACGGGCGCCTTGGCGCCGGGCACCAGCAGCAGGCGGCCGTAGGTCTGTGCGGGCAGTTCTTCCTGCAGCAGGGTCTTGAGCCAGCCTTCGGCGCTGGTGTCGCCTGCCAGCACGATGCCTTCGAGCGTGGTGTTGTCGCCCTGGTGCGCCAGCCGTGCCGCCCGGCGCTGGCCGCGTTTTTTGTCGGCGTAGCGCAGCGTGTCGGCGCCTGCCATGCCCAGCAGGGCTTCGATCTGTGCGATGAGCGCATCGGGCGGTGCCTCGTGGGCGGCGGCGCGCAGCAGCACCCCGGTGCGCTCGCGACCGGGCTCATCCAGCGGGGTGTTGTTGCTGAAGGGCACGCAGCTCGCGAACGGGAACTGCGCCATCAGGGCAGACAGCGCTTCGCGTGTGGCCTGGTTTTTGTCGGCGGGCAGCCAAGCCATGGCCAGCAGCGTCCACGGCAGTTCGGCCTTGAGCACCTTGACGGCGGCGTGTTTCAGCTCGGGCTGTTTGGAGGTGGGGCAGAACGCCGAGGTGGTGAGCGCATTCACGCCCGCCAGCCGTTCGCCGGTGGAAGACACGCCGCTCAAAAACTCGCTGCCCCAGTGCATGGCCATGAACACCTGCGACAGGCCCAGCGTGGTGTCGGCCAACACGGGCACCACGATGGAGCCGCGCTTGCTGGTCACGTGCACCAGGTCGCCGCTGGCGAGCTTGCGCCGCTCCATGTCCTGCGGGTGCATCTGCAGGCTGGGTTCGGCCACATGGCCAAACAGACGGCCCAGCGTGCCGGTGCGGGTCATGCCGTGCCACTGGTCGCGCAGGCGGCCGGTGGTCAGGCTGAAGGGGTAGCGCGACTCGCGCTGCTCAGTGGTGGGCTGCCATGCGTGAGCGGCAAAACGCGCGCGGCCATCGGTGGTGGGGAAGACGCCGTTTTGGTACAGGCGTGCCTTGCCGGTGGTGGCGCCTTCAGGCAGCGGCCACTGCTGCGGGCCTTGCGCTTCAAGCATGTCCCACGACAAGCCGGTGATATCCAGGTCGCGCCCGCGCGTGCTTTCGCGGTGTTCGTTCCATACAGCCTCTGCGCCTGCGTCGGCAGCGTCGGTGGCGTACGGGAACAGCGTCGGCGCGCCGGGCCGAAGGCGCGCCTCCAGCTGGTGCGCAAACTGCACCGCAATGGCCCAGTCGTGCCGCGCCAGGCCGGGCGCAGGCACGGCAGTGCGCACGCGCGAGATGCGGCGCTCGCTGTTGGTCACGGTGCCGGTCTTTTCACCCCAGGTGGTGGCGGGCAGCAGCAGGTCTGCGTAGTCGCAGGTGGCGGCCGTGGCAAAAGCCTCCTGCACCACCACAAACTCGGCGCGTTGCAGCGCGCGGCGCACGGTGGCCTGGTCGGGCATGCTCTGCGCGGGGTTGGTGCAGGCAATCCACAGGGCCTTGATCTCGCCGTCGGCAGCGGCCTGGAACATCTCCACCGCCGTCTTGCCGGGTTGGCTGGGCACATCGGCAACGCCCCACAGCGCGGCGACTTCGGCGCGGTGCTGCGGGTTGGCCAGGTCGCGGTGGGCGCTGAGCAGGTTGGCCAGGCCACCGACCTCGCGCCCGCCCATGGCGTTGGGCTGGCCGGTCAGGCTGAAGGGGCCCGCGCCGGGCTTGCCGATCTGCGCGGTGGCCAGGTGCAGGTTGATGAGCGCAGCGTTCTTGGCGGTGCCGCTGCTGCTTTGGTTGAGACCCTGGCAGTACAGACTCAGGGTCGCTTTGGAGGTGGCGAACCACTTGGCCGCCGTGGTCAGGTCGGCCACGCTGATGCCGCAGGTCTGCGCCACGCGCTCGGGCGTGCAGTCGCGCACCAGGGCCTTGAGTTCGTCAAAGCCCGTGGTGTGCGCGGCGATGTATTCGGCGTTGGTCCAGCCCTCCCACAGCATCAGGTGCAGCATGCCGTTGAACAGCATCACGTCGCTGCCGGGCTGGATGGGCAAGAACAGGTCGGCCATGCCGGCCGTGTCGGTGCGGCGCGGGTCGGCCACGATGACCTTCATGCCCGGGTTGGCGGCGCGTGCGTCTTCGATGCGGCGGAACAAAATGGGGTGCGCCCAGGCCGCATTGCTGCCCACGATGAACAGGCACTGCGCGTGTTTCACGTCGTCGTAGCAGGCGGGTGGCGCGTCAGCGCCCAGGGTCTGCTTGTAGCCCGCCACGGCGCTGCTCATGCACAGGCGCGAGTTGGTGTCGATGTTGTTGGTACCGATCAGTCCCTTGGCCAGCTTGTTGAAGACGTAGTAGTCCTCCGTCAGCAACTGGCCGCTGACGTAAAAGCCCACGGCGTCGGGGCCGTGCTGGGCGATGGTGTGGGCGAACTTGTCTGCGGCCAGCGTCAGTGCGGCGTCCCAGGTCACGGGCAGGGCGGCTTCGTTGCGCTGTGCGCGTTGCAGGGGGTGCAGCAGGCGGGTTTGCAGGGTGACGGGGCTGGTGGCGGTGAGGTGCAGGGTCGAGCCCTTGGTGCACAGGCGGCCAAAGTTGGCGGGGTGGGTGGGGTCGCCGCGCACGCCGGTGATTTGTGCGCCTTCGGATTCGATGATCACGCCGCAGCCTACGCCGCAGTAGGGGCAGGTGGATTGGGTTTCTTGCATGGCGTGTTTTGGGCTGTTTTGGCCTCAGGCGCTAGTGCATATTGCGCTGTCAGCTATTGTTTTGATAGTGTTTCGTGTCCTCGCCGGGGGGGCGCATGCGGCGCCTGGGGCGCAACACTCGCCACCGCTCACACGCCCACCGCCCTGCGCGCAGGCCCGGCGATGGGGCGCGTCAGATCCGTGGCCACCGTTGCCAGCTCGGCGGCGTCCAGGTACACCGCGCCGTCTTCCACCTTCACGGCAAACTTCGGCGTGCAGCCCTCGTCGGGCGCCGAGGCCTGGCCGTCGCACAGGCCAATGGTCCAGTTGTGCAGGGGGCACGCCACATGCGTGCCAAACACAATGCCCTGGCTCAGCGGGCCGCCCTTGTGGGGGCAGCGGTCCAGCAGCGCAAACACACCACCGGCGTCGTTGCGGAAGACGGCCACATCCAGGCCCTGGGGGCGCGCCACGCGGCGTGAGCCCAGCACGGGGATGTCGTCCACCCGGCAGATCAGCTTCCATTCAGGGGTTGGGTTGTTGGTGGTCATGGGAATCGTCCTTGGTGTTGTTCGGTGGGATGTCGGGGGCGCGTGTGGGGCCGTTGCAGGGCAGGCTGTCAGCTGCTGCCCAGTGCGGCATACAGGCCGGTCACGCGGTCCATGCTGGCGAGCAGGTTCTCGCTGCTCACAAACACTTCCGACACCTGGCGGAAGGTGTTGTTGCTGGTGCCCAGGCGCTGCAACGCAGCGTCAAAAAAGACCCACTGGCCATCGGCCAGCAACAGCTCTTGCCGGATGCGATTGGTGGCCTGCGGCGCGTTGCGCAGCAGCTCGGTGGCGCTGATGAACTCGTCGCGCGCCTTGGCGATCTCGGTGGTGGCGGTGGAGGTGTCCACCCCCAGCATGGCCGACAGGCAGAACTTGGCCATGCGCTGGCTCAGCATGCGCTGGCGGCCTGCCACGTTGACCAGCTTGCCCACGGGCTTGCCCGAGGCGGCTTCGTACTGCACGGTGCCCTGGTGGGCCAGCGCCAGCACCTTGGCATCGGCCTGCAGCAGGGCGGCCGCGCCGTCGCGCGACGGTGCGGTGCCCAGCAGCGTGGCCTTGTGGTCGGCCCACGCCGATTCCAGCTTCGTGTAGGTGTCGCGGATGATGGGCGAGGGCGCATAGGCCTTGAGTTCGGCCAGCTGCCGCTCGAACAGCGCCAGCGACTGGTCCAGCACGGCGCGCGCTGCGGGCGTGTCGGACTTGTGGGCCAGCGCCAGCCAGGCTTTGCCCATGCGCTGGCTCAGCATGCGCTGGCGGCCTGCCTTGTTGATGGCGTCGTTCAGGTCCGTGACCTGGGCCTGGGCGGTGCCCAGCGACATGATGCCCAGGGTGCTCCAGGCCGTGGTGTAGCCGGCGGCGGTCAGCAAGGTGCGGCGTTGCATGGTGTGCGGCTCCGGGCGCTTCAGGCGGCGGTCAGCGGGGCAAACTGGCGCGTGTCCACGGCGGCCTTGTCGAACTCGAACCAGGGGTCGGGCTCGCCGTCCAGCGCAAACTGCAGCTGTTCCCACAGCGCCTTGCGGCCTTCGTGGTCTTCGAGGATGCGCTTTTTCACATAGTCCAGGCCCACGCGGCTCACGTAGTGCACGGTGCGCTCCAGGTACCAGCCTTCCTGGCGGTACAGCTCGCAGAACGCGCCGGTGTACTCCAGCACTTCTTCGGCAGTTTTCAGCTTGGTGAAGAAGTGCGCCACCTCGGTCTTGATGCCGCCGTTGCCAGCGACGTACATCTCCCAGCCGCTGTCCACGCCGATGATGCCCACGTCCTTGATGCCGGCCTCGGCGCAGTTGCGCGGGCAGCCGCTCACGGCAAACTTGACCTTGTGCGGCGCGTACATGCGCCACATGGCGCGCTCCAGGTCCTTGCCCATCTGCGTGCTGTCCTGCGTGCCCATGCGGCACCACTCGCTGCCCACGCAGGTCTTCACGGTGCGCAGCGCCTTGGCATAGGCGTGGCCGCTGGGCATGCCGATGTCCTTCCACACGTTGACCAGGTCTTCCTTCTTCACGCCCAGCAGGTCAATGCGCTGGCCGCCCGTGACCTTGACGGTGGGGATGTGGTACTTGTCCACTGCGTCGGCAATGCGGCGCAGCTCGTCGGCGGTGGTCTCGCCGCCCCACATGCGGGGGATGACGCTGTAGGTGCCATCCTTTTGAATGTTGGCGTGGCTGCGCTCGTTGATGGCGCGGCTTTGCGGGTCGTCCTTGGCGTCCTTGGGCCAGGTGCTGATGAGGTAGTAGTTGACGGCGGGGCGGCAGCTGGCGCAGCCGTTGGGCGTCTTCCATTCCATGAACTTGAAAACGTCGCCAATGCTCAGCAGCTTGTTGGCACGGATCGCGTCGCGCACCGCCTGGTGTCCGTGGTCGGTGCAGCCGCACATGGCCTTGGTCTTGGGTGTGGCGCTGTAGTCGCCACCGGCGGTGAACATGATGATCTGCTCGACCAGGCCCGTGCACGATCCGCACGATGCACTGGCCTTGGTGTGCTTGCGCACTTCGTCGAGCGTGAACAGGCCCTTGTCCTTGATGGCCTTGCAGATGGCGCCCTTGGTCACGCCATTGCAGCCGCACACCTCGTCGCTGTCGGCCATGGCCGATGCCTTGCTTTGGCCCTGGTGGCCCACGTCGCCGATGTTGCTCTCGCCAAACATCAGCTTGTCGCGGATGTCGCTCACGCTGCGGCCGTCGCGCAGCAGCTTGAAGTACCAGCTGCCGTCCACGGTGTCGCCATACAGGCAGGCGCCCACCAGCTTGTCGTCTTTGATGACCAGCTTTTTGTACACGCCGCCAAAGGGGTCGCTCATCACGATCTCTTCGGTGTTCTCGCCACCCTGAAAGTCGCCTGCGCTGAACAGGTCGATGCCTGTCACCTTGAGCTTGGTGGAGGTGAGCGAGCCCTGGTAGCGGCCAATGCCGAACTCGGCCAGTTGGTTGGCCAGCACCTTGCCCTGCTCGAACAGGGGCGCAACCAGGCCATAGGCAATGCCCCGGTGCGCGGCGCATTCGCCCACGGCGTAGATGCGCGCGTCGGTGGTGGTTTGCAGCGTGTCGCTCACCACAATGCCGCGATTCACATGCAGGCGCATCTTTTCAGCCAGCGCGGTGTTGGGGCGGATGCCCACGGCCATCACCACCAGGTCGGCGGGCACTTCGGTGCCGTCCTTGAACTTGACGGCGCTCACGCGGCCTTCGGCGTTGCCCACCAGCTCCTGCGTCTGCGCGCCCATCAAGAAGCGCATGCCACGGTCTTCCAGCGACTTCTGCAGCATCTTGCCCGCCACGTCATCGAGCTGGCGCTCCATCAGCGAGGGCATCACATGCACCACGCTCACGGTCATGCCGCGCTTCATGAGGCCGTTGGCAGCCTCCAGGCCCAGCAGGCCGCCGCCGATGACGACGGCGTGCTTGTATGTGGCGGCTGCGTCGATCATGGCCTGTGTGTCGGCAATGTCGCGGTAGGCCAGCACGCCCTGGAGGTCTTTGCCGGGCACGGGCAGGATGAAGGGGTTGGAGCCCGTGGCCATGATGAGGCGGTCGTACTCGGCGGTGATCACATCACCGTCTTTGCTGGTGGCGGTGACCACGCGGCGTACGCGGTCCACATCGGTCACGGTGAAGCCGGTGTGCAGCGTGATGTGGTTGTCGGCGTACCACTGCCAGTCGTTGAGGATGATCTCGTCAATCGTCTGCTCGCCCGCCAGCACGGGCGACAGCAGAATACGGTTGTAGTTGGGGTGCGGCTCGGCCCCGAAGACCGTGATGTCATACAGATCGGGGGCAATCTTGAGCAGCTCTTCCAGCGTGCGCACACCGGCCATGCCGTTCCCCACCATCACCAGTTTGAGCTTTTTCATCGTGACTCCGTCGGTTCCATCGCCTGGGCGATGCCAAAAACAAAAAAGGCGTCCACACAATGCAGCTCCGACCTTCCATCGAAACCGCATGTGGGGACGCCTTCGTCCATACAACCCCTTGGTGCGCCGTTGCACCGCTGAATTGCGTGGCCCCGTGGGGCCGTTGCTTGGGTTAAGCAATGGCCGTGCCAGAGTTTGTGCACTGATCTGGGGTGACAGCACAGGGGCCTGCCCTGTGCAGCACGCGCTTGGGGGCGGTAGCCGTGGACCGGGCTGCGCGCAGCGGTGCATGCATGCACCAGCTTGGGCATGGAACCTGCATGGAGCTGGTGCATGAGTTTTGAACTGGACATCGGCCACACCTCGCAGGCCGGGCGCAATGAAGTCAATGAAGACTTTGCCGCCCTGTTGCAGGGGCAGGGGCGCGACCGCGAACGTGGCGCCATCGCTGCCATTGCCGATGGCGTGAGCACCGGAGGCAACGGGCGCGAAGCCGCCCAGACCACGGTGAACACGCTGGTGAACGACTACTTCGCCACGCCCGACACCTGGGACACCACCGTGGCGCTGGACCGCATCCTGAGCGCGCACAACGGCTGGCTCGCGTCGATGAACCGGCGCCGCCAGCCCGCCGTGGGCCTGACCACGCTCACCGCCATCGTGCTGCGCGGCCAGTCGTACACGCTGGCCCATGTGGGTGACACGCGCGCCTATCTGTTGCGGGGAGGCCGGCTGCAGCTGCTGACGACCGACCATGTGATGGCGCAGCGCGACTTTGCGCATCAGCTCACCCGCGCCATGGGCCTGGACGACCATGTGGTGGTGGACTACAGCCAGGGCGAACTGCACAGCGGCGACCTGCTGGTGCTGCTGTCCGACGGCGTGCACGGCAGCTTGCCCGAGCGTGAGCTGCGCCAGCTTCTGCGGGCGGACGCGAGCGCCCAGGCACTGAGCGACGAGATCACGCGCGCAGCCCTGCGCCGGGGCAGCACCGACAACGTGACCGCACTGGTGGTGCGGGTGCAAGGGGTGCTGGAGGCCACCTTGCAGGACGAGTCCCGCCGAGCCCTGCAGTTGCCGGTGTTGCCCTTGCTTAAAGTGGGTGACCCCGTGGATGGCCTGGTGGTGACCGCGCTGGTGGCCGACAGCGGCGTGCACCGCATCTACCAGGTGCGCGACCCGGCCACCCAGCGGCTGTATGCGCTCAAGACCCTGGTCCCCGCCCGCGCGCACGATGCGCACGAGCGCGCCACGCTGGCGCACGAAGCCTGGGTGGCCCGGCGCATGCAGTCCGGCCACGTGGCGGTGCACCTGGCGCGCCTGAACACCTGGCCGCCCGAGCAGGGCGGTGCAGGCCCCGGTGCCAGTGCGTTTTATCTGCTCTATGACTGGCATGCGGGGCAGACCCTGGGCCAGCGCCTGCGTGCCCGCCAGCACCTGGGTGTGCCCCAGGTCGTGTCGGTGGTGATGCAGGCGGCGCAGGTGTTGGGATGGCTGCACCGGCAAGGCGTGGTGCACCGCGACATCAAGCCCGACAACCTGCACCTGGGCGACGACGGCGTGCTGCGTGTGCTGGACCTGGGCGTGGCCCTGTCAGGCCGCGAGCCCGAGGCCACGCGCCGCCTGCACGCAGGCACCCCCAGCTACATGAACCCCGAGCAGTGGCCCGGCTACGAGAAGAACGGCGACCCGGCCGGCCAGTTGCCCGATGCGGGCAGCGACCTGTTTGCGCTGGGTGTCACGCTGTACCAGCTGCTGAGCCACGGGCGCCTGCCCTATGGCGAGGTGGTGCAGTACCAGCTGGGCCGCTACCACCGCGACCCAGTGGCGCCCAGCCGCCACCACCCCAGCGTGCCCATCTGGCTGGACCAGATCGCCTTGAAGGCTGTGGCCCGCCAGCGCACGCAGCGCTTTGAAACCGCCGAGGAGTTGCTGCTGGCGCTGGAACGGGGTGCGTCACGCCCCTTGTCCGCCCCGGGCCCACAGCCGCTGATGCAACGCGATGCCACGGCACTGTGGAAGATCGCGTTGGCGGTGAGCGTGCTGGTGAACCTGTTGCTGGTGTACTGGCTGCTGTTTTTGCCGAGGTGAGGCGATTGATTTGCTATTAGAAATATAGCTATCAAGGTATGAGGAAATTGCGCTGGGCGCCTACTTGGCTTGAAATGCGGCAAGGTGCTGCCGCGCCCTAACGGCTACGCCGTTCACGCGCTGCGCGCGCGTCCACCTTTCTCCGCCCACGTGCGGGTCCAGCGGATCTGCATCACCCGCAACAACACCAGCATGGCAGCGGCACACACCGCAATGCCCACGAAGCCCCACAGGTAGGTGCCTGTGTACTGGCGTGAAAAGCCCATGCCGTTGGGGATGAGGCCGCCGCCCAGCGCGCCGATCTCACCAATCATCGAGCCCGCCACCGCCGTGGACAGCGGCCAGCGCAGCGGAACCAGCTGGAACAGCGCGCCGTTGCCCGCGCCCAGTGCTGCAAAACACACCAGAAACAGCAGCATCGTCACCGGCAGCGAGTTCTCGGCCAGGCCGCACAGCACCATGCTCACGGCGGTGATGGCCAGCACACCCGTGAGCGTGTTGACGCCGCCCCAGTGGTCCGACAGCCAGCCGCCCATCACCCGCAGTGCGGCACCCAGAAAGGCCGCCAGCATGGTCAGCTGCCCGGCCTGCACCTTGCTCACGCCAAACTGGTCGTAGAAGTAGCTGGGCAAGAAGGCCGTGAGACCGATGAAGCCGCCAAACGTCACGGCGTAGATCAGGCTGAAGGCCCAGCCGTCTTTTTCAAACAGGCAGGCAATGTGCTCGCGGAATGTGGCGTGGGGCGCGAGGTCGGGGGGCTCCTTGGCATACACCGCCATCACCACGGCGGGCACAGCCACGCTCACGGCGGCAAAGCCATACACCGCCTGCCAGCCAAATTGCTGCGCCAGAGCGGGCGCCAGCAGTGCGGCTACCGCCGTGCCCACATTGCCTGCGCCCACGATGCCCATGGCCAGCCCCTTGAAGCGCGGTGGGAACGAGCCCGAGCCCAGCGACAGCGCCACGCCAAAGCTCGCCCCCGCCACGCCCAGCAGAATGCCCAGCGCCAGCAGGTCGTTGAAGGTGTGCACGAACAGGTAGCCATAGCCCATGGCCACAAAGATGCCTGCCATCTCGACCAGCGTGGCGCGCTTGCGCCCGATGTACTGCGCCAGGATGCCCAGCGGAAACCGCATCAGCGCGCCCGCAAAAATGGGGATGGACAGCATCATCCCCATTTGCGTGGGGGAGAGCTGGAAGCTCTCGCGGATGAACGGCGCCATCGCACCGTTGATGACCCACACCGCGCACGAAAAACCGAAGTACAGAAACGACGCCCACAGCGTGGGGGCGTGGCCGGATTTGAGGAACTCTCTGAAGTAATGCATGGGTGTGAGTGCAAAGGGCAGGGGGGCTTGCCCCTTGGCCCGGCCAGAAAACAAAAAAGCGTCCACACGGACCGCGCGGGCTGACCAGCCCCAACGCACTCCATGAAGACGCCAACGTCCTGTTCGCCCAATCCGCCATTGCACCGGGCTGACACGCGGCCAGCGTTGGCCGCGCCTAGTGGCAAGCAATGGCTATGCCAGTGCCGCCAAAGGCGTCGCCAGGGCTACCGCCAGCCGTGCTGTGAATACTGGATAAGCCTCTGCAGCTATCAAAACTGAAGCGAGCGGTCTCTCTGTTGTTCACATTGGTGCATTGCAGCGGAGGGCGCTGCACAGTGTTGGTGTGGCGCACCAGGCTGGTGAATTCGCGATGGCGGCGCTATTTATCTGTTTCAAATCCCCGGCATTCGTCATAGGATGTTCCTGACTTTTCCACTGCCGAGTTGCCCGGTTCTGGAGCGACAAGGCACCCAAGAAATGGGGCTCCCATGCGCGTCAATTTGCCGGTCAGCCAGCACGAATATGCGTTTCCCAAGGGCCAGACCCTGGTGTCCACCACGGACCTCAAGGGCCGCATCCTGTACTGCAACCCGATGTTCATCGAGGTCAGCGGTTATGAGAAGGAAGAATTGCTGGGCCAGCCCCACAACATCGTGCGACACCCCGACATGCCCGAGGAGGCCTACCGCGACATGTGGGAGACCATTGCCAAGGGCATCCCCTGGTCGGCCCCCGTCAAGAACCGGCGCAAGGACGGCACGTTTTACTGGGTGATGGCCAATGTCACTCCACTCATGCAGGGCGACCAGCCCACCGGCTACATGTCCGTGCGCACCGAAGCGACGCGCGAGCAGATCCAGGCGGCGGATGCGTTATACAAGCAGATGCAGGCCGAAAAACAAGCCGGCACGCTGGTGCACCGGCTGTCGGCCGGTCAGCTGGTCAAAGACACGCTTTGGGGCCGCGTGGGCCGGGCCCTGGCGCTGGGGCCCATGGGCAAGATGATGGCGTGCACCCTGCTGCTGGTGGTGGCCTCGTGGTGCGCCGCCTTGCTGGGCGGGCACACGCTGTCGCTGGCCTCGGGGGCGGCGTGGCTCGGGGTGGTGGTGTTGGCGCTGGGCATGGCGGTCTACCTGCACCAAGTCACGGTGGCACCGTTGTCGCAGATGCTGCTGTGGGCCAACCGCATGGCGGCGGGTGACCTTACGCAGAAGATATCGGCCACGCGCAGTGACACCGTGGGCCAGCTGCAAAAGGCGCTGGCGCAGCTCAACGTGAACCTGCTGTCCATCGTGCGCGATGCGCGGCAGGAGAGCGAGCACATGCAGGTCTCCACCCGGGAGATCGCCCAGGGCAACCAGGACCTGTCGTCGCGCACCGAGGCGCAGGCCAGCAACCTGCAGCAGACCGCCGCGTCGATGGAAGAGATCACCGGCACCGTCAAGCAGACCGCAGAATCCGCGCGCCAGGCCTCGGTGCTGGCCACGCAGGCCACCCAGGTCGCCGAGCGCAGCAGCAGCGCGGTGGACGGTGTGGCCGACACCATGAAGCAGATCCAGGCCGCGTCCGGCCGCATCAGCGAGATCACGCAGCTGATCGACTCCATTGCCTTCCAGACCAACATCCTCGCGCTGAACGCAGCGGTGGAGGCGGCCCGCGCTGGCGACCAGGGGCGTGGCTTTGCGGTGGTGGCCTCGGAGGTGCGCAGCCTGTCGCACCGCACGCTCTCGGCCGCCAAGGAGATCCGCCAGCTCATCGATGACTCGGCCACCAAGGTCACCGAAGGCCATGAAAAGACCGATGCCGCGCAAAAGACCATGGCCGAGTCGCTGGAGCTGGTGCGCCGGGTCAACACGCTGATCGGCGAGATCCACAGCGCCTCCAACGAGCAGCTCAGCGGCATCTCGCAGGTCAACTCAGCCGTGGCGCAGCTCGATACCATCACGCAGCAAAACGCCGCGCTGGTGGAAGAGAACGCGGCATCGGCCATGCAGCTCAATGGCCAGGCGCAGACCATGACCGAGACGGTGCAGGTGTTCCGCATCGACGCGTCGGCTCCCACCCAGTCGCGCGATGCGGTGGCGCTGCGCAAGGAGATGAAGGCCTCATCCAGCAGCCGGGCGCTGGCGGCGGCCTGAGTTTTTGCGGAGCCGCGCCGCACGGTGCCGCCCCCGAGCCGGCACGGTGCCTCTGTGCCTCCCTGCAACGGATGTCGCCAAGCCTCGGTCAGCGCCTTGCTGGAGGGCCGGCGCGAAGGCAGACATCAGGTGCTCTCGCGCACCGTCAGCTCAAACCCCAGATTCACCGAGTTGTGCTTGGGCACCTCGCCGCGCATCAGCGCCAGCAGCATGCGTGCGCTGGCCTCGCCCACGGCGGCGCGGGGTGTGCGCACCGTGGTCAGCGGCGGCAGCATCTGGTCGCTGCCTGCCAGGTCGTTGAAGCCCGCAATCGCCACCTGACCGGGCACCGAAAGGCCCAGGCGCTGCGCGGCCAGCAGGCCACCCTGGGCCAAGTCGTCATTGCAGAAGAACACGGCATCGACACCCGGGCGTGTGCGCAGCAGCTCTTCCAGCAGTTCGCCGCCCAGGCGCATCGACGAGGGCTGCGGGCTCAGCAGTTCCAGCTTGGGGTCGTAAAGGCCTGCGTCGCGCAGACAGCGGCGGTAGCCCTCGGCGCGCTGCATGGTGCGTGGGTCCAGCTGGGCGGCCACAAAGGCGACTTTTTTGTAGCCCCGTGCCAGCAGGTGGGCCGTCATGCTGTGGCCCGCGTCCTGCTGCGAAAACCCCACGCAGAACACGCCCGGCGCCGAGGTCATCTCCATCAGGTGCACGCACGGCACGCCGCTGGCAGCAATCAGGTGGCGCGACGCCTCTGTGCGGTCAAAGCCGGTGACCAGCAGGCCCGCCGGGCGGTGCGCGAGGTAGGTGCGCAGCAGTTGCTCTTCCTCCTGCGGGTCGTAGTGCGTCACGCCGATCAGCGCTTGGTAGCCCTGTGGGAACAGGGTGCGGTGCACGGCTTCCAGCACGTCCACAAACAGTGCGTTGGACAGCAGCGGCACCAGCACCGGCACCTGCACGCTGCGCTGTGACGCCAGTGCGCGGGCGGCAGGGTCGGGCACATAGCCCAGTTGCTCTGCGGCGGCCTTCACGCGCTGCACCAGTTCTTGCGCCACACCCCGCTCGCCGCGCAGTGCGCGGGACGCGGTGATGGGGCTGACCTCGGCGGCCTTGGCCACGTCGCTCAGCGTGATGCGGCCGCTGGAACGGCGTTTGGCGTCGGGTTTTGTCTCGGGTTTGTTCAAGGGTTAACCCTCATGGGGCTGGGGGTGGATCTGGTTAGGATAGCGCTGTCCAAACTCTTGGGCAAGGCAACGCCAGCCATTTTGGATCAAGTTGCTCAGCTTGCCACAGTTTGTGCGGCATCCAGACCGGGTGCCTTTTTTATGGATTGTTTGGATAGCGCTACCAATATGAGTTTTCAAGCGTCACCCGCTTTTGTGGTCGTCATGGGCGTGGCGGGCTGTGGCAAGTCCAGCCTGGGTTCTGCCCTGGCACAGGCCGAGGGCCTGCCCCTGATCGAAGGGGACGACCACCACAGCCCCACGAGCCGCGAAAAGATGCGCCAGGGCATTGCACTGACCGATGCAGACCGGGAAGGCTGGCTGACCACCTTGGGGCAACTGCTGCAAGCCCAGCCCCAGGGCGCGGTGCTGACCTGCTCGGCGCTCAAGAAGGTCTACCGGGACCGCTTGCGCAACGCCTGCCCCGGGCTGCGGTTTGTCTTTCTGGAGATTGACCGCGCGAGCGCAGGCCAACGCGTGGCTGCCCGTGCGGGCACCCACTTTTTCTCCAGCGCCTTGGTGGACAGCCAGTTCGCCACGCTGGAATCCCCAGTGGGCGAGGCGGGCGTGCTGCGCCTGGATGCATTGCTGGACCTGCCCACGCTGCAACAGCAAGCCTCCGCCTGGCTGGCCACGAAGGAGACCGCATGAGTTCCCCCGCACAACAAGCCGTGCCGCAAAGCCGCTTTGCCCGGGTCTCCCAGGTGCTCATGGCCAGCTGCCTGGGCGTGATGGCCGTGGCCGTGTTCATCAACGTGGTGCTGCGCTACGGCTTTGGCAGTGGCGTGGCGGCCAGCGAAGAGCTCTCGCGCCTGCTGTTCGTCTGGATGGTGTTCATCGGTGCCGCAGCGGCCTACCCCGCAGGTGAGCACATGGCCTTCACCAGCTTGGCAGGCCTGTTGGCCCAACGCCCGGTGGCCTTTGGTGTGCTCACGGCCGTGATCCGGCTGCTGGTGATGGCCGCCTGCGCCATGCTGGCCTGGGGCGCCTGGCAACAGGTGGTGGTGGGCATGGGCAGCCGCTCGGTGGTCATGGCCTACCCGGCGGCCTTGCTGCCGCTGCCAGCCTTTTTGTGTGCGGTGGCCATCGGGGTGATGGCAACCATTGAATTGATTCAACGCAAGCCCTTGGACTTGGGCCATGGCGCGGAGGTGGAGTGATGTTCGGACTGACGCCTGAAGCCTTGGCCTTTGTGGTCTTTTCGCTGGGCATGCTGGTGCTGATGGGCACCGGCATGAACATGGGCCTCGCCCTGGTGCTCACGGGCGCTGGCATGGCCTGGGTGCTGGACTTCTGGGACGCGCAGTTGCTGGCCCAGAACCTGGTGGCGGGGGTGGACAGCTTTCCGCTGCTGGCCGTGCCCTTCTTTATCCTGGCCGGTGAGCTGATGAACTCGGGCGGCATCAGCCGCCGCATCATCGACATGGCGCAGGCCTGGGTCGGGCACATCCGGGGCGGGTTGGGCTATGTGGCCATTGGCGCTGCGGTGCTCATGGCCAGTATGAGCGGCTCGGCCCTGGCCGACACCGCCGCGTTGGCCACCATCCTGCTGCCCATGATGCGGCAGCAGGGCTACCCCATGAATACGTCTGCTGGGTTGATTGCCTCGGGCGGCATCATTGCGCCCATCATCCCGCCGTCCATGCCGTTCGTGATCTATGGCGTGACGACCAACACCTCGATCTCGGCGCTGTTTGTGTCGGGCATCGTGCCGGGGCTGATGATGGGTGTGGGCCTCATCTTTGCCTGGCGCTGGGTGCTGCGCGGCATGGACCTGCCCCAGGGTGAGCCCCTGCCCATCAAGGACCGCCTGCGCTCCACCGTGCGCGCTTTCTGGGCCATGCTGATGCCGCTCATCATCATCGGCGGCATGAAGACGGGGGTGTTCACCCCCACGGAAGCCGCCGTGGTGGCCGCGTTCTACGCCCTGGTGGTGGCGCTGTTCGTGCACCGCGAGATGAAGCTGGCCGACATCTATGGTGTGCTGGTGCGCGCAGCCAAGACGACCTCCGTCGTGATGTTTTTGTGTGCTGGCGCCCAGGTGGCCAGCTACATGATCACGCTGGCCGACCTGCCTAATGTGTTGACGAACTGGCTGGGCCCGCTGGTGGAGAACCCGCGCCTGCTGATGGCCGTGATGATGATCGTGCTGGTGCTCATCGGCACGGCGCTGGACCTCACGCCCACCATCCTGATCTTTGCGCCCGTGATGCTGCCCATCGCCGTCAAGGCGGGGATCGACCCGGTGTATTTCGGTCTGATGTTCGTGCTCAACGGCGCCATCGGCCTCATCACCCCGCCGGTCGGCACCGTGCTCAACGTGGTCGCCGGGGTAGGGCGCATCTCGATGCACAGCGTCATCAAGGGCGTGAACCCGTTTCTCATCACCTACGTGCTGATCCTAGCGTTGCTGGTGGTCTTCCCGCAGATCGTGACTGCGCCCGTCGTCTGGCTGCGCTAGCCGTTAGCTGTTTGCTTGTTCCTCTTTCCCGTTTTTCTTGCCAATGGAGACAACCATGAAAACTTTCCGTCGCACCCTGCTGGCCGCTCTGTCGGTCGCTGCCATCACCTGCTCGTTCCAGGCCGCAGCCCAAGACTTCAAGCCGCGCATCATCCGTTTTGGCTACGGTCTGAATGAGGACTCCAACCAGGGCCGGGCCACCAAGCTGTTTGCCCAGGAAGTGGAAAAGGCTTCGGGCGGCAAGATGAAGATTCGAGCCATCGGTGCCGCCGCGCTGGGCTCGGACGTACAGATGCAGCAGGCCCTGATCGGCGGCGCGCAGGAGATGATGGTGGGCTCCACGGCCACGCTGGTGGGCATCACCAAAGAAATGGCGATCTGGGACACGCCGTTCCTGTTCAATAACGCCAAGGAAGCCGACGTGGTGCTGGACGGCCCCGTGGGCCAGAAGGTGATGGACAAGCTGCAGGAAAAGGGTCTGGTGGGTCTTGTGTACTGGGAGAACGGTTTCCGCAACCTCACCAACAGCAAGCGCCCTGTCAACAAGCTGGAAGACATGGACGGCATCAAGCTGCGCGTGATGCAGAACAACGTGTTCCTCGACAGCTTCAAGACCCTGGGCGCGAATGCTGTGCCGCTGCCGTTCTCCGAACTCTTCACCGCGCTGGAAACCAAGACGGTGGACGGCCAGGAGAACCCTTACAACACCATCCTGTCGAGCAAGTTCTATGAGGTGCAGAAGTACCTCACGGTGACCAACCACGTCTACAGCCCCTGGATCGTGCTGGTCAGCAAGAAGTACTGGGACGGCCTGTCGAAGGCCGAGCAGAAGGTGCTGCTCGATGCCGCCAAGAAGAGCCGCGACTTCGAGCGCCAGGACACGCGTGCCGAGGCCGACAAGGCGCTGGCCGACCTCAAGGGCAAGGGCATGCAGGTCAACGAACTGCCCGCCGCCGAAGCCAACCGCATGCGCGAAAAGCTCAGTGCTGTGAACGCCAGCATTGCCGCCAACGTGGGTGAGGGTTTGTGGAAGGAAGTGCAGGGAGCCGTGGCCCAGGCGCGCGCTGGCAAGTAAGTCGGGGTGGACGCCATTGGCAGCCTTTGAGCTGTCGATGGCAGGCTTCGACCTCTCCGTGTAGCGAAGCGCCATGAAAAAGGCCGAGGCCCCAATAGGGGCCTCGGCCTTTTGGCATTTGCAATCTTCCACCTGCACCGAAGTGCAGGCCGGTCCAATTACAGGGAGCCGATTTCGCCGGAAGAGATCTGGCCGGTGCGCACGGCTTCAGCAGCCTGGGCACGCACAGCAGCACGGTCAGCGGTGGACTTGTAGGTCACCACACGCGAACCAGCGGGTTCGATGGAGCGGGTTTGAGCCACGGTAGCGGCTTCAGCTTGGACTTCAGCGCGGGTGCGGTTGGTTTCGAACTTGGTGGCGAATTGCGAAGCATCGGCTTCGTCAGCCTGGGCACCAAAAGAGGCGAAAGCAGCCACAGCAGCGATGGAGAGGAAACGGGCAGCGTTGTTCATGATGAAACTCCTGTGAAATTCAAAAAATTGGGGACGATGTGTCTGGAATACGCGGTGGGTGACGTGGTGGATTCAACGGGTTGAATCAGCCGCCTTCAGCGGGGCCCACGCGGCCAGTGCGCATGGCTTGTGCAGCAGCTTCAGCACGCACGGCAGCGCGGTCAGCCGTGGACTTGTAGGTCACCACGCGGGAGCCAGCGGGCTCTTGGCTGCGCATTTGCACGGCGGTGGTGGCTTCAGCGATCACTTCAGCGCGGGTGCGGCTGGTCTGGAATTGGGTGGCGAATTGCGAAGCGTCGGCTTCGTCAGCCTGGGCGCCAAAAGAGGCGAAAGCAGCGACAGCGGCGATAGACAGGAAACGTGCGGTGTTGTTCATGATGGAAATCCTTGAAGTTAAAAAAGCGTCTCAAAAAACCGGGTGAAGATCAGAAACGACTCGCTTCGCACCGGGTTCGGTGAGTCGCCTTGCGGGTTCGGCTCATCGATGGGATGAACTGTACGCCGGTGCTGTTCAGAGAAAAACCACTGAGTCGCGAACTAACTGTTCCAGTATTGGAAACAATCTTTCGGACTGTCTGCCGTGTTTGCCGGCCTTCGGAACCGTGGCGGTTTGCCATGGAAACCGCTGGGCGCTGGCAAGCCGCAGATGCCGGAAAGAGGTGTGTGGTCGGTGCGGTGAACATGGGCTCCATCGTGCCGGGGCAGCCCGGGGGCGTCGTCTCGCCGCGGTTTCGCTTCTTTTCAGTTTGTTTCGCAGCGTGCGCTATGCAACGGCGCAGAAACATCCGTTGCGTTCGCCGCGCAACAGCACGCTCAAAAAGCGCCGCACATGGGGCTTGCGTGGGTTGCGCCCACGGGGCTTATGGGCTGAAATCTCTCTGTGCCTGTTTCCGTTTTCACGAGGGAGGTTTCCATGACCGCAGTCGCCAAGATTCTTCAGTCCAAACCCGACGCCACCGTCCACACCATCAGCCCTGCTGCCTCCGTGCTGGATGCCCTCCAGCTCATGGCCGACAAGGGCATCGGTGCGCTCATCGTGACCGAGGGTGCGTCCATCGTCGGCATCTTCACCGAGCGGGACTACGCCCGCAAAATTGCCCTCATGGGGCGCACGTCGGCCGTCACCCAGGTCAAGGATGTGATGACCTCGGCCGTGATGTTTGTGCGCCCGGACCAGACCAGCGAGCAGTGCATGCAGCTCATGAGCAACAACCGCCTGCGCCACCTGCCCGTGGTGGATGGCGGCAAGCTCGTGGGCATGATTTCCATTGGCGACCTGGTCAAGGACATCATCTCCGAGCAGAAATTCATCATTGAGCAGTTGGAGAACTACATCACCGGGAGCCATTGAGGGCAGCTCCCCGAGGCGCTATGCGCCTTCTGCCCCTTCTCTGAAGGGTTGTGCCGTTCGGGAAGGGGGACGCACCCGGCGCGATGGGGCGCCCCTTGGGGGGGGGCTATGGTTCTGGCATGGGTACCTAAACAAAAAGGGCTCTGACCGATCTGGTCAGTGCCCTTTCCTTTTGGTGGTCTGCGCGGTGTCTGAGCTGGCCGCTCAGGCAGCTTTTTCGACGTGGCCCTGCCGCGTATAGAGAAAGTCGATCACCGCCTTGCGATAGTGCACGTACTGCGGGTCTTCGGCCAGTTCCACGCGTTTGCGGGGGCGGGGCAAGTCGACGGTTAGCACCTCGCCAATCGTGGCGGCCGGGCCGTTGGTCATCATCACGATTTTGTCGGACAGCAGCACGGCCTCGTCCACGTCGTGGGTCACCATGACCACGGTGCTTTGGGTGCGGGCCACGATCTCCAGCAACTCGTCCTGCAGCTTGGCGCGGGTCAGGGCGTCGAGCGCGCCGAAGGGCTCGTCCATCAACAGCACCTGGGGCTCCATGGAGAGCGCCCGTGCAATGCCCACGCGCTGCTTCATGCCGCCCGAGATTTCGCCGGGGCGCTTTTGACCCGCGTGGGTCAGGCCCACCAGCGCCAGCGCGGCATCGGTGCGGGCCTTGAGCTGGGCCTTGCTTTCCTTGGCGCCAAACACGCGCTCCACCGCGAGGTAGATGTTGTCAAAGCAGGTGAGCCAGGGCAGCAGCGAGTGGTTCTGGAACACCACCGCGCGCTCCGGCCCCGGGCCCTTGATTTCCTTGTTGGCGCACAGCAGCGCGCCATTGGTGGGCGTGGTCAGGCCCGCGATCAGGTTGAGCAGGGTGGACTTGCCGCAGCCCGAGTGGCCGATGAGCGCGACGAACTCGCCCTTGGCAATCGTCAGGTGAATGTCGCGCAGCGCCGGGAACAAGCCCTTGGCCGTCTTGAAGGTCTGCTCGACGCCGTGGATCTCGATGAACTTGGTGCTCATGGAGGGGTGTGCGGATGCTGTAGCGCTCGTGTTCATGCTTTCACCTCTTCAAAAGTAAATGCGGTGGCCAGCTTGATGAGCGCGTACTCCAGCAGCAGCCCGACGATGCCGATCACAAAGATCGCGATGATGATGTTCTTGACGTTGAGGTTGTTCCACTCGTCCCACACCCAAAAGCCGATGCCCACGCCGCCGGTCAGCATCTCGGCCGCCACGATCACCAGCCACGCGGTGCCCACGGCCAGGCGCACGCCGGTCAGCATGTAGGGCAGCACGGCGGGGAAGAGGATCTTGGTGGCGATCTTCCACTCGCTCAGGTTCAGCACGCGGGCCACGTTCATGTAGTCCTGCGGCACGCGCTGCACGCCCACGGCGGTGTTGATGATCATGGGCCAGATGGAGCAGATGAGGATGGTCCAGGTGGCGGCGGGGTTGGCGCCCTTGAACACCAGCAGGCCGATGGGCAACCAGGCCAGTGGCGACACGGGGCGCAGCAGGCTGATCAGCGGGTTGAACATGCGCGACAGAAAGCTGAAGCGCCCGATCACGAAGCCCGCGGGAATGCCCACCAGCGCCGCCATGCCAAAGCCGATGGCCACGCGCTGCAGGCTCATCAGCACGTTCCAGCCCACGCCCTGGTCGTTGGGGCCGTTGCGGTAGAAGGGGTTGCTGAACACCTCCAGCGCCTGCAGCCAGGTGTCCTTGGGGCTGGGGATGCTGCCGCCCGTGGTGGTGGAGACCACCGCCCACAGGCCGATGAGCAGGCCCAGGCCACACAGCGGCGGCAGCACGGCCAGCCAGAAGCTGCGCGAGAGGGCGGACCAGTCGCGGCCAGTGGCCACGCTGGAGGGCGTTGCAGGTGCCTTGGGGGCAGATATCGCAGCCTTTTGGCTTCTTGCGCTAGTGGATGATGCGCTTGCAGCTACAGTATTCATAGCATTCTGTGCGGCCACGGGGGCTGCATCCAACGGGGAGTGAAAGACGGCACTGACCATGGTTTTCTCCTGTGCAGGGCTTGCTTGCGGGGTGGCCGGGCGGGCGCTGGGGCAGGGTTGCCGTCAGGCCTTGATCTTGAAGCCGTCGGCGTACTTGGCGGGGTCCTTGCCGTCCCACACCACGCCGTCGATGAGTTTGCTGGTGCGCAGCACATCCTTGGGCACGCTGATCTTCATGGCGCTGGCCACCGACTTGTACAGATCGACCTGATTGACCTCCTTGGCCACGGCCAGGTAGTCGGGGTGGCTCTTGAGCAGGCCCCAGCGCTTGTGCTGGGTCAGGAACCACATGCCGTCCGACAGGTAGGGGAAGTTCACCGCGCCGTCGTTGAAGAACTTCATGTGGTTGGGGTCGTCCCAGGTCTTGCCCAGGCCGTTCTGGTAGCGGCCCAGGATGCGCTGGTTGATGGCGTCCACGCCCGTGTTCACGTACGCCTTGCCGGCCACGGTCTCGGCCATCTTCATCTTGTTGGAGAGGCTGGCATCGATCCACTGGCTGGCTTCGAGTACGGCCATCATCACGGCGCGCGTGGTGTTGGGGTACTTCTTGACGAACTCGGCCGTGGTGCCCAGCACTTTCTCGGGGTGGTCCTTCCAGATGTCCTGCGTGGTGTTGGCCGTGATGCCGATGCCGTCCATGATGGCGCGGTGGTTCCAGGGCTCGCCTACGCAAAAGCCGTCCATGTTGCCCACCCGCATGTTGGCCACCATTTGGGGCGGCGGCACGGTGATGAGCTTGGCGCCCGACAGCGGGTTGATGCCCGCAGCCGCCAGCCAGTAGTGCATCCACATCGCGTGGGTGCCGGTGGGGAAGGTGCCCGCAAACGTGTATTCGCGCTTCTCGCTGGCCATGAGCTTGGCCAGGGACGGGCCATCCACGGCGCCCTTGTCGGCCAGGGCCTTGGAGAGGGTGATAGCCTGGCCGTTGTTGTTCAAGTTCATCAGCACGGCCATGTCCTTCTTGGGACCGGCGGTGCCCAGGTGCACCCCGTAGACCAAGCCGTAGAGCACGTGGGCAAAGTCCAGTTCGCCGTTGACCAGCTTGTCACGCACGCCAGCCCAGCTGGCTTCCTTGTTGGGGACGATGGTCACGCCGTATTTCTTGTCAAAGCCCAGCACCGAGGCCATGACCACGCTGGCGCAGTCGGTCAGCGGAATGAAGCCGATCTTGACTTCCTTCTTCTCGGGGGCGTCGGAGCCCGCTGCGTGGACAAGCGCGCGCAGCGCGGGGCTCACACCCACAGCGCCCACGGTGGCGGCCTGCAGCACGGTGCGGCGGTTGAGGCTGGTTTTCAACAGATCGGTCATGGGGCATCCCTGGTGGCGTGAAAAACAAAAAAGGCGTCCTCACACCGCGCCTGGCTGCATCAAAGCAACGCCGGGAGCGGGTGGGGACGCCTTTGTCCTGGGTGAAGCCTGGAACGGGGCCGGGGCTCCTTGCCAGCACCGGCCCGCCGTTGGGTCAGTGCTGTCAGTGGTCAGACCTGCATTGGTCTTGCACTGTGCAATGCAAAGCGCGTGCCAGCGTGCGCTGCGCCATATTGGAGCGTTGGTTGCTATGGAATGAATAGCTGTCTGCGGTTGATTGATAAGCGCTACACGTCTGCGGGGCTTGCAGCAGGGGTGTTCTTGTTGTGATCAGTGTGGTCGCACTGCCTTTGTGCGGCGCACCATTTGGGAGGGGCCTTGGAATTGGGCGCGGCCCAGGCGAGGGATGCCAAGCAATGGCCGCCGAGCCGCGTATGCGGCGCTTCGCTTGCGTGCGAGGGCATCGTCCCCCTTCCCGAATGACGCAGTCATTCGAGAGAAGGGGGAAGCGGCGCAGCCGCTCAGGGGGGGGTCTCTGGTTTTATCCCAGCAGATCCATCACGTCCAGCATGCGCTGGGCCACGTCCACGAGCTTCAAGCCCTTGTCCATGGCGGTCTTGCGCAGCTTTTCGTAGGCGGCCTGTTCGGTCAGACCCTGGCGCTGCATCAACAGGCCCTTGGCGCGGTCGATGGTCTTGCGGTCTTTGAGCTCGGTCTTGGCGTCGGCCAGCTCGGCGCGCAACGCCTGCTCGTGCTGGAAGCGGGCCATGGCCACGTCCAGAATGGGGCGGATGCGCTGCGGTGCCAGGCCCGCCACGATGTAGGCAGACACACCGGCCGCCACCGCGTCCTTCACGTGCGAGGTGTCTTCATCGTTGGTGAACATCACGATGGGGCGGCGTTCGTCGCGTGTGGCCATCACCACATGCTCCAGTGCGTCGCGGGCCTCGCTCTCGGCGTCCACGATGATCAGGTCGGGCTGGAGCTGGGCAATGCGCTCGCTCAGAAACACGTCGGCGGGCAGCGTGGCCACCAGGTTGAAGTTGTTCTCCAGCAGCCCGATGCGCAGCGCCCGCGACCGCTCCGCCTGTTCCACGGAGTGTTCGTCGTCAGGGTCGGCGACTGCCAGATCCGGGGCCACCACCACGATGCGCAAAGCCTCATTCATACCGGCGAGGATAAGCAATTTTTACGCCACAAATTGGTGCGCCGGGGTGGTGCACACCCTCCGCGGGCCCTTGCAGCCTCCCTGCGCTCCGGGTTATCCCGGCCACAAGCCCGCTGCGCCTCGCGGTACTGGGCCCCGTTGCAGGGCCTGAAAGTTGCTAATACTGACACCGTGGGAGGGCATACCCGGTAGCCCGCCCAGCAGGGCGTCGCATATACATCTGCACACACAGTCACACTGAAATGGAGTTTTTTGCATGAACAAGCACATCAACCGGCGCCGCTTCTCGGCCAGCATGGCCTTGACCGCAGTGGCGACTGCCGCACTCCTGACCGGATGCGGCAAGGTGCCGGACACCATCAAAATTGGTGTAGCGCAGCCCCTTTCTGGCCCGCTGGGCGCCCTGGGGCAGGATCTGCTCAACGGCGTGAAGCTGGCGGTGGATGAACTCAACAAGTCCGGCTACACCGTGGACGGCAAACGCGTGACGCTGGAGGTCGTGTCCGTGGACGACAAGGCCGACGCCACCACCGGCAAGGCTGTGGCGCAGCAGCTGGTGGATGCGGGAGTGGTGGCCGTGGTGGGCCACCTCAACTCGGGCGTGAGCATCGAGACCGCCCCCATCTATGCCGCCAAAGACATTCCCCAGATCGCCATCTCCACCAACCCCAAGTTCACGCAGCTCGGGTTCCCCACCACGTTCCGCATGGTGGCCAACGACACCTTGCAGGCGCGCGCCATCGGCTCGTTTGCCGCCACGCAACTGGGCGCCAACCGCTACGCCGCGCTGGACGACGGCACGCCCTACGGCAAGGGCCTGGCTGACGGTGCTGCAGCGCAGCTCAAGGCCGAGAAAAAAGAAGTGGTGGTGCGCAAGTCGTTCGACGACAAGACCGTGGCCTTTGACGAACTGGCTGGTGAACTCAAGGCGGCCAATGTGGAGGTGATCGTCTCAACCCTCAACGACTTCCAGGCCCTGGCGCTGCTCGAATCGCTCAAGAAGGTAGACCACACCAAGGTCAGCCTGCTGGGCGGCGACACCATCAAGACCACCGACATGACCAAGGGCGCAGGCATCGTGCAGGGGCTGTACGCCACCTCGCCCGTGCTGGAAGCCAAGGAGTTCACCACCGGCAAGACCTTCCTTGAAAAGTACATCGCAGCCTTCAAGAAGCCTCCTGCCTATGGCGGCCACTACAGCTACGACAGCACCTACGTGCTCTCGGCCGCCATCCAGAAAGCCAAGTCCGCCGACCCCAAGGACATCACCAAAGCGCTGCACAGCATCAACGGCTACGCCCCGGTGATTGGCACCATGACCTGGGACGACAAGGGTGAGCAGCGCTACGGCGCCGTGGGGGTGTACGAACTGCGCAGCGGCAACTGGGAGCTGCGCATGCGGTCGGACCGCTGGTAAATCCTGGGGCTTCAACACCCTACGTGCTCAACCCCTGTCGGCTGGTGCCCGCAGGGGTTTTTTTTGGAGCGAGGGAATCCACGAAAGGCGCTGGTGCGAAAAGTTCGGGGAAGATGTGTAACTTTCTGGTAAAAATTGGTTGCGCTCCACTAGGGGCCGTCGCAGGCAATTGCCTGAAGCCAAAAACTTCCGCTCGCATGCTGCCCGGAAATGTTCCTGAGGCATTTTTTGTGAATCCTGTTTCCGCCTTCTCGTTTCAGCCTACGCCCGGCAAGTTGCAGGCAGTGGCCTTCATCGCACCAGAAAGTCACATATGACCCAGAACAGCAGCGACTCCACCACATTCCCACCCGCTCCAGCCAGCGTGTCGGCCAAAACCCAGGTGGTTTTTGTTTTCGATGATTTGCCTGATTGGCAATCGCTTGTAGCTGGCTTGCCAGCAGGGGCCGAAGTGGTGGTGCTGGATGGCGGTCAAGATGGCCTAGCGCTGATTGTTCAGCATCTGGAAGGCCGAAGCGGCATTGACGCGCTGCATATCTTCAGCCACGGGGGGCAGGCGCAATTGACACTTGGCGCGAGGGTCTTGGACCAGGGGGCCTTGGCTGGAGAGGCCGAGGCGCTGGCGCGCATTGGCCAGGCGCTTGGGGAGTATGGCGACATCCTGTTGTATGGCTGTAATCTGGCCGAGGGTGAGGCAGGGGCACTTTTTGTCAGCGAAATGTCGTCGTTGACCGAGGGCGATGTGGCGGCTTCTACCAACCCGACCGGGTCAAGTCTCCTGGGAGGCGATTGGGAGCTCGAACGTCACACTGGCAGCATTGAAGCGGGGCTGTTTGGTGTTGGCGATAGGGTGACTTATGCCCATTTGCTGGCGGCGCCGACCACGGAGACCTTCGACGGTGTCACGGTGGATGGTTCCGGTCACAGCTTCGGCACCCCCGGTCAGGCACGCGTCATCAATGGCTGGACCTTCTCCTTGTTGGATGCCAACGGCGCCCTCGACACCGGCGTGAACAGCTATGTCGATGTGACCAATCGCACTGACGAATCCTCCCTGGCGAACGACGGAAGCGATCACGCGGCCTTGCTCAACGGCAGTTATGCAGCGGGGACGGGGCAAGCCGCTGCTGTGCTGGCGGCTTCGGATGGATCGGAGTTTGCGTTCCAGTCCATCGTTGTTGAACAGTACCTGTCGGGCGGCGCTGACTATCGCCTGGTGGGCTATCGCAACGGCAGCGCTGTCAGTGGCGCCACGCAGAACTTCACCGCAGGCACATATCCCAACAACGGCAACCTGGTCACGGTCTCCGGCAACGCTTGGCAGAACCTGGATGAAGTGCGTATCGTGCGCCAGAGCGGGGAGACCGACATTTCCATCTATGTGGACGACATCACTGTGGCTGCCGTCGTGCGACCCACCGCCACCGTGGTGGTCGCCGACACAGCGCTGGCTGCGGGAGAAACCTCGCTGGTCACGTTCACCTTCTCCCAGGCGGTGACCGGGTTCACCAATGCGGACCTGAGCATCGCCAATGGCAGCCTGAGCGCCGTCAGTTCCAGCGATGGCGGTATCACCTGGACGGCCACCTTTACGCCCACGGCCGGTGTCACCGACACGACCAACCTGATCGTCCTGAACATGGCGGGCGTGGCCATGGTCACCACGGCGGCCACCGGCACGGGCACCCAGAACTCCAACAACTACGTCATCGATACCGCGCGCCCCACAGCCACCCTGGTGGTGGCGGACACCGCGCTGGCCATCGGAGAAACCTCCGGCGTCACCATCACCTTCAGCGAGGCCGTTACGGGCTTCACCAACGCCGACCTCAGCATCGCCAACGGCACACTCAGCGCCGTGTCCTCCAGCGACGGCGGTACTACCTGGACGGCAACCTTTACACCCACAGCCAGCGTCACGGACGCCGCCAACGTCATCACTCTGGACAACACCGGCGTTGTTGATGCAGCAGGCAATGCGGGTACAGGTACCACGGACTCCAACAACTACGCCATTGACGGGGTGCGCCCGACGCTAGCCTCGGCGATCACCATCAGCGACACCGCCTTGCGCATTGGTGACACGGCCACGGTCACCTTTACGTTCACCGAACCCGTGAGTGGCTTCACCACCGCAGATGTGACGGTTCCCAATGGATCTCTCTCCGGCCTGAGTAGCAGCGACGGCGGCGTTACCTGGACAGCCACACTGACACCCAGCGCCAGTACCTTGGCTGCCAGCAATGTGCTCACGCTGGACTACACGGGCATCACTGATGCAGCGGGCAATGCTGGCACCGGCAGCGCCACCAGTGGCAACTACGCGGTGGACACCCAGCGCCCCACCGCCACCGTGGTGGTGGCAGACGCAGACCTGACCGGCGGCGAAACGTCCCTGGTCACCATCACCTTCAGCGAAGCCGTCACGGGCTTTACCAATGCCGACCTCTTGGTGGACAACGGCACACTCAGCGCGGTCTCTTCCAGCGATGGCGGCATCACCTGGACTGCGACCCTCACCCCAACGGCCAGCGTCAACGACGCCAACAATGTCATCATGTTGGACAACACGGGTGTGACTGACCAAGCGGGCAACGCGGGCACGGGCACCACCAACTCCAACAATTACACCGTCAACACGATGGGCCCTACGGCCAGCATCGTCGTCGCAGACACCGCGCTGGCTGCAGGTGAGACCTCCGGCGTGACCATCACGTTCAGCGAAGCGGTCACTGGCTTTGACAACAGCGACCTCACCGTTGCCAATGGCACGCTCAGCGCAGCGTCTTCCAGCGACGGTGGCATCACCTGGACGGCGACCTTCACCCCCACGGCTGGTATTGACGACCCCACCAACGTTATCACCCTGGAAAACACCGGTGTCACCAACGCTGGGAGCACGGCAGGCACCGGCACCACGGACTCCAACAACTACGCCATCGACACCCAGCGTCCCACAGCCACCGTGGTGGTGGCGGACACTGCACTGGCAATTGGCGAGACCTCGTTGGTCACCATCACCTTCAGCGAAGCCGTCACCGGCTTCTCCCTCGCCGATCTGACGTCGGAGAATGGCGCCTTGAGCGGCTTGAGCACCAGCGACAATATCACCTACACCGCGACCTTCACCCCGAACGCGGGCATCACCGACACCACCAACCTCATCACCCTTGACAACACCGGGGTGATCGATACCGCAGGCAACGCAGGCACGGGCACCACCGACTCCAACAACTACGCCATCGACAGCCAGCGCCCCACCGCTACCGTGGTGGTATCCGATGCGGCCCTGACCGCAGGCGAGACCTCGCTGGTCA
>NZ_JBQUYO010000012.1:0-71479 GCF_056314325.1 Acidovorax sp. DMC1 | reverse complement strand
CGGGTGGAGGGCTATGGGGTGTCGATCATCAAGGCGGGGGCACGCATCGTGGGCCATGACGGTGGGCCGGTGCGGGCACCGCTGGTGGACCTCAAGCCCAGCGAGATGGAAGAGCTCAAGGCGCTGATTGACAAGCTCGGGCCGCAATGAGCGCGGCCTGCTGATTCATTTCCCTCCCCATCCACACCCAAGGCCCCGCAGAGGGTCTGCCATCACCACTTTCGGAGACATCCTCATGTTGATTGCCAAGAAACTGTTGCTCGTTGCTGCCGCTTGCGGCCTTGCGTTTGCCGCGTCCGCTCAGACCAGTGCGCCCGCCGCCACCTGGCCCGATAAGCCCGTGACCATCGTCGTGCCGTTCCCGGCCGGCGGCTCCACCGACATGGTGGCCCGCGCCATGGCCCAACACATGGGCGACAAGCTGGGCCAGAACTTCGTGGTGGACAACCGCCCCGGTGCCACGGGCACGCTGGGGGCGGGGATGGTCAAGCGCGCACCGGCCGATGGCTACACGCTGCTGGTGTCGTCGCTGGGCGCCTTTGTCGTGGCTCCGCACCTGCTGAAGACCGTGCCGTACGACGCCCTCAAGGACTTTGACTACATCACCGTGCCGGTACAGGCGCCCAACGTGCTGGTGGCCGCCCCCGGCCAGAAGGCGCGCACCGTGAAGGAGGTGATCGCCCAGCTCAAGGCCAACCCGGGCAAGGTGAGTTTTGCCAGCTCGGGCAACGGCTCTTCGGACCATCTCTCGGCCGAGGTGTTCTGGCAGCAGACCGGCACGGAAGGCCTGCACATCCCCTACAAGGGCGGCGCGCCGGCCATCAACGACCTGCTGGGCGGACAGGTGGAGTTCTCGTTCCAGAACGTGAACGCCGTGCTGCAGCACATTCGCGCGGGCAAGCTGCATGCGATTGCTGTAACGGGTGACAAGCGCAGCCCCGTGCTGCCCGATGTACCCACCTTGGCTGAGGCCGGCGTGACTGGTGCCGAGGTGTATTCGTGGCAGGGCATGGCCGCGCCCAAGGGCCTGCCCCCTGCGATCAAGAAGAAGCTGTCGGACGCCGCCATCGCTGCCATCAACGACCCCGCCGTGAAGAAGCGCATGCTGGACCAGGGCCTGGAGATTGTGGCGAGCACGCCCGAAGCCTTCACCGCCTACCAGGCGCGCGAATTCGCCCGTTGGAAGACCGTGATCGAGACCCGAAAAATCACCGCTGATTGAGCTCTGCCACGAGGCGCCGGGGTGCGCCTCATCTTCGTTTTCTGACCACCATGACCAACTCTTCCCATCCTTCTGCCACCAGCACCCCCGTCATCACCGAGCTGCGCGTGGTGCCCGTGGCGGGCTACGACAGCATGCTCATGAACCTGAGCGGCGCGCACGGCCCGTTCTTCACGCGCAACCTGCTCATCCTGCGCGATAGCGCGGGCAACACTGGCGTTGGCGAGGTACCTGGCGGCGAGAAGATCCGCCAGACCATCGAGGATGCGCGACCGCTCATCGTGGGCCAGCCCATCGGCCACCACAATGCCGTGCTCAACGCCATGCGCGCACAGTTTGCCGACCGCGACGCGGGCGGGCGCGGCCTGCAGACCTTTGACCTGCGCATCACCATCCATGCCGTGACGGCGGTGGAGTCGGCGTTTCTCGATCTGTTAGGCCAGCACCTGAACGTGCCCGTGGCCGCGCTGCTGGGCGAAGGCGTGCAGCGCACGTCAGTGCAGATGCTGGGCTACCTTTTTTATGTGGGCGACCGCACCCAAACCGACCTGGCCTACCGCACTGAGCCCGGCGCCGACAACGACTGGTTCCGCCTGCGCAACGAAAAGGCCATGACCGCCGAGGGCATCGTGCGCCTGGCCGAGGCCGCGTACCAGCGCTATGGCTTCGCTGACTTCAAGCTCAAGGGCGGTGTGCTGCGTGGCGAAGAAGAGGTCGAGGCCATCCGCGCGCTGCACGAGCGCTTCCCTGAAGCGCGCGTGACGCTGGACCCCAACGGCGGCTGGCTGCTGAAGGATGCCATCCGCCTCACGCGCGACCTGCATGGCGTGATGGCGTATGCCGAAGACCCTTGCGGCGCCGAAGGCGTGTTCTCGGGCCGCGAGGTGATGGCCGAGTTCCGCCGTGCGACCGGACTGCCGACTGCAACGAACATGGTGGCCACCGACTGGCGCGAAATGGCGCACAGCCTGGCACTGCAGTCGGTGGACATTCCGCTGGCCGACCCGCACTTCTGGACCATGGCCGGATCGGTGCGCGTGGCGCAGATGTGCCAGGCCTTTGGCCTGACCTGGGGCTCGCATTCCAACAACCACTTCGATGTCTCGCTGGCGATGTTCACCCATGTGGGCGCTGCCGCGCCGGGGCGCGTCACGGCCATCGACACGCACTGGATCTGGCAGGACGGCGAGCGCCTGACCCAGCAGCCGTTTCAGATCAAGAATGGTTTCATCGACCTGCCCGAGAAGCCGGGTCTGGGTGTGGAGCTGGACATGGACGAAGTGGAGCGCGCCCACCGCCTGTACCTGCAGCATGGCCTGGGCGCACGCGACGATGCCATCGCCATGCAGTACCTGATCCCCGGCTGGAAGTTCAATAACAAGTCGCCTTGTATGGTGCGCTGAGGCGGGTGGAAAACACAAAGCCCTCCAATGGAGGGCTTTGTTGTTGATGCAGGGCTGGGGGATCACGCCATCCGGTCTTCCGCCCGTCGCCGGGGCAACTGGCGCTTGACGGACGGGCGCTGCAGGCGCTGCTTGGGGTCCACCCCCTCAGGCAGGCTGGTGGCGCGCTGCAGTTGCAGGTGGGCCACCAGGCCGCCGGTGCTGGAGTTGGCCAGCGCAAAGATGCCGCCCATGCGCTGCACCGTCTTGTCCACAATCGACAGCCCCAGGCCCGCGCCCGCCGCCGCCGTGCGTGCCGAGTCGCCCCGGAAGAAAGGCTTGGTCAGGTTGGACAGTTGCTCGGGCGGCACGCCCGGGCCATGGTCGCGCAGCTTGATCAGCACCCAGTTTTCGCGGCTCTTGGCGGCGATGTCCACGTTGGTGATGCCCGTGTCCTCGTTCTTGCCGTAGCGCCTCGCGTTTTCCAGCAGGTTGGAGATCACCCGGGCCAGTTCCACTTCATCGGCCAGCACGTTCAGGTCTTCCGGCACCGCCATGGTGATCTGCAGCTCGCGGTGGTCCTGCACGGCATACACACACGATGACACCACCGCATGCAGGTTCACAGGCGTGAGCGTCACGTGGTCGGGCCGTGCGTAGTCCAGGAACTTGTCGATGGTGGCGTCGAGCTGCACGATGTCGGCGACCATGTGCTCGCGGGCCACTTCGTCGGTCACGCTCATTTCCGTCTCCAGCCGCAGGCGCGCCAGGGGCGTGCGCAGGTCGTGCGAAATGCCTGCCAGCATCACGGCGCGGTCCTGTTCCAGCTTGGCCAGCTTTTGGGCCATGCGGTTGAAGCCGATGTTCACCTCGCGGATTTCGCTGGTCACCACTTCTTCGTCCAGGTGGCTGGCAGCAAAGTCACCGTCTTTGACCCGGTTGGCCGCATACGACAGCTGCTTGAGCGGGCGGTTGATCAGCCGCGCAATCGCAGCGGCACCGGCCAGCGACAGCGCGGCGGCCGTGATCAGCCAGATCAGCCAGGTGCGCCCGCCTGCCGGGCTGAAGCGCGAGCGGTCCATCAGCAGCCAGTTGGGGTCGCCATTGATGTTGAAGCCGACCCACAGGCCGTTTTCTCCGTTCACGCTTTGCGCGACGATGGTGTCGGGGCCCAGGCGCATGGTCAGCTCGTCGGTCAAGCGGTTGCCCAGGGCGGTGGGGTCTAGCAGTGCGTACTTGTCTTTGGGCTCACGTGGCAGGATGCGCACACCCTCCTGGTCGGCCATGGTCTTGATGAGCGACACGCGCGCGATGGCGTCGGAGTGCACCAGCGCCGCGCGACTCAGGTTGACCAGCGATGCAATCTGCTGCGCGGTCTGCAGTGTGCGCGGTTCGAACTCCAGCGCGCGCAGGGTCTGCAACCACGCCAGGATGCTGCCCACCAGCAGCAGGGCCAGCAGAAAAAACGTGCGCCAGAAAAGGTTCAGACCGACGCGCGCACGCTGTTCCCGCGCCCGCCGAATGGCCTCCAGCGGGGCAGGGCTGGTGGCGTCGGAGGGGGCGGTGACATGCTTGCGGGACGAAGATCTCGGCTTGCCCTCAGTGTTGGCCATGAACTATCAGCTCGTTCCGTCCGGTACGAACACGTAGCCCACGCCCCAGACGGTCTGGATGTAGCGGGGCGCTGCGGCGTCTACTTCCACCAGCTTGCGCAGGCGAGAGACCTGCACGTCCAGGCTGCGGTCAAAGGGCTCGAACTCGCGGCCGCGTGCCAGCAGTGCCAGCTTTTCGCGCGACAGGGGCTGGCGCGGGTGGCGCACCAGGGCCTTGAGCATGGCGAATTCGCCGGTGGTCAGGGGCAGCTCTTCGCCATTGCGCTGCAGGGCGCGGGTACCCAGGTCGAAGGTGAAGGGGCCAAAGGTGACCACTTCGTTGTCGCCCGAGGGGGCGCCCGGGGCTTCTTGCGCAGGGCGGCGGCGCAGCACGGCGTGGATGCGGGCGAGCAGTTCGCGCGGGTTGAAGGGCTTGCCCAGGTAATCGTCGGCGCCCACTTCCAGGCCCACGATGCGGTCCACGTCCTCGCCCTTGGCGGTGAGCATGATGATGGGGGTGCGGTCGTTGGCGGCGCGCAGGCGGCGGCAGATCGACAGACCGTCTTCGCCGGGCATCATCAGGTCCAGCACGATGATGTCCACCGTTTCGCGCAGCAGCAGGCGGTTGAGGGCCTTGCCGTCTTCGGCAACCATGACTTCAAAACCCTCTTGGGTGAGGTAGCGACGCAGCAGGTCGCGGATGCGCGCGTCGTCGTCCACTACCAGAACTTTGTCGGTGCGATTGGGTGTTGTGGCCATGTTGATCTCAAGTCCAATTTGTAACAGAGCCAATTCTGACCAGTTGGAACGCCGAAGTTCGGGTTTGAAGGCCAGGTTTGACCAACTGTTACAAGTTTTGCCCAGCTTCGCACCTCGTGCGACATGGCTTTGTCAAGGGCGTCGCGCACAGCGGTTAAGGTGGTGTCCCGCACTCCTGGCAACCAGGACGTGCACCGATGACAAGGACCGCGTGATGATGAAAAACACTACCAAATTGATAGCTGCCAGCGCATTGATTGCCTGCGCAAGTGCCGCGTTTGCCCAAAATGCACCAGCGCCTGAGCTGCGCAATGTTGTGCAGTTGTCGGCCACAGGCACGGTGGAGGTGCAGCAGGATCTGCTGGTGCTCAACCTCGCTACCAGCAAGGAGGCTGCCGATGCGGCCACCGTGCAGACCCAGCTCAAGCAGGCGTTAGACGCGGCCCTGACGGAGGCCAAGCGCAATGCGCAGCCCGGCCAGCTGGATATGCGCACTGGCCCGTTCGGGCTGTACCCGCGCTACGGCAAGGACGGCAAGATCAACGGTTGGCAGGGACGTGCCGAACTGGTGCTGGAGGGGCGTGACTTTGCACGCATCACGGCCACTGCCGGCAAGATCCAGACCCTGGCGATCAGCCAGGTGGCGTTTGGCCTGTCGCGCGAAGCCCGCGCCAAGGTGGAATCCGAGGCCCAGACCCAGGCCATCGAGCAGTTCAAGGCCCGGGCCGCCGAGCTGGCCAAGGGCTTTGGATTTGCCAACTACAGCCTGCGCGAAGTGGCCGTGAACAGTAATGAAATGTCGCCCGGCCCCCGACCCCGCATGATGGCGGCCGAGGCCAAGGTGGCGTCGTTCTCGGACTCTGCTGTGCCGGTGGAAGCGGGCAAGGCCCAGGTCACGGTGAACGTGTCGGGCTCAGTGCAGATGCGCTGAGGGCACCCGGGCCGCTGATTTGCCCTGTTTGAGGTGAAAATGGCTGCAAGCGCTAGTGCAATAAGCGCTGGCAGCTATCAAAAATAGAGCTAAATGCTCTGTGCAGGCTCCGCGCAGGCTTACTGCGCAGCCCAGCCACCGTCCATGTTCCACGCCACGCCACGCACGTTGTTGGCGGCGGGGGAGCAGAAGAACACGGCCAGTTCGCCCAGCTCTTCGGGCGTAGTGAACTGCATGGAAGGCTCCTTTTCGCCCAGCAGCAGCTTCTTGGCTTCTTCGTTGGAGATGCCATGTTCAGCGGCCTTGGCATCCACCTGCTTTTGCACCAGCGGCGTCAGCACCCAGCCAGGGCAGATGGCATTGCAGGTCACGCCCGTGGTGGCGTTTTCCAGAGCGGTGACCTTGGTCAGGCCGACGATGCCGTGCTTGGCGGCCACATAGGCAGACTTCTGAGCCGAGCCCACCAGGCCGTGCACCGACGCCACATTGATGATGCGGCCCCAGTTGGCGCTCTTCATCGCGGGCAGGGCCAGGCGCGAGGTGTGGAAGGCGCTGGTCAGGTTGATGGCGATGATGGAGTCCCAGCGCTCAACGGGGAAGTTCTCCACATTGGCCACATGCTGGATGCCTGCGTTGTTGACCAGGATGTCCACGCGGCCGAACTGGCTGGCGCTGTACTTCATCATGTCTTCGATGTCGGCCACACGGCTCATGTCCGCGCCGTGGTACGCCACCTGGGCCCCTGCGGCCTCACCGGCGGCCAGCACTTCGGCACGCGGGCCATCCACATCGCCAAAGCCGTTGAGCACGATGTTGGCACCCTGGCGCGCCAGGGCCTTGGCGATGCCAAGACCAATGCCGCTGGTGGAGCCGGTGACGAGGGCAGTTTTGCCTTTCAGCATGGGAGTCTCTCCGAATGAATTACGATGCAACGCAAGAAAAAGTCGGCACCCAAGGGCAAGCAATGGGTGCCAACGACCACGGCATTATCGAGCGCTGCCCCCGGATTTCGCACCCATGATTGAACCTACGCTGAACTACGTACTGTGCCCAGGCCCCGCGGCTGCGCCGGAGACTCCAGACCGCGCACCCGCTCCCGCACAGCAGCACCGCATGGCTTACTGGGAGTGGAACGCCACCGGCAACCCGGTGCACCCGCATGTCATCGTCTGCGTGCATGGCCTGTCGCGCCAGGGGCGGGATTTCGACGTGCTGGCCCGGGTGCTGAGCCAGCATGCACGGGTGGTCTGCCCCGACGTGGTGGGCCGAGGCCGCAGCGACTGGCTGGCCGACCCCATGGGCTACCAGATTCCCCAATATGCGGCGGACATGCTGGCATTGCTTGCGCAGTTGCACCAGCAAGCCCCGATCACCACGCTGGACTGGGTGGGCACGAGCATGGGCGGGCTCATCGGTATGGGCATCACCGGCCAGCCTGGCCTGCCTTTGCCGGTGCCCGTGCGCCGGTTGGTGCTGAACGATGTGGGGCCCGTCATCCAGTGGCAGGCGCTGCAGCGCATCGGGCAGTATCTGGGGCAGCCTGCACGGTTTGCGTCGCTGCAGCAGGCGGCCGATGCGATGTGGGCTATCTCCACCAGCTTTGGCCCCCACACGCCGGCCCAGTGGCTGGAGCTGTCGCGTGCCATGGTGCGTGAGCTGCCGCAGTCCGCCGGAGGCGGCTTGGCGCTGCACTATGACCCGGCGATTGCCGTGCCTTTCAAAACGCTGACGCAGGAGGCTGCAGTGGCGGGCGAGGCGGCGCTGTGGCAGCTGTATGACCACATCACGGCCCAGACGTTGCTGTTGCGCGGTGCGCAGTCCGACCTGCTCTCGCGCGAGACGGCGCAGGCCATGGCGCAGCGCGGGCCCCGTGCCCAGGTGGTGGAGTTTGAAGGCGTGGGTCACGCGCCCACGCTGGTGGCGCCCGATCAGGTCGCCGCAGTCGCGGATTTCCTGCTGGCGGCAGAAGGTGCTGTGGCCGGATGAAAACCAACCCCCCTGCGCCAGCGTCTCTCACCCCCCAGACCGACGCTGTCCCTCAGCTCATCGCCGCCACGGCCCACACCCTGCCGGAGCAGGTGAACGCACTGGCGCGTGCGCGCGCGTTTGCCGAACCGCTGATGGCGGGCGAGACGCTCGACTCCGGCGAGAACACGCTGGCCCATGCCGATGCGGTGGCCGCCATCCTCAAGGGCATTGGCGGCTCTGAAGCCATGCAGGCGGCCAGCTATCTGGTGCATGCCTGCATCCATCTGAACAAGCCCGAGGAAGTGATTGCCAAGGCGTTTGGCGCCAACTTTGCCGCGTTGGCGGTGGAGACCACCAAGCTGATGCGCGTGCAGCAGCAGGCCCGCGCGGCTGCGCCGCTGGACGACCCGGCCGTGCAGACAGAGAACGTGCGCAAGATGCTGCTGGCCTTCTCGCGCGACCTGCGTGTGGTGATGCTGCGGCTGGCCTCGCGCTTGCAGACGCTGCGCTTTCACGCGGCCAGCAAGCGCCCCGTGTCGCCCAGCCTGGCGCGCGAGTCGCTGCAGGTGTTTGCGCCGCTGGCCAACCGCCTGGGCATCTGGCAGGTGAAGTGGGAGCTGGAAGACTTGTCCTTCCGCTTTCTGGAGCCCGACACCTACAAGGAAGTGGCCCGCCTGCTCGACGAAAAGCGCGGCGAGCGTGAGGTCTACATGGAGCAGCTGCGCGCGCGGCTCGAATCCGACCTGCGCGCCCGCAGCATCAGCGCCACCGTCGCGGGCCGGCCCAAGCACATCTACAGCATCGTCAAGAAGATGCGCGGCAAGTCGCTCAACTTCGACCAGGTGTTCGATATCCGCGCGTTGCGCGTGGTGGTGCCCACGGTGAAGGACTGCTACGCCGCCCTGAGCTGGGTACATGAGCAGTTCAAGCCCATCGTGGAGGAGTTTGACGACTACATCGCCAAGCCCAAACCGAACGGCTACCAGTCGCTGCACACCATCGTGCGGGACGACAACGGCAAGCCCATCGAGATCCAGATCCGCACCCAGGCCATGCACGAACACGCCGAGCATGGCGTGGCAGCGCACTGGGCCTACAAGGAGGCTGGTGCCAAAGGCTATGCGGGTGTGTCTGCGACGGGCGAGTACGACGCCAAGATCGCCGTGCTGCGCCAGTTGCTGGCATGGGAACGGGACCTGGCCGGCGCGTTGCCCAACCGGGGCCTGTTCGAGGACCGCATCTACGTGCTGACCCCCGATGCGGCCGTGGTGGAGCTGCCCCAGGGCGCCACCCCGGTGGACTTTGCCTACTCGGTGCACACCAGCCTGGGCCACCGCTGCCGGGGCGCCAAGGTCGATGGCGTAATGGTGCCGCTCAACACGCCGCTGCAGAACGGGCAGACGGTGGAAATCTCCACCGTCAAGGAAGGGCGCCCCTCGCGCGACTGGCTCAATGCCGAGCTGGGCTATCTCACCAGCAACCGCGCCAAGGCCAAGGTGCGCGCCTGGTTCAACGCCCAGGCCACGCACGAGACCATCGCCCGGGGGCGTGAGGCGGTCGAGAAGCTGCTGCAGCGCGAGGGCAAAACTGCCGTCAAGCTCGATGACCTGGCGGTGCAGCTGGGCTTCAAGTCGGCCGATGCACTGTTTGAAGTGGTGGGCAAGGACGAGTTTTCGCTGCGCAACATCGAAACGGTGCTGCGCCCGCCCGAGCCCGTGCTGCAGCCCGACGACTACCTGCTGCTCAAGAAAACCCGCACCAACGATTCGGCCCCCAAGGGCGGTGTGCTGGTGGTGGGCATCGACTCGTTGATGACGCAACTGGCCAAGTGCTGCAAGCCCGCACCGCCAGACACCATTCGTGGCTTTGTCACGCGCGGCAAGGGGGTGAGCGTGCACCGTGCCGACTGCAGTAACTTTCGCGAGATGGCAGCACGCAATGCCGAACGCGTGATCGATGTGGAGTGGGGAGCGCCCAAGCCTTCGGCATCGACCGCGGTGTACCCGGTGGACGTGGCGGTGGAAGCCGCCGACCGCCAGGGCCTGTTGCGCGATATCTCGGAAGTGTTTGCGCGCGAAAAAACCAACGTGATCGGCGTGCAGACCCAGTCCGTCAAAGGCACGGCCTGGATGACCTTCACGGTGGAAGTGTCGGACTCGGGCCGCCTGAACAAGGTGCTGGGCATTGTGGCGGGTGTGCAGGGCGTCCGTTCTGCCCGCCGGCGTTGATGTGATGCGCTCGCGGGCTTTCCTGTGAGCCCGTTCCCCGCGCATTGTGTGATTTGTAGCGCGTCGAGCCCGAATGGCTGTTTTTTATGGCTATAATCGTGGTCTTGATAACGACAGGCGCGTAGCTCAGCTGGTTAGAGCACCACCTTGACATGGTGGGGGTCGTTGGTTCGAGTCCAATCGCGCCTACCAAGTTTTTTCTGAAAGAGACCAGCTTTCAGTCCGAAAAAAACTTGGCACAGCACCGCAATCGGTGTTCACGCAGCAAGCCACCGCAAGGTGGCTTTTTCGTTTCTGCTTCTGGCTTCTTGCGTCCTGGGCTTTTGTTGGGGCACGGAGCGCAAAAGGCTGCACGTCATACGGCGCCTCGCGCATCAGTCGCCCACGCGACACATTGGTGCGCGGCATCATCAGGGTATTCCTTTGCCGCTGCCGCGCAGCAGTCTCCCTAGAATGTGCTGCACTGCAATACATGGGTTTTGAGCCCGAGGAGTTCGTTGTGTCCGAACCGAAAAGCGCTGCGTCCAAATCGACCCAGCGTGTCATCAAGAAGTACCCCAATCGCCGTCTGTACGACACAGACACCTCCACCTACATCACGTTGGCCGAGGTGCGCCAGTTGGTGATGGACCACCAGAACGTGGTGGTGCGCGACGCCAAGACAGGCGAAGACCTCACGCGCAGCATCCTGCTGCAGATCATTCTGGAAGAGGAGGCGGGCGGCGCCCCGATGTTCACCGAGGCGGTGTTGGCCAACATCATCCGGTTCTATGGCCATGCCATGCAGGGTTTCATGGGCGCCTACCTGGAGAAGAACGTCCAGGCCTTTACCGATGTGCAGGCCAAGCTGGCCGAACAGTCGCAAAGCGTGACGCCCGAGATGTGGTCGCAATTCATGAGCCTCCAGTCGCCCATGCTCAAGGGCATGATGGGCAACTACGTCGAGCAATCGCAATCCATGCTCACGCAGATGCAGGAGCAGATGCAAAAGCAGACCGAGCAGATGTTGGGTGCGTTTGGACTGAAAAGATAATCCCCGAGGCGCCTGCACGCCTGGCCTCCAGGTGGCGCCGCTGTTGTGGTGGCGCCGTCCTTGAACGGTGGCAGCGGGCTGGTGCAGCACCGGTTTCGGAGGTTGCGGGAGGTGGCAAACCTTGCAGTGAATCAGCAATCCTGACCGCTCCACGCCGGAACTGGGACAATACGGGGATATGAGCGAAGCAATTGCCCCCACCAAAACACCCAAAGTCGGATTTGTCAGCCTGGGCTGCCCCAAGGCTTTGACTGATTCCGAACTGATCCTCACGCAACTGAGCGCCGAGGGTTACGAAACCTCCAAGACCTTCCAGGGCGCGGACCTGGTCATCGTCAACACCTGCGGCTTCATTGACGATGCTGTCAAGGAAAGCCTGGACACCATCGGTGAAGCCCTGGCCGAGAACGGCAAGGTCATCGTGACCGGCTGCCTGGGCGCCCGCACGGGTGACGATGGCGGCAATATGGTGCGGCAGATGCACCCCAGCGTGCTGGCCGTGACGGGACCGCATGCGACGCAAGAAGTGATGGACGCCGTCCACCTGAACCTGCCCAAGCCGCACGATCCGTTTGTGGATTTGGTGCCGGGCGGCTTTGGTGTGGCGGGCATCAAGCTCACGCCCAAGCACTACGCCTACCTCAAGATCAGCGAGGGCTGTAACCACCGCTGCACCTTCTGCATCATTCCCTCCATGCGTGGCGACCTGGTATCGCGCCCCATTGGCGATGTGCTCAGCGAGGCCAAGGCCTTGTTCGAGGGCGGCGTGAAGGAGCTGCTGGTCATCAGCCAGGACACCTCGGCCTATGGCGTGGATGTGAAGTACCGCACCGGCTTCTGGGACGGCAAGCCCGTCAAGACCCGCATGCTGGAGCTGGTGCAGACGCTGGGCGAGATTGCTGAGCCCTACGGTGCCTGGGTGCGCCTGCACTATGTGTACCCCTACCCGAGCGTGGACGAAGTGATCCCGCTCATGGCCACGGGCAAGGTGCTGCCGTATCTGGACGTGCCCTTCCAGCACAGCCACCCCGACGTGCTCAAGCGCATGAAGCGCCCCGCCAGCGGCGAGCGCAACCTGGAGCGCATCCTGCGCTGGCGCGAAGCCTGCCCAGAGCTGGTCATCCGCAGTACCTTCATTGCGGGTTTTCCGGGCGAGACGGAAGAAGAGTTCCAGCACTTGCTCGACTTCGTGCGCGAGGCGCAGATTGACCGTGCGGGTTGCTTTGCCTACAGCGATGTGAATGGTGCTGCGGCCAACGAGCTGCCCGGCATGCTGCCGATGGAAGTGCGCGAAGAGCGCCGCGCCCGCTTCATGGCGGTGGCCGAGGAAGTCTCGATTGCCAAGCTGCAGCGCCGCGTGGGCGCGACCATGCAGGTGCTGGTGGACCACGCGCCGGCTTTGGGCAAGAAGGGTGGCCGGGGTCGCAGCTACGCCGATGCGCCCGAGATCGATGGCGTGGTGCACCTGCTGCCGCCCGAAAAGATCAGCAAGCAGCTCAAGGTGGGCGAGTTCACCAAGGCGCGCATCGTCGGTACGCAGGGGCACGACTTGGTCGCTGTGCCGGTGTGACGGCGCTGTAGGGGCTAAATGCTACTTTTTTGGTAGCTTGAGGCGCTTGTCCGTCAGGCGCCAGACCACAAAAATGACCCATAAAAAAGGCTTCCCGAGGGAAGCCTTTTTTATGGCTGGGGCAGAAGGTGCCTCAGACGCGCTTGCGGTATTCGCCGGTACGCGTGTCGATTTCGATCTTGTCGCCCTGGTTCACGAACAGGGGCACGGCCACTTCGAAGCCGGTAGCGATCTTGGCGGGCTTGAGCACCTTGCCGGACGTGTCGCCCTTGACGGCAGGTTCCGTCCAGGTGATTTCACGTTCGATGCTGGTGGGCAGTTCTACAGAGATGGCCTTGCCGTCGTAGAACACGACTTCCAGCGCCATGCCGTCTTCCAGGTAGTTCAGCGAGTCGCCCATGTTTTCGGCTTCCACTTCGTACTGGTTGTACTCGGTGTCCATGCACACGTACATGGGGTCGGCGAAGTAGGAGTAGGTGCACTCCTTCTTGTCCAGGATCACGTTGTCGATCTTGTCGTCGGCCTTGAACACGACTTCGGTGCCGAAGTTGCCGATCAGGCTCTTGAGCTTCATGCGCACGGTGGCTGCACCGCGGCCGCCGCGGGCGTATTCGGTCTTCAGGACCACCATGGGGTCCTTGCCGTGCATGATGACGTTGCCGGCGCGGATTTCTTGAGCGATTTTCATAGCAAGTTGCTTGGGTTGGGGCCGCTCAACGCGCGGGCTGGCAAACCGCCTGGTTTGCGCGCCGGTGCATGTTCTGCGGCGAAAGTGCGCAGGGCGTGGGCACTGACATGCCGCGCCTGATTTGCGCAAAACCTCGGATTTTACCGTTTTTCGGTGACAAAGCCCAAAAGTTGCGCCACAAGGTTGTCCTGCGTCAGCAGGCGCGCACGGGCTGCGCGGGTGCAGGCGGTCCACTCGGCCAGGGTGTCGTCATCGGGCCATTGCAGGGGCGCGGCGTCCAGCCCGTTCCAGGTGGCATGGAATCGCCGCAGCGACTCTGGTGCCTGCAGCCAGTCCAGAAACGCCCAGAGCTTGTCGTGGTGGGCGTTGTCGTGCTGCGGATAGATGTGCCACACAAAGGCCTGGCCCGCCCACAGCGCGCGCACCAGCGAATCCTCGCCCCGCACTGCGTTGAAGTCGCAGGCCCACAGCATCTCGTCAAACGCTGGCTGAGGCCGGTGGGGCAGGTAAGACAAGGACAGCTGCCCCCGCTTTTCATGCGGGAGTGGTACCGTTGCGCTGCTCATGGGGTCGGCCAAGGCTGCCCGCACGGCGGCGGCCGGGCGGCCGGGCGTGACCAATAGCTGGGTGGGCTGCTGCGCGCACTGCTGCAACAGGTCGGCGAGTGCCGCAGGCTCATAACAGAACAGCGACACCCAGTGCGTGCCCGGCGCTTCGTACCCCGCCCCGAACAGCGCCCGGTGCTCTGCACGCCAGGCGCTGCGGTCAAACGCCTCGCGCTGCTCCATCAGATGGGGCTCGCGCAGCAGGCCGCCGGTGCCAGCGGTAAAGCCGGGGTAGAAAAACCAGCGCGTCCACCCCGACGCCGGGCCCGACAGGATGGGCGAAGGCAAGCGGTGGGTGCGCTCCACGTAAGCCTCGGCGGACAGGTATTCCAGGTTGATCCAGACCGGTTTGGGACGTTTTTGCCTAGAAGTGCTAGTAGAAATTGCGCTATATGCTATGAATTCAGGAGCGATGTCGCCGCCGAACGCCTCCACCATCACATCGGGGGGGGACTCGTGCGGGCCCGGCGGCGGTGCGCCCCAGGGGCGTACTTCCACGCCAGGGCTTCCTGCAGGGGCCATCCATTCCAGCGCCGAGGCGTCGTCCACCCACAGGCGCACGCGGTGCCCCAGGCCCGCCAGCTGCGCCACCAGGCGCCAGCACACGCCGATGTCGCCAAAGTTGTCGATCACGCGGCAGAACACATCCCATTGCAGGGCAGGGAGGGGGCGGGGCAGGGTCATGGGGCGGAATTCGGTGGTTGCGCGCGCAGGTGGTCCACCAGCAGCCGCGCCACGCTGGAGAGGGATTCTTCCGAGCGCACGCACAGCACCAGCTGCCGGTGCGCCCAGGGCTCGCTCAGCGTGACCACGCGGATGGGCTGCGAGCCCTTGTACAGCGCGGCGCTGCCACGCGGCATCACGCCCACGCCCAGGCCGGCGGCCACCATCAGGCACAGCGCGTCGTAGCTGGTGACCTGCATGCGCAGGCGCAGCGGCAAGCCGGCTTCCGAGGCCGCGCGGGTCAGCTGGTTGTTGATGGCGCTGCCCGGGTGTGCGCCCACAAAGTCGTAGGGCAGGGCGTCGGCCAGCCGGGCCGACTTGCGGCGGGCCAGCGCATGGCCCGTGGGCACCACCAGCACCAGCTCGTCGGTGCGGTAGGGCAGCTGCACCACGCGGTCGCCGTACTGGCCCTGGTTGAGGATGCCCACGTCGGCCGCGTTCTCGGCCACCGACTGGGCGATGGCCGTGCTGATCTGCTCCTGCAGCCGCACGTCCACCTGCGGGTGCAGCGCCATGAAGCTCTGCAGCTGCGCGGGCAAAAACTGCGTGATGGCCGAGATGTTGGCCACCACCCGCACATGGCCGCGCACGCCCGCGCCGTAGTCGCGCATCTGGCTGGCGATGCCGTCCAGGTCGTTGAGCACACCACGCGCCAGGTTCAGCAGCGCGTAGGCGGCAGCCGTGGGCTCGGTGCCCTTGTTGCTGCGGGTGAACAGCGCCACACGCAGCGCGTCTTCCAGGTCGGCCAGGCGACGGCTCACGGCCGATGCGGCGATGTGCTCGCGCGCGGCGGCGGCGGCGATGGTGCTTTCTTCCATCACCGCCACAAACAGGCGCAGGGAGACGGGGTCGAGTTTCATGGGGGCCTGATGGTAACAAGCGCAGCCACTGCCATGCCGGTTTGCGATGGCATCTTGTTGCTTGAGCGATTTACGGCCCCGCGCGCCCTGCGCATCATTCGCCCCGAGCCACCCCGGCGTGGGGCTGGCCGCAGGAGACAACCCCACCCATGGATTCCATTGCTTCCCCCGCCGCACTGCAAGGCGTGCGCGTCATCGAAATGGGCCAGCTCATTGCCGGGCCGTTCTGCGGCAAGACGCTGGGCGAGTTTGGCGCCGACGTGATCAAGATCGAAGCGCCAGAGACTGGCGACCCCCTGCGCAACTGGCGTTTGATCAAGGAAGGCACCTCCGTCTGGTGGCAGGTGCAGTCGCGCAACAAGCGCTCCGTGGCGCTGGACCTGCGCCAAAAGGAAGGCCAGGACATCGCCCGTCAGCTGATTGCCGAGGCCGATGTGCTGGTCGAGAACTTCCGCCCCGGCACGCTGGAGGGCTGGGGCATGTCGCCCGAAGAGTTGCACCAACTCAACCCCGGCCTCGTGATGCTGCGCATCTCTGGCTACGGCCAGACGGGGCCCTACCGCGACCTGCCAGGCTTTGGTGCCATTGGCGAGGCCATGGGCGGCCTGCGCCATCTGACGGGCGAGCCCGGCCGAGTGCCGGTGCGGGTGGGCGTGTCGATTGGTGACACGCTGGCGGCGCTGCACGGCACCATCGGCGTGCTCACGGCGCTGTACCACCGCAAGGTCAACGGCGGCAAAGGCCAGGTGATTGACGTGGCACTGCACGAGGCCGTGTTCAACGTGATGGAAAGTCTGATCCCCGAATACAGTGCCTTTGGCGCCGTGCGCGAGGCGGCAGGCAGTGCGCTGCCGGGCATTGCACCGAGCAACGCGTACCCCTGCACGGACGGCTGGGTGCTGGTGGCGGGCAATGGCGACAGCATCTTCAAGCGGCTGATGGACGCGATTGGCAGGCCCGACCTGGGCGCCGCACCCGATCTGGCCAACAACACCGGCCGCGTGGCGCGTGTGGAAGAGATTGACGCTGCGATTGGCGCCTGGAGCGCGCGGCGCACCGTGCAGCAGGTGCTGGATGCATTGGGCGCCGCCCGCGTGCCTGCGGGCAAGGTCTACACCGCCAAGGACATCGCCGAAGACCCGCATTACCGCGCCCGCGACATGCTGCTGACCCAGCAGACGCGTGACGGCTACAGCGTGGAGGTGCCGGGTATCGTGCCCAAGCTCTCGGCCACGCCGGGCACCATCCGCAGCAGCGCGCCGCACCTGGGCGATGACACCGATGCGGTGCTGGCAGAAATGGGGCTCAATGCCGAGCAGATTGCATTGCTGCGCAGCAAAGGAGTCGTGCAATGAACGCACCCAGCACCGTTTGGCAAGGCGCAGGTCGCCGCATCCACATGCAGGAAGTGGGGCTGCGCGATGGCCTGCAGATGGAAAAGGCCTTCGTGCCCACGGCTGACAAGATCGCGCTGTGCAATGCACTGTCTGCAGCCGGGCTGTCCAAGATCGAGGTGACTTCGTTCACATCGCCTACCGCCATCCCCGCGCTGAAAGACGCCGAGATGGTGATGCGCGAGATCACGCGCCGCCCTGGCACGGTCTACACCGCGCTGGTGCCCAACCTGCGCGGCGCCGAGCGTGCCATCGAGTCGCGCACGGATGAACTGAACCTGGTGATGTCCGTCAGCGCCACCCACAACCTGGCCAATCTGCGCATGACGCAGGAACAGTCGTTCGCGGCGCTGGCGCAGGTGGTGGCCCTGGCGCAGGGCGCCAACGTGGCGGTGAATGTGTCGCTGTCGTGTGTGTTCGGCTGCCCCATGGAAGGCGATGTGGCCCAGGCCGATGTGTTTGGCTGGGTGCAGCGTTTTGTGGACGTGGGCGTGTGCGGCATCACGCTGTGCGACACCACGGGCATGGCCTACCCCACGCAGGTGCACCAGCTCACGGCGGCAGCCCGCGCACGCTGGCCGGGGGTGGAGTTCACCCTACATTTCCACAATACGCGCGGCATGGGCCTTGCCAATGTGCTGGCGGCCATCGACGCGGGTGCTGACCGGTTTGATGCGTCCCTGGGCGGCCTGGGAGGTTGCCCCTACGCGCCGGGCGCCAGCGGCAATGTGTGCAGCGAAGAGATCGTGCACGCGCTCGCGCTGATGGGTTACGACACGGGCGTGGACCTGGCCCGACTGGTGGCCGCCGCGCAGCAGTTGCCTGCGCTCATCGGCCACGACATTCCGAGCCAGATCGCCAAGGCGGGGCCGCGCTTGACGCTGCACCCGGTGCCTGCCGATTTCGATGCCATCCGCGAAAGAGCGCTGTCCCGCTGAATGCGGACGCGCCAGCACCCCCCATCACAACAGGAGACAAAACCATGACCTTCCCCGCCCCACTGTCCCGCCGCCTCTTCACGGCTGCCGTGTTGTGCTCTGCCGCCTTTGCGGCGGGCGCGCAGGACAAATACCCCTCCAAGCCCATCACCGTGGTCGTGCCCCAGGCCGCAGGCGGTGCCAACGATGCCATTGCGCGCGTGGTGGCGCAAAAGCTGGGTGAGCAACTGGGCCAGAGCGTGATCGTGGAGAACCGCCCTGGTGCGGGCGGCACACTGGCGACCGGCGCCACGGCCCGAGCTCGCAACGACGGCTATACGTTGCTGCTCACAGCCGACAGCGCCCACGTGATTGGTCCCGCGCTCTACAAGAACCCCGGCTTTGATCCCGTGAAGGACTTTGCCCCCGTGGCGCCCGTGGCGACTGCGGGCTATGTGCTGGTGGCGCACCCTTCGTTCCCCGCCAACACCGTGGCCGAAATGGTGTCCCTGGCCAAGGCCAACCCCAGCAAGTATTCGATTGCCTCGGCGGGCAACGGCACGCTGAACCACCTGATCGGCGAAATGCTGCAAAAGGCCGCAGGCATTCAGTTGCAACACATTCCCTACAAGGGCTCCGCCGCTGCCGCCACCGACGTGGTGGGCGGACAGGTGCCGCTGTCGGTGCAAAGCCTGCCGTCGGCCATTGCGTTCATCAAGGCGGGCAAGCTCAAGGTGTTGGGCGTGGTCAATGAAAAGCGCGTGGCGGCGCTGCCCGACGCTCCCACCATTGGCGAGACGATCAAGGGCTTTGGCCAGGCGCCCTGGTATGCGCTGTTTGCCCCGGCCGGCACACCCGCGCCCATCGTCGCGCAACTGCAGGCCGAGGTGGCCCGCGCGCTGGAGCACAAGGATGTGGTCGAGAAACTGGCCACCGTGGGTTGTGAGCCCTTCAAGGGCACGGCGGCGCAACTGGCGGCGCTGGTGCAGTCCGACCTGCCCAAGTGGAGCCGCGTGGTCAAGGAAACGGGCGCCACGGTCGATTGACCGCGCACGCTTCTTGGCACCCAAAGGTTCCTCGCTTTTCAGATTTTTGACAACAACGACAACGGAGACATCGCTTTCATGACAACCACCCGCAAGCAGTTCACCACCCTGGCCCTCGCCGCGCTGGCCACGGGCTTTATCGGCCACGCAGCGGCGCAGGGCGCCTACCCCTCCAAGAACGTGACCCTGGTGGTGCCCACCGCCGCAGGCGGCACCACCGACCTGTCGGCCCGCATGCTGGCGCAGGCCCTGGCGCCGGTGCTGGGCCAGTCGGTCATCGCAGACAACAAGGGCGGGGGCAACGGCAACATTGCGGCCAGCGCCGTCAAGCGGGCTGAGGCCGATGGGTACACGCTGCTCATGCAGTACTCGGGCTACCACGTCATCTCGCCCCACATCACCAAGCAAAAGCAGTGGGAGCAGAGCGACTTCCAGCCCGTGGCCAACGTCATCTCCGCCCCGCAGATCATTGTGGTGCGGGCCGACCTGCCAGTGAAGACGCTGCCCGAGCTGATCGCCTACGCCAAGGCCAACCCCGGCAAGCTCAACTACGCCTCGTCGGGCAACGGCTCGCTGCAGCACGTCACGGGTGCCATGCTGGAGCAGCAGGGCGGCATCAAGATGGTCCACGTGCCCTACAAGGGCACAGGCCCCGCGCTGCAGGACCTGCTGGGTGGCCAGGTAGACCTGACCTTTGGGACAGCGCCGCCGTTTATGCCCCACATCGCCAGCGGCAAGCTGCGCGTGCTGGCCGTGACGGGCAAGCAGCGCCTGCCCAGCCTGCCCGATGTGCCCACCACGGCCGAAGCGGGCTACCCCAAGGTCGATGCCACTTCGTGGTTTGCGGTGTTTGCCCCGGCCGGCGTGCCCAAGGCCGTGGTGGACAAGCTCACGGCCGACATCCGCACCGTGGTGCAAAGCGCGGCCTTCCAGCAAAAGGCGCTGGAGCAGGGCGCCACGGCCGACTACCAGACCCCGGCGCAGCTGGGTGACAAGGTGAAGGCCGATCTGGCCAACTGGGCGCAGGTGGTGAAGACCTCGAAGATCGAGGCGGAGTGACCGAGGGGCGGTGTTTTTGATCAAAATGGCTGCAAGCGCTGGTTGAATATGCGCTGGCAGCTATTTTTTTGATAGTGAATGGGGCAGGCGGCGCCCGAGGCCACAATACGCGCCATGTCTGATGTGCATTCCGAAGAACTCCTGGCGCAGGTGGCTGCGCTGCCCGCGCTGCCGGGCGTGTACCGCTATTTCGACGCGCAGGATGCGCTGCTGTACGTGGGCAAGGCGCTCAACCTCAAGCGCCGGGTGTCCAGCTATTTCCAGAAGAACCATGGCGGCACCCGCATCGGCCACATGGTCAGCAAGATCGCGCGCATGGAGACCACCGTGGTGCGCTCCGAGGCCGAGGCGTTGCTGCTGGAAAACAACCTCATTAAGACGTTGAACCCCAAGTTCAACATCCTGTTCCGCGACGACAAGAGCTACCCCTATCTCAAGATCACCGGCACGCCGGGCGCGCACACACGGGGCGATGCGCCGGGGCAGGTGTTTCCGCGCATGGCGTACTACCGGGGCGCGGTCGATAAAAAGCACCGCTACTTCGGCCCGTACCCCAGCGCCTGGGCCGTCAAGGAAACCATCCAGCTGCTGCAAAAGGTCTTCCGGCTGCGCACCTGCGAAGACACCGTGTTTGCCAACCGCACGCGGCCCTGTCTGCTGTACCAGATCAAGCGATGCACTGGGCCCTGCGTGGACCTGATTTCGCCCGAGGCCTATGCGGCTGATGTGCAGCATGCCGAGGCACTGCTGCGTGGTGAAACGCAGGAGCTGCTGCAGGCGCTGGAGGCGCGGATGATGGCGCATTCGGACAAGCTGGAGTTTGAGCAGGCTGCCGAGGTGCGCAACCAGATCCAGGCGCTGTCGCGCGTGCTGCACCAGCAGTCCATTGAGACGGTGGATGACAAGGATGTGGACATCCTGGCGGTGCGCGTGCAAGGTGGACGCGCCTGCGTGAACCTGGCCATGGTGCGCGGTGGCCGCCACCTGGGCGACCGGCCGTACTTTCCGGTGCACGTCGAGGACGCTGCGGCGGTGTTCGAAGAAGAGGGCGGGGACGGTGCGGATGAAACGGTGGCTACCCCGTCTCGTCCGGTTCGCCCCGTGGAGGCCCTGGTGCTGGAGGCCTTCATTGCCCAGCACTACATCGGTGTGCCTGTGCCACCGCTGCTGGTGACCAGTGTGCCGGTGGACAAGGCCTTGCTGGACGCGCTGACCGAACAAAGTGGCCTGCGCGTGAACGCCATCCACCAGCCCCGCGAACAGCGCCGCGCCTGGCTGGACATGGCGCAGAAGAACGCTGACCTGCAATTGGCGCGGCTGCTGGCCGAGGAGGGCTCGCAGCAGGCCCGCACGCGGGCCCTGGCCGAGGCGCTGGACTTGCCGCCCGAAGATTTGGACCAGCTCACCATCGAGTGTTTCGACATCTCGCACACGGCGGGCGAATCCACGCAGGCGTCGTGTGTGGTGTTCCACCACCACAAGATGCAGAGCAGCGAATACCGCCGCTACAAGATCGAGGGAATCACTGGCGGCGATGACTACGCCGCCATGCGCCAGGTGCTCACACGTCGGTACAGCAAGGTGGTGGAGGCGCAGCGCGAGGAGGGGGGCATCGACTTTGCCGCGCCTGACGCGGAAGCTGGCGCGCCCACCCGCAAAGGGGCTGCGCGCCTGCCCGACCTGGTGCTCATCGACGGTGGCAAGGGCCAGGTGGGCGTGGCGCGCGAGGTGTTCACTGCGCTGGGGCTCGACCTGACCCGCATCGTGGGCGTGGAGAAAGGCGAAGGCCGCAAGGTGGGGCTGGAAGAACTGGTCTTTGCCGATGGGCGTGAGAAGGTCTACCTGGGCAAGGACTCGGCCGCGCTCATGCTGGTGGCCCAGATCCGCGACGAGGCGCACCGCTTTGCCATCACCGGCATGCGCGCTGCGCGCGCCAAGGTGCGTGTGGGCGGTGGGCAGCTCGAAGAAATTGCGGGCGTCGGCCCCAAGAAGCGCGCGCGGCTGCTGCAGCGGTTTGGCGGGGTGCGCGGCGTGGCGGCCGCCAGTGTCGAGGACCTGGCGACCGTCGATGGCATCTCACGCGAGTTGGCAGAAGAAATTTACAAGGCCTTGAGATAGGCCCCGCGCAGTTCCACGGCTGCGCCGTGACACAATCGCCGCCATGTTCTGGACTATCCCCACCTTGATGACCTGGACGCGCATCGTCGCGATACCTTTGATCGTGGGGGTGTTCTACGCGCCGCTGGAGCCAGCCACGCGCAATCTCATCGCCACGGTGATGTTCATCGTGTTTGCCGCCACGGACTGGCTGGACGGCTACTTGGCTCGCAAGCTTAACCAGACCTCGTCGTTTGGCGCGTTCCTGGACCCGGTGGCCGACAAGTTTTTGGTGTGCGCATCGCTGCTGGTGCTGGTGCATCTGCAGCGTGCCGATGTGTTCGTGGCGCTCATCATCATCGGCCGCGAGATTGCGATTTCGGCGCTGCGCGAATGGATGGCGCAGATCGGTGCGAGCAAGAGCGTCGCCGTGCACATGATCGGCAAAGTGAAGACCACGGTGCAGATGCTGGCCATCCCCTTCCTGCTGTACGACGGGCGCCTGTTCGGCGTGATCGATACGGGCGTGTGGGGCACCTGGCTCATCTGGGCCTCGGCGGTGCTCACGGTCTGGTCGATGGTGTACTACCTGCAGAAGGCGCTTCCCGAGATCCGGGCACGCGTCAAATAATTTTCAAGTCTTTGATGTCTAAAGCGCTAGTGAAATAAGCGCAGGCAGCTATATTTTCAGGAGCATCTGAATGGCGAAGCATCGCATTGCAGTCATTGCCGGGGATGGCATTGGCAAAGAGGTCATGCCCGAGGGGCTACGTGTGCTGGACGAGGCTGCGCGCAAGTTTGGCATCGACCTGCACTTCGACCACTTCGACTTTTCGAGTTGGGACTACTACGAAAAGCACGGCAAGATGCTGCCCGACAACTGGAAGGACCAGATCGGCGGCCATGAGGCCATCTACTTTGGCGCCGTCGGATGGCCCGAAAAGATCGCCGACCATGTCTCGCTCTGGGGTTCGCTGCTGCTGTTCCGCCGCGCGTTCGACCAATACATCAACCTGCGCCCCGCGCGCCTCATGCCCGGCGTGGTCGCGCCGGTGGTGCGCCGCGACGGCAGCCCGCGCCTGCCCGGCGAGATCGACATGCTGATCGTGCGCGAGAACACCGGGGGCGAATACTCCAGCATCGGCGGCCGCATGTACGAGGGCACCCCGCGCGAGATCGTGATGCAGGAGACGGTGATGTCGCGCCATGGCGTGGACCGCGTCCTGAAGTTTGCGTTTGAGCTGGCCCAGTCGCGCCCCAAGAAGCACCTGACCAGCGCCACCAAGTCCAACGGCATCGCCATCACCATGCCCTACTGGGACGAGCGCGTGGCCGAGATGGCCAAGGCCTATCCCGATGTCAAGGTGGACAAGTTCCACATCGACATCCTCACGGCCCACTTCGTGCAGCGCCCCGACTTCTTTGATGTGGTGGTGGCCAGCAACCTGTTTGGCGACATCCTTTCCGACCTGGGACCGGCCTGCACTGGCACCATCGGCATCGCGCCCAGCGCCAACCTCAACCCCACACGCACCATGCCGTCGCTGTTCGAGCCCGTGCACGGCTCGGCGCCTGACATCGCAGGCAAGGGCATCGCCAACCCCATCGGGCAGATCTGGTGCGGCGCCATGATGCTGGACTTCCTGGGGTACCGCGCTGCGCACGACGCTGTGCTGGCCGCGATTGAGGCCGTTTTGCAACCCGGTAGTGGTGCTCCTCGCACCCCGGATCTGGGTGGCACGGGCAGCACGCAGGATGTGGGCAAAGCCATCGCGCAGGCGCTCACAGCCCGTTGAGTACGGCTGGCTGCGGGGTGTCAATACGGAATGCTGCCCATACGGCGTGTTTGAGACAAAAACGCCCGCCAAGCCCTGTCGCAGCGTGAAATACGACTAGAATTCAAAACATCGCTGACGCAAAACAGCGTGTTGTATTGACACTCTGAAACTCGATGGCTTTAATCTGATGCAGCAGCCACTGCTGTGTATGCCAGTCATTCCCCCGCTTGTTCTCCACCAGCCCCCGGCTGTGCTTGCAAGCGTGTGAAGACCAGATATCCGCGAGACATTCCATTAACTCTTTTCCGAGAGGCTTCTTGTGAACAAAACCGAATTGATCGAGCACATCGCTACCAACGCCGACATCTCCAAGGCCGCTGCTGCGCGTGCCCTGGAATCCACGATCGAGGCCGTCAAGAAGACTCTCAAGAAGGGCGGCACCGTGTCGCTCGTCGGTTTCGGTACTTTTGCCGTGGGCAAGCGTGCTGCCCGCACCGGTCGCAATCCCCGCACTGGCGCTACGATTAAAATCAAAGCTGCTAAAGTTCCAAAGTTCCGTCCTGGCAAGGCATTGAAAGACGCCTTGAACTGAGGATCAGTTTAGGTAGGGTCCTTAGCTCAGTTGGTAGAGCGGCTCCTTTACACGGAGTAGGTCGGCGGTTCGAGACCGTCAGGACCCACCACCACCGAACAAAGGCGAACGCAAGTTCGCCTTTTGTTTTTTGTCTTCTGAAAGATCGACCATGTTTGAATCCATCCGCAAGCACTCCAAGATCGTGATGATCTTCTTGTTCTTGCTGATCATTCCTTCGTTTGTGCTGGTAGGCATCGACCGCAACTATTTCTCTGAAAAGAGCCCGGTAGTGGCCCGTGTCGATGGCAACAACATCAACCAGACGGACTGGGACAATGCCCATCGCATGGAGACCGACCGCATCCGTGCCCAGTCTCCCTCGGTCGATCCCAAGTTGCTGGACTCTCCCAGTGCCCGCTATGCCACGCTGGAGCGCTTGGTGCGTGACCGAGTGCTGGCAGCTGCGGCGCAAAAGATGCACCTTGTGACCAGCGATGCCCGTCTGGCCCGCAGCCTGCAGGAAATCCCTGCGATTGCAGGGCTCAAGCGCCCGGACGGCACGCTCGATGCTGACGCCTACCGCGCCCTGGTGGCCGCGCAAGGCCTGACACCCGAAGGGTTTGAAGCCAATGTGCGCCGCGACATCTCGGTGAACCAGGTGATGGGTGGTGTGATGAGCACTGCATTTGGTACCGATGCCCAGGTCAAGCTCGCGCTCGACGCTTTGTACGAGCGCCGCGAGATCCAGGTTGCGCGCTTCAATGCCACCGACTTCGCCAGCAAGGTCACCCCCACGGATGCGGACCTGGAGGCTTACTACAAAGCCCATCCTGCCCAGTTCCAGCAACTGGAACAGGCAGCCATCGAGTACGTGGTGCTCGATCTCGACAGCGTGCGTGCTTCCATCACCCTGGGTGAAGACGACCTGCGCACCTACTACAAAGAGAACGTGGCTCGCATGACGGCGAAGGAAGAGCGCCGAGCCAGCCACATTCTGGTGAATGCTCCCAAGGATGCATCCGCTGCAGACCGCGAGAAGGCCAAGGCCCGTGCTACCGAGTTGCTCGCCCAGGTTCGCAAGGCGCCAGGCACCTTTGCCGAAGTCGCGAAGAAGTCCTCTGACGACAAGGGCTCTGCCACTGCGGGCGGCGACCTGAATTTCTTTGCCCGGGGTGCCATGGTCAAGCCCTTCGAAGAGGCTGCTTTTGCGCTGAAGAAAGGCGAAATCAGCGACCTGGTGGAGACCGAGTTTGGGTACCACATCATCCAGCTCACCGATATCAAGACACCTCGTCAGCCCACGTTTGAAGAACTGCGCCCCACCATGGAGGCAGAGCTCAAACAGCAGCAGGCGCAGCGCAAGTTTGCCGAGGTGGCAGAAGCCTTCACCAACGGTGTGTATGAGCAGGCGGACAGCCTCCAGCCGGTGGCGGACAAGCTCAAGCTGAAGATCCAGACGGCCAAGGGCGTGACCCGGACCCCTGCCGCAGGTGCCAAGGGCTCGCTGGCCAATGCCAAGTTCCTCGAAGCGCTTTTCGCCACCGACTCGCTGCAGAACAAGCGCAACACCGAGGCGGTGGAAGTGGGCCCCAGCCAGATGGCTGCTGGCCGTGTGACCGCGTACACCCCTGCGCTGACGCTGCCGTATGACGAAGTGAAGGCCCGTGTCCGCACCTTGTATGTGGCTGAGAAATCTGCCGAACTCGCACGCAAGGAAGGCGAGGCCAAGCTTGCCGCATGGAAGGCCGCACCGTCTTCTGCCACTGGCCTGGCTGCAGCGACCGAGGTCTCTCGTGAACAAACCCAGAACCTGCCGCGCGCCCTCATCGACGCCGCGCTGCGAGCCCCCGCCGAGACACTTCCCGGCTGGACGGGCGTGGATTTGGGGACTGCCGGTTACGCCGTGGTCAAGGTCAACCGCGTGGTGCCACGCCAGGCGCCGGACGCGCAGCGTGCGCAGCAGGAGCGCCAACAATACGTGCAGTGGTTGGCCACGGCCGAAGGGCTGGCTTACTATGAATTGCTCAAGCAGCGCTTCAAGGTGCAGATCAAGGCGCCGCGCCCTGAGGCTGTGACGGCAGTCACAGCAGAAAATTAAGCAATTTGATGTCCGGCGGCAAAATCCCGGGCTATAATACAAAGCTACGGTGGCTGTAGCTCAGTTGGTAGAGTCCAGGATTGTGATTCCTGTTGTCGTGGGTTCGAGCCCCATCAGCCACCCCAAAACAGCAAAGCGCTGCAACAGAAATGTTGCAGCGCTTTTTGCTTTGGGGCTCAGGTTGTTGTCGTGCGCTTATCTATTTGCAGCCTCGCGGACTAAATAGGTTTTCTCCATCAATAACCCAGCCTTCAGCGCACCACAGTCCCGCACGGCGCATACTGCGTGCTTAACCTTTCGGGAGTTTCTGATGAGCCTTGTGATTCGCGACGCGTCGCCCAGTGAAAAACGCGGCAACGCCATGTCTGCGGCCTTGGCCAAAGAGCAACTTCAATACGCGGTGCAGATCGTGCGCGACGTGTTGCCGCAGAGCGCTGGCGATGCGGCATTGATTGGTGCCGTGGTGCAGGCCATTGCCATGAATTACGCTGCTGTGCAGCAGCCCAATCGTTAGGGTTGGGGCTGTACGCGACGAGGTGCTTGATCCACATCCGTCATCCAGCGGACGCGGGCATTGCCCGGCCGTTCCACGCTCGTCAGAACGGCTTGATTGGTACGCAAGAGAGCTTGAAAGCTGCCAGCCAAGAGGCTGGCCTGCCCGGAGGGACTCGAACCCCCGACCTATAGCTTAGAAGGCTATTGCTCTATCCAGTTGAGCTACGGGCAGATGGATGTGGTCGGTTGTGTGGCCGACCGGCTTGCGGAGTGTCCGCAACTGCTTGGCGCAGGGCGCTAATCATACCCGCCCTGACCGGTGCTCCTGGCGCTGCCGCCGGGGCGATTTTGCTGCCGGGACGGTGATGCGGTTATAACCGGGTCATCCCCCCGTTTTGCCTGCCCTCTGGAGCATTTGCCCATGCCACACAGCGTCACGCTGATCCACACCATTGCTGCCGCCTTGGGCTTAGCGCTGGTGCTGGGCTTTCTGGCCGCCCGTTTGCGGCTGCCAGCCCTGGTGGGGTATTTGCTGGCGGGGGTGGCCATCGGCCCGTTCACTCCTGGTTTTGTTGCCGATGCAGCCTTGGCCAGCCAGTTGGCGGAGATCGGCGTGATGCTGCTGATGTTTGGCGTAGGGCTGCATTTTTCTTGGGGCGACCTTCTGGCGGTGCGCAAGATTGCCGTGCCGGGCGCCGTGGTGCAGATGATGGTGGCGACGTCGCTCGGTATGGCATTGGCCCTGTGGTGGGGCTGGGGCATGGGGGGGGCTCTGGTGTTTGGTTTGGCGCTGTCGGTGGCCAGCACGGTGGTGCTGCTGCGTGCGCTGGAGACGCTGGGGATTCTGGACAGCTACACCGGACGCATTGCGGTGGGGTGGCTGGTGGTGGAGGACCTGGCCATGGTGCTGGTGCTGGTGCTGCTACCACCGCTGGGGGGATGGCTGGGAGGCGGCACCGGGGCCGACCTGGATGCCGCGCAGCTCTGGCGCACGCTGGGGTGGACGCTGCTGCAGGTGGGCGGGTTTGTGGCGCTGATGCTATTGGTGGGGCGCAGGTTGTTTCCTTGGCTGTTATGGCAGGTGGCACGCACCGGGTCGCGTGAACTGTTCACGCTGTGTGTGGTGGCCGCGGCGGTGGGCATTGCGTTCGGCTCGGCAGCACTGTTTGGCGTGTCATTTGCGCTTGGGGCCTTCTTTGCAGGCATGGTGATGCGGGAGTCAGAGTTCAGCCACCGTGCTGCGCACGAATCACTGCCGCTGCGCGATGCATTTGCCGTGCTTTTTTTCGTGTCCGTCGGCATGCTGTTCAACCCGGCGGTCTTGTGGGAGCGTCCGCTGCAGGTGCTGGCGGTGGTTGCCATCATCATGCTGGGCAAGACCGTGGCCGCAGCGGGTCTGGTGCTGGCGTTCCGTTATCCGCTCAACACGGCGCTCACTGTGTCGGCCAGTCTGGCGCAGATCGGGGAGTTCTCATTCATTCTGGTCGCACTGGGATCTTCATTGGGCCTGCTGCCGCCGGAGGGGGCCAGTCTGGTGCTGGCGGGCGCCTTGTTCTCCATGGCGCTCAACCCGTTGTTGTTCCGTGCCATTGCACCGTTGCAAGACTGGCTGCGTGCCCGGTCCGCGTGGGCCAGACGGCTGGAGCAGCGTGATGATCCCCTGGCCGAGTTACCCACGACCACCGATTCACGCTATCTCGCGCGGCAGGTTGTGCTGGTTGGTTACGGCCGGGTGGGGCGGCGCGTGGCGGCGACTCTGGCGGCCAACGATATTCCGTTTGTGGTGGCCGAGCAGAACCGGGAACTGGTGGAGGCCTTGCGTGCCGATGGCGTGGCCGCAGTGTTTGGCGACGCGGTGGAGCCCGCAGTGCTGATCCAGGCGCACATCGCGCGGGCCGCGATGCTGGTGGTGGCCACCCCCGACGCATTGCAGGTGCGCCAGATGATCGAGACCGCGCAGACTTTGAACCCGGGTGTGGACATTGTGGTGCGCAGCCACAATGAGGACGAGGCCCAGCGGCTGGTGCAGGAATGCAGCCACGCCCAGGTGTTCCTTGCAGAAGATGCCTTGGCGCAGGCCATGACCCGCCACGTGCTGGAGCGTGCCCGGGAGCGTCAGTCCCGCGCCACGCGACCTGCGCCACTGCACGGACCGGCATGATATGAGCCAAATCTGCCGGTTGCGCTAGAAGAATATGCCTAAGCAGCTATTTGATTGATAGCAAATTGATGGCGGCACTCAAGGGGGCAGCGTAGCTTCCGGACGGCGTCTTCACGGAGTGCCCCATCTACCCCCGCCTGGGTGACAAGCCCCGGCATCACGCCGCCAGAGGCCTGCCTCACGGCGAGGGTCAATCCGTTTCTTCAAACACCAGAGAGGGCACAGCCATCACGCGTGCGCTCTGGCCCAGCTCCTGGATCAGATGGTTGGCAAAGTAGCTGTTTTGCGTGTCGGGCTCCAGCGCAGCCACGGCCAGGTTCGCACGCGGCTGATTCAGCGGCACATAGAAGCTGCCAGCGGGCGCGTCGATGGCGCTGCGCAGTGTGGACACCTGCACGCGAACGATGTCGCCGCTGCCAGCAATGGTGCCGATCACGTCCTGGCGGTTGCCGGCTTCGCGCGTGGTTTCGCGGTAGCTCTCGGCCAGCACGGAGCCAGGCTCTGCCACCCGCATGACCTGGATGCCCAGTTGGCGCAGACGTTCCACGGCCGCACTGGCGTCCGCCGACAGCCAGTAGCCGCAGGGCCGTGCACGCACCTTGGTGTTGCGCAGCGTCAGCGATGAGTTCCAGTCCACACGAATACTGCGGTCTGCGCCGGTCTCGGGGTCCAGAAAATCCAGGTCGCGCTGGGTGGGTGTGGCCTCGGCCTCGATGACCACCTGGTCACGGCAGGCCAGGGCACTCACGTCGCGGGCCACGAACGAGCGCACCTGCTCCAGGTTGGCGGCGCGTTCTGCGGTGGTGCGCAGGGCGCTGGTGATGGCGGTGACCTGCGCATGCACGCGGCGCTGGATGTGCATGCGGCCAATGCCCACACCCCGGGTCTCGATCAGCAGGCTGACCGTGTTTTTCAGGCCGTGGACGTTGCGCCCCGTGTCGGGCTGGGTGCCGCCCATGGAGATGCGCTTGTCCTGCAGGTTGGTCGAGGTGGTGTAGTACCAGTCACTCGTCAGGCCCTGGGCCTTGAGGGCGGCCACCATGGGCTGGTGAAACCACTCCTGCGACGCCTTGGTGAGGAACTCGGGGTAGTTGGCGGTGGTGGTGTATTGCAGCAGCGCGTCGTAGCGCTGGATGGCGTTGAACTTCTGCAGATAGCGGCCCACCACGGTGTATTCGTGGGCGTCCACGACGAGGATGGGGCGGTAGTCGTTGATGACCTGCGCCAAGGCGCGGGCTTCGGGGGTATTGAGCAACAGGTGGTCGCGGTTCATGTCCACGCCGTTGGCAGTAACGCGCGTGCCCACCTCGGCGCCATCCGGGTTGGCGCGGGGCACCACCACCACGTTGATGCGGTCCAGCAGCGGTTCAAGCAGGCCCTGGGCCAGCTCGCGGCTGATGACCAACAGGGCTTCACTGCCGGCGGGTTCGTCGCCATGCTGCTGCCCAATCAGTACGACGGTGGGGCGGCCGCTCTTGTCCAGGCTGGCAGGGTCTGTGCCGGCGGCACGGGTGACCAGCAGGCCCTGTATGGGCTCGCCGCGCTGCGAGGTGCCGATCTGCAGCAGCTGGGTGCGCGTGCCGCTACGGGGCGCACTGTCGCTCAGGCTGCGCAGCCATTGGCCCACCTCGGCATTGGTCGTGAAGGCCCTGCGGTCGGCCCCCAGACCGGGGGTGCTGTAGACCACTGACGGGTTGGGGAACCGCGCGGCCACTGCATCGCCATAGGGCGGCGCCATGGGCGCTTCGTCGCGCACCAGAAGCGGTGCGGATTGGGGCAGGGGGCTGGCCACCACGGCGGCGCGCGGTGGCGGCACCTGCGCGGGTGTCTGTTGTCCCAGCGGCGCGGGGACCACGGTGCCTTGCTGGACGCGCGGCAGGGGCGCAGGGGCGCTGCGCTGCTGGGCCGTTGGCGTGGAGGGCCAGGGCGGCAGCGGGGTGCTGCCGCAGGCTGTCAGCAGCAGCGCTGCCAGCGTGGCCGGAGCGGCCCAGCGCGTGATCCGTGGTTCAGGGCGTGAAAGCGGGGTGGCATCGGCGCGGCCGCGCTGGAATGTGTGCTGGGTCATGGTGTGGGCTGCCAGAGAGAGCCCCGAATCTGGGGCGAGTAGGGCGCTTTGTACGTGGATGTTACCTGCGCGCACCCGACTCTCCTTGTCAGCGTACATCCCGTTGCAAACGCATGGCGGCTTGGGCTGTCGCGGTGATCAGCGAGGGATGTTGCTGGGTGCAGTGGCGTCAGTGGGCGAAGGGGATGCGCTCTGGATCGGAGGCGAACTGGGCAGCTTCAGCCGCAACAGGGCGCGCACAAAGCCGTGGTCCGAGCGCGTGCGGTCGCGCCCTTCATGCAGGTGGTCATTGAAATAATCCACCCGGCGCACATCACCCACGCTATTGCGCCCGTTGGGCAGGAACTCCTCGCTGACAAGGATCTGATCCAGCACATAGGGGGCACCCTGGTGGATGTGGGAGTAGGCCACGTCCTTTTTCAAAGCGAAATCTCCTTGCAGGTCGTACGCATTGAACAGTGCCACATCGCGGGCCGTCCGGTCGTAGGCAATGTCGGTGGTGGCGCAGATCAGCTGCGTGGTAACGCTGTCGGGGGTGTCATTGAAGTCGCCCAGGACCACCAGGGGCACGCTGGTGCGGTGCAGCAGGTCGATCACCAGGCAACGCAGGGCCATGGCCTCGGCGCCACGCATGATCAGTGAGCGCAGTGAGGCCAGTGCGACCACCTTGCGGTCGTCCCGGTCCTCGGTGGGCTGGCCCAGGGCATCCTGCAGAAACTTGGGGCGCTTCGATTTGAGGTGGGCGGTGAGGACGTTGAGGGTCTGGCCATGCTTCATCCGCAAGGTGGCCACAAGGGGCGGACGCTCAAAGCGCGTGTGTTGGCCAATGCCGGGCACGTCCACCTGAAAACCCGGGGGGAAGTCGGCGAAGGACTGCACAGCCTCGACCTTGAGTCGGGTGGCCAGGCCCACCCGAGGTGTGCCCTGCGCACCTTGCTGGGTGTCGTTGTTCTCGGCTCCAGGTACGGCGACGAAGTCGTAGCGCATGCCGCCCCGCCCCAGTGCTCCCTTGAAAGCCGCATCGTCCCAGACCTCCTGCACGGCCAGCACGTCGGCGTTCAGTGCCCGAAAGCGCTCCCCCAGCCAAGTGATCTTGCGCTCAAACTCGGTCTGGCTGTACGGGTCCTGGTTCTCGTAGAACAGGCGACCCGGGTTGGCCAGGTTGAGCACATTGCAGGTGGCCACCATCAGGGTGTCCAGCGGTTGGGGGAATTCGGTGGGGCGCATGGAGGGCGGGCAGCGTCGTTGTGGTCACAGGGCTGCAGCCGCCTGTCAGCGAGGCTGCAGCGCACGGCCGGACAGCACTTGCAGGCCGGGCCGGCCCGACTGTACGGCATGGACCAGCGCCCGGGCCACATCGGCGCCCGGGCGGGCGCGGTAGTTGGCGGGCAGGAGGGGGTTCAGCCACTGAAACAGCTTGAGTGACAGCGATTCGGCGGGCCGGTGGGCCTGCTGCAGCGCCCGGCGCTCGCCCATGAGCAGGGAGGGGCGCGCGATGACCAATGTCTCGAAACCCAGCTGCTGCAGGTCGCGCTCTACCTCGCCTTTGACGCGGTTGTAAAAAATGCGCGACTGCGCGTTGGCACCCATGGCGGTGACAACTCCGCAACGGGTCGCGCCGGCCGCACGCGCAGCGCGGGCCGTGGCCATCACGGCGTCATAGTCCACCGCGCGGAACGCGCTATGGCTGCCTGCTGCAGCCATGGTGGTGCCCAGGGTGATGTAGACGTCATCCGCTGGCGGCAAAGCAGGCATCGCCGCAAAATCCACCGCATGCAGTTGCAGGCGGGGATGGGCGAGCGCGGGGGCTCGCCGCCCCTTGGCATGCAGCACATGAACTGTGGTGCCCGAGGTCTCGGGCGCGCCCGCTGCGGGGGCAGAAGGCGCCTTGCGTGACTCAGCGGTTAAAAGAGCCGCGAGGACCGCCTGGCCCACGAGACCCGTTGCCCCGGCCACCACCGCCACCCGCGCCCGATCCGCCGCCATAGCCACCACCTCCAGAGTTGCGATACCCACCGCCACCACCACGGCGACCGCGTTCAGCCATGCTGTCCACGCTGGTGCGCATGGGGTCGGGCTGACCGCCCGCACCATGGCCCGAGCTGCGATGGCCTGGGTTGCTGTGACCCAGGTGGGTGCCCAGGTGCGCATTGGCGCGGGGGGGTTGTGCGTCATCGTAGCGATGGCCGCCACCGCCCTCTGGGCGTGGGCCCCGGCTGCGTGCTGGTGCCTGGGATGCGCCGTCACGCGGGCCGCCGCGACCACCGCCTTGTCCGCCACGGCCGCCGCCGGCCGGGCCCTGGGCGTTGCGGGGCGCGCCGCCGCCGGAGCGGCCACCGCCGCCATTGCCAGCACGAGGGCCGCGCTCGCCGCCGCCACCCTGGCCGCCGCCTTGGCTGGCCTTGTTGGTGCGGATGCGTTCCATCATTTCGGTACGGGCGGCCTTGGCGGCAGCCTGCATCACGTCGCGGCTCGGGGGCTTGCCTGCGCCGCCCCAGATGGTCTGGCGGCCCATGGCAATGGGCTCGGCCTTTTCGCCGGGTTCGGGCCCAAAACCTTCAATGACTTGCACGGGGATCTGCTGCTTGGTGAAGCGCTCGATGTCCATCATGAAGCCTTCTTCGTCCATGCAGACCAGGCTCACGGCCTCGCCGGTAGCGCCAGCACGGCCCGTGCGGCCAATGCGGTGCACGTAGTCTTCAGGGACGTTGGGGATTTCGTAGTTGACGACGTGCGGCAGGTCATCGATATCGATGCCGCGCGCAGCGATATCGGTGGCCACCAGGGCGCGGATCTCGCCGCTCTTGAAGCCTGCCAAGGCCTGCGTGCGGGCGCTCTGGCTCTTGTTGCCGTGCAGTGCCATCGCCTGCACACCGTTCTTGGTCAGGAACTCGGCCACGTTGTTGGCGCCGAACTTGGTGCGCGTGAACACCAGCACCTGGCTCCAGTTGTGTTGCTGGATGATGTGCAGCAGCACCTGCTTTTTCTTGCCGCGGCCCACGGGGTGAATCACCTGCGAGATGCGCTGCACCGTGGTGTTGCGCGGGGTGACCTGAATGCTCTGGGGGTTCTTGAGCAGGGTGTTGGCCAACTCGCGGATCTCATCGCTGAAAGTGGCCGAGAACAGCAGACTTTGCTTGTCCTTGGGCACCAGGGCCAACACCTTCTTCACATCGTGGATGAAACCCATGTCCAGCATGCGGTCGGCTTCGTCCAGCACCAGCACTTCTACCGTGGACAGGTCCAGAAAGCCCTGTTGCTGCAGGTCCAGCAGCCGGCCGGGGGTGGCCACCAGGATGTCCACGCCACGCTTGATGCGGTCGATCTGCGGGTTCATGCCCACGCCGCCGAAGACCACCGTGGAGTTGATGTCCAGGTACTTGCCGTATTCGCGCACAGATTCTTCGACCTGGGCGGCGAGTTCGCGGGTGGGCGTCAGCACCAGGGCGCGGATGCCCTTGCCGCCAAACTTGTTCTTGGGTGCAGTGCCTTGCGAGAGGCGGTGCAGCATGGGCAGGGTGAACGCGGCGGTCTTGCCGGTGCCAGTCTGCGCGCCGGCCAGAAGGTCGTGGCCTTCCAGAACAGCGGGAATGGCCTGGGCCTGAATGGGCGTGGGGGTTTCATAGCCCGTTTCGTGCACGGCCTTCAGGATGGCAGGAGCCAGGTTCAGTTCGTCAAATGTCATGTCATTGGATGCGCCCGTCCGGGGCGCTGGGTATCCGCCTGTCGTGCAACCGGGAGGTTGCCGAGCCAGTCTCAGGCTGATGAGGTTCAGGATTGGGAGCCCGGAAGCGTGGCTTCCTTCGTCCCCAGCAGTGTGCTGATGTGGCGGGCAACTGGAGCCCACAACGGGGGTATTGTCGCATGGACCGATAATCCAGGGTTTGAGAGCGCGTTCGGCGTCCTTTTGGATTGCTCCAAATGGTCCTCCAAACCCGCTCGGATGCAGACTTCCTGCCCACTTTCGCAAGCTAGAACCCTCCATGGCCCAATACGTTTATTCGATGAATCGCGTCTCCAAGACCGTGCCGCCCAAGCGGCAGATCTTGAAGGACATCTCCCTGAGCTTTTTCCCGGGCGCCAAGATCGGCGTGCTGGGTCTGAACGGCTCGGGCAAATCCACGCTGCTGAAGATCATGGCGGGCGTGGACAAGGAGATCGAGGGCGAGGCCATCCCGATGCCGGGTATCAAGATCGGCTACCTGCCCCAGGAGCCGCAGCTCAACAACGAGCACACGGTGCGCGAAAGCGTGGAAGAGGCCATGGGCGAAGTGTTTGCCGCCAAGGCCAAGCTCGAAGAGGTGTATGCCGCCTACGCCGAGCCCGATGCCGACTTTGACGCGCTCGCTGCGGAGCAGGCCCGCCTGGAAGCCATCATCGCCACCGCCGGCACAGACTCCGAGCACCAGCTCGAAATCGCGGCCGACGCACTGCGCCTGCCCCCATGGGATGCCAAGGTCGGCCTGCTGTCGGGGGGCGAAAAGCGCCGCATCGCACTGTGCCGCCTGCTGCTGTCCAAGCCCGACATGCTGCTGCTGGACGAGCCTACCAACCACTTGGACGCCGAGTCGGTGGATTGGCTGGAGCAGTTTCTGCACCGTTTCCCCGGCACCGTGGTGGCGATCACCCACGATCGCTACTTCCTGGACAACGCCGCCGAGTGGATTCTGGAACTGGACCGGGGCTACGGCATCCCCTACAAGGGCAACTACAGCACCTGGCTGGACCAGAAGCAGGCCCGACTGGAGTCCGAGCAAAAGGGCGAAGAGGCCCGTGCCAAGGCCCTGAAGAAGGAACTGGAGTGGGTCCGCCAGAACGCCAAGGGCCGTCAGGCCAAGAGCAAGGCGCGTATCGCCCGCTTCGAAGAACTGAGCGACTACGAATACCAAAAGCGCAACGAAACGCAGGAAATCTTCATTCCTGTGGCCGAGCGCCTGGGCACACAGGTCATCGAGTTCAAGAATGTCACCAAGTCGTTTGGTGACCGCGTGCTCATCGACAACCTGTCCATGAACATTCCGGCCGGCGCCATCGTCGGCATCATCGGCCCCAATGGCGCCGGTAAATCGACCCTGTTCAAGCTCATTGCGGGCCGCGAACAGCCAGACAGCGGCGAAGTCGTGATCGGCTCGACCGTGAAGATGGCCTTTGTGGACCAGCACCGTGATGCCCTGTCGGACGACAAGACCGTGTGGGAAGACATCTCCGGCGGCCTGGACATGATTAACATCGGCAAGTTCACCATGGCCAGCCGCGCCTACGCCGGGCGCTTCAACTTCAACGGCGGCGACCAGCAAAAGAAGGTGGGCATGCTGTCGGGCGGTGAGCGCGGCCGACTGCACCTGGCCAAGACGCTGATCGCGGGCGGCAACGTGCTGCTGCTGGACGAACCCTCGAACGACCTGGACGTGGAAACCCTGCGCGCGCTGGAAGACGCTTTGCTTGAATACGCGGGCACAGTGTTGGTTATCAGCCACGATCGCTGGTTCCTGGACCGTATTGCCACGCACATCCTGGCCGCCGAAGGTGACAGCCAGTGGACGTTCTTTGACGGCAATTACCAGGAGTACGAGGCCGACAAGAAGAAGCGACTCGGTGAAGAGGGCGCAAAGCCCAAGCGGATGCGTTTCAAGGCCCTCAAATAAAGGCCGAGGTCAAGTAGGATTGCATCTGGAAACCTCTTGCCCGATTCCTCCCTCCCACCATGTCCCTGCCCGCATCGCGTCTGAGAACCGTTTTCCGCGCCTGCGTTGTCAACGCCGTCCGCGGGGGCGAGGCCCTGATGGGGCAGCTCGTCAAGGTCACCCAAAGTGCCTTGACCAGCGAGGAATCGGTTAGCCGCAACATCCAGCAGCGCAATTTGCTCAGCGATGCGCTGCGCCTGCTCAACGAGCACGAGGCAGCGCTGGTCAAGGGCTATCCCATGGCCCTGCTCGAAATCTTTGCCGAAGGCCCTGCGGTCGCCAAGGGGCGTAGTTCGGCCGACGACACCGGCATGGATTTTGGCGAGCTTTCGCTCATGGACGAAAGCGAGATGCAGGCCCAGGTGGAGCTGTCCAAGGCCCAGCAGTCTGCACTCCATGCCACGGACGCCGTGCTGGCGGAACTCAACACCCTGGTGAGTGCCGCCCAAGGTTTGCGCAGTGTGCAGCCTGAACGCAACCCGCTGCGGCCCGAGAGCTACATCCGCGCGCTGCAGCAGGTGGTGGGTGAGACCGGCGTTTCCGCAGAGGTCCGCCAGCTGTGGATGCAGCACATGCGCGACCTGTTGGGCAAACTGCTGGCCGAGGAATACAAAAAAACCGCCCAGAGCCTGCGCGAGCATGGCGTGCAGCCGGTGGGCTACGCGGTGCTCGGCACGCCTTCGGGCGGCGGACGCGGCGCAGGCCCGGGCACCGGTTACGGCGGGTCTGGCTACGGTGGCCCTGGCACGGGATACGGAGGCGGCTATTCGGGCTATGGCCCGTCAATGAATGCGCCCATGGGCGACTACGGCAACACCGGCTACGGGCGTGGCATGGGCCCCAGCACGGGCTGGAGCGGCGAGTCGCAGCAAGGTGCCATGGTGCCCATGCCTGTGGATGCTGCCGAAGAGGCGCTGCTCACCGTCGGCATCCTGCGTCAGATGCTGGCGGGGGGCGATCCCTTTGCCCCTCCTCCGGTCTACGGAGCCGTGCCAGCACAGGCGGTGGTGGTGCCCAGCGGCGCGGGTCAGCCAGGCTGGGTGGACCCCCGTGCGGGAGCTGTCAGCGCCCAGTCATCGCTGGCAGGGGGCTACTACCCGTCAGGCGCAGCCGCTGAAGCGATTGAAGACATGGCCCAGTTGGAGCGCCTGGTGGGCCGACTGGCCGGGGGCGGCACGGTCAGCCAGCCCGGGTCCTTGCCCGTGCCCTTGGCCGGCTGGCGGGGGCCTGGCGTGGCACCGGTGGTCTATGCCGCCGTGCCCATGGAGGCCGCAACCCAGTCCACCGCCATGGCGGTGGAGGTGGTGGGGCGCATGATGGCCAACATCGCGCAGGACGCCCGCTTGTTGCCTCCCGTGCAGCAGGCGGTCAAGAGCCTGGAGCCCGCGCTCAAGCAACTGGTGCACCACGACGGACGGTTTTTTACCGACAGCAATCACCCTGCACGCCGCCTGCTCGACGAGCTGACGCAACGCAGCCTGGCATTCACTGCAGAGACGGAGCCTGGTTTCAGTCGTTTCATGCGGCTGGTGACGGAGGCGGTGGGCCACCTGTCCGCCCATGAGGTCAAGGATGCGGGGCCCTTTGACACTGTGCTCAAGGCGCTGCAGTCGGCCTGGGACACCCAGGAACAAAAGATCAAGGCCCATCAGGAGGCCGAACAGAAAGCCAAATTGCAGGCCGAGCAGCGCGAATTGCTGGCCGAGAAGATCGCAGCCGATATTCGCAAACTGCCCGATGTGGACAAAGTGCCGTCGGACGTGCTGGATTTTGCGGCGGGCCCCTGGGCTGACGTGGTGGCGCTGGCCCAGGTGATGCGCGGCGATGATAGCCAGGACGACGACCCCAGTGGTTACTTGGCGCTGGTCCCGGTGCTGCTGTGGACGGCGCAGCCGGACCTCACCCGCCAGGAGACGGACCGCCTCAACGAGGCCATCCCTGGCCTGCTGGCCAAACTGCGCAAGGGGCTCAAGACCATCAATTACCCGGCGGTGCAGACCAGCGCTTTCTTGCAGCGGCTGGTGGCGTTACACCAGGCTGCTTTTGAAAAGCCGGCGCCAGCTGCCCTCGCACCGGCCCCTGCGGCCGAGCCCGAAGCGGTCTCCGAGGTGGCAGAACTGGCTGAACCGCCCGAGGCTTCCGCTCCTGCCCTGCAGGACAGCGCTCAGACCCCGCTGGACACCCCCGACCCTTATGCTGACTTTGTCATCGGGGCGTGGGTGGAACTGGTGACCAATGGCCGGGTGGTGCGCACCCAGCTTACGTGGGCCAGCCCGCATGGCACCCTGTTTTTGTTCACTGCGCCCGATGCCAGCACCCAGTCCATGACCCGCCGCATGCGCGACAAGCTGGCGGCTGAAGGCTCGCTGCGCGTGGTGCCGGCCCAGCTGCCCAAACCCGCCAAGCCTGCGGCCCGCGCTTTGGGCGTTACAGAGACGGGTGGAGCAGACCGCAAGTCGTCTGAGGGTCGTACGGGCTCCAGCTCCCGAATGGCGCCGCTGTCCAAGTCCGCTCCCCTGGCCCCGGCTTCGGGTGCCAAGACCCCCAAGAATCGCTGAGCGGAAAGACACCTGCGCTGCAGGTGGCTCTTTGAGTGCTGCCAGCGGCCTTGTGCCACTGGCCACTGAAGCCTGGGTCAATGCCCAGTTCCTGCTGCGCTCCCTGTTCCCTTCATGCTGTTTTCAGTCATCCCCTCGCCCGGAGTGCTGTGGTCAGCCGATCCGCCAGCCCCTCCCGACGCGCGCAGCAGCTTTTTGCGCACCAGGTGGATGTGGTTGCGCAGGGCATACAGCTCGTCCGCATACGACAAAGGCACGCTCACCTTTTCGGCCTGGGCTTCCAGGCTGTCCAGGGTGCGCAGCAGGCTTGCAGGGTCGCTCTTGCCCATCTCCAGGTCGTTCTCGATCTCGCGCAGGCGGCCATACCAGCGGAATACCCGTGATCGCACCCGGAACTGGTAGAGCGGCGGGACGATGCGCGACAGCGGCAGCATGATGGCCAGCAAGATGCCCAGCACCAGCCACATGCGCTCAATCAGGTTGGCCAGCCAGAAGGGCAGGTAGCGTTGCAGCATGGGCACCGGCTCGTTCATGGCCCGGTCACCCTCCTTGGCGATCGGCAGCTCGCTGCCGCGCGTGTTGGGGAACTCACGCGCCCGGTTGAACCAGCCTGCGCCGCTGTGCAGCTTTTGGGCGTTCTGGGCAAACAGGGTGAGCAAGGCGGGGTGAGTACCGTCGCGCGCCAGCAAAGACGTGGTGGTGGCCACGAGCCGGACATCGCGCTGGGGCACGTTGGCCGCAAGGTCCACCACCCCCCGTGGCAAGGTCACGGGGGTGAGGAACGGAAACCGCCGCGCGTAAGCCTCGTGCTGCGCAAAATCCAGCAGTTGCACACCAGGTGTCTGCAGCAGCATCTGCACCATCAGCGATTCGGGCGCCGAGGCAAATACCAGGGCATCGAGCCGGCCGGCGAGGAACTCCACCGTGGCAGGCGTCTGCTCCAGCCTCGACAGCTTGACCGACACCGGCTCCACCTTGTTGGCCTGCAACAGGCGCTCGATCAGCGTGGGAACGCCGCTGCCCTCCGACCCCACATTGACCCGCCAGCCGCGCAGCTGCCGCAGGCTATCAAGCCGGGGGGCGTTGTGCATGCGCTCTGCTGCGTCGGTGCGGTAGAAAAGCCACAGCGGCTCCACAAACAGGCTGCCCAGGGACACGAGGTTGTCCGGGTCATCGGGCTGCAGCTCAGCCGTACCGCCCTGCACAAAGGCCACGTCAGCCTGGCCGTCCCTCAGCAGCTGCAGGTTGTGCGACGAGCCCTCGCTGGGCAGCAGTACCACATCAATCCCGTCGACAGCCAGTGCCTTCTGGTAGCGCTTGCCAAACTCTTCATAGGCACTTTGGGCAGGGCCGGTGGCCAGGGTCACCGTCTTCGGGGGATTGGGGTTGAGCCACCAATAGGCCAGCACCAGCAGCCCGACCGCCAAGAAGGCGAGGGGGCCCGCCGACACAATCAGATCGCGCAGGGTGAGAAAGGTGTTGCGAAAGGCCTGGGGCATGGGGGATGGACCAACGGAGCGAAAACAGGGCGAGAGTGGCGCTTCGGCCAACCGGGATGGGCCGACCGCGCAACAGGGTCGTTCCGGATCCCTGTCGCGCGATCAGCAAGCCGGTGGATTATCCGGGCAGGAGCTACAGCGCCGCGTATCAGCACTTGTCTTTACGCCCCAGGAGTCGCCCCGGCCTGGAATACCTGGGGCGTTGAAATTGCCAGCCGGGTCGCTTACTGCGGCAAGCGCCTGCGCTGGCGCTCGTAGGCCATGCATTCCTGCAGCGAGAGCATATCGTTCTGGTCCACATCTGCCGCTTCGAAGTAGGCCATGCGAGCCTGCACCACCTCGGTGAACGACAGCCTTCCGTCCCCATCCTTGTCAGCTGCAGCCAGCCGCCTCAGCTGGCTTTTGCTGATGCGGGGCAACTGGCTGAGGTGGGCGAGATGGACGTAGCCCTCTGCATCGGGCCCCAGGCTGTGCCAGCCCTGCACGATGTCCTGGTGAAACTCGTCCAGCGACACGTTGCCGTCGTGGTTGAGATCGGCTGCCGAGCAGATGACTTGCAGCCTGTGGGTGAGGGTTGGGGCCACCGGTTTGTGGGCCTTGGCAGGGCGGGGTGGCGTGGTGGGTGACGATACCGCCGTATCGGCTGCGTTGGCTGTGTGAGCCAACATTGCCAGCACGAGGGTACAGGCGCTTGCAGAGATCCGTTGCAGATTTTTTTGCATGGGGGCTCCTTACCACCACCAGCGTTGGCTGGGGCTGCGGTTGCAGGGCCACACCATCGTGTGCGCCCCGGGGCGGACCTGGCCGGCATCCACATCCAGGCATTTGCCGTTAAGCTGGCTCACAATCTGCCCACCCCGGGTGAACCAGCTCTGGCTGCGCGAGCCCGAGCAGGACCACAGCACCACCCGGGCGCCATCCCGTGGGTCGCCACGGTCCACATCGACGCACAGGTCGCGTACGCGGATCTCGCCGCCGCGCCCCACTGCAAAACGCTGGGATGCCGTACCGTTGCATTCGTACACCTGCAAGGTGGTGCCAGACTGGAACTTGCCACCCCGCACATCGAGGCACAGGCGGCCATCCACGCGGATCTCGCGCCCCCAGTCGCCACCCTGGCCGGGGTAGCCCGGGTACTCGGGGCGTCGGTCGTCGTCGTGACGGTTGTGGTTGGCCAACAGGGCAATGCCTGCAATGGCGGCCACGGCCGCTACCGCTGCCCCGGCATTGGAGCCGCTGTTGTTGCCGGAGGCATAGGTCCGCGTAATCTTGAAGCGACCGCCGCAACCACCGTTGGTCCACAGCTCGCGGTTGGTCAGGTCATAGCCCCAGGTGCGGTTGAATCGGCACGCTCCCTGGGTTTGTTCCACCAGGTCCACCTGGGTCACATCGTCCGCCAGACGGTAGGAGGTGTAGCCGCCGCTGGACTGCAAATCCACCAGCTGGTCCTGCGCCAGTGCGGGCGGCGTGCCCACGAGCAAGGGCAGGCACAGCAGCCATGCACGGTTCTGAAACGAATGGTCTCTCATGGGTTGACTCTCCTTGTTCCGATCCGGGGCCTTATGAATAAGTGCGGGGTACCAGGAGCCAATCCCCGCGCACCACCCACCAGTCGCATCATAGGGCGGTCAATCGTTCAAACGGTTGGTCACAGGTCGCCGACTCCTCGCGTCATCACGATGGCCTGAACGCTCCGATTGGCACTGCGTGCTTACGGGATCTGACGAAGAATCAGGTTGGACCTTCTGATAACGGGAGGTATGCGTCAGGCGCATGGCTGGGAACACGCCAGCCGTTGGTGGATCTGCTGGCGCAGTACCTTCGCCGCTGACACGCCTCCAGAATCTATTCCTTCTATTCTTGTCTGTGCCGGTACTTCAGTTACTTCAGCTCACTTGATCAGCAAAGCAGACCCGCTGCCGTGAATCCGAAAGACTGCCACTGCATTGACGAGGTCGTCGGCCTGACCGCGAAGGCTGGCCGCTGCGGCCGCCATTTCCTCCACCAGTGCGGCATTCTGCTGTGTGGCTTGGTCCATCAGCGTGACCGCTTCGCCCACCTGCGTGACCCCAGCACTTTGTTCGGAGCTGGCGGCGCTGATCTCGCCCATGATGTGCGTCACATTGCGGATGCTGGCCACGACCTCGGTCATGGTTTGGCCTGCTTTGTCGACAAGGGCGGTGCCGTGCTCTACGCGGCCCACGCTTTCGGTGATCAGTTGCTTGATCTCCTTGGCGGCGGCGGCACTGCGTTGGGCCAGGTTGCGCACCTCGCTGGCCACTACAGCAAAACCTCGGCCCTGCTCGCCGGCGCGGGCGGCTTCCACCGCGGCATTCAGCGCGAGGATGTTGGTCTGGAACGCAATGCCGTCGATCACGCTGATGATGTCGTTGATCTTTCGGCTGGAGTCATTGATGTCCTTCATGGTGGCGACCACCATGGCTACGACTTCGCCTCCTTGCTGTGCGACGGTTGAGGCGGAATGCGCGAGCCGATTTGCATTGACCGCGTTGTCCGCGTTCTGCTTCACGGTCGAGCCCAGCTGTTCCATCGATGCCGCAGTTTGCTGCAGGGCACTGGCCTGCTGCTCCGTGCGCATTGACAGGTTCTGGTTGCCCTGCGCGATTTCTGCGCTGGCGGTCGATACGCTCTCCGATCCCTGGCGCACTCCTGCCACCAGGTTGGACAGGCTCCGTCGCATGGCTTCCATGGAGGCAACGACCGAAGCGATCTCGTCTTTGCCTTGCGCCACCAGCGGGTTGGCGAGGTTGCCCCGCGCAAACTCCTGCGTCGCCTGGCTTGCCTCGCTCAGCGGTCGGACGATGGAACGCGTGGTGGCAACGCCCAGCACACAGGCAAACACCACCATGGCGATGCTGAGCAGGATCAGCTGAAACCGCAACGATTCAAACTGATGCATCGATTCCTGGCTGGCGCGTTTGCTGATGGCATCGCTCTCGGCCAGGAAGGCTTCGATGTCTGCCACCAGCTTGTTCAGCAGGGGGCGGCATTCTTCGTTGATTTTCTTGATGGCCGCATCTTTTTCTCCCAGGCTCCCCAGCCGGGTGATCTCCAGCGCCACAGGGCCATAGGCCGCCTCGGTTTTCTTGATCTCGGCCAGCAGCTTGTTCAGAGGAGCGGTTTCCGGGGGGCCTGTCTTGAGGGCCTCTTCCACTCCCTGTAGTGCTTTGCCCATGCCTTCGTGGGCCACCCCTATGCGCCGGGTTTCTGCCTCAGCATCCTCCTTGGAGCCAGCGATCACCAAGTTGCGCGCAGACACGGCCCTTGCATTGGCCGTATCAAGAACCCGGTTGCCCAGACTTTTGATCACGTTCAGGCGATTGACCTGGTTGTCCAGGCTCTCCTGCGTCATGGACTCTCCACGGATGCCCATGACGGCCACCAGAATCAGTGCGCAGGTCAGGACGAAATAGCCAATGCCAAGACGCGTCTTGATGCTCAGGTTTTGCAGGACATTCATGCGATGGGTCCTCCAGCTGGTGGCAATGATGATGCACTTTTATGGGCTAATGCGCCATGTTTTCCATCTTTTGTGAGCAAGTAGCCACATGCGCGCGGGTGGCGCAGGTCGCCGCGGCGCGTCACAGCCCCTGATCCTGGGCCACTTTTTCGCCCCGTCAAGGTTTTTTTGACCGCGCACGGCAGGGCCTTGCGCGCCGTCCGCGGGGTTCCTGGAGTTCTTTCAGCGCATCGGGGGCGTCCAGTGCCACCCTGTGGGTGTCACCCCAGCTCTGCTGCCGATGGCAGGTACAACCCCTCGGCTGTGGTGATCGCGCGCGCAGCGCGTGCTGCCCGCGCGGTGGCGATGGCCGTGGCCTCGGCCGCCATGGTGGCCAGCACCATCATGCCCAGGCTCTTGCCGCTGCGGCCCGTGCCCAGGCTGAAGAGGGTGTCGCCGTCGGACATGGTGTGCACGGGGTTGATGCTGCGTGCCAGCCCGTCGTGCGCGGCCACGGCCAGGCGATGGGCCTGCACCTTGGTGATGACCGCATCGGTGGCCACCACGCCGATGGTGGTGTTGGTGCCCGCCAGCAGGGGTTGGGGCGGGTCGCCGCGCAGCAGGGCGCGGCGTGTGTCGCGCAGGCGCAGGCCGTCGTCGGTGCGGGCTCCGGCAATGACTTGGGCGGTGTCCGGGTCGATCACGTCGCCCAGCGCATTGCAGGCGATGAGCGCGCCCACTGTGACCCCGTCCACGGTGACCGAGGCGGTGCCGATGCCGCCCTTCATGGCACGCTGGATGCCGAAGATCTTGCCCAGCGCCGCGCCGGTGCCCGCGCCCACGTTGCCTTCGGCCGGGTCGGCGGTGGAGGCTGCCTCGCACGCCGCGTAGCCCGCTGCCGCATCGGGGCGGATGCGCATGTCGCCCACCAGCAGATCGAACAGCACGGCGGCAGGCACGATGGGCAGGCGGCCCACGGCCACATCAAAGCCCACGCCGCGCTCTTCAAGCCAGCGCACGGCGCCGGTGGCGGCGTCCAGCCCCCAGGCGCTGCCGCCCGCGAGCATGATGGCGTGCACCTTGTCCACCAGGTTGGAGGGGTGGAGCAAATCCGTCTCGCGCGTGCCGGGGGCGGCACCCCGCACATCCACCCCGGCCACGGCGCCCTCGCGGGTGATGATGACGGTGCAGCCCGTGGGGCGGCGGGTTTCGGTGAAGTGACCGACCTCGATGCCGGCCACGCGGGTGATGCTGCCAGCGTCGCCAGCCAGTGTGTTGGAGGAACTCATGGCCGTTGATTATGGTGCCCATGCGTCGTCCGACAGTTGCGCAGCATCAGGGCCCCGGCGCTGCGCGTGGAGTCGCTTTAGGGCGCTTTCTCGATCCGCTGGACGTGGTATGCGCCGCTGATCTGCTCGGCCCGAAAACGCACCTTGTCGCCGGGTTTCAGATCGCCCACCACGCTGGCGTCGGCCACGCGGAACACCATGGTCATGGGCGGCATCTCCAGGTTCTTGATCTCGCCGTGCTTGAGGGTGAGGCGCAGGGTGCGTGGGTCCCACCGGGTGATTTCGCCTTCGCTCAGCTCCGCCTGGGGCGCGGTCGATGCGGCGGCTGCGGGGTGGTGGCTGCTGTGGCTGTCTGCGCCAGCCGCTGCGGGGGCTTGGGCCAGGGCAGACCCCGTGCCCAAGACAAGCAGGCTGGCAGCCAGCGGGATGCAGAAGAGGTGCTTTTTCATATCGATGCCTTTTTGTTGTAGCTGTTGAACACGCGTGTGCTGCCGTCATGGGCCACCAGCAGTACGTCGTATGGGTCGCGCCGGTCGCCGTACACGGCCCCGTCCATGCCTGGAGAGCCCACGGGCATGCCGGGCACGGCCAGGCCCAGGGCCTTGGGCTTTTGCTGCAGCAGCTTGCGCACGTCGCTGGCGGGCACGTGGCCTTCCACCAGGTAGCCGCCTACCAGCGCGGTGTGGCACGAGCCCAGCTTTTGCGGCAGGCCCAGGCGGGCGCGCACGGCGTTGTTGCCGGTGGCGTGCACCTTCACCGCAAAGCCGTTGGCTTGCATGTGGTCCACCCAGTCCTGGCAGCAGCCGCAGTTGGGGTCTTTCCACACTTCCAGCGGAGTGGGTGTGCTGTTGGCTGCGAGGGACCCACCCGGCAGCAAAGCGACGGCCAAACCCGCGCCCAGCAGGGGCAGGGTGGTGGCGAGCCATTGGCGGCGGGGCGGGCTGGCGGGGGCATGTGTGGAACGGTGGCGTGGGAGGGTCATGGTGTTTCTCCTGGCATCAGGGGTTGCGGGGCAGCACGGTGATGGTGCCGGTCATGCCCGCCTGGTAGTGGCCGGGGATGAGGCAGGCAAAGTCAAAGCTGCCTGCGCGGTTGAAGTGCCACACGATGTCGCCTTTCTTGCCTGCGGCCACATGGGCCATGTAGGGCTCGTCGTGCTCCATGCCGGGGTGTTTTTTCATCAGCTCCGCGTGCTGGTCCAGCTCGGCCTTGGTACCGATCACGATCTCGTGCAGCACCTTGCCTTGGTTCTCGGCACGCAGCCGCACGGTGTCGCCCTCGCGCACCTCGATGTGGCGGGGGCTGAACCGCATGTCGTCGCCCATGCGCACGGTGATCGTGCGGCGCACCTGCTGGGCGTCGCCTGCAATGCCCCAGTCCTTTTGCTCTTTGACCACGGGGGCTGTGGTGGTGCGGTGGGGCATGTTTTCATGCCCATAGGCAGAAAAAGTGCCGAATGCGCTAGTGCATATTGCCCAGGTAGCTATGAATTTGATAGTGTTCATGGCGGTTGGTAATGTCAATGTTGGTGGCTGCTGGCAGCCGGCTTGCGCGCATTGGCTGCGCCCGGGGCCGTGCCTGGGGTGTCGGTGCGTGCGGGGCGGGGTTTGGTGGCTGGCGCGCCTTGCCATTCAAAGGCCTGGGTGCCGCCTGGCTGCCTGTAGTCGCCGGGGTCGGCGTAGCTGCCTGCGGGCAGGTCGGCACGCACCTTGAGGGTGGTGAACATGCCGCCCATCTCCAGCGGGCCAAAGGGGCCGGCGCCGGTCATCATCGGGAAGGTGTTGTCGGGCAGCGGCATCTCCATGGCGCCCATGTCGGCCATGCCGCGCTCGCCCATCACCATGTAGTCGGGCACGATCTTCTGGATCTTGCCCACCAGTCCGCGATGGTCCACGCCGATCATGGTGGGCACGGCGTGCCCCATGGCGCCCATGGTGTGGTGGCTCTTGTGGCAATGCAGGGCCCAGTCGCCGGGTTCGTCGGCAATGAACTCCACCTGCCGCATCTGGCCCACCGCCACGTCGGTGGTTACCTCGGGCCAGCGTGCGCTTTTGGGCACAGGGCCGCCGTCGGTGCCGGTCACTTCAAACTCGTGCCCGTGCAGATGGATGGGGTGGTTGGTCATGGTGAGGTTGCCCACGCGTATGCGCACCCGGTCGCCCTGCCGCGCCACCAGCGGGCTGATGGCGGGGAACACCCGGCTGTTCCAGCACCAAATGTTGTGGTCCAGCATGGTGTTGACCTTGGGGGTCATGCTGCCGGGCTCCACGTCGAAGGCGTTGAGCAGGAAGGCGTAGTCGCGCTGCACCTTCGCAATCTGCGGGTGGCTGCCCTTGGGGTGGGTGATCCACAGGCCCATCATGCCCATGGCCATCTGCACCATCTCATCGGCATGCGGGTGGTACATGAAGGTGCCGGGGCGGCGCGCCACGAACTCATACACAAAGGTCTTGCCCGGCTGGATGGCGGGCTGGGTCAGGCCACCCACGCCGTCCATGCCATTGGGCAGGCGCTGGCCGTGCCAGTGGATGGTGGTGTGCTCTGGCAGGCGGTTGGTGACAAAGATGCGCACGCGGTCACCTTCGACCACCTCGATGGTGGGCCCGGGGCTCTGACCGTTGTAGCCCCACATGTTGACCATGAAGCCGGGCGCCACCTCGCGCACCACGGGCTCGGCCACCAGGTGGAACTCCTTGACACCCGCATTCATGCGCCAGGGGGCGGTCCAGCCGTTCAGGGTGACCACGGGGTTGTAGGGCCGGCCCGTGGGCGGGTGCAGCGGCGGCGCGGTGTCTGCGCTGGACTGCATTGCGGGCTCGGGCAGCGCGGCCAGGGCCACGCGGCTGACGGAGGCTGCAGCCACGGCCGTGGCGGCGCCAGAAAAGAAATTGCGGCGGTTCATGTCAATGGCCTTGTGGGGTGGTGGAGGCTGCGGCGCCGGAGGTGAGGCCCTGCAGGGCACCGGGCGAGGTACCCGTCAGCGCCAATTGCAGGTCGGTCTCGGCCAGCCAGAAGTCGCGCTGCGCTTCGATGGCGTTGGCCACGGCCTGCGTGCTGTTGCGTGCTTCGGCCAGCATGTCCCACACGCTGGCCAGCATGCCGTTGTAGCGCAGCGTGGTTTCGTCGCTGATGAGCTGGCGCAGGGGCACGACCTCCGCCTGCTGTTGGCGCGCCAGGTCCAGGGCGGTGCGGTAGGTGAGCCAGACGGCACGCACCTCGCTGCGGGCGCGCACGGCGGTGTCTTGGAGCTGGGCGGCGCTTTGCTCCACCTCGGCCTGGGCGCGGGTACGGGCTGCGCCGCCCCAGTCGAACAGGGGCAGGGGCAGTTCGATCTCCCAGCCGCGCTTGATGTCGCTGCTGCCGGTGGCGCGCTCGGTTGCGGTGTTGCGGCTGTAGGCCAGGCCAATGTCGCCAAACACGGCGCTAGCGCGGCTCCAGCCCTGGCGCGTGGCCTGGGTGTCCAGCTGGCGGCGGGCGGCTTGCACGTCCAGCCGCTCGCGCAGCGCGGTGGCTTCGATGCCATCGGCGGGTAAGGCGGCGGTGGGCAGGGGCGGCAGCTGTGGGGCCAGCTGGTACTGGGTTTGCTGCCCCCACAGGCCCATGCGGCGGTTGAGCTGCTCACGCTCGGTGGCGGCTGCCAGGCGGGCGCGGGCACGCTGGCGGGTGGCCTCGTGCAGCACGGCCTGTTCGCGGGCTTGTTGCAGGCGGCTCCAGTTGCCCACCTGCGCCATGCGGTGCGCCAGCTCGGCCCCGGCCTCGGCGGCTTCCACCATGCGGTCGTGCGTGGCGGCCACCTGCTCGGCCGCCACGGCGCGCAGCCAGGCACGGCGGGTGTCTGCGGCCAGTTGCACCACGTCCTGTGCGGCTTGCAGCGTGGCGATCTGCAGGCGCTCGGCTTCGCGCTGGGTGCGCCAGGGCAGGGTGATCAGATCCATCAGGCCAAAGGCGAGGGTGCGTTCGATCTCACGCTCCTGGCTATTGGTGAAACGCCCCAGGGTCAGGTGCGGGTTGGGCAGCGAGATGGCTTGCACCCGCTCGGCATCGGCCACGCCCAGTGCGGCCAGCCGGGCTTGCAGGCCGGGGTTGTTGAGCAGGGCAATGCGCACGGCGGCGTCTTGTGTCAGGGGCTGGGCAAGCCAGCCATCAATGGACTGCTGGGCCTTTGCGCGGGCGCTCCGGTCCATCGCGGGCAAGGCCGCCTGCGCTACGCCGGCGGTACGGCCTGCAGTCAGCGCTGCGACATCACTGCGCAGGCCGTCGGACGACACGCTGGCGCAGCCCGCCAGCAGGGTGGCGGCAGCCAGCACGGAAAGGCGGTGGGTGCTGGTCATGGCTTGCCCTTCTGTTCGGGGTGGTGGGCGGGGTGGGCACTCCCTGCGCTGCCGTGGTGCATCTCATGGGCTGTGCCAGGCGGCTTTCCATGGGGCATGCGGTGTTGCATGCCCTGGTGGTGTGGCATGGGGGCTGCTGCGGAGGCTGCGGGCGCGGGGGGCGGTGCGGAACCGCGCTGCGCCTCCCAGGCCACGATGTCCGCATGGCCGCGCGGGAACGCGCCCACGGCCTCGTGTGCCTGGCGCCAGGCCTGGGGAGTGGGCAGGGCGTCCACCAGCGGGGGCTGCGGTGGCATGGCCGTGTAGGGCAGGGGAGCGGTGGGTGCATCGGCGCGGGTAGCGTCGGGTGCAGATGGGCTCTGGGCTTGCGCCAGCAAGGGCGACAACAGGGCGAGACAAGCCAGTCGCATGGGCCACGATGGCCCGGGCGACGGCGAGGAGAGAAAAATAGCAGGGGCGCGCATGGCGATCTCCAGACAACGAACGAAAAAACACGGCGCTGCCGCCCGATGGGCCCCGTGGTGCGGGGTCAATCAGGCCGTGGCAGACGCACTTCGGGCGTCGGAGATCAGGCGATGGGTGGTTTGATGGCCAGCGCTGCGGGGGCGCTGTCAAACTGCGCGGAGGCCAGGGGCAGCAGGGCTCCGGCCGGCAGGGGGGCGGGGGTCAGCGATGCGGGCAGGCCCAGCATGGCCGAATGGCAGATTTCGCAGGCCGAGCAACTGGCGCTGTGGTGGTCATGGTTACTGTGAGCCGGACAGCCCGTGCCGTGATCCTGGCACGCTGCAGCATGGCTGGCACTGTGGTCGAGGGCGGGTTCGGCGGCCGGGCTGCCATGGTGTGCATGGGTGTCGGCGGGTACCAAGCCCTCGGCCTGGGCAAGGGTTGCGGAATGATCGTGGGGGTGGCTGTGGTCGTGGGCCATGCCTTCCGCCATGGGCTGATGCGCCGCAGTGTGCTGCGCCGGGCCTGCAGGCAGCAGCGGCGCCACAATGCCCGCCGCCATGGCCGTGCCTGTCAGGCCCCGAAGGACCAGCACCACCATCAGCAGGAAGAAAAAGCCGCGACGCATGCTTCAATGATACGGCGGGGCGGCCCAAGGTTCCACTGGCACGCCCTTTTCTGGCCCGGCGCGCCGGGGCAACCGGCCAAGGACCGTGAGGGCAAACCCGCGCAAATCGTGCATGCCTTTTTGGAACATGGGCAGTACCATGTGATGAAACACGTCGGTTCCCCCCTGTCCATTTTTTCGCAGGTCCCGGCCACTGTGTTTCCAAGCGTCTTTCTCTTGCACAGAAAGGTCGGTATGCCCCCATGGGTCGCTGGAATGTGGAGCACCTTGTCCGCGCGGATTCGCTGGCTGGTGCTGTGGGCCACGCTGCCGGCGGTGCTGCTGGTGGTGTACCAGGCACGGACCCACCGCACAGACGCGATCGCCGCCGCCGAAGAGCGCGCGCTGCAGACCCTGCAGTCGGTGGCCGGCACCCAGCAACGGCTGATTCAGAACACCCGCCAGTTTCTGCAGCAGCTGGCCGCCATGCCGCAGGTGCACGACCCCGCCGCCCCCCAGTGCGGGCGCTACCTGGCCGAAGTGCTGTCGCTGAACACCACCTACGTCAACATTGGCGTGCCTCGGGCGGATGGCGAGCTGCTGTGCAATGCGCGGCCGCTGAAGGCGCCCGTCAATGTGGCCAACCGCCCGTATTTTCAGCAGACGATCTCTGGGCGGGACTTTGCGGTGGGCAGCTTCCAGGTGGACCGCGCTGCCCAGGTGGCCAGTGTCAACTTTGCCTACCCGGTGATTCCGCCGGGCACGCAAGACGTGGTGGCCGCTGCGGTGGCGGTGGTGTCGCTGGAGTGGTGGAGCCTGCGGCTCACCGATCTGGGGCTGCCGGACGGCGCGGTGGCCCGCGTGTCCGACCCCGACGGCCGCGTGCTGGCGCGCTACCCGCCCGATGCCAGCGAGCTGGGGGCTCCGTTTGCCGATGGCGAGTTCCGCGCCCTGGTGCTGCAGACCCCGCAGGGCCAGCGCCAGCGCACGCGCGCGGATGGCACCCCTGAGCTGGTGGTGTTCCAGCCACTCATCGAGGCGGGCGGGAAGCCCGTGGCCACCATGAGCCTGGCCGTGCCGCTGGACAACCTGTACGCCACAGCCAACCGCCGCATGTGGACCGAGATGGCGTTCTTGCTGGGTGGCCTGGTGCTGTCCTTTGCCGTGGCGCAGGTGGGGGTGCGGCGCGGCGTGATGCGGCCCCTGCGGCGCCTGCTGCATGCCACGGACGAGCTGGCCGAGGGACGCTATGTGTCGCGCGTGCCCGCCACGGGCCTGCAGGAGCTGACCGAGCTGGGCCGCCGGTTTGACCGCATGGCGCTGACCCGCCAGAAAGCCGAGGCCGAACTGCGCCAGAGTGAGGAAAACCTGGCCATCACGCTGCACTCCATCGGCGATGGCGTGATCGCCACCGATGCGCAGGGCCGCATCACCCGCATGAACGCGGTGGCCGAGCGCCTGACGGGCTGGCCCCTGGCCCAGGCCACGGGGCAGCCCTTGCCCGAGGTGTTTCGCATCGTCAACACCGGCACCCGCGAGCCGCAGATAGACCCGGTGCAGCTGGTGATGGACCGGGGCCAGGTGGTGGCATTGAGCAACCACACCACTTTGCTGGCCCGGCATGGCGCCGAGTACCACATTGCCGACAGCGCTGCCCCCATTCGCAACGCGCAGGGGCAGATCGTGGGCGTAGTGCTGGTGTTCAGCGACGTGAGCGAGTCCTACCGGGTGCGTCGCAAGCTGGAGGACAACGAGGCGCGCTTTCGCACCCTTACGGCGCTGTCGTCCGACTGGTACTGGGAGCAGGACGCGCAGTTTCGCCTCACGCATGTCGAGGGCCGGGCCGATGACCGGCTGGTGCAGGAGGCCGCGCTGCACATGGGCAAGACCCGCTGGGAGCTGGCCGCACCGGGCATGAGCGATGCGCTGTGGGAAGAACACCGCGCGCTGCTGGAGCGCCACCAGGAGTTCCGCGACTTCGAGTTCGAGCGCCGCGACCAGCAGGGCTGCTCGTACTGGGTGTCCATCAGCGGCACGCCCGTGTTTGATGACGACGGTGTGTTTTGTGGCTACCGGGGCGTGGGCAAGGACATCTCGGCCCGCAAGCGCGACGAGAACGAGCTGCGCATTGCGGCCATTGCGTTCGAGTCCCAAGAGGGCATGATCGTCACCAACGCGGACACCCTCATCCTGCGCACCAACCGCGCGTTCAGCCGTATCACCGGCTACAGCGCCGATGAGGTGGTGGGCCGCCGCACCAGCCTGCTGGCCTCGGGCCACCACGACAAGGCGTTTTTTGATGCCATGTGGGCCAGCCTGGCCAGCACCGGCGAGTGGAAGGGCGAGCTGTGGAACCGCTGCAAGAGCGGCGAGGTGAACCTGCACTTCATGGCCATCACCGCCGTCACGGACCAGCACGGGGTGCTGACGCACTACGTGGCCACTCTCAGCGACATCACCCAGCGCGCGGCGGCGGCGCGGGAGATCGAGCACCTGGCGTTCTACGACCCGCTCACCCACCTGCCCAACCGCCGCCTGATGATGGACCGCCTGCAACAGGCGTTTGCCACCAGTGCGCGCGCGGGCCTGCAAGGGGCCCTGCTGTGCCTGGACCTGGACCACTTCAAGACCCTGAACGACACCCTGGGCCACGACATGGGCGACGTGCTGCTGCAGCAGGTGGCCCAGCGGCTCACGGCCTGCGTGCGAGAGGGCGACACCGTCGCGCGGTTGGGCGGCGACGAGTTTCTGGTGCTGCTGGAAGACCTGGGCGCCCTTGCCACCGATGCGGCCGAGCAGGCGCAGGCGGTGGGCGAAAAGATTCTGGCCGCGCTCAACCAGCCCTACCAGCTCGCATCGCACCACGTGCACAGCACCACCAGTGTGGGCGCCGTGCTGTTCAGCGGCCAGGGGCAGACGGTGGAAGATGTGGTCAAGCACGCCGACTTGGCCATGTATGCCGCCAAGACCGCAGGGCGCAACGGCATCCGGTTTTTTGACCCGCGCATGCAGGCCGCTGTCACGGCCCGCGCGGCGCTGGAGAACGACCTGCGCACGGCGCTGGAACAGGGCCAGTTCACGCTGCACTACCAGGTGCAGGTAGGCTGCGGCAAGCATGTGGTGGGGGCCGAGGTGCTGATCCGCTGGAACCACCCGGCGCGTGGCATGGTGCCGCCGTTCGAGTTCATCCCGCTGGCCGAAGAGACCGGGCTGATCCTGCCCATCGGCCTGTGGGTGCTGCAGACTGCCTGCACCCAGCTGCGCCGCTGGCAGGACGACCCGGCCACCGCCCACCTGCAACTGGCGGTGAACGTGAGCGCCCGCCAGTTCCGCCAGGCCGACTTCATGGAGCAGGTGGTGGCCGTGCTGCGCCAGACCGGGGCGCGGCCTGACCGCCTGAAGCTGGAGCTGACGGAGAGCCTGGCGCTGGACAACGTGGACGACACCATCGCCAAGATGAACGCGCTGCGCGCGCTGGGCCTGCGCTTTTCGATGGACGACTTTGGCACCGGCCAGTCGTCGCTGTCGTACCTCACGCGGTTGCCGCTGGACCAACTCAAGATCGACCAGAGCTTTGTGCGCAACATCGGCATCCAGCACACCGACGCGCTCATCGTGCAGACCATCATCGGCATGGCGCAGAGCCTGGGCATCGACGTGATTGCCGAGGGGGTTGAGACCGAGGCGCAGCGCGCGTTTCTGGAGCGCCACGGCTGCACGCTGTGGCAGGGCTACCTGTTCAGCCGCCCGGTGCCCATCGAGGCGCTGGAGCAGCGGCTGCACAGTGGGCTGGGCTGGCAGGTGTCGTCGTAGTACTACACCACCCTAAACCGCCATGTAGCGGCCCGGCCGGTGGTTCATGGCCAGCACCAGGTTGAGTGCCACGGCACCTGCAATCGACCAGGCCACACGCAGGGGCTCCACCGTCCACAGGGCCAGCAGCACGATGACGCAGTCCACGGCCATCTGCACCTTGCCCGCGCGCCAGCCGTAGCGGTCCTGCAGGTACAGCGCGGCAATGCCCACGCCGCCCAGGCTGCAGCGGTGGCGGAACAGCACGAGGAAGCCCGTTCCCGTGATCAGCCCGCCGGCAATGGCCGCGTACAGCGGCTGCAGCTGCGCAAATTGCAAGAACTGCGACTGCAGCTCGGTCAGCAGCGACAGCAGCAGCACCGCGATGAAGGTCTTGACCGTGAACGCCCGGCCCAGCTTGCGCAGCGCCAGCCAGTAAAACGGCAGGTTGAGCACAAAGAAGATCTTGCCAAAGCCGATGCCCGTGGCGTAGTGCAGCAAAAACGCCAGCCCCGCCGTGCCACCCGTGAGCAACCCCGCGCTGGTGAAAAACGCCACCCCCACCGAGATGAGCAACACTCCGGTGAAGATGGCCACGGCGTCTTCCGTCAGGCTGTGGGGCACGACCAGCGGGGCAGGGGCTGTGGGGTCGGCAGGGGCGCGGGAGGGCATGGGCAAAAAGCAAAGGGAATGAAGGCTGTGCCCGCAGCCCCCGGGGCAGAGGGCGGCGCACAGGTTGTGGATTGGACCATGCAAGCCCCATGCCGGGCTTGTCGTGCGTCAAATTCCGGGTGCCCGGCGGCAGCACTGTCCGTTGGTTGTTTACTCCTGATTTGATAGCTGGTGGCGCTTATAGATCAATCGCTATCGCCAGTTTTTGGCAAAAATGGGGCGGTCTGCAGGCGCGCAGCTGCCATCGCCCCGTCAATCAGCCGCTTGATGTGTGGCTGCGGCCCCATGGGCGCCAAGGCACTCACCCGTGCCCGCCCCGTGTTGCCAATGGGCAGCCGCGCCAGCGCATGGCCCAGCGGCACCAGGGCCAGCCGCAGCACCTGTCCACCGGCCTCGCGCAGGTCGCGCAACTGCAGGGCGTAGCGCAGCATGGCTGTGTGCGACCGCCAATGCAGGGACAGCGTGGTCTGCCCCAGCACATGCGCGGCCTCCAGCCAGTGCCAGCGGGTGGTGGGCGGTGCGCCGGCATCGCTCGCAAATGCTGTCAGCAGGTGGTCGAACGCGCGCTGCGTGTGCAAGGGGTCAGCTATGGGATCTGCCGCGTGGCGCGCCGCCAGCTGGCGCCAGCGCCGCTGTCGGTGCCGGTAGAACAACTGGGCAAACGCCGCGCTCAGGGGCGTCATCAGCCAGGGCAGGTAGCGCGCGACCACGTCGATGTCGTCGGTGTAGAGCGTGCGGCCGTCCGGTAGCGGCTGCAGCGTGATGCGGTGGTCCCAGCGCCGCATCAGCGTGCCCTCGCCGTTGTCGCGCAGCGTGGGCCATGCGCCGTCCTGCGCGGCGGGCTCGATGGAGATGCGCACGGTTTGGGTGCCCAGGGGCAGCAACCCCAGCAGCCGCATCTGCAACGGCAGATCCCCGGGGGACCAGTGGCTGGGCCAGGGCGCGCCGCCGGGGCGCGTGAACCGCACCAGGGGCGCCGTGATGTGGCGAAAAACGGCAGTGCTTTGCAGTTGCGCAGCCACCCATTCGGGCGGTGCATGGAGCGGAGTGGACAGGCGTACGCGCATGGCTCAGTGCCCGTGGGCTGCGGGGGCGTCTGCGGTGCTGGCCAGCTCTTGCCGTGCATGGCGGATCACGCTCCAGCCGCCGCTGATGGCCAGGCCGGCCATGACGGCGGCCACCACCAGATCGGGCCAGGCCGTGCCCGTGCCCAGCACTCCCAGCGCAGCGGCCATCACTGCCAGGTTGCCCAGCGCGTCGTTGCGCGTGCACAGCCACACGCCGCGCATGTTGGCATCGCCCTCGCGCCAGGCGTAGAGCAGGGCGGCCACCCCCAGGTTGGCCGCCAGCGCCAGCAGGCCCACGCCACCCATGGTGAAGGGCTCGGGCGGCACCCCTTGCCACACCCCCCACGCCACCCGGCCGATCACGAACACGCCAAAGGCCAGCATGCTGGCCCCCTTGAGCAGCGCGGCACGTGCCCGCCAGGTCAGCGCCATGGCCAGCACCCACAGCGACAGGCCGTAGTTGGCTGCATCGCCCAGAAAGTCGATGGCGTCGGCCAGCAGCGACGCCGAGCCCGACTGGGTGCCCGCGCCCAGTTCCACCACAAACATGGCGGCGTTGACGATGAGTGCAATCCACAGGATGCGGCGGTAGCGCGGGTCTGCGCTGGCGGGGGCTTCGTGGCTGTGGCCGGGGGCGCCGTGGTCGTGGTGGCCGTGATGGCAATGGGCGGACATGGTGTTTTCTCCTGGCAGTTTTGGAAAGCGATGGCATCATTGGAAACCTTGAAGTCACTTGAAGGTCAAGCCCATGGACCCCCACGCTGCACAGTTCCGCATCGGCGAGGCCGCTCAGCAGTCCGGCGTGTCGGCCGCCAACATCCGGTATTACGAAAAAGAGAGGCTGCTGCCGCCCGGCGCGCGCGGCGACAACAGCTACCGCCTGTACAGCAGCGCCGACGTGCACCAGCTGCGTTTCATCCGCCTGTGCCGCGCCATGGACATGTCGCTGGACGAGGTCAGGACCTTGCTGGCGCTGGACTGGGACAGCAAGACCGACTGCCATGCCGCCTGCGACACGCTGGATGCACACCTGGTGCATGTGCGCACCCGCCTGGCCGAGCTGCAGGCGCTGGAGGCCGACCTGCAGGCGCTGCGCAGCCGCTGTGATGGCGCGGATGCCACCTGCCACATCATTGAAGCGCTTCATGCGCGGGCTGATGCGCAGCCCGTGGGCGCCGGCGCCACGCCCAGCCAGGGCAAGCGCCATGTGTGAGCAGTTGTTGTGCGGTGTGGTGGTGTGCTTGCCATTTGCTACTTAATTGATAGCTGCTTAGGCATATCCTTCTAGCGCTACCGCCCGAAAATGGCTCAAATGTCTCCAGCAACCTGCCATGGGCTGCCCTGGCGCATGCCCCCGCTATGATCCGCCCATGATCTCGCGCCTTCCCGGCCTCTCCCTGCCCGAACGTGTGTGGAACACGGCGCGGCGCTGGGCGGTGGCCTGGTGGCGCATCCTGTACCTGGGCGCGGTGGTGCTGGTGCTGGTGTTGTCTCCGTCCAGTTACGGCAAGGGCACCCGCCGCGCGCTGGCCCGGCACCTGTATCTGGACACGGCGCCGGTGCTGGTGGGCTTTACGGTGCTGGCCGCGCTCATCAGCCTGGTGCTCACACGCATCGTGGTGGTCACGGCGCTGAGCTACGGTCTGTCGCGCTACGCGCTGGAGATGGTGATCCGAGTGCTGGTGCTGGAGCTGATCCCGCTCACGGCCGCCTTGTTTGTGGCCATGCGTTGCACCATCCCCAACGGCTCGCAGCTGGCGCATCTGAGGCTCACCGGCCGGTTTGAGGCGCTGCGCCGCCAGGGCTCCGACCCGGTGCGCATCGAGCTGCTGCCCCGCGTGATTGCCGGGGTGTTTGCCTGCGTCACGCTGGCTGCGCTCAGTTGCGTGGTGGCGCTGGTGCTGGCGTACCTGGGGGTGTACGGCTTCAACACGGCGGGCCTGTCCAGCTACACGCGCATGTTCGGCCAGGTGTTTTCGCCCAGCGTGACCATGGTGTTTGTGCTCAAGACCCTGTTCTTCAGCCTGGCCGTGGCGCTCATTCCCATGGCGGCTGGCTTGTATGACAGCGGTGAGCGCACGCAGCCGGACTCGGAACTGGGCGGCCTGGCCCGCATGTTTGCGGTGCTGCTGCTGATCGAGGTGGCATCGCTCATGGGCAACTACTACTGACGGCCTGCGCCAGTCGCACCCACTCGCACCCACCCGCACAACCCCACGACATGAACGACCATCCTTCCAAGCCGTCGCAAGGCCCCGCTGCACCTCCCGCCGGGGCTGATAATCCCCCGGTCGAGACCCTGCGCCCGGTGGCCTATCTGGAACTCAAGGCTGCGGCGCTGCTGTTGTTCACCCTGGCCCTCATCGTGGGTTCGGGCCTGTACCTGCTGTATGCGCGGGGTGCTTTTGAGCCCACGCAGACGCTGGTGCTGACGGCCGATGACTCCGAAGGCGTGGTGGTGGGCATGGACATGACCTTCTCGGGCTTTCCCATTGGCCGCGTGCGGCGCATCGAGCTGGCCGAATCGGGCAATGCCCGCATCCTGGTGGACGTGCCCCGCAAGGACGCACACTGGCTGCGCGAGTCCAGCGTGTTCACGCTGGTGCGCGGTCTGGTGGGGGGCACCAACATCCGGGCGTACTCCGGCATCCTGACCGACCCCGCACTGCCCGATGGCGCCGTGCGGCCCGTGTTGCGCGGCGACGCGACGGCGGAGATCCCGCAGCTCATGGCCACCGCACGCGAGCTGCTGACCAACCTGAACGCCCTCACGTCGCCCGACGCTGCGCTGGGCAGCACCCTGACCAACGTCAAGGCCCTCACGGAGCGGCTCAATGGCCCGGGCGGTGCCTTGGGCGTGCTGATGGGCAACGAAGCGGACGCGAAAAGGATCGTGGCCACCCTGGAGCGCACCAACGCGCTGCTGGCGCGCCTGGACGGCATGGCCGCCCGCGCTGACAAGCAGGTGTTTGGCAGCGAGGGCAACAAGGACGCGCTGGTGCCCGAGGTGCGTGCCACCGTGGCACAGCTCAACGGCTTGCTGACCGACACCCGCACCAGCCTGAAGAAGGTGGACGCGGTGCTGGTGGAGGCCCAGGCCATCGGCGCCAATGCCCGCGAGGCCACCACCGACCTGGGCGCGCTGCGTGCCGAGGTGGAAAGCAACCTGCGCAAGGTGGAAAGCCTGGTCAACGAGATCAACCGCAAATGGCCCTTTGCACGCGACACGGAGCTGAAGCTGCCATGAACCCCTCTGCTGCACTTCGTTTGCGGGCTGCGTTGCGGCTCCTGTCCATCGGCTGCGCCTTCGCGTTGGCTGCGTGTTCCAGCCAACCCCCGGTGCCCGACTGGCAGATGAACGCCCAGGGCGCGACTCAGAAGGCCATCGAGGCCTACCTGTCTGGCAATGCGCGCGTGGAAAAGCTTGAATGGGACCGTGCTCGCGCCGAAGTGGCGCGCACGGGCCGCCCCGATCTGCTCGCCCGCCTGGAGCTGATGCGCTGTGCGGCCCAGGTGGCGAGTCTGGTCACCGAACCCTGCGAGCGTTTTGAGGCCTTGCGGGCCGATGCCGCAGCGCCCGAGCAGGCCTACGCCGACTATCTGGCGGGCCGCGTTCAAGCCGGTCAGGTGGCTCTGTTGCCACCCGCACAGCGTGCCGTCGCTACGGCGGGCAACGCTACCAGCTTGGCGGGCATTGCCGACCCTCTTTCACGCCTGGTGGCGGCGGGTGTCTTGTTGCAGACAGGGAAGGCCAGCCCCGCAGTCATCGCCACAGCCACCGAGACTGCGTCGGCACAGGGCTGGCGCAGGCCGCTGATGGCGTGGTTGCTGCTACAGGTGCAACGGGCTGAAGCCGCTGGCGACGCTGCTGCAGCCGACGCCTTGCGCCGCCGCGTGAGCGTGGTTGAGCAGTCGGCGGGCTTGCCCCGTTAGCCAGTCACGCCACGCGGGGGCGATGGGTAAGGCATTGGATACCGGGAGCGAGGCGCCGTCAAAGTGGCTGCTTCAACAGGCGCGCTCGCAGTGACTTTGGGCCCGTAGCAGGGCTCTGGTCGCCGCTGGTAGCAGCCGCTTCTATCAACGCAAGCGAGCCTGCAATTGGGTCTCGATGTCGTCCCGCTCCATGGCGAACTGCTGGGGGCTGATTTCGTTGGACTCCAGCTTGCGGGCTACAGACAGCAGCAGCACGGTGTTTTCAAGGCGCGTGTCCTGCTGCAGCGAAGGGGGCAGGGCGGTCAGGCGGTCAAAGCTTTGCTTGTAAAGCTCGCTCCAGCTCATGGCCCCTGCCTGCGCCTGGGCCCTGGCACCGTCATACCAGCGCGAGAACTCATCCAGGGCGTTGTCGCGGGGGCTGGAGCAGCCAGCCAAAACGGCCAGCAGCGCAATCGATCCCCAGAATTTTGGGTAATGAATCAAGGAAAAACGGTTTGCAGAGATGCGAAAACGTGTGGTCACGATCGTCCTCCATTCCAGAATGCCACCGAAAACTCCCGGTGTGCAGCGCCGAATGGTACTCCGATGCTATGCTTTTTGCTACCGTGTTGCTCTTTGGACCCACACACGCTGCAGCGCAGCGCCAACGATGCCGGCTCGCTCCGGCGCTCAGTGATCCAGAAAGCTGGTGGACAAGATCTGATCCAGCCCCGTGAGCCCGTTCGACATCGAGTCCACAGACTGCACGGCCACGTCCGGCATCAACAACGACACCGCCGCCAGCACTGCCAGCACCACGGTGCCGATGAACGCGACCAGCGCGCGCGCTCCCGGCGGTAAGGAATGGCGTTTCATGATGAAGTCCTTTTCAGCAAAAAGGGGTGAGGGGCCGCAATGACCTCCCAGTGCAACCTCAATGGCTGCTGGCTAGGATTTCAGCAAAGTGCCGCAGTTCCGCGTGTAAGACAAGTGCGATACCGGGTGTCTATGGGCAACTGTTACGGGCTGTTGCCTTTACAAAGAATCCAGAAACCTTCGGCTTCCCGTCAGCTGGGGGATTTGCACTGAATAGGCCCGCTGAGCGGCGCCTGGAGTGCACTGTGGACGTGCTGTGGAGGAGGCCCTTGGAGTGACCCACTCGTGTCCTCCCCGCCGACAAGGGTTCAAGGCTTGGGCGCCTGAATCCACGCGGTAATTTGTCCAATCGCTTCCTGCTCCATGCCGATGAATCCATGCCAGTGCTGCGCCGCGCACTCGTCTCCCACCGGGTTGGAACCGCCATCCACCACCATCAGCTTTTTGACGGGCGCCCGCGTCAGCCCTTCGAGGATGGCAGGCGTGTCGCTGGCCTGGCAGTGTTTGCAGCCGTCCCTGGCGTGGTGGTAGACCAGCACCGGCAGCTCGATGGCTTGCAGGTTTTGTGCGGGCACCGCGCCCGGTGTGCTTCGGCGCACGATGCTGGAGGTCAGCACCAGCCCTGCAATCACCGGGTCTTTGACATGAACGGCCATGGCTGTCGCGGACACCGTGCCTCGGCTGGTGCCCACCACCCACACCGGCAGGTCGCTTTGGCGCTTCACAAGTTCCAGCACTTTGGCGATGTCGGTCATGTGCGCCGCACCTGTGCGTTCGGTCCAGCCCAGCTCCATGTCGCTGGGCCGTCCAAAGATCGCCACGTTGTATCCATGCGCTATGAAATACGGCGCAGACCGGACGAGAAAGTTGCCACCGGTGGCGCGGCCATCCTCCACCTTGCCGAACCCGCCCGCGCCGCCTGGAAAAAGAAGTACCGTGGCCTTGGCTTTCGGCGCAGCCTCCCAGAACAGCGTGTGGGTCACTCCTTCGCGGGTGGGCACTTTGAACAGCGTCCCTTCGGCCCACGCTGGCACCATCAGGGTTGCCAACCCCCAGCAGATACCGAAGAACTTCCAACGCATCAGCATGTGCAGACCTCCAGGGGTTTCATTGACAGCACATCAACCGGAGCGCCCCGTGGGCAAGGTTCAGCGGGTAGCCGTGGCACACAAAGCCACTGTGCGCAAGAAAGGCTCGCCAGACAACAAAAAACCCAAGTGACCGGAATCACTTGGGTTGATATATGGCGGAGAGGGCGTCTACCTCCGCCATATCCAAGGACGCCCAGTAGTGATCGATGGAGTGCTTTAAATCGTTGAAATGTATGAATTTATCCTGCATTTATTGTCCATTGGCGTCCAGCAAAACCTTGCTCTATCCAAACCAAAAAGGCATACAAAAAGGTATACTAAAATCCATCGCAATTGGTATACAGAGGGCTAATCGTGGGATCGCATACGCCCGGCAAACTGCCGGCAATTGTTCTAACCAAACTGAAGGACGGTTGGCACGGAGACGGCGGGGGGCTGTACTTGTTTGTCCGAGGTACTTCCCGATCCTGGGTTTTTCGGTACACCGGCACGGACGGTAAGCGTCGAAACATGGGACTGGGTAGCCTTGCAGCGGTCGGGCTGTCGGAAGCCAGGCGGTTGGCGCTTCAGGCTAGGCAGCAGGTTCATCATCCAACAGAGCCGGTGGATCCTGTTGCCGTGCGGCGTGCCCAAGTGAACGAGCGTCGCTTGGTGAAGGCCCGCGAAATGACGTTCGAGGAATGTGCGATGGCCTGCATCGAGGCCAAGCGCCATGAGTGGAAGAACCCCAAGCACATCGCGCAGTGGATGAGCACACTGGAGACCTATGCCTACCCATTGATGGGTAAGCTACCGGTGAACTCTATTGATACCGATCTGGTGGTGAAGTGCCTGCAACCCATTTGGACAACCAAGACAGAGACGGCGGCCCGCTTGAGAGGTCGCATTGAAACGGTACTGGCTTGGGCTACTACCAGTAAGTATCGGCAAGGTGATAACCCAGCACGCTGGCGGGGCCACCTAGACACCCTGCTGGCGAAGCCATCCAAGATTGCGAAGGTAGAGCACTTTAGCGCCCTGGCATATCAGTCGGTGCCATCCTTCATGGTGGAACTCCGCGCGAAAGAAGGTCTGGGGGTTAAAGCCTTGGAATTTGCGATTCTGACTGCCGCTCGTTCTGGTGAAGTTCGGATGGCAACCTGGTCCGAAATCGATATTGACCGCAAAGAGTGGGTCATACCAGCGGGGCGAATGAAAGCGGGCAAGGAGCACACGGTCCCACTTTCCAAGTCTGCACTAGATCTGCTTCGCAACCTTCCAAAACTGGAAGGTTGCGAGCTAATATTTCCGAGCGCCACAAAGGAGAACAAACCTTTGTCCGATATGACGCTCACCTCGATTCTCCGGAGGATGGGTCACACGGACATCACAGTGCATGGTTTTCGCTCTAGTTTTCGTGACTGGGCTGGAGATACAACCCATTTCCCCAAAGAGGTCATCGAAAACGCGCTGGCGCATCAACTCAAAGACAAGGCAGAAGCTGCTTATGCGCGCAGTACACAGTTGGCGAAGCGACGTGAGTTGATGGATGCTTGGGCAGTTTATTGCTCAACGCCCCAAGTCAGCGCTGATTTGAAAAAATCCAATTACGATGGGATCGCCAATTTGATCAAAAAGAAGTGACGCCTTGAACGACCCAGGAAACCTGGGTCGTTTCAGATCGATTTAAAGACCAGTGGATACCAAGTCGCGTATGAGTTGCCCACCAATCGCAACGCGGTCTTCAGTATCGATGCCACCTTCTTGCGGGACGATATAGGCCTTCAGCGAGGCGTCGTATTCGGGGTACTGGCCTACGACACGATCAAATTTCTCACGCTCCATTCCGTTCTCAGGAACACCATCAAATTGCCAACCTTCTGCGGCGCACCGAATTTTGATTCGGCTGTTCCGGAGTTCCAAAGAGCGACTCTCAGTTTCGTAGCCAGGAAAGCAGCGCGGCCACCCAGAGTTGGCAATCTGCGTTTGCGATATCTGGGCAACGGTGACTGCTGCTAGCAGGTAAGCGTCGCTGTGATAGCTGCGGTTGTCGCAGGAGTCTCCCTTAAGCATGCACATGGAGTACCCAGGGTAGGGTGCAATGACATAACACCCGGAGTCTCCGGCCCGCATAGCTTCGTACTTCACCATGTAGTAGCGCCAGTCTTTCGGGGTTGAAGGAGCATTCAAGTAAGCACCGATGACATCTTTCAATGACGATCCCGTCGTCATATCGTCGAGTAAGGCTGCCAGTGCACCAGCGCTGGAATGCGGGACTTCACCACGTCTTGCGCGCCAGTGGTTCTCCCACGGACTGGTTTGACGCGGTGCACCTAGGTAAGCGAAGCGATGGCCGGACGTTCGAATGTGGCCACGACCCTCATTTCCTTTCGCCAGCAAGGCCGCAGTGACATTGCCAAACGGTGCTTCGAATAGCGCTTGAAACTGCACAGCGTGGTTCTCAAAGCCGGTGCTGCTTTGGGCTGGATCAAGATCAAACGCGGTCAAGCCACCCCGTAGCAATTCATGGTCTTCCAGGCGGTGTAAGGCTTCTTGCAGTGACGGCTGCGCGGACAGTAGTGCTTGCTTTGCAACCTCGTTGGCAACTTGTACCTGGTTGAACGTTGCGATGTCGGTAAGAGGTCCGCGCGCCATGATCTTTTCGACCTCACCTAGCAACGCAGGCATATTGTTCCGTTCGCCAGCACGGATTTCGTCCTGCGAGGCCTCTATCAGATTGCGCAACAGTCGCAGTTGGATGTGTGGTAGTGGATAGGTGCCAGCCAAACATCCTTGCAGTGCGCCGTAGAACAGCAACGTATGTGCCAGCCTCCAACTACCCGTTCCATAAAGAGCGCAGCAGCCATGGAACATGTCCACTCCTATGCTGCCTTCATCGAAGTCGCGGAAATTGAAAATGCGTAGCGGCTGGGTTGTCGTGCTTGGATGGCGCGTGAAGAGCTGGGAGAAAAGTGGCTTTATCGCTTTTGCTCCACTAATCCCGTCGGCCTGCACCTGCAGCCAGATGTCTAGGGCCTTAACCACCCAGTCGAAATTGTCCGCTGCATCAGTAGCGGCACTGCCAAACAACTTCTCGGAGAGTTCAGTGAGCGCTCTCTGGTCGCTTTGGCTCAGATCGACATGAATACCTCGCTTCCAAGCCTGTACCTCGAAGAGAAAGCGCAGGTAGCGCATGAACTCTTCATCAATCAGGTCATTGTTACCCCGGTATTCCCAGAACAGATCGGCCCAGTCGGTATCGATCTTGCGCGAGAAGGCATCCACGGCCTGTTCCGAGATAGCGAGGTTTTGACGCAGCAGTGATTCCAGCTCAGCTTTGAAGTTTTCGAACTCTGTGAGCGGCCTGCCGCGCGAGTTCATCTTGACATAGAGTGTGTTGTCGAGCTTTTGTGACGCGACCGGAAGCAGAAGAAAACTGATGGCGGGCTTTACCGGATCAGTGAGCCGCTGCCAAGCAGCAAGCAATTGGCTTGGAGGACAGCCTTTGTAGCGATCGTGAAGTGCGTCAAGCACCACCAGCATTCCCTGAATGGTGGGATCATGTTTCCAGGTAGGCAGGTAGTCGGCCTGATCGCACAGCCATTTCGACAGCTGCGGTTCGCCTATGTCAGGTCGGCATCGAGTCAAGAACTGGCAAAAGGCACGAGCCCCAGGGCGAGTCGCGTAGTGAAAGGCGTGCCATGATTGCGGGGCATCGAGAGCAGGTGTGAGCTGCCAGCAAAGATAGCAGTGCAGCAGAAACAGTGTCGTCAGTCGTTGCTGACCGTCCAAAGGGTATAGCGTTCCGTTGACCACATCGCCAAAAACGAAGTCAAGGTGGAGTTCCTTGTCGCCATCCAGCGCACTGCAAAGGTCCGCAATGAACCGTTCGCGAACGTGGCGAGCTTGGTCGCTATTGCGGCCTTGTGCGTAGTCGCGTTGGAAGAGTGGAATTTCTATCGCCCGAACTTGCGTTCCATTGATGGTCTGGCTGAACAACTGGGCTAGGCTGGTAGGAGTGCTGTCGTTGATGGAGGTGTTCATTGTTGGATGCCTGTTGGTCATTGCAGATAGGAAGCCAGCTTGTCTTTGATTTCTCGCAGATAGGCGGTCTTGTCGGCCTCACCCCAGAAGTGCGGCTGTAGGCGCCCTGCGTCGGTGTAATACTTCAGGAACACATTGCGCGTGGCTGTCGGGATGTAGTCGCCAGCCTTGTCCATCGCGAGCACTTTGGATCGTTTGACTTCAAAAACTGCATTGCCTAGGGCGGCGTTGGCACCATGCGAGAGAAGCGAAAGGTTTGCGATGCTGTGATCGGCCCCTTCCACTATTCCGTCGTTCAAAGCTACCAATATTTCTGCAGCTAGGGCATTGAAGTGTTCTTGACCAAAGCGAGGCGTATGCAGCTTCGGGGTTGCCTCATCAATCGCTGTAAGTAGCTCGTCGATACTCGCTTTCCTCTCCTCCGTCTCGATGTTCTGTAAAGCTTGCCGGTGCTCTCGCAACCAGGTTGCCCATTGCTCAGCACGAGTTAAGTCTTGAGCGTTTTGCGCATGGATGTGTTCGAGAGACCAAGCAGCTCCCACATGCTTTTCAAACGGGAAACGCCCGTTGGTGATCTCGACGTTAAATAGCAGCAACAGGCGCTGCAGCTTGGGGCCACCTTTGGGATCGTCATATCGCAATGCATCATCAAGGTCATTGGCACTGATCTTCAGCACCTCGCGGATGCGTGCTGTCAGTGCATCGTCGAAAGCGCTTTTGTTCAGGCCTTTTGCTAGATGCAGAATTTCTCCGATGGAGATGCTGCAAGCGACCAAGAAGCCGATCTTGTTGTACCAACGCGGTTCTTCGAACCATCCGAGGATCTGTGCGTGTAGAGCAACGACTTCGTCCCAGAACTCCAAACTTCTGGTGTCAGCTTTCTCCCGCAGTTTGTCGAACGTGTAGTACCTGCGTGCATCTTTTTCAGGTTTTTGAGCGAGGGTGTCCAGCAGCAACCCGATACGAGTTCCATGGGGCTCGGCCGTAAGTACGTTGTGGCTAGCGATAAACGCCCAGATGTCATCGCGCTGGAGATCCCGCTCTATACCGTCCCATTGAGCCGCAACTTCAGTCTCACGTCCCGCCTTTGTTTGGGCAATGCGTGTTAGCAAGACCGCCTTAATCAGCTCCGCATCCGTCAGCGGGATGCGGCCTTGATTTAGGCGGGTAAAGAGGGGAATGGAAGGAGTGTCCGCCGGAGCTTGGTACCAGATCACCTTCACCGAGGTGGACAAGAACCGGAACATTTCGTCAATTAGGAACTGGGTGTATTGCGGCCCCATCTTGTTGGTAAACCAATCGGTGATGGTTGCATGAGCCTGGTGCATGAAGAAGTAGTCAATATTCTTGGCGGCTTGCCCAGCATCAAGCTGTCGCAAATATTCCTGACTTCCAGGACGCGTTTCGTACTGTAGGGAGTAGCGGTCAGCACCTTTCTGCATGAACCGCAGGAGGATCCACAGAGTGGTCAGCCTCTGCTGCCCATCTATCAGTTCCCACGTATTCTCCCCATGGCTTTTGACTACGATAGGTTGCAGGCTGTACTGTTGGCCCCCACTCTCCCAAATGTCATCCAGCAGTTTCGTCACTTCATCCGCAGTCCAGCGGTACCCTCGCTGATAGGAGGGTATGAAAAACACGCCCTCGATACCCTTGGTGGGCAAGCGGCTAATAGGATCGATGCCGAAGCCGATGGTTTTGTGTTCCAGTTTGTAGCTCATCGTTTTACTTTTCGTTGATATTCATAGGTAGTTTTCGCACTTCGGTGACAGCGTCTCCGAACCCCCGCAGCCACCATTCCAGCATCGAGCTATCGACGACCGTGGCCGAGATTTCAAGTTGTCCGTCCTTGCGCTCGACCACTTGTTGATCAGCGGACAACGGAGACTCCATGAGGTGTAATCCCGCACTGCGTTCAATGCGGAAAACCAGGCGGACCTTCTCTCCCTCACCAAACCCAAAACGGCCATCATCGTCATAGCGCTTGAGGTCAAACGTCTTGGGCCGCTCGAAGGTGAGCGTTGAAACTTCAGCTGCAGCAATGCGATTCAGAGCCAGGTTGCGTTCGTTGTCAAAGCCCTGGTAACGGCAAACGAGATACAGCCGCGATCCCTGTTGCACCAGGCCCAGCGGCATCACGTCTGCGCTGGTGCGTTTGCCGCCTGCATTCTTGTATTCGATGTGCAGCCAGTGATTGCTGTACAGCGCTTCGCTCACTGCCTCAAACACACCGGAAACAATCTTGGGCGGTAGCAACGGCTGGCTTGTCGCCACCACACGCACCTTCCCTGGCCATTCCCGTTCAAGGCGTGCACTGCTCTCCGGTCCCAGATTGCGTCTCGCTTGACTGAAAAACGCATCCATGGACTTCATGAGCCGGGGCGGCAACAAGTTCTTGAGGTGTTCCTCCGCCAATTGCAGTAGCAGTGATTCTTGAGGGGTGAGGTTGGGCACGGCCAGTGCCTTGGCCTGCTCCAGCCATCGATAGCCATAGGGCTTGCTGCTGTCGTCGCGCTCGATCTCAAAGTGCTCGCTGAGCATTTCCAACTGCCGCTGGATGGTGCGCAGTTCGCGTTCAATCCCTGCGTGCTGGAGCTGCTCGTGCAGTTCGCTGGCAGTGACCTTGCGGCCACGGGGAATGCGGCGCAGCAGTTCGACAGCGAGCTTGACCGTTTCGAGGGTGTCGGATCGTTTCGCCATATCAGATCTTCAAAGACGAGTTGGAGAACGCAGCCCACAGGCGGACCATGGCGTAGGTGTCGAGCGTGCAGTAAGCCAGAAGTTGGTGCTCAATCTCAGCCTTGCGTGCCGCCGAGGTTTGCGGCGAGATCGCCTCCAGAAAAACCTCCATGGCCATGCCGCCATCCTGGACGCCATCAAGGTCACCGTAGGTCAAGTCTGGGCACAGCGCTGGGAGTACCGCCTTGATGCTCCAGCTCCCTTGCTGGCTTGGGTGGTAGTAGTGCTCACGCGCCACAGGCAGCAGATCCACAACACGCTCGTTCAGCGCCAGGAGGGCTTCGGACAGTCGTGGAAAACGCTGCGCCAGATCGCGGATCCGGGCCATTTCAAAACCAGCGTTGTAGACAAAGATGGGGCCACGCTCGCCGCATGCACTGAGCAATGCTTCAGCAAAGGCTTTTGAGGGGTCACCGCCCGAGAGATCAAGAAAAGCCTGCTGTTCGAGCTTCCCGGTACGCGCGAGGCGATGCACGCTGAACTGAAACGGGATCTGCTGGTAAGGGCGTGTACCTTTCCAGATCGGTACTGCGAACTGGATGGTTTCAAAATCCATAAAAAACGCGGGCAGCTTGTGCTGGGCCAGTTCTTGCAACGCACTCTTCTGATCAAAGTACGTCTTTCCCGTGAGCGTGGCCGCCTTCACACGCCTTTGCTTGTCATTCAGCAGCGCATCCGGCACATCGCGTAGTTCGCACACTCCGTGGGCCTCAACATGTGCTTTCAGTCCCTTGCTCTGTGCCCCGGGCAGCCAATGCAAGGGCTGCTCTGCTTGAGGCTCCTGGCTTTGGCAATAGGAGAAGAAACCACACTCATAGGGAGCATTGCACTGTTCGCCTGTTGAGACGCGAGGCTCCTTCTTCTTGGCAACGATCCCATGGGAGTCTTCGATCCAGCTGCGAACTTCTGTCCCGCGTGAAAACGCTTCATCGGTCAGATCGTTCTCGACCAACAGCCCGCTGTAGTCACCACCGCCTGGATAGACCCATGAACTATCAATATGGGCCAGCGCAATCCCAGTCAGAGGCACCCCCGAGGAGCGAGCCAGAAATGCTTGCACGGCGGCGTCGTCCCGGTGGTAATCCTTGACGGAGGTGGATGACTTCACCTCCACCATCCGCCAAGCCCGTTTGCCGCCGCGCTTGACCGGCAGCATCACATCGGCAAAGGCCAGGGCTCCTTCGGCGCGGAATCCAGCCTCGAAAATCGGCTGATTCGCTTGCAGGAGAGCCTGCGTCCGCGCAAAGGCTGCTTCGAAGCCTCCCACTTTGAAATCGATCAGCGCGCCTTTGCCTTTGGGGTCATAGACCTGCCTGGCAATGTCGCCAACTTGGTGGCCCACCGTGAAGCTGGCCTCGGTTGCAGAGGAGTCTTCTCGCAGTTCCGGGCGATGGACCTCCAGCCACAGTCGCTTGGGGCACTGCCGAAACGCCAGCAGCTTCGATTTGGAAAGCACACGCAAGGCCGACTCCCTCTTGTTTGAAAGAAATTCTCCCATGGGTTTGTGCTCACAAAAACCCAATGGCGCGATTCGTGCCATGTTTCACCGCGCATTCGGCTTCGAGGGCCGCAATGAGAGTGGCAGCAGATGTGATGGGCCGGAATCGGTGCTGGCGCACCACGGCTGCAAAATCGCCTGGCGTCAGAGAAACCAGTCGTGAAACCCTGGCCTGCTCCTCTGGCAGCGGTTGCTGCAGACCGAGTCCTTCGCAGTGGCGCGACAGCAGCTCCCACGCCTGGTCGGGGCGCAGAAAGTCGAATTTCACCTTGAGATCAAACCGGCGAAGGGCCGCCTGATCCAGCCCGTCCATCAGGTTGGTCGAGGCCACAAACACGCCAGAGAACGATTCCATCTGGGTCAGCATTTCATTGACCTCGCTCACTTCCCAGTTGTGTTGGGCGCCCCGTCGATCTTGCAGAAAGCTGTCCACCTCATCGATCAAGAGGACCGAGCCATCGTTTTGCGCTTCGCGGAAGGCTTTGGCGATGTTCTTTTCGCTCTCGCCCAGCCACTTGGATTTCAGATCGGAAGCACGTTTGACGAGCAGAGGAACGCCGAGCTGTTGAGCGAGCCAGCGACCGTAGGCGGTCTTTCCGGTGCCAGGCGGCCCATACTGGGCTGCTGCCGGTTTCGATGACACCTTGTTAAGGTGGAAGATGAAACCGGAGGTGGTTCATGGAGAGAAGAAG
>NZ_JBQUYO010000011.1:0-192807 GCF_056314325.1 Acidovorax sp. DMC1 | reverse complement strand
CTTCTTCTCTCCATGAACCACCTCCGGTTTCATCTTCCACCTTAACAAGGTGTCATCGAAACCGGCAGCAGCCCAGTTTGAACCCGTTCTATGGGATGCCGTGCCCAAGCTTTCAAAAGCCTTGGGAACCAATGAGGGCTGGGCGCTGATCGCCTTCTTGGAGACACCATCGGGCGCTCTGGGCGGCCTGACACCGCGTCAGGCCATAGAGCAAGGTCATCTGGCACGTGTTGTCGAAGTGGCGGGGGCTGAGGGCCATTGACCCCTCTACGCCCCATGAAACTCGCAGATCCTCAGAACATCCCGCAATTTGACCTTCTGGCACCTCAGCTCCTTTTTCGTGTTCAACACTCCAGCGCCCGTGCGGGCACAGTGAAATTCGGAAAACAACACGAAGCCATCTGGTCATCGACCAAAGCGGCAGTCGCCTGACTCACAGGTTCGCCGTGAGCCTGCGGTCAGTTGCGATTCTGGAAGGCGGTCACGAGCAGCCGCACACCAAAAAAGCCAACCAGCACACTGGCAACCTTGTTCAGCCGTTGTCGCTGGCATGCGTAGGCGTTCTGGATAGGCGTGGCCGCGAAGGCAAAGGCTAAAAAGAGGTGCCACACAAGAGCATTGACCAACACCAGGGCCACGGATGCTGCCAGCAACTCGGCGGACGGATTGGGCGGTAGTGCCGTGGCGAACACGCTGCCAAAGAACAGGGCCGACTTCGGATTGAGGATGTTCGTCAGGAACCCCATGCGAAAGGCAGCTAACGGGCTCACGCGATCAGCCGCACCTGTCGTCGCATCAATCTGCTGGCTACGCCATAGGCGCACGGCCACAAAGAACAGATACAGGCCGCCCGCACACTGCACTAAGACTCGCAAAGTGGGCAGGGCCAAAAAAATGGCTCCGACACTCATGACGGCCAAAGCTGACCATATCCCAGCCACCGTGGTTACGCCGGCTGCAGCGAAGCATGCAGCTTTGCTTTGCCCACTCGCGGCCATGTTCACCACCACGAGGACGTTAGCACCTGGCGTGACGAGAACGATCCAGTGCAGCAATGAGATGGCAAGTAGTGTCGTGAGCATGAGGCGGCCTTTCTTGGCAAGCGAAAGATGCTACCTGGGGAAGACCACCCTGAAACCCACGCGGATGAAACCCGTCGCCCCATCGATCGAATTGGGCGGCAACCTCAATGCAGCGGTTGCGGTCTGCCTATAGCCAGCGTTGCGGCTTCAATTGACCACCAGCCGCCCCTGGGCGCTTCCGCGAGTTCCGCACGAAGGGATCCTGCGACGAGCATTTGTCCTGGTGTCGTCACCCCGCAATGTGCTTGTCGTGGTTTCCGGCCGCACTCAGACCACAGTGCCCGGGTCTGTCGGTGAACGGTACAGCAACAACAATTTCTTAGTTTGAACCCGCCCACTGGCCTTACGACCACCCAGGTACGCATAGTCCTCTCCAGACCCTCATGGGCGAAACCCGCGTCCGCATAAGTCGAGCCAATCAGGTGAACGTTCGAGACTGGGACTGCGCTCACTGTGAGCGCCTTCTTTTCGAGCCTGTCACGCCTACCATCATTACGCAGAAAAAATGGCCCGGGTTTGCGCTTGGCTGGTGAGCGCGACACATCGCAGAGACTGCCGCCAGGGCATTGTTAGGCAGCTTCAACCAAGCCGAGAGAAACCGACAAACGCTGGCGTGAAGGAAACGCTGGCTTCACCGACCGCGTTCAGGATCTCGTCACGCACGGCTTTGCTGGAGCCGCCATACACCTCCGTGCTGCGAATGACACAGTACTTCATTACCTCGGCAATGCTGGGGTCTGACACCTGCCAATGGCGGAGAACTGCGTCGGAGTCTTGGAACAGCTGGAAGCTATAGCAAAGGCCGTTCTCATCGTCGACGTAAGTCTGTACCATCAGTTGGGGAGCGCGCTGATATGCAAACTCGACCGCGTTGACGATGGCTCGCTTGAACTCGGCCACATGTTGCCGGTCAAAGGCCATGATATTGCGCAGAAGGACGGGGCTGGTTTCTCTATCAGTGGTCATTCGAACTTCGACTTCAGGTTGCTTTCGGTTCGCGGCAGCAACCAGCAGGCCACGGCGGCGGTCGTGAAGGCGGCGGCGACTCCCGCTCCCAACGCGGGCCATCCGCCGGCTACGGTGAGGGCGGCTCCGGCGGCTGGACCCGCGACCAGGCCCAGGTTGTTGCCCTGCATCATCATTCCCACGGTCACACCCACTGCGGCGGGATGCGGTGCCTGTGACGGAGCCTCCGCGAAAAGAGCAGGAGGCACGATCCCAGAGACCACTGCAAAGGCTACGACGAGGCCGAAGCGCGATGCGGGGCCGAGCGGTGCTGCCGCCACTACCAGCGCGAGCACGGCGCTGGCACCGAACGTCCAGGCCAGGGCGGAAGAGGGCCGTGCCCCGTGCGCAACCAGCGCCCCGCCCAGCAGGTTGCCCACTGCGCCCGCGCCGATCGCAAACGCAGTGAGCGCGTTCGCCCGAGACGGCGTGGGCGCCAGCCCGTCCTGCAGGACGACCGGCAGCAGCCCGAACAGAGCAAACCAAGCTCCAGAATAGAGCATGAACAACAGCAGCAGGCAGATCGGCCCGCGCGCCAGCAGCGTTTGACGCAGCAAAGCTGCGGTGCTTGCGTTGTCGCGCGCAGGCGCTACGCGGGGGGCGCGCCACGCCACGGCGCTGGCGAAGACCAGGGCGGCGGCGCTGCCCACCCACCACAGCGTGCGCCAGCCGTACAGGAGCAAGCAGGGGGATGCAAACAGGATAAGCGCCATGCCGGCCGGCATGAAGGTGCTCCAGGCACCCAACGGGCCGGCGGCGTGGCGTCCCCGCGCGATGTGTGCAATGAGGGCGGGGGCGGCCACGATCGCACCGAGAAAGCCAATGCCCTCCACGATGCGGCTTGCGATCAGCAGCGCGGGGCCTTGGGCCATGGCGCCAGCCGCCGATGCGATTCCTTGCAGAAGCAGACCGGCGATCAGTGCGCGGCGCGCGCCGAGCCGATCTGCCACCAGTCCGATGGCGATACCGAACACCGCCCCGACGACGCCGAAGGCGGACAGCAGCCACGCGGCTTGCGATAGCGGCATGACCAGCGCTGCCTGCACGGCCTGCAACGCGGCGGGAGCCTTGCCCACCTGCACGGCCGAGACTATGCCGGCCCCGACCAGCAACAAGGTGGCGGGCCATGGAGACGTGGGTAGCGCGCGCGTCATGCCGCTTCCCGGTGGACTCGGCCGAGCAACAAGTCATGCGTGACGCGAGCGACGTGCGCGCCCTGGAAGCGCGCGCCTTCCAGCTCGTTCGGGCTCGGCAGGCGGTTGCCACCCTGGCCATCATCGGCGATCGTCGAAGCGCCGTAGGGGCTTCCGCCGGTCACTTCGTCCATGCGGTTCTGCCCCTTGAATGTGTAGGGGAGGCCGACCACCAGCATGCCCAGGTGCAGCAGCACCACGTGAGTCGTGAGCAGCGTGGCTTCCTGCCCACCGTGCTGCGAGCCGGTGGACGTGAAGACGCTGCCGACTTTGCCAACGAGCGCGTCGCGTGCCCAGAGCCCGCCGGCCTGGTCCAAGAAGTTCTTCAGCTGTGCTGCCATCGTGCCGAAGCGCGTCGGCGTGCCGAACAGGATCGCGTCGTAGTCGGCCAGTTCGTCGACCCGGGCGACCGGTGCGGCCTGTTCCTGTTCGAGCCGATAGCCAGCCCGCTCCGCTACCGATGGGGGCACGAGTTCGGGCACTCGCTTGAGGTCGGCCTGCGCGCCCGCCTCGCGCGCACCGTCGCGCACGGCCTGAGCCAGGGTTTCGACGTGCCCGTACGAGGAGTAGTACAGAACCAGCACACGGGGAAGGATGGGCATCCTGAATTCCTTTCTTTTGAGATGGATGTCCGAATATGGATCCAACGACCGATCAATGAAAGCCACATAATTTCGCTCAAAATGATCTAAGGAATGGATCAATGATCGACGCCTTGACACTGGGTCAATTGCGAACCTTCGTGGCCATCGCCGAAGCTGGCGGCTTTCGCGCCGGCGCTACCCGCTTGCGACGAGCGCAGTCGGCCGTCAGCCACGCGGTGGCGAGCCTGGAGCAGGAACTGGGTATTGCGCTCTTCGACCGCGACGGACGCAGGCCAGTTCTGACGCCTGCCGGGACCGCGCTGCTAGAGGACGCACGCGCGGTGCTGCTGAAAGTGGACACCATGCGCGCTCGCGCCCAGGGCGTGAGCCAGGGCCTGGAGCTGGAGTTACCCGTCATCGTCGACACGTTGTTTCCGCTGCCCCTGGCCTGCGCCGCATTGCAGGCCGTGCACGCGCGGTATCCGAGCGTCCGTGTCCAGCTGCAAGTTGCCCCGCTCGGTGGCCCACTTGAAGCCTTGCTGGAGGGCCGCTGTTCTGTGGCCATCACGGTCGGCAACGACCTGCACGATCCGCGGGTCAAGAAGGAGCCGCTGACGACCGTCCCGATCGTGCCCGTGGTGTCATCCTGCCACCGGCTGGGAGCGTCGCTGCGCGCGCGCAAGCGCCTGAGCGCGGACGATATCGGCGAGCACCTACAGATCGTCCTGATCGATCCTACCCCGCTGTCCGCAGGGCGTGACTTCAATGTGCTGTCGCCCCGGACGTGGCGCGTCGCTACGCAGGAAGCGAAGCAGGCCTTAATTGAGGCGGGCGTGGGCTGGGGCCGCCTGCCCCTATGGACAGTCGAAACCGCGCTGCGCGACGCTCGACTTCTGCGGCTCGCTGCCAGCAACCTCGGCCCCGCCGGGGAAGCCAGTGAACAGGCCTATGTTGCGCATCGGCGCGATCGCGTGCTTGGGCCAGCGGGCAGGGCTTTTCGGGAAGAGGTGCTGTGTCGCGTCTGAAATTCCTCGCTACCTCTGCTCCCGGGGGTACGCTGTGACGATCACGCGCCATGTCATATACGCAGTTCACTGCGCCGTCGATGACTTGAATGTTCTTTATGAAATGCTAGTGCTAATAGGCGCAATTGAAGGGCTGCTTCTGGCCGATAGTACGCATTCGCAAAGACGGAGTGAGTGTCCGCAACCAGCCTGAAGCTGCCACGTCGGAGGTCGGTTCTGCAGCGATTGCTGCCATTCACTGACGCGCTTCCACAGCACGGTGACCAACCCAAAGCGGTCATTGGCCGCGCCTGTACTTTGTTCAATCGGACGGCGGATATCTGGTGGGTAGCTGCCGTTTTCGCCCGGCAGAATCAGGGCAACGCCACAAAGGTCCGGTTTCGACGATCGCGAATAGGTGCCGCCGACCCAAAGCGGGGGTAGCGACTAATCAAATGGCCGTCTGACAGCGGTCATTCAAGCGCGTGTTGATTTCCACGCAGAAGTGCCCCACTAACCCCCAGGATTTCCATCCAAACCTGACCCACGTACTAGCCCTAACCTGCTGCTTTGCTGAACGGCAGGAGACCAGGAGTGATAGACGTGGCAACACTGGGTGTCATCAAGCGCTGGGCCCTGCGAGAGCAGCTGTCCATCAGGGCGATCGCCCGCAGCACGGGCCTCTCGCGCAACACCATCCGCAAGTACCGGCGCGAAGGCGAGGCCGAGCCGCACTACGCCAAGCGGGTCAGTCCTTCCAAGCTCGATCCCTTCGCATCGAAGCTCTCGGGCTGGCTCAACTGGCAGTTTGGGTGGCACGGACTCATTGCGAGCGGGGCGTGAAGGGCACGGGTGTCGCGGGCGGCAGCACCTGCGCCAGGTAGCGGTCCAGGTCGGCCTGCCAGAGCGCGGGGTACTGGTGGATGCCATGCCCGTCTTGCCCCTGCGGCGGCGCATAGTCCACCATGCGGCCTTGCCCGCCTGCGGCGCGAAACGCCTCGAAGCTGGCGCGGCTGCTGGCCAGCGTGTAGTACGAATCATGCTCGCCATACAGCCACAGCGTGGGCCGGGCAAAGGCTGCGCCGCGCAGGAAGCCCGTGCGGTTGACGGCGGCACCGGCCTCCCTGCAGGCCTCGCCCAACCAGCCGCCTACGAAGTTGACGACGCCTAGGAACATGCCAGGCCGCGTGCCCACGTAGGCCACCGAGAGGATGCCCCCACGCGAGACGCCGCCGATCAATAGACGGGTCTTGTCCACGTCGGGGCGCTGCTGCAGGTGCGACATCACCACGTCCAGGTCGGTGATGGCCCTGTCCAGGCCCGGCAAAGAGCGGTCTGGTTGGCATGAGTAGCCGGCCGAGCGGGTGGCGCCAAAGCCCTCGTCGTACAGGCCGTCGGACTTGCCGCGCCCGCGCCGCTGGGGAAACACCACCTGCCAGCCTTTGGAGGTGAAGTACTGCGCCACTTCTGGGCTGGTCCAGGTGAAGGTGAACCACGCGGGCCGGTTGCCAGCGCCGGTGGAGCCGTGGTTGAAGACCACCGTGGGGAGCGGACCCTTGGCATCGAGGGGGCGGTAGACCACTGCCTCCAGCGTCTGGGCGCGACCGTCGTCGCTGACCCAGGGTGTGGGCAGGCGCTGGACGGAGCGGGTGTAGTGCGGCGCGATAGGCAGGTTGCTCAGCACGCCGGCCAGCAGCAGTTGCGTCTCGGGGCGCCAGGCGGCGATCTCCATCTCGCCACTTTCGCCAAGGCCCTCGCGCAGGCGCATCACCAGGCGCGCACCGGTACGCAGCCGCGCTTGCAACTCCCTGCCGACGAAGCTCGCCTCCGTGCGGTCCGTTACCTGTGGCTGCTGTTCGTTCGCCCCGGCGTAGACCACAGTGGCGCCCGTGGCTGTGACCGATTCGACCGCGATGCGGATGTCGCAAGCCCGCGCCATGCAGGCCGAGCCCTGCCACACGCCGCTGAAGCGGGCCTTGCCCGCAGGCAGCGCGGCATTTGGCGGGGTGATGACCACGTCTGGGGGCAGTTGGGCCGCCACCGCGCTCTCCGAAAGGGCTGGGCTCAGGCCTGGCATGTAGGCTGGCCAGGCTGTGGCTGCTGCCGGTGCCGTGGGTGCTGCCAACGCCGGTGTGGGTTGCTGCGCGGTGGCCGGTGCACCCAGCAGCGCCAGCAGCGGCGCACAGAGCAGCAACAGGCCGGCGGTGCGCGCCCGGTATGGCTTGGCTGTGCCGGTCAACAAGGGAGAGGAGCGTGCGGTGCGGGCGGAAGGTGGTGGGCGCATGGAGCCATTTTCCACAGGCTTTCTTAACGCCGGCCAAAGGCGCTTTGGGATGCATGGGCACCGGCAGCCGCAGGTGAAGGTCAATCAGCGAGCGCGAACACCAGCATTACCAGGCATGCATGGCCCATGAGCCGCTGCCGCGTCGCTGGACATGTGCACATGCAAGCGGCCTCGGGAGGCCCGCTTTGTAGATGCCGCGACCGGGAGGAATGGGTCGATAGCTGCCGCTGGATGCCCGTGACTTGATCGGCTGCTACCAGCCTGAAACAGGCCTGCTTGACAGCTAGTATCGTAGCGCGCGACTTCTCAGCCTCAAAAGTATTGAACAAGCCATTCGTACCAAGAGACGTCTGGACTATCCATGCACGATCTTGTGCCGGATCGCATACATCACAAGTTCGGCGTTACTTTCCACGCCGAGCTTGCGAAGAATGCGCGTTCGGCTGGAACTCACCGTCTTCACGCTGATGAACATCTTTTTTCCGATGTCCGTCAAGGAGATGCCTTGGGCAATCATGAGCATGACCTGGTGCTCGCGAGCGGACAGCTTGTGGTGCGGCGGTTGATCGTCGTCTGCACTGGCGGTCTGCAGCAGCAGCCGCTGAGCCGCGATGCTGCTGAGGTAACGCCTACCAGCGGCCACCTCGCGGATGGCGTGGATCAACTCCTCGGCCTCGGCATCCTTGGTGAGATATCCACTGGCGCCCGCGCGCAGCGCTACCACGGCGTACTGCTCGGCCGGGTACATGGACAGCAGTAGCACCGGCATCTTCGGAAACTCTGCGCGAAGCGACGGCATGGCCTCCAATCCGCTGCGTCCTGTCATGCTCACGTCCAGCAAAACGACTTCAAAAGAGGCTCCTCGCAGCTTTGTGAGCATTTCCCCCACATCGCGCGCTTCATCCTCCACGCGCATGTCCGCCTCGTCCGAAAGCAGCTTGCGCAGCCCCGAACGGAAGATGGTGTGGTCATCAACAACGAGAACTCTGATCATGGTGTGACAGGTATTGAAAGGTGAAGGCTCATGCCCGCCCCGGGCGCACACTCAAGGTCCAAGGTGCCACCCAGCTCACGCGCCCGTTCTTTCATGCCAAGCAGGCCTCGTGCATCGCTGCGATGGGGGCCTGGAGCCAGGCCCACGCCATCATCCCGGATCTCCAGCGACAGCTGATTAGGCTCCTCCTGCCGCAAGGACACCCACACCTTGCCGGCATGAGCGTGTTTGGCAATGTTGATCAGTGCCTCCTGGAAGATACGGAACACACTGGTCGCGCGGTCGATCTCCAGCCCCTCTAGCGTGCCCGAGGTATCCCACTGACATTGCAGCGCGTGCCGCGCCGCAAACTGGCGCAGCTCGCGCTGCATGGCCGAAGCCAGCCCCAGGTGGTCAAGCCCGCTGGGCCGCAACTCCTCGGACATCTCCCGCACCGACTGGATGGCTTGGCGCGTCATGTGCATGAGGTCCGCCGCGATCTCCGTGAGCGCAGGATCGTTGACCCGACGCTGCACGCGCTGGGCGTTCATCTTGATAGAGGCCAGCAGCCCGCCCAACACATCGTGCAGCTCACGTGCGAACAGTGCCCGCTGGCGCTCGCGCTCCTGGTTGATGTGCGCAGCCAGCTGCTGCAGATCGTTGCGCGCTTGGCGCAGCTCTTCTTCGCGCAGCGTCTGCTCGGTGACGTCAATGCCCACGCCCATCACTGCAGGTCTGCCCCGGTAGGCCATGCGCGAACCGTGCACCTCCAGCAGCACGATGCGCCCCTGCTTGTGAATAGCAGGGGTGATGTAGCGCACGCTGTCGATCTCGCCTGCGATCCGCTGGTGGTACATCTTTAGTGTGTAGTCGATGGACGATGGCGGGACGAGGTCACGCAGCGACATGCCGACGATCTCGGAACGACTGCGTCCGAAGAACTGGGCCCAGGTCTCGTTCGAGTACACGAAGATTTCATCCTGGATGACATAGATGCCCGTGATCGACTGCTCGACGATGGCCTTGAAGGAAAGGTCTAGGTAGTCATCCACAGTCGGAGTGGGAGGCTGGGGCTGCATGGGTAGGTCGTGGCGGAATCAATACGGGGCAACGGTAGGGGGCGGATCCCCTCGCGTCAAGCGGTGAGCACAGACGTGACATAAGACCCGCAGGTCACGACCAGGTCGCCATGGCGCTCGAAGTAGGCAGACTTGGTCATGGCCTCCTGCGTGAGCGGGTGCAGCCAGCGGTAGCTCACGTGGCCACTGCCCTGGCGCAACGCGTTGGCAACAATCTCGGCCACGAAATGTTTGCCATCCAGATCCTTGAAGTTGCGTCCATCCACCCCGACCAGCCGGGTGTTGGTTCCATGGGCAACACAATGAACGTCAGTGGAATACAACACCAGGTAGAGGTCCCGGTCGATCAGCTCGGTGTTGTGGGGGGTGTTGACCTGGGCAATCAACGCTGCGCCGCCCCGGCTGCGCAGTACGCCAACGGCCCGCTGCACGAGGGCTTTCGCATCATCAGCGCTGGCATGGGCCTGGGTTCCCAAGTCGAATGACGCCACCGACTGGACCAGTTGCAACGCCTGCTGGTGCAGCGCCGCCACCGGCTCGGCGGCATTGCGACTGAGCGACGCGTTCTGGCGGGTGAGCACATCCAGATCCGCGATGGACGCGCCGATGGCATGCATGCCTGCCGTTTGCTGCCGCACCGCCGTGGCCATGGCCTCGATGATGCTCGCCACCTGCTGCACGCCGTCCAGCAGTCCCGCCATGGTCCGGCCTGTCTGTCCGGCCATCTCAGCACCGGCATCCACACTGCGGGCCGACCCTTCGATGAGGGTGCGCACCTCGCGAGAGGCAGCGGCGGAGCGCGTTGCGAGGTTGCGCACTTCGTTGGCCACTACGGCAAACCCCCGCCCCGCATCCCCCGCCCGTGCAGCCTCTACCGCAGCGTTGAGCGCAAGGATGTTGGTCTGAAACGCGATGTTGTCGATCAGGCTGATGATCTCGCCAATCTTGCGCGAGCTGCCTGTGATGCTGCCCATGGTTTCCACCAGCCGCTGGATCACCTGTGCGCCTTGCTTCGCTTGCTCCAGCACGCCGTTGGCGATGTGATGCCCCCGTTGGGCATCGTCGGCATTGGCCTGTAGAGCTGGCGCCAACTGCTCCATAGAGCCGTTGACATCGTCTATCGACGACGCCAACGTGCTCATCATGGCGGCAAAGCGCGTGTGGTCGCTGCCCACGTGGCCCGAAGATGTCGCGATGGCCAATGTGCCTGCATGCACATCGCGCACCACGGCAGCCATGCGTTGCTGAAGCGCGGCCAGGTCCTGAAGCAGCGGTTCGGTACGGTCCGCACCGCGCGGATCTTGCGGCGGTGCCTCCAGCGCGCCCGCCACAAACTGTTGCACCTGCCTGTGCGCCTGCACCAGGCGGCGCGCGTGCCGGGCTGACTGAACGGCCAGCCCAGCGTAGCAACAGCCAGCAAGCACAAGGCAGGCCATGGCCCCCAGCTGCATCTGGCTTGGCGGCGCCATCGCCAACGCAGCAACTCCCCCCACCACGGAGAAAGCCGCAAGCGCATGCGCCACCACACCAGCGCGATCGTTCCAGACTGTGAGCAACCCCATGGAATGTTCCGATCCTTTTCTGGGAACCATGTCTTGGCAGCGTTCTGGCACTCAGAACACGTGCTGCAGGCCTACTTCGTAGCCATTCTTGCGCGTGGGTGCCTTGCTGTCGTGCGCGAAGGTCGTGTATACGCTGGTGCGCTTGGACAGGAAGTGGTGATAGCCCAGCGCCAACTTCTGCGAGGCAACCACATCGGCGCGCTTGTAGTTCCCGAAGCTGGTTCGGAACTGGCCCGTGCCCACAGGAACCACCGATGACAGAGCCCACGTGCGCACGCTGGCATCGGTGTGGTCCGTACCACCCGCCACCATGGCATTGAGCGTGAACGCACCAAAGTCATAACCACCAAACAGCGTGGCGAGCTTGGAACGCCCGTCTGCGGGCTTCTCGTAGCCGAAGCGCAGTTGCCAGGGGCCCGGTGCATAACCCAGTGCAAATGAGTACGGCGTCTTGTGTGGTGTGCCCGACCAGCCGGGATTGGCGCCCTTGGCGGCCACCTGCGCCGTGAACGAGAAGGCACCGGTGTCGTAAGCATAGGTGGCTGCATCGTTGTACCAAAGGTTGCCGATATAGCCTGTACCTGCTGCAAAGCCGTTGGTGGTGTTGTCCCAGAACCAAGGGTCCACCAGGAGCTGCGGCAGCAGCGCCGCCGTCATCTGCCGCCCCAGCGTGAGCGAACCCCAGCCTCCGCGCAGAGCCACAGACGACTCCTGCGTCCAGTAGGTGCCAGCAGGGGAGTTGAGCACCGCGCCAGGTGCGTTGGTCGTACCACTGTCAGCGTTGATCCGGGTCGCCAGCTTGAAGCTGGCCAGCATGCCGCCACCCAGGTCTTCAGTGCCAGCAAACGTGAGGTGGCTCATGGAGCCAGTACCCATGCGCGTCTGTCCGGCCCCAATGTCTTTTCCCACGTTCAGGTCGATGCGCCCCGACAGGGTGATGTTGGACTGCGCGAGAGCCGATGTGCTGGCAAGCAATAGGGCTGCGGCGGACAGTGTGATGCGGGCAATCATGGCGTGTGGTCTCCTTCCCCTAAAGGGATCTGTTGTGGTTCAGTAAAAATGAGGGACAGCCTGCTGCGCCCCACGGGTCGTGGGGCCTCCGGGACCGCTGGCGCAGGAACTCCAGCGCGGGGGTACGGACTCAGGCCAAGGCCGTCAGGGGTTCGTGCGCTGGCGCATGCGCAAATTTCTGGCGCAGGACTTTCTTGTCGAACTTGCCCACACTGGTCTTGTCGATGGCCTCGACAAAATGGATGCGGTCAGGCACTGCATAGCGGGGCATCAGGCCCCGCTCGGCCTGCTCCAGCACCAGGGTGCGCAAGGCCTGCTCGGTGGCAGACGCATTGCCCGGGCGCCGCACCACCACGGCGATGGGCCGCTCGCCCCAGCGCTCGCAGGGCGCGGCCACCACGGCGGCCTCGGCCACGCCCGGGTGGGCGGCCAGGAGCTGCTCCAGGTCGAGCGAAGACACCCACTCACCCCCGGTCTTGATCACGTCCTTGATGCGGTCCACCAGCCGCAGGCAGCCGGTGGCATCGATGCGGCCCATGTCCTGGGTGTGCAGGTAGCCGCCCTGCCACAGGGCCTCGGAGGCCTCGGCATTGCCCCGGTAGCCCTGCGTGAGCCAGGGCGCACGCACCACCACTTCACCCACGGCCTTGCCGTCGCGGGGCAGCGCGTGCAGGGATTCGTCCACCACCCGCAGGTCCACCAGCGGCACGCTCCAGCCGGCGGTCAGGCGGAAGTCGTCGGGCACGTCCAGGCCCGGCTGCGCAGGGCGCTGCGCCAGCGTGAGCAGTGGGCAGGTCTCCGACATGCCGTAGCCCGTGAAGATGTCTATGCCCTGCGCCAGCGCTTCCTGGCACAGGTGGGGTGGCATCACCGAGCCGCCCGAGACAATCTTCCAGCCCTCGAACCGGCGCCCCTTGGCGGCGGCCAGCACCATCTGCAGCACGGTGGGCACGCCGTGCGAAAACGTCACGCCCTCGCGCGCTACCAGGTCCACGATGTGCTCGGGCCGGAAGCGGCCCGGATAGACCTGCTTGACCCCCATCAGCGTGGCCACAAACGGTAGGCCCCAGGCGTGCACATGGAACATCGGCGTGAGCGGCAGGTACACGTCGCCCCGGTGAAAGCGCTGATGCTGCGGGCTGGCCGCCAGGCCCGATGCCGCTGCCAGCGTGTGCAGAACGATCTGGCGGTGGCTGAAGTACACCGCCTTGGGCAGGCCCGTGGTGCCGGTGGTGTAGAACGTGGTGGCCAGCGTGTTTTCGTCGAAGTCACGGAACTCAAAAGCCGTGGGCTGCACGGCCATCAGCGCTTCGTATTCGCCCACCGTTGGCAGCGGCGTTTGTGCGGGTTGCGTATCCTGAAGCAGCACGATGCGCTGGAGTTGCGGCAGGCGCGCGTGGATGACTTCAAGCACCGGCAGGAAGTCGGCATGCACCAGCAGAGTAGTAGCACCACTGTGATCCAAGGCATAGGCGATCTGCTCGTTCGACAGCCGGATGTTCACCATCATCAGCGCGGCGCCCATCATCGGCACAGCGAAGTAGCTCTCCAGATAGCGGTGGCTGTCCCAGTCCATCACAGCCACCACATCACCCGCCCCAACACCCAGCGACTGCAGCATATGGGCCTGCTGCGCAATGCGGCCCGCAAAACCCCGGTAGGTCGTTCGAAACAGATCGCGGTACACGATCTCCTGATCCGGCGCGTTGGCCAGAGGGGTGTGCAGCAGCTGCTTGATGAGCAGCGGGTAGCTGTAAGCGGACGGTGTGCGCTCGATCACGCGGTCTTCGGGGGTTTGCACGCTGGTCTCCTGGCATTCTTGTTTGAGTGCACCGAGCGTAGGCAAAGGGCTGCGGCCTGGATGCCAGAAATTTCTGTACGGCAGGGCAGATAAGTCCATGCCGCGGGGGCCGCCCATGGCGGAAAAGTCTGGCGCGCCGGGCAGACAAATCCCGCAGACGGCCGCCGCCCCTGCACCCAGCATCGCGCACCACAACTCAAGGAGACATTGGTGCAGCATTTTTTCTGGCGCAGGCTGGTCGTTATCGGAGGGCTATGCGGGGCCCTGCCAGCGGGCGCTGCGCCCGTGGCGGAGCTGGTGGTGGGGCAATCGCTGCCCCTGTCGGGTGAGCAGGCGGCGCTGGGGCGACAACTGCGGCTGGGAGCAGACCTGTGGTTCGCCCATGTCAACGCCACGGGTGGCATCCAGGGCACGACCATCCGCCATGTGGTGCTGGACGACGCCTTCGACCCCGCCAGCGTGGTGCGCAACACGCGCCAGTTGGTGCAGCAGGAGCAGGTGTCCGTGCTGATGGGCTACCCGCAGGCGCAAGGCGTGCGCGCCTTGCTAACGCAAAAGCTGCTGGCGGTGTCGGGTGTGCCACTGCTGGGGCCCGCCACGGGGGCCGGGTGGCTGCGTGAGCCAGTGCACCCCCAGGTGTTCCCTGTGCGCACCGGCCAGACGGGCGAGGCCGAACACCTGGCCGGGCACCTTGCCACGCTGGGGGCACGCCGCATCGCCATGGTGCACGCGGCAGACGAAGACGGCCTCGGTGCCGTTGACGCCTTGCGCGCGGCGCTTACCCGCAAGGGACTCACCCTGACAGGAGCCGCCACACTCGGCCCGGAAGGACCCGACGCCGCTGTGACTGCCCTGCGGGTGTTGCGGCCCGAGGCCATCGTGCTCATGGCTCCCACACGCCACGTCGCCGCATTCGCCAAAGCGTACCGAGGCACGGGCGAGACGGCACAACTGCTGAGCTTTGCGCGGGCCGACCACCAGGAAGTGCTGGCCCAAGTCGGCTCCACGGTGGCGCGGGGGATGGGCTTCACGCAGGTTGTGCCTTATCCCTACGGAGGTGCCCGGCCGCTGGTGCGCGAATACCGGGCGCTGCTGACCACCTACGGGCCCATGGACGCCGCCCCTAGCTACGCGGGCTTCGAGGCGTTCATCGCCGCCAAGGTGCTGGTGGAGGCCCTGCGGCGCGCAGGTGGCACGACCTGGACGCCAGGCCGCGTGGCCACTGCACTGGAGCAACTGGGCACTCTGGACCTGGGCGGTTTCGTGGTGCGCTATGGCCGGGGCGAGCGCCAGGGCGCGCGCTATGTGGATTTCACCGTGCTGGGCAGCGAGGGGCAGCTGCTGCGCTGACACCATGGGGGCATCGGATGCCCTGCGGAAAAACCAATAGCAATAAATCGAATACAGAAAAGCGCCAAGGCCGAGTTTCTCTCGCATTCCACATGCCAGAGCAGCCATTGCGCGAAAAACAGCAGGCAGAAAATTCCCACAACGCCCGGGGAATTTTCTGGCTGACGGTGCTCAATGGCGCGATCTACGATGCGCCGACCAGACAACGAAAAAAACCGAAGGAGACATATGAGCACAACGAACACCAACGAAACGCGCTTCAGTGTTGCAGCAGCCGATGGCCATGCCATTGAAGCGTATGTCTGGGCCACGCCAGCCGCTTTCGCCGTGCCCCGCGCCGTGGTGCAACTGGTGCACGGCATGTCCGAGCACATCCGCCGCTACCGCCATGTGGCCCTGGCGCTGGCCGCGCAAGGCTACTTGGTGTACGGCAGCGAGCACCGGGGGCATGGCCAGTCGGCATTTGATGCGGGCACAGCAGGCGACTTTGGCCCGCGCGGTTTTGCGGCCCTTGTAGACGACATGGCTGCAGTGACCCGCGCGCTGCGTGAGCGCCATCCCGGACTGCCTGTCGTCATGGTGGCGCACAGCATGGGTTCGATGGCGGCACAGGTCTATCTGATCGAGCACTCGGCGCTGGTTGATGCAGTCGCGTTGTCGGGCACCGCCGCGCTGGAAATGCTGGATGTGCGCACCTCCGGCTGGACGCCCGAGACGGCCAACGCCAGTGTGGACACACCGGTCACGCCCGCCGACTGGCTCAGCCGTGACCCCAATGTGCCAGCAGCTTTCATTGCCGACCCGCTGTGTGGCACGCCGCTGACGCTGGAGTCGCTGTTCTCTATCTTCGACGTGGGCAACCGCACGGCAGAAACGGCTTTGTACGCCGCTGTGCGCAAGGACCTTCCGCTGTACCTCTTCACCGGCGACCGCGATCCGGTGAACGCCTGTCTGGCTTGGTTCGACCCGCTGGTGAACCGCCTGCGCGGCGCGGGCTTCCGCGATGTGTCCACCCACGTGTACGGCGGCGCGCGCCATGAGGTACTCAACGAGACCAACCGCGAAGAGGTGATTGCCAACCTCATCGCCTGGATACGCCGCGCGGTCGGTTGAGGCCGCGCTCAACCACGCGCCCTGACCGGCGCCTGCCCCCTCTTTTCATCATCCCGACCTGGCGAGCGGCCCCTGGGGCCGCGCGCAGGCCCCAGCACGCCTTTTTTTACGCCTTTTCACGCCGTTCTTTCATACCCACAACAGGAGACACACCATGCTTGCACCCACACCATTCCACTGGAAGAAAACCCTGGCCGCCCTGGCACTGGTCGGCCTGGCCGCCGCACAGGCTGTGCACGCGGCCGATGTCGAGCTGCTGCCGCCCGGCCTGCTCACGGCCACGACGGCCGAGCAGACCAAGCCCGGCCAATACAAGAAGGCCGGGCCCTGGCGCATTGGTGTCTCGTGGGCCGGCATGGGCAACAGCTGGATCGTGCAGCTCATCGCCGAGATGCGCCACGCCGCCGCGCAGGACAAGAACATCGGCGAATTCATCTTCACCGAGGCCAACTGGCAGCCCGCCAAGCAGGTAGCCGACGTGGAAGACCTGCTGACCAAGAGGGTAGACCTGCTCATCATCGGCCCCATCTCGCAGGCCATCGGTGCGCCGCTGATCGAGAAGGTCGCCAAGGCGGGCATCCCGGTGGTCACGCTGGGCTCGTACGGCCGCGCCGTGCCATCCACCACCGAAATCTGGGCCGGTGGCCGCATTTTTGGTCAGCAGGGCGGCGAGTTTTTGCGCAAGGAGTTGGGCGGCAAGGGCAACCTCTGGGTGTTCCGAGGCATTGCGGGCGTAGATGAAGAGCAGCAGCGCTACGACGGGCTGAAGAAAGCCATTGAGGGCAGCAACCTCAAGATCACCAACGAAGTGTTTGGCGACTGGAACTACGCCAAGGCCAAGCAGATCTGCGAGAACCTGGTGCTCTCGGGCCAGCCGGTGGATGGCATCTGGTTCTCGGGCGCCGAGATGACTCGCGCGTGCATCGACGTGTTCAAAGAGGCAGGCAAGCCGCTGGTGCCCATGACGGGCGAGGCCAACAACGGCTTTCTGCGCGTGTGGAAGCAAGCGGGTGTGAAGACCGTGGCACCGATCGTGACGCCGGGCCTGGGCACTGCCGTGGTACGCGCATCGAGCGCGCTGCTAGAGGGCAAGCCGCTGTACCGCTCGTACTTTTCGATGCCGACCCCGATTGCGCGGGAGCAGCTCGACAAATTCTTCCGCCCTGAGCTGAACGACTCCTACTGGATGCCCACGGTGCTGCCCGAAGCCAAGATCGTGGAAACCTACCGCAGCAAGTAACAGGAAGCGCGCACCATGACGATCAAGGAGCGCCAGCCCCTGGTGGAGCTGCGCAGCGTGAGCAAGTCATTCGGCCAGAACGCCGCGCTCAAGGCGGTCAGCCTGAAGGGCTGGCCCAGTTCGATCCACGCCGTGACCGGCGAGAACGGCGCGGGAAAATCCACGCTGATGAAACTGCTGGCCGGGGTGCACCAGCCCGACAGCGGCGAGATCTTGCTCCAGGGCCGCCGCGCGGCGCTGGGTACGCCCGCCAAGGCGCGCCGCGCGGGGGTGTCCACCGTGTTCCAGGAGCTGACCATCCTGCCCAACCTCACGGTAGCCGAGAACCTGTGCCTGGGGCGCGAACTGACGCGCGGCGGCTTGCTGAACCTGCGCGCGCTTCGGCATGAGGCCGTACAGGTACACCAGCGCACCGGCATCGCGCTGGGCCCCGACCGGCTGTGTGGCACGCTCAGCGTGGGTGAACAACAATTGTTGGAGATCGCCAAAGGCCTGCATTCCGAGGCCGACATTTTCATCTTCGATGAACCCACCGCGCCGCTGAACCGCGCAGAGGTAGACCAACTCGAAACCCTGCTGCGCGCCTTGAAGGACCAGGGCAAACTGGTCTTCTACATCAGTCACCGGTTGGAGGAGATCTTCCGCTTCTGCGACACCGTGACGGTGCTCAAGGACGGCGCACATGTGGCCACGCAGCCCATCGAAAGCCTAACACCCGATGCCTTGGTGGCGCTGATGGTGGGGCGCGAACTGGAGGCGCTGTTTCCCGAGCGCCCGGCACATGTGCCCGATGTGCCTGCACTGCAGGTGGAACACCTCAAAGCCACACCCCACAGCCCCCCTGTGACATTCATGCTGCGCCGGGGCGAGATCGTGGGCATTGCTGGGCTTGAAGGCCAAGGCCAGCGCGAAATCATCCGCAGCCTGGCCGGGGCACAGGAGCGCAGCAGCGGCACCGTGTGTGTATGGGCAGACGGTGGCCACTCTGTCGCTGTTGCGCCTGGCAGCGTGGCTGCCGCTGTGCGCTGCGGTGTGGCCCTGCTGCCCGAAGACCGCAAAGGCGAGGGGCTGTACCTGGACCTGTCCATCGAAGACAACATCTGGCTCGGCCCCCTACGCCAGACCCCGCTGTGGCGCCGCGCGCCGCGCGCTCCGGATCTGGTGCGACGGTTGGCCGACCGCATGGGACTGCGCACACCCCCAGCGCAGCCCGTGGGCTCGCTTTCGGGCGGCAACCAGCAGAAGGCCATGCTTGGCCGCTGGCTGGCAGCCGATGTGCAGATTCTGCTGGTCGAGCAGCCCACGCGCGGCGTCGATGTGGGCGCCAAAGCTGAAATCTATGAGCTGCTGCGCCGCTTCACGGCCGAGGGCGGCACGATCCTGGCCGTCTCTGGCGACCTGCCCGAGCTGATCGGCCTGTGCGACCGCATTCTGGTAGTGCGTGGTGGCGCCATTGTGGCCGATGTGCCCGCGCACAGCGCCACCGAAGAACTGCTGCTGGGCCACGCACTGCGCAGCGAATCCCCCCACGAGGCCACCGCATGACCACTCTAAATCCGGCCCGCACTGGCCTGACGCACTACACCCTTGGCCTACCTGTCGTCCTGGTGTTGCTCCTTGCCGCCACCCAGGCAGACTTCCGCTCCACCCAGAACCTTCTGAACTTCAGTGGCCAGATCGGCGCACTGCTCATAGTGGCTGTGGGGCAGTTGTTTGTCACGCTGGTGGCAGGCATCGACCTGTCGGTGGGTTCGGTGATGAGCCTGGCATCCGCCTTCGCCGCCACCCAGAGCGATCCACTGGCCGCCGTCGCCATGGCGACCGCCCTGGGGGTTGCAGTTGGAACGGTCAACGGCATGGGCGTGGCCTTCGCGGGCGTGCACCCGCTGGTGATGACACTGAGCACCGCAACTTTTCTGCAAGGATTGGCTTACGTGGTGCTGCCGATTCCTGGAGGCTCCATCGCGCCCGCCATGACGGCGGCTGCGACGGGCGAAGCCGTAGGCATCCCGGCACCACTGTTGTGGTGTGCGGCAGCAGCGCTGGCAGCCAGCATTGTGCTGCGTCGAACTCGTTTTGGTACGCACCTGTTCGCGGTGGGTGGCCACCCGCGCAGCGCTTACCTCAATGGCGTGCGCGTGAAATCCGTGGTCGTGGGAGCCTATGTGTGGTGCTCGGTTGCTGCAGCGTGGGCGGGACTTTTCCTGGCCGCGCGCGTGGCTGCCGGAGACCCTGCTCTGGGGGCGTCTTATGCGCTGGAATCCGTTGCGGCCGTGGCCCTGGGCGGCGTGCAACTGACAGGCGGCGTCGGCAGCGTGGCAGGTGTGGTGGCCGGGGTGCTGAGCCTCGGGCTGATGACCAATGGCCTCAACCTGTTCGGCGTATCGCCCTTCATGCGCGGGGTGTTGACCGGTGTCTTGTTGCTTGCGGCCGTGAGCCTGCAGCGCCGGCGCATCGTTGGAATGTGAGTTCGCCCATGTCTTCATCCATGTCCCTATCCTCTTCCCCCGGGCTGGCGTACCGCTTGCAACAGGCAATGACATTCATCCTGGCGCTGCCACCCGCTTATCTGGGCACTGTGGTGCTGCTGGTCAGCGCAGCGGCCCTGAGACCCAACCTTCTTTCTCCGTTCTTACTACTGCTCATCTTGCGCCAGGCGGCGCCGCTGGGCTTCGCCACCATCGGGCAGTCTTTGGTGATGCGCTGCCGCTCGCTCGACTTGTCCTCAGGTGGTGTGATTGCGGTGGTGTCTTATCTGTTGACCAGCGGCGTGATGCCCTTGCCCTGGCCCATCGCATTGCCGCTGTGCATTCTGTTTGGTGCACTGGTCGGGGCATTCAACGGCTTTTTGATCGTGCGGGTGCGTGCTTCGGCGGTCATCGTGACGCTGGCCGTGTCGATGATTCTGTCGGGCACCGTGATTGCGTTGAGCCAGTTCCATGCCGTTGGCGATGCGCCCGAAGTCCTGCGTTCCATGGGCCGTGCGCGCGTGGCCGGGGTGCCGCTGGTGCCATTGCTCTGGTTTGCGACCCTGGTGCCGTTGGCCCTGTGGCTGCGCCGCAGTGCTTTTGGTCGCGTGCTTGATGCCGTGGGCGCCAACCCGCGTGCTGCGGGCCTGTCGGGACTGCCGCACCTGCGCGTGGTGTTTGTGGCGCATGTCACCTCGGGCGCCATGTCGGCCCTCAGCGGCCTCATGCTGCTGGGCTTCGTGGGCGTGGGCAATGTCAAGCTGGGCGCGGATCTGGCGCTCAACGCACTGGCGGCGTCCATTCTGGGCGGCATCAACTTCGGCAGCGGGCGTGGCGGCATGCTGGGTCCGGCGGTTGCGGCGTTCATGCTGGTTTTTCTCTTCAACTTCCTCACTAGCCTGGGCCTGGGTGAGCCCGGCAAGCTGATGCTGCAGGGCACGCTGATCGGGGCGGCTGCACTGGCCTATTGCTTGCGCCACAAAGACTCGGCGCACTGATTTCACACAACCCAAAGAAGCTCAAGATGGCAGATGTTTTCAAAGATGGCTTGCTGCACGGGCAGCACGCACTGATCACGGGTGGCGGCAGCGGCATCAACCGCCGCATCGCAGAACGTTTTTCAGCCCAAGGGGCAACGGTGTCCATCGTGGGACGCAGCCTGGAACGGGCTGAAGGCGCGGCCAACGCCATCCGAGCAGTGGGTGGGCAAGCGCAGGGCTTGTCGGCGGACGTGCGCGATTTCGACGCACTGGCCAGCGCCTTCAGCCAGGCACACGCAGTCTTTGGCCCGGTGGACATCTGCATCGCTGGCGCGGCGGGCAACTTCGTGGCCGAGGCCGCCAACATGTCCTCCAATGGCTTTCGGACAGTGGTGGACATCGACCTTGTCGGCACCTGGAATACCTTCCGCGCCAGTTTGGCGCTGCTACGCGAAGGACGATCCAATCTGCTGGCCATCTCCGCAGTCCAATCGGTGATGCCTATGGCCACACAAGCGCATGTGTGTGCGGCCAAGGCAGGCATCGATATGCTGGTGCGCACGCTGTCCATCGAATGGGCGCAGCGTGGTGTGCGCTGTAACGCCATAGCACCCGGCCCGGTGGCGGATACAGAAGGCATGAGGCGCCTCGCACCTGAAGGCGACGCGAGCTGGGCGCGCGTGCTGGCGGGCATTCCCATGGCGCGAGCCGCAGACCTAGATGAAATTGCAGACTTGGCGCTGTTCCTGTGCAGCGGCGCTGCCCGCTACATCCATGGCACAGTGGTCACCATCGATGGTGGGCAGACCAACCTGGGCTCACTGCCGTTCGGCAACGCGCTGCTTGAGTCATTGAGGCCTTACCTCTCCTGAACGTGGGATCAGTGAAGCATTTTCGTTCTTCCGAAAGCTCTGAAAAATGTCGGATCAGCTTCACCCCTGTCCGCAAGGAAACCGCAGAGGTTCAGCACCAGGTGGGCTTGCGGTTCGTACGAGAGCAGGACTGGTTTTAATTGCGACCTTGAGAGCGTCTGGTTTAGGCGCAGATCTGTCGTCCGACTGTCCCCGCTGAACGTCGACAACCAGCCTATAGCTGTCGCCTCACCTTGACTCCCTGGGCTACGCAAAATCCCGTTAGCGCAAAACTCCAGGTGCAGTGGAGCCTCAACTTGGACAACGGAGGCTGGCAGCGCTCCACCGTGACGTTGTTCAGCTTCTAAATGACCCGCATGGGCTGTTTGGTGGACAGGCCGCTCCTGATAAGGGTGCGGAGGAACATGCGGAACCAGGCAAGGACGACACCATGTATCCGGATGGGTTCTCTGCCGGGCGCTTTGTTGAGGTGATTGAAACGGCTGCCGTGTGGGTGGGCAGCCTTTGAACGTTGCCAAGCCTGTCGGAGACAAGGACCCGTTTTTTACTCCCGAAAGCGAGTTTCGCACTCACTAAACTGTAGTGGCGCAAAAACCGCACCGACGAATGTAGAGTGGCGCCGGTCTCTAAACACCAATGGCGCAGTTTGGAGGAAACTGAATTAGATCAACGACTTACGCCTTCTGGGTTTCTACGGTTAACTGGCGTTCCGCATCTCCGGTTCCGCCCGCGCCCGTCAGGTCGTGCCGCCCAGCATCAGATCCAGGTTCTGCACCGCCCCCCCTGAGGCGCCCTTGCCCAGGTTGTCAAACACGGCGGTCAGCAGCACCTGGCCGTGGCGGGCGTTGCTGAACACCCCCAGCCGCAACTGGTTGGTGCCGTTCAGGGCCTGTGGGTCCAGGTGTTCGGCTGCTTCGGTAGCGGCGGGAGGCATCACCTCGACAAAGGGGGCGTCGGCATAGTGCTGCTGCAGGCAGGCGTGCAGGAGTTCGCCTTGTGTGCCCGGCGCGAGCTGCCGCAGATGCAACCCGACGGTCAGCACGATGCCCTGGCGGAAGGCGCCGTACGAGGGTAAGAAAAACGGCCGCTGCGACAGCCCGGCGTGTTGCGTGATCTCGGGCGTGTGTTTGTGCTCCAGCTGCAGCCCGTAGACCTGGAAGGCGGGCGCATGGGCTGCTTCGGGGCCTTCGTGCGCTTGCACGCGAGCACGCCCACCGCCGGAGTAGCCCGACACCGCATGGATGTTGAGCGCATGGTCGGCGGGCAGCAAGCCGGCCTGCACCAGGGGCCGTAGCAGGGCGATAGCGCCTGTGGGGTAGCAGCCGGGGTTGCTGACGCGTTGCGCGTTGGCAATGCGCGCGGCCTGCGCCGCATCCATCTCCGGAAAGCCGTAAACCCATTGCGCGTCCGTGCGGTGGGCCGAGCTGGCGTCGATCACGCGCACGGCGGGGTTGTGGATGGCGGCGACTGCTTCGCGGGCGGCAGCGTCGGGCAGGCACAGGATGGCGATGTCGCAGCTGTTGATGGCTTCGGCGCGGCGGGTGGGGTTCTTGCGGTGGGACTCGGGCAGCGTCAGCAACTGCAGGTCGGTGCGGCCGTGCAGGCGCTGGTGGATTTGCAGGCCGGTGGTGCCTTGGTCGCCGTCAATAAAAACAAGGGGCTGGGTGGTCATGGTGCGGATTCCTGACATGGGGGGATATGGAATCTTCGGCGCCGGTCTAAACTTTGAAAAGTTGAATTTCACAAACTTCAAGATCAGTTCTGCTGAACGTCATGCGCGAACTCAATCTCGACCGGCTGCGCACCCTGGTCACCATCGCTGATCTCGGGTCTTTTGCCGAAGCGGCCCGCACGCTGCATCTGGCGCCGCCCACCGTCAGCCTGCACATTGCCGACCTGGAGGCGTTGATTGGGGCGCCGTTGCTGGTGCGCAAGCGGGGCGAGGTGCGGCCGTCCGGCGCGGGCGAGGTGCTGGTAGAGCGGGCGCGGCGCCTGCTGGCCGATGCCGACGAGGCCATGGACCTGGTGCGGCGCCAGGTGCAGGGGCTGGAGGGGCGAGTGCGGCTGGGCGCGTCCACCGGCGCCATCGCGCACCTGCTGCCCCAGGCGCTGGAGGTGCTCGGCCAGCACCACCCTGGCATCGACGTGCAGGTGGTGGTGCTCACGTCACAGGAGACCGTGTCGCGGCTAGCCCTGAGTACGCTGGACGTGGGCCTGGTGGCCTTGCCCATGGCCTCGGTGCGCGGGGTGACGGTGATGCCGTGGCGGCGCGACCCGGTGATGGCGTTTGTCCCCTCGGCCTGGACGGCGCCCCGCAGGGTCACGCCCCAGTGGCTGGCGGGGCAGCCGTTGATCCTGAATGACGACGGCACCAGCCTGTCGCGCCTGACGAGCGAATGGCTGGCCCTGGCGGGCGAGCAACCCAAGGCGCGCATCCAGCTCAACTACAACGATGCCATCAAGAGCCTGGTGGCTGCGGGCTACGGAGCCACGCTGCTACCGCACGAGGCCTCCACCGCCACGCCGCTGGACCCGCGCATCCGCATGCTGCCGGTGCAGCCCCGGCTGTGGCGCCCCCTGGGCATTGCCCACCGCGCGGGCCCGGTAGAGCGCGCCACCCAGCATGTGCTGGATGTGCTGTGGCAGCAGAAGCAGGTGTGACGCGAAGCGGAACCGGCAATGCGCCGACCCAGGCGGCTGCCATCGCTCAGGTCGCGTCGTCCCCGATGAGCAACCGGGTGTCAGACACGTAGCGGTGCGGCGGTACCTCCAGGTTGGTGGGCGCTGGCTTGTTCTTGAAGACGCGGCCCGCCAGGTCGAAGGTGGAGCCGTGGCAGGGGCAAAAGAAACCACCCTGCCATTGGTCGCCCACGCTGGGGTTGCTGGTGCCTGCAGGCACGGCGGTGGGGGAGCAGCCGAGGTGCGTGCAGATACCCACCGTGACAAACACCTCTGGGCGGATGGAGCGTTGCGGGTTGCGGGCGTGCTCGGGTTGCTGGTCCTTGCGCGAGGCCGGGTCGGCCAGCGCGGAGTCCTGCTGGGGCAGGGCGGCCAGCATTTCGGGTGTACGTCGCATGATCCACACGGGCTTGCCTCGCCATTCCACCGTCTTCACGCCACCGGGCGCCAGGTCGCTGATGTCCACCTCGACACCGGCGCCCATGGCCCGCGCACGTTCGCTGGGGGCCAGGCTGGACACCAGGGGCACGGCGACCCCTGCCGCCGCCACGCAGCCCGTGGCCGCTGTCAGCAGCACCAGCTGCCGACGCTCTGCGGAGGGATCGCCCTGGGTGCCAGAAAGGGAGCCATTGGGTGTAGCGGGGAGGGGGACCATGGGGTGCTTTCAGAGAGAGGTAGGACTGGCCGTGGCTCCGGGAGGGGGCTCGACGGGGTGACGGCCACCGCCCGCAACGCTGCGGGCGGCAATGCTTTACCGCAAACGACGTGCCATCACCCGCAAGACCGGCCTGCCATGGCACGCACTGCATGAAAACCCCGTGAATTCAATGGGTTGCGCGCGCGATGTCGGGTGGGCGGGTGCGCCGCAGGCCCGGCGGCGGTCGGATTCACTGCCACCCAGTCTGCCAAATCGGCTGCCAACTGCCATCCATTGCAGTCCCCATGGCATAGATCAAAGGCCCGTCGGCGAAACCGGTGCACCGTCAGGGCCTTTGCCTGTACCGAGGTTTTTTTGCCATGCCCCGTCTTCCCACGCCGCCCGCCGAACTGGTGTCCTTTCTGGAGGGCCTGCCCGATCCACACATCCTGCTGGACGACCGCTATCGCATCTTGGCTGCGAATAGCGCCTATCGCCGCCAGTTCGGTGCAGCGGGCGGTATGGAAGGTGGTGCAGAGGGCAGCGTGGTGGGGCGCACCTGCCATGCCGTGTCCCACCATGCCAGCGTGCCGTGTGACCAGGCGGGCGAGTCCTGCCCGCTGGCGCAGGCGCGCGCCTCGGGGCAACGCGAACGCGTGCTGCATGTGCACCATACCGCCCAGGGCGAGGAATATGTGCAGATCGAGCTGGCGCCCGTGGTGGGTGCGGACGGCACCACAGGGTTCTTTGTCGAAAAGATGGTGCCTTTGCCGGTGGCGGCGCAGCCGGTGCCGTCGGCGCAGGGGCTCATCGGGCGTTCGCTAGCGTTCCAGAAGATGCTGGGGCTGGTGGCGCGGGTGGCGCCCTCGCGGGCTGCGGTGTTGTTGCTGGGCGAGTCGGGCACGGGCAAGGAGCTAGTGGCCCATGCTGTGCACCAGGGCAGCCTGCGCGCCCGGCGTGCGCTGGTGCCCGTGGACTGCTCCAGCCTGCCCGAGGCATTGTTCGAGTCCGAGCTGTTCGGGCATGAGAAAGGGGCGTTCACCGGCGCGGCCCAGGCCCGGCCGGGGTTGGTGGAGGCGGCCGACGGCGGCACGCTGTTTCTGGATGAGGTGGGCGACATCCCCCTGCCGCTGCAGGTCAAGCTGCTGCGCCTGCTGGAGACCGGCACCTACCGCCGCGTGGGCAGCACCGAGCTGCGGTATGCCGACCTGCGCGTGGTATCGGCCACGCACCGCAACCTGCAGCACATGGTGGCCGCAGGGCGCTTTCGTGAAGACCTGTACTACCGCCTGAGCACTTTTCCCATCCACCTGCCACCGCTGCGCGAACGCCAGGGCGACATCGCCCTGCTCGCACGTGCGCTGTTGGAGCGTGTTGCGCCCGGGCCCCGGGCGCTGCAGCTGTCTGCCAATGCGCTGGCCTTGCTGGAGGCACAGCCTTACCCCGGCAATGTGCGGGAGCTGCGCAACCTGCTGGAGCGCACCGCCTTGCTGTGCGATGGCGACTCCATCGGCGCGGAGCATGTGCAGCAAGCGCTTGCCTGCGGCCTGCCGCCGCTCGTGAGTGGGGTGGAGCAGGGCGCAGCGGAGCCGCGTGCATCGGCGGCGTTGGCCGGGTCGTCACGCCAGCGGCGGTTGCTGGACGACCAGGCCCTGCAACAGGCTCTGGCAGCCCACCAGGGCAGCCGTGCGGCGCTGGCGCGGCAGCTGGGCATCAGCGAGCGATCGCTGTACCGGCGGCTGAAAGACTTGGGCACTTGACGCCCATAGATGAAGAAATCGGCCCCAGGCGCATAGGTTGATTGCGCCAGAAGCTATTTTTTATATAGCGTCTGGTGTGCCGTGCCTGCTTACACCACCGCATCGGGCGCCAGCGCGCTCAGCACCATGCGCACGATCAGCTCTTCGGCCTTTTCGTAGTCGCGCTCGGTCAGGGCGGGCTTGCCCAGCAGCAGGGCGAACTGGGCCTCCTGCTCCGCATAGGCCTGGGTCACGGACCAGATGATGAACATGAGGTGCGTGAAGTTGACCTTGGCAATGCGGCCCTCGCGCGCCCAGCGCTCGAAGGTGCGCACCTCGGTCTTGAGCAGCGGCGCCACCCGCTCGGTGATGGCCGTGCCATACCGTGGTGCACCCGCAATCACCTCTTTGGTGAACACCTTGGCACCCTGGGGGCGCGTGCGCGAGTAGTGCAGCTTGGCGCGGATGTAGCGCCGCAGCGCTTGCTGCGGGTCGTCGCTGTGTGACAGGTCTTCCATGCCCGCCAGCCACTGGGTGAGCACATCGTCCAGCACCCGCTGGTACAGCGCCTCCTTGCTCGGGAAGTAATACAGCAGGTTGTGGCGGCTGATGCCAATGGCGGCGGCAATGCTCTCCAGCGAGGCGCCTTCAAAGCCGAATTGCGCAAACTGGTTCTCCGCCTCGGTGAGGATGCCTTGCTCCTTGAGCAAGCGCGATGCTGTAGGGGCGCGGGGCACGGACTCGTCAAGAGCGGGCGGGCGGGCCACCTTGCGGGGGCGGGGGGCGGAGTTGGCAGGGGACGGGCGGGCTGCAGTCATTGCACCATTGTGGAACAAGCCGGGGCCTGAAAACTGGCAATTGGCTGGCTGGAGGCTGGCACGCGGTTTGCTGTAGGGATTTTACCAATTGGTAAATTTTTACGGGTTGGTAAATTGACCCACAACGCAGGGCACCGCCGCACCAAAGCAGCGGGCACCTGCAACCCACAGCGAGGACCACGATGAAACCTCCGAAGTTTGCGGGTACCAGCATCCACGCTGGTGCCGCATTGGTTGGCGCCACTGGCTGGCGCTCCAACGCTGCGCGGCGTGCGCTTGCCCGCCCCCTGGGCGCCCAGACCCCCACCCTCACCCTCTCGGAGGAAACCTAATGGATACACCCGCAAGCCGTGCCTGCGGCATTCATGCCGCACGCCTGAACCTGGCCGACTACGCCATCAACTTCGGCGACGCCCACCCGCCGCTCACCCGGGCGCAGGCGCTGATCGAGGCCGAGCGCTGCTACTACTGCCACGACGCCCCTTGCGCCACGGCATGTCCCACGGGCATCGACATCCCCTCGTTCATCCACCGCATTGCGCAGGACAACAACCGGGGCGCGGCCCGCGCCATCCTGGAGGCTAACCCGCTCGGCGGCATGTGCGCCCGCGTGTGCCCCACCGAGGTGCTGTGCGAGCAGGCCTGCGTGCGCAACACCAACGAAGACAAGCCCGTGGAGATCGGCTCGCTGCAGCGCTACGCCACTGATGCCTTCTTTGCCCAGCCCGGTGCACCCCTGTTCCAGCGCGCAGCCGCCACCGGCAAGCGCGTGGCCGTGGTGGGCGCCGGGCCTGCGGGCCTGGCCTGTGCGCATGGCCTGGCCGTGCGCGGGCATGAGCTGGTGCTGTTCGAGGCGCGCCCCAAGCTCGGCGGCCTCAATGAATATGGCCTGGCCAGCTACAAGACCACGAACAACTTCGCGCAGAAGGAAGTGGAGTGGCTGCTGTCCATCGGCGGCATCGAAGTACGTACCGGCCAGCAACTGGGCCCTGACATCACGCTCGACAGCCTGCTGGGCGCCTACGACGCCGTGTTCTTGGGCCTGGGCCTGCAGGGTGTGAACGCGCTGGGCGTGGCCGAGCCCACGGCCACCGGCTTGCGCAATGCGGTGGACTTCATTGCCGAGTTGCGCCAGAGCACCGACCTCTCCACCCTGCCCGTGGGCCGCCGCGTGGTGGTGATCGGCGGCGGCATGACGGCGGTGGACGCCGCCGTGCAGTCGCGCAAGCTGGGCGCCGAAGAAGTGACCATCGTCTACCGCCGGGGTGCTGAGGCCATGTCGGCATCGGCCGTGGAGCAGCAATGGGCGCAGACGAACGGCGTGACCATTCGCCACTGGGCCGCACCGAAAGAGGTGCTGAGCGAAAACGGCGCGGTGAAGGGTGTGCGCTTCGCGGCCACGGCACTGAGCGGCGGCAAGCTGGTGGAAACCGGCGAGACCTTCACGCTCGAAGCCGACATGGTGCTCAAGGCCATCGGCCAGACCTTTGTGGCCGAGCCCGTGGGCAGCCGCATTGCGCTGGAGGGCGGGCGCATCGCCACCGATGCCGAAGGCCAGACCAGCCTGCCACGTGTGTGGGCCGGTGGCGACTGCCGCGTGGGCGGCCGCGACCTCACGGTGGAGGCGGTGGAGCACGGCAAGGTGGCCGCTGTCTCCATCCACGCCGCACTGATGGCCTGAAGTGGCCTGATCCCCTTCACCCCAGTTTTCACGGGAGCACCCCATGGCAGACATTCGCAGCAATTTTCTGGGCATCCAAAGTCCCAACCCCTTCTGGCTCGCCTCCGCACCACCCACCGACAAAGAGATCAACGTCACCCGCGCCTTCGAGGCGGGCTGGGGCGGCGTGGTGTGGAAGACGCTGGGCGAAGACCCACCAGTGGTCAACGTCAACGGCCCGCGCTACTCCACACTCATGTCGCAAGACCGCCGCGTGATCGGCCTGAACAACATCGAGCTGATCACCGACCGGCCGCTGCACACCAACCTGGAAGAGATCAAGCGCGTCAAACGCAACTGGCCGGACCGGGCCATGATCGTCTCGTTGATGGTGCCCTGCGTGGAAGAGAGCTGGAAGAACATCCTGCCGCTGGTGGAAGACACCGGCGCCGACGGCATCGAACTCAACTTCGGCTGCCCACATGGCATGAGCGAGCGTGGCATGGGCGCAGCTGTGGGCCAGGTGCCTGAATACATCCAGATGGTCACTGCCTGGTGCAAGCACTACAGCAAGCTGCCCGTGATCGTGAAGCTCACGCCCAACATCACCGACGTGCGCCACCCGGCGCGCGCGGCCAAGGCGGGCGGGGCGGATGCCGTGTCGCTCATCAACACCATCAACTCCATCATGGGGGTGGACCTGGACCGCATGGTCATGAGCCCGAGCACCGATGGCTGGGGCTCGCATGGCGGCTACTGCGGCCCGGCCGTCAAGCCCATTGCGCTGAACATGGTGGCCGAGATTGCGCGCGACGCACAGACCGCCGGTCTGCCCATCAGCGGCATTGGCGGCATCACCACCTGGCGCGATGCGGCCGAGTACATCGCGCTGGGCTGCGGCACGGTGCAGGTGTGCACTGCGGCCATGGTCTACGGCTTCAAGATCGTGCAGGACATGTGTGATGGGCTGTCCAACTTCATGGACGAGCACGGCTACGCCACGCTCGACGACTTCAAGGGCCAGGCCGTGCCCACGGTGAAGGACTGGAAGAACCTCAACCTCAACCACATCGAAAAAGCCGTCATCAACCAGGATGCCTGCATCCAGTGCGGCCGCTGCCATGTGGTGTGCGAAGACACCTCGCACCAGGCCATCACCTTCACCAAAGAAGGCGGCGTGCGCAAGTTCGAGATCAACGAGGCCGAATGCGTGGGCTGCAACCTGTGCGTGTCGATCTGCCCCGTGCCCGAGTGCATCACCATGCGCGCGCTGGAGCCGGGCGAAGTCGATGTGCGCACGGGCAAAAAGGTGACGGGCGAATACGCCAACTGGACCACGCACCCCAACAACCCGCAGCGCGTGTCTGCAGCCGCTTGATATGTGCCCCTGCGTGCGTTTGCCACAGGCCCCGCAAGGCGTTGCGGCAGCACCCGTTGTGGTGCCGATTTGCAACGCATGCTGCACTGCATCTGGTGCAGTTCTTGCGTGATCTCTAGCATCGCTCGCTTCCCTTTGCCCGCCATCTGCCAGCGTGAGGGCGCTGGAACAGACAGCGGGTTGTGTGCAACCCCAACGACGTCTTTGACAGGAGTACAGGCATGACCAACAGTACCGGCAGCGCGGCCCATGTGGCGGGGCTGATGCCCGGCGATGCATCCAACACGCTCGCCAATGAAGATCTGCTCCCCACCACCGCCGCGCAGCGACACTGGACGTGGAAGGACTTTGCCGCACTCTGGGTGGGCATGGTCGTGTGTGTGCCCACCTACACCATGGCCAGCTCCATGCTGGACCAGGGCTTTACCTGGCAGATGGCCGTGTGGCTGGTGTTCCTGGCCAACTGCATCGTGCTGGTGCCCATGGTGCTCATCGGGCGCGTAGGGCCCCGGTACGGCGTGCCGTTCCCGGTGCTGGCGCGTGCATCGTTTGGCGTGAAAGGCGCCAACCTGCCCGCTGTGCTGCGCGGGCTGGTGGCATGTGGCTGGTTCTCCATCAACTGCTACTTTGGCGCGCTGGCGCTGCATGGCTTCCTCAACATTCTGGGTATGAATCTGGCTGGACCGGCCGATGGACAGACCATCAGCACCTCGCAGTTCATGTGCTTTCTGGCGTTCTGGGCGGTGCACATCTGGTTCATCTGGAAGGGGCCGGAGTCAATCCGCATGCTGGAGGTGATTGCGGCGCCGCTGATGATCATTGCGTCCATCGCACTGGTTGTGGTGCTGATGATGAAGGTGCCCTCGGGCCAGCTCTTCAACCTGCCCGCCAAGGTGGTCGAAGGCGGCCCCAAGACCTGGGCGGCGCTCACGGGCCTGGTGGGCTTCTGGGCCACGCTGGCGCTCAACATTCCGGACTTCACCCGCTTTGCCAAATCGCAGAGGGACCAGGTGGTGGGCCAGGCCATAGGCCTGCCCATTCCCATGGCGCTGTTCTCCATGGTGGGCGTGATCGGCTTCTCGGCCTCGGCCATCCTGTACGGCAAGGCCCAGCTGTTCCCCGATGGGCTGCTCACGCAGATGGGCAGCGTGGCCGCCGGCCTGGGTCTGCTGGTGATCTTGCTGGCCAACCTTACGACCAACGTGGCCGCCAATCTGGTGTCACCGTCGTATGACTTCAGCCAGTGTGCGCCGTCCAAGATCAGCTTCCGCATGGGCGGCCTGATCGCTGCGGGCATCGGCCTGCTGTTCATGCCCTGGAAGCTGCTGGCCACATCGGGCGGCTACCTGTTCACCTGGCTGGGCGGCTACGGCACGCTGCTGGGCGCCATCGCGGGCATCCTGCTGGTGGACTACTACCTGGTGCGCAAGAGTGAACTGAAGGTGGACGACCTGTACCGCCGTGGCGGTGAATATGAGTACAGCAACGGCTGGAACCTGCAAGCCCTGATCGCGTTTGCACTGGGCGTGCTGCCCTGCCTGCCCGGCTACCTGGCAGTGTCGGGCGTGGTGGACAAGGCGGGCATGCCTGCCATCTGGCTGTCGTTGTTCGACTCGGGCTGGTTCTTCAGCCTGGCGGTGGCCGGCACCTACTACTACCTGACGGCCAAGAAGAAGTGATGCCCCGGACCCTGCCTGGGCCTGGTGCCAGTGCAGGGTCCGTTTTTTTGAATTGATCCGTATCCCTGAAGGAGACCCCCCATGAGCAAAGCCCTTGTGATCCGCGGTGGCACCGTGGTCAACGCCGACCGTGAACAGCGCGCCGATGTGTTGTGCGTCGATGGCCGCATCGTGGCCGTGGGGGAACATGCCGCGGCCCAGGCCCCTGCGGGCGCAGAGACGCTGGATGCCAGCGGCCAGTACGTGCTGCCCGGCGGCATTGACCCGCATACCCACATGCAATTGCCGTTCATGGGCACCGTCACCATGGACGACTTCTTCACCGGTACCGCCGCCGCGCTGGCGGGCGGCACCACGAGCATCATCGACTTCGTGATCCCCGACCCGCAGGAGCCGCTGATGGACGCTTACCGCAAATGGCGTGGCTGGGCGGAGAAGTCGGCGGCCGACTATTCCTTCCACGTCGCCGTCACCTGGTGGAGCGAGCAGGTGCGCGCCGACATGGGCACGCTGGTGCAGGAAGAAGGCGTGAACAGCTTCAAGCACTTCATGGCCTACAAGAACGCCATCATGTGCGACGACGAAACCCTGGTGAACAGCTTCAAGCGCGCACTCGAACTCGGGGCCATGCCCACGGTGCATGCCGAAAACGGCGAGCTGGTCTACCTGCTGCAGCAGGAGGTCGCCAAGATGGGCATCACCGGCCCCGAGGGCCACCCGCTGTCGCGCCCCCCCATGGTCGAGGCCGAGGCCGCCAACCGCGCCATTGCCATTGCCGACGTGCTGGGCGTGCCCATCTACGTGGTGCATGTGAGCTGCATGGAGTCGGCCGACGCCATTGCCCGCGCCCGCGCACGCGGCCAGCGTGTGTACGGCGAGGTGCTGGCGGGGCACCTGCTGGTGGACGACAGCGTGTACCGCGACCCCGACTTTGCCAAGGCCGCCGCCTATGTGATGAGCCCGCCCTTCCGCCCCAAGGGCCACCAAGAGGCGCTGTGGCGTGGCCTGCAGTCGGGCCAGCTGCACACCACGGCGACGGACCACTGCACCTTCTGCGCCGCGCAAAAGGCCATGGGCAAAGAGAACTTCGCCAAGATCCCCAACGGCACTGGCGGCGTGGAAGAGCGCATGGCCGCGCTGTGGGACGGCGGCGTGAACACCGGGCGCCTCACGCCCAGCGAGTTCGTGGCCATCACCTCGGCCAACGCGGCTAAGCTGTTCAACATCTACCCGCGCAAGGGCTATATCGGAGAAGGCGCCGATGCCGACCTGGTGCTGTGGGACCCGCAAGGCACCAAGACCTTCTCTGCCAAGACCCAGTTCAGCAAGGGCGACTTCAACATCTTTGAAGGCCGCACCGTGCGCGGCGTCCCCAGCCACACCGTGAGCCAGGGCCGCGTGGTGTTTGCCAACGGCGACCTGCGCGCCGAGCAGGGCAAGGGCCGTTACATCAAGCGCCCAGCGTTTGGCGCCAACTTCCAGGCGGTGCAAAAGCGCGCGCAGGACCTGGCACCCACGGCGGTGGCGCGCTGACCGCTGCAATGCATCTGGAGAACACCATGGATACCAAAGTCAAACCCAACATCGAAAACCTGCGCATCAACGGCCAGCGCCTGTGGGACTCGCTCATGGAGCTGGCGCAGATCGGCGCCACGCCAAAAGGCGGCGTGTGCCGCCTGACCCTCACCGACCTGGACAAACAGGGCCGTGACCTCGTCACCCGCTGGGCGCGCGAGGCGGGCATGACGGTCACCATCGACAAGATCGGCAACGGCTTCATGCGCCGCCCCGGCCGCAACAACAATTTGCCACCCATCATGACCGGCAGCCACATCGACACCCAGCCCACGGGCGGCAAGTTCGACGGCAACTACGGCGTGCTGGCGGGCATCGAGGTGGTCCGCACGCTGAACGACCACGGCATCGAGACCGAAGCGCCCATCGAGGTGGCGTTCTGGACCAACGAAGAAGGCAGCCGCTTTGTACCTGTGATGATGGGCTCGGGCGTGTTCGCCAAGGCCTTCACGCTGGAGCACGCCTACGCCGCCACCGACACCGAGGGCAAGACGGTGAAGGGCGAGCTGGAACGCATCGGCTACATCGGCGACCAGGAGCCCGGCGACCACCCCATCGGCGCCTACTTCGAGACCCACATCGAACAAGGTCCGGTGCTGGAAGACAACGACAAGACCATCGGCGTGGTCAGCGGCGTGCTGGGCATCCGCTGGTTCGACTGCACCGTCACCGGCATGGAAGCCCACGCCGGCCCCACGCCCATGGCCCTGCGCAAGGACGCCATGCTGGCCGCCACGCGCATCATGCAGGACGTGGTGGCGGCAGCACACCGCCACCCGCCCCACGGGCGTGGCACCGTGGGCATGGTGCAGGTGTTCCCCAACAGCCGCAACGTGATTCCGGGCCGGGTCAAGTTCAGCATCGACCTGCGCAACAGCACAGACGAACTGGTGGATGCCATGGCCGCCGAGGTCAAGGCCTTTGCCGACCAAGTGGCGAAGGAACATTGCGTGCAGGTGCACATCGAGATGGTGTCCAGCTACCCCGCGCAATTGTTCCAGCCCGAGTGCGTGGAGGCCGTGGGCCGCGCTGCGGCCAAGCTGGGCTACAGCCACATGCCCGCCGTCTCAGGTGCAGGGCACGACGCCGTCTACATGGCCAAGCTCGCGCCCAGCGGCATGATCTTCATCCCCTGCAAGGACGGCATCAGCCACAACGAGATCGAGGACGCCAAGCCCGAGCACATCCAGGCGGGGTGCAACGTGCTGCTGCATGCCATGCTGGAGCGGGCAGGGACCTGATCTGGCGCGGTCAGACGGGGCTCCGCGACCCAGTTTTTAGGCCACCACGCCCACAGGATATGGGCCGCGTTGTATCTTCTGGTTACTTTCAATTTCGTATTCCGAGAAGAGGGCAGGTCCATGAAGCTCAAAACCCGCATCCTGTGGCTGTGCGCCGCCACGCTCCTGGGTCTGGTCGTGCTGTCGGCCATGGCGCTGACCACGCTCTACCAGTCGATGATGAAAGAGCGCACGGCGCAGCTTTCCAACCTGGTGGTGCTGGCCCACGCGGCCGCCCAGAAGTCGCACGAGAAAGAAAAGAGTGGCGCACTCTCGCGCGAAGACGCCATAAAGGAAGCCACCCAGACCATCGGCAGCTTCGTGGACAAGGACAAATACTTCTTTGTCCGGGGCTTCACGAACGACGTGAACTACGTGCACCCCAACGCCAAGCGCATCGGCATCGTTGATGAAAAGGGTGGCAAGGAGGCTGGCGTGCGCTACCGCGCAGCGCTGCAGGGCGTGACGGTGGGCACCGTGACGGCGCCCGGCACGCGCCCCGGCGCCAAGGAGCCGGTGGACAAGCTCTACGCCATCATCAAGTTCGAGCCCTGGGACTGGATCATCGGTTTTGGCGACTATGTGGACGACATCGAAAACGCCTTCTGGCGCAACACCGCCATCCTGCTGTCTATCGGTGCGGTGCTGATGTTCATCGTGGCGCTGATGGCCTGGCAGATGCTGCGCACCTTGGTGCACCAGCTCGGCGGCGAGCCGCAGTACGCGGCCGAGGTGGTGACCCAGATTGCCGAGGGCAACCTGGCTGTGGAGGTGCAGACCTTGCCCGGCGACACCACCAGCATCCTGCACGCCATCCGCGCCATGCGCGACAACCTCTCGCACTTGGTGAAGCAGGTGCGAGACAGCACAGACTCCATCAACACCGCGTCCTCCGAAATTGCCGCAGGCAATGGCGACCTGTCAGCACGCACCGAGTCGCAAGCCAGTGCGCTGCAGGAGACGGCTGCATCGATGGAGCAGCTTACCTCCACCGTGCAGCAGAACGCGGCCAACGCCAAGCGGGCCGACGAGCTCGCGCGTGCCGCGTCCGACATGGCTGTGCGCGGGGGCGATGTGGTGCAGCAGGTGGTGGGCACCATGGGTTCCATTGACCAGTCCTCGCGCAAGATCGTGGACATCATCAGCGTGATTGACGGCATTGCTTTCCAGACCAACATCCTGGCGCTCAATGCAGCGGTGGAAGCTGCCCGCGCGGGCGAACAAGGCCGGGGATTTGCGGTGGTGGCGAGCGAGGTACGAAGCCTGGCCCAGCGCAGCGCGGCCGCAGCCAAGGAGATCAAGGGCCTGATCGATGACTCCGTGGCCAAGGTGGGTGTTGGCACCCAGTTGGTGGAACAGGCCGGTGCCACCATGGGCGAGGTGGTGGCAGGAGTGAAGAGCGTCACCACCATGGTTGCCGAGATCAGCGCCGCCAGCGGCGAACAAAGCGCGGGCATTGCCCAGGTCAACCAGGCCATCTCGCAGATGGACCAGAGCACGCAGCAGAACGCAGCGCTGGTGGAGGAGGCCCTGGCGGCCGCCCAGTCGCTCAGCCAGCAGGCCGTGGCACTGTCGCAGACCGTGGGGCAGTTCCGCGTGGCGTGAAGCCCGCGCTCAGCGTTCGCAAAGGCAGGGTTCGCCCTGCCTTTTTTCTTGCGTTAGGGCCGGGTCGTGATCATGCCGGTCAAGCCCAAGAAATGGTCCAGCATGTGGAAGTGGTCTTCAAAGAATTCCTCTTCCATGCCTGCCAGCTGGTCGATGCGCGTCCACTGCACCAGCGCGGCATCGTCGTCGGCCTGCACCACCGGGAAGGGCGCATCGCCCAGGTCGAAGTAATGCGCATGCGTAATGGTGCGGCCGCGCTGGCTGCGGTCGGGGTGGTCGAACACGGCCACCGACTGCAGCGCGGCGCGCATGGTGGCCTCGGGCAGGTGGCAGTTGGTTTCTTCCACCAGCTCGCGCAGGCAGGACTGCCACACGGTTTCGCGCTGCTCGATGAAGCCCCCGGGCACGGCCAGCTGGCCTTTGCCGGGCGCGTGGGCGCGGCGGATGAGCAGCACCTGGTCCTGGCAGCGCAGTACGGCGTCCACCGTTACGAACACGGGCGGGTAGGGCGCAGCAGACCAGGCCTGGCGGTAGCCGCGCAGCATGCGCCATTCCTCCTGCAACGCGGCGTAGTGCGGCGTATGCACAAAAGCCTGCAGCTGGGCCAGCGTGCTCGCCGGGATTTGCGCGGCCAGTGGCGCCAGGGCTTGGTCCACCGTGTCGGCCGTGGCGCCAAAGTAGGCGTCGCGGATGGTGGTGGCGTCCATGCTGCCCTGGCGGGGCAGGTCGATCAGCGCCCAGCTGGGGAAGGCGCGAAGGTAGCTGCTGGTCGCGTCCTTGAAATGGCCCACCAGCGCGATGCGGTCGCCGGGCTGCGTGTGCCGCGCCACGCTGCGGCGCACGGCCTGCACCCACACGGCTTCGTTGTAATAGTCGCGCACGGGCAGCACGCGCACACGGCTGCGGTCGGCCGGGGGCAGCGCATCCCGCAGCATGGCCTCGCGCTCTGCCCAGGTGAAGGGGTTCTTGGGCGAGCGGGCCTGCCAGGCCGAGCCCACCACCACGATGACCTGGGGCGCCATGCGCAGGGCCTCGTGCAGCAGGGCAAGGTGGCCGCTGTGCACGGGTTCAAAGCGGCCGATGAGGAGGGCGGTGTCGTACATGGGTCTCCAGAATTCTGAGGTTTTTTGGCCTCTTGCGCTCGTCCATCATGCCCAAGCAGCTATTGTTTTTATAGTAATTCTACCGAAGGGCTCCGCTCAGACATACCTTGCGGCGATGGGCATCTGCCGACCGCTGCCAAATGCGCGCGGCCGCACACGCAGGATGGGCGGGGCCTGGCGGCGTTTGTACTCGTTGCGCGCCACCATCATGCGCACCCGCTGCACCAGGGCGCGGCCTGCGCCGTCGGTCTGCAGTTGCGCCACGAACGCCTGTGCGGCGGCCAGTTCGGGGACCGACAGGCGCTCGCCTTCGATGAGCAGCTTGAGCACTTCGTCCAGCACGGGGTAGGGCGGCAGGCTGTCCACATCGCGCTGGCCCGGGGCCAGCTCGGCCGACGGCTCCTTGTCGATGATGGCCTGCGGGATCAGCTCGCGCCCCGCTTGTTCGTTGACATGGCGCGAGAGGGCAAACACCTCGGTCTTGTAGAGGTCGCCAATCAACCCCAGGCCGCCGTTGGTGTCGCCATACAGCGTGCAGTAGCCCACCGAGATTTCGCTCTTGTTGCCCGTGGTCAGCAGCAGGTGGCCGAAGGCGTTGGAGTATTCCATCAGCACCGTGCCACGGATGCGGGCCTGCAGGTTTTCGAGCGGCAGGCCCTGCAGCGGCTGACCGAAGCTGCCCTCGAACTGCTGCGCGTACCCCGCCACCAGCTCGGCAATCGGGTGGGTGTGCAGCTTCACGCCGAGGTTCTGGCACAGCGCCACCGAGTCATCGACCGAGCCGCTGCTGGAGTAGCGCGAGGGCATGGTCACGCCCACCACGTTCTCGGGGCCGAGTGCCTGCGCGGCTAGTGCCAGCGTGAGTGCGCTGTCGATGCCGCCCGAGCTCCCCACCACCACCTGCTTGAAGCCGCAGCGCCGTGCGTAGTCCTTGAGGCCCAGCAGGATCTGCTGGCGGTAGAACTCCATGGTGGGGAGGCCCTCGGCTGGCACGCGCGCTGGCGCCCGGCCGTCGGCGGTGAGGAAGTGGCCGTTGGCAAACCGCAGCGTGCGCAGGTCCTCCACAAAACGCGGCGCCTCGAACACGATGCCTGCCTTGGGTTCGGCCGCGAACGATGCGCCGTCGTACACCACTTGGTCGTGCCCGCCGACCTGGTTCACGTACAGGATGGGCAGGCCGTGGCGGCGCGACGAACCCCCGAAGATCTGGTGCCGCTGCTCGCGCTTGCCCACGTGGCTCGGGCTGGCGTTGATGCTGATGACCAGATCGGGCGCAGCGTCGCGCAGGCGCTCGAAGGGGTTGGTGGCGTAGTCGGTGCCATGGTCGTTCCAGCCGTCCTCGCACACCAGCAGGCCCACCTGCGTGCCGCCAATGCGCAGCACCTTGGCCACGTCCGGGCCGGGCTCGAAGTGGCGGCGTTCGTCAAAGATGTTGTAGGTGGGCAGCAGCTGCTTGGCGTATTGCAGGCGCACGGCGCCGCCTTGCAGCACCAGCAGGCTGTTGTGCAGGCGCTTGCCCGGGCCTGTGGCGGGCGTGGGCGCGCCCACCACCCAGTGCAGCGCGGGCAGCTCGGCCGATGCCTTCTGCAACGCCGCCAGGCCGTCTTGCACTCGTTGCAGGAAGGGCGGCTCGTCCAGCATGTCACCGGGGTAGTAGCCGCACAGCGCGAGTTCGCTGAACACGATGAGGTCGGACTGCTCGCGGGCGGCCTGCTGCGCGGCGGCCACCATGCGGGCCACGTTACCTTCGATGTCGCCGACGGTGAGGTTGAGCTGGGCGATGGTGATGCGGAGCATGGTGTCAGTCCTTCACGTTGAAGACTTGGCGCAAGTAGGCGAGGTAGGTTTCATCGTCACACAGCGTCTTGCCCGGTGTGTCCGACAGCTTGGCGACCAGCTGCCCGTTGGCGCGCACCAGCTTCATCACGATGTTGAGCGGCTTCATCTCCGGGGCATCCCCCATGTCATTGGTGAGGTGAGTGCCGATGCCAAAGCCCAGCTGCGTGCGGTCGCCAAAGTGGCGGTACAGCACCAGCGCCTTGGTCAGTGTGAGGCCGTCGGAGAACACCAGCCGCTTGGTGTGCGCGTCGATGCGCAGCTTGGCATAGTGGGCCAGCGCGTTCTCGCCCCAGGCCACCGGGTCGCCCGAGTCGTGCCGCAGGCCGTCGAACAGCTTGGCGAAGTACAGGTCAAAGTCGGCGAGGAAGGCATCCATGCCCACGGTGTCGGTCAGCGCAATGCCCAGGTCGCCCCGGTACTCTTGCACCCAGTCTTCGAGCGCCGCCTTTTGAAAGTCGCGCAGGCGCACGCCCAGCGCCTGGTAGCTTTGCAAGTACTCGTGCGCCATGGTGCCGATGGGCACCAGGTTCAGGTCGCGCGCCAGCAGCACGTTGCTGGTGCCCTTGAACCATTGCGGCGCTTGTTCTGCAAAGGTCTTGACCACCTCGCGCTGCCACGCACCGCTGTAGCGGCGGCGCAGGCCAAAGTCGAACAGCTCGAAGGGGTGGCGCAGTGTGGCTTGCTGCGCCAGGTCCTGCAGCTGCTGCACCTTGGCCGCCAGTCGCTCGCAGCCGCTGGCCAGAGCGGCAGTAGCATCGAAGCGGCGAAAGTACAGCTCGTTCACGATGGCCAGCACAAAGATCTCAAAGCCCATCACATGCACCTGCGGGCCCTGTGCCACGATGTGCAACTGATCGCCCTCGGCCCAGGCGCGGATGAAGTTGCGCTGGAACTGGAAGATGCGCAGAAAGTCGATGAAGTCGCTCTTGATGAACCGCAGGCCGCGCAGGTAGGCCAGCTCGTCTTCGCTGAAGCGCAGGGTGCACAGGTGGTCCAGCGCGGCGTTCACCTCGGGCAGCAGCTCTGCCAGCGGGTAAATCGGCTGGTTGCGGCAGACAAAGCGGTATTCGCTCTGCGTCTGTGGATGCCGGTGCAGCAGCGCTTGCCACATGGTGAACTTGTAGAGGTCGGTGTCGAGCAGGCTGGTGATGACGGGGGCCATGATTTGCTCCTGAATGGATAGCTGCCAGGGTAAGAAGTAAAAGCGCTACAGGCTGATTTCGCTCATGGATGCCAGTTGCGCACCGGCCGTGCGCATCCCGTCCAGAAACGCCTGGTGCTGCGCTTCGAATCCCGCCACGGGGCTCATGCCGTCTGTCAGCAGCACGATGCGGCTGGCCTGCCAGCCGGGCACCAGGCGTGGCAGGTGCTGCACGATGTGTTCGGTGGTCGAGCGAACGCAGTGGCTGCTGGCCTCGCCCGCGATCAGCAGTACATCGGCCTGGCCCAGCGACTGCAGCAGGGGGGTGTTGAGCGCGGTGCTGGCGTCGTCCGCATCGGGCACCTCGGCCTCGATGGCGCTGTAGTGCTCGGTCCAGGGGTTGGTGCCCTTGAACACGTTGCACACGGCGCGCTGGCGCTGCAGTTGCCAGTCGCCACAGGCGGCCAGCACATCGGCGTGGATGCCGTGGCCCCAGCTGCCCACCTCGCAGTGCACGGGCCAGACCATGAGCGTGTAGCGGCCTTGGGCTTCGAGTGCGTCCAGGTAGGCCAGCGTGCGGGGCAGGGCGGCCACATCGCGCGGCATGAAGTCGCCCGCACGCACCTGGGCGGCGGCGATGGGGGTGAAGGGCGCCACCTCTGCCCCCGCGCCGGTCTGCCAGAAGCCGGGGTGGGCGATGTCGAAGCGCTGGTGCGAGTCGAGCGTGACGGTGATGGCGTCGAGCTGATGGCCCTGGGTGCGAATGAAGGCCGCCAGGCGCTGCATGTCGGCGTGGGCGCCCGCCACGGGCAGGCTGGGCGCGTGGCCTGCGGGGCAGTGGCTGGCAGGCAGGTCGCAAAAATCGTTTTGGGGGTCGATCACCAGAAGCTGGGTGGTGCGGGTGGCCATGGTCTTTCTCCTTCGCTGTGACTGCAGTGTATTTTTGTTAGATCAAGTTTGCAACTAAGTAATTTGCAAGCCGATGTTTCAGATGAGAACGGTAATGGCTGAATCGAGCTGCTTTCCTGTGGACTGGCTTGGTGGTAGCCTTGTTCGTTCAAAGTTGCAATGAACTAAAGCCCCGTGACCATCGAAAACATTCCCGCCGTGATCTGTACCGTGGACGTGGTGCTGCTGACCCTGGAGCAGGCCACGTTGAAGGTGGCCCTGGTGCGCCGCGAGCGCGAGCCCTTTGCCCAGGCGCTGGCGCTGCCCGGCGGCTACATCCATGCACAGGACGATGTGGACGCCCAGGCCAGTGCCGCGCGGGTGATGCGTGACAAGGCCGGGCTCGAAAGCCCGTACCTGGAGCAATTGGCCACCTTCACCGGTGCGGTGCGCGACCCGCGCGGCTGGTCGGTGGCCGTGGCCTATTGCGCCCTGGTGCCTGCCACCGTGCTGGCGCAGGCCGGGGGGCGGGTGGAACTGGTGGCAGTGGACGCGCTGCCGCCGCTGCCCTTCGACCACCGGCAGATCATCGACACGGCTGTGTTGCGCGTGCGCAGCAAAAGCCAGTATTCGTCGCTGCCCGTGCACCTGTGTGCCGAGCCGTTCACGCTGCCGCAGCTGCAGGCGGTGTACGAAGCGGTACTGGGCGAGCCAGTCAACAAGGTGAGCTTTCGCCGCAAGGTGGACGAGCTGGCCATGCTGGAGCCTGTGCCCGGCGCGTTGCAGACGGGCGGCGCACACCGCCCCGCGCAGCTGTACCGGGTGCGCCCGACCTTTCGTCGGCAGCTGTCGCTCAGTGCCAGAGGGCTGTAGCGCGGGCTCCACGCGCACAAAAGATTGGACCACCGCGCCCAAATCTGGCACAAACGCAAACTTTGTGTTCCACGAACGGTGGTCGCGCGCGGTCGGGTGCTCCGGCGCCAGGACTGCCTCATTGAAATACCGGCCCTGCGCCGGACCTGAGGGAGAACCATGTCTTTGCGGCTCAAATTCAACCTGGTGCTGGCGGGCGTGCTGCTGCTCGCGGTGCTGGGCGCGGGCGCCTATGTGCACCGCTTCCTGCAGCAATCGGCCATCGAGGAGGTGCAGCACAACTCGCAGATCATGATGCACGCCGCCATGGCCATCCGCGACTACACCACCGAGCTGGTCAAGCCGCACCTGGATGTGACGCTGGCCGAGAAATTCCTGCCGCAGACCGTGCCCGCCTATGCCGCCACCGAGACGCTGCGCCGGCTGCAAAACCGGTTTCCGGGCTACGAGTACAAGGAAGCGGTGCTCAACCCCACCAACCTGCGGGACCGCGCCAACGAATGGGAAGAGCGCATCATCAGCGACTTCCGCGAAGGCCGCGCTGACCTCAAGAAAGAAGTGACGGGCGAGGTGGGCGAGGGCATGCACCGTGCGATGTACGTGGCCCGCCCCATCACCATCAAGCAGCCCCAGTGCATGGCTTGCCACAGCACGCCCGCCGTGGCGCCCCCCACCATGCTCAAGGTCTATGGCGACAAGAACGGCTTTGGCTGGGGCATGAACGAAACCGTGGGCATCCAGGTGGTGAAGGTGCCGATGTACTTCCCGCTGGAGAAAGCGCGCCAGACCTTCAACACCGTGATGGCAGCGCTGGTGGGCAGCTTTGTGCTGTTGTTTGTCGGCCTGAACCTCTCGCTGTCGTCGCTGGTGATTGAGCCCATGGCGCGGCTGAACAGCAAGCTGGAAGACCTGGCCACCAAGGACTTCCTCACCGACCTGGTCAACCGCCGCCGGTTCTTCGAACGGCTTGAGGCCGACATGGCCGAGACGCGGGTCAAGAAGAGCCAGCTGTCGGTCGTCATGTTCGACATCGACTTTTTCAAGCGCATCAATGACACCTTCGGGCATGACTCGGGCGATGTGGTGCTGAAGAACACGGCGCTGCGCGTGCGCGAACTGCTGCGCTCGTCCGACTGCGCTGCGCGTTTTGGGGGCGAGGAGTTCATCATCCTGCTCAAGGAAACCCCGGTGGACGCCGCCATGGCCATGGCCGAGGCGGTGCGGGCCCGTATCGCGGGTGTGCCATTCGACGCCGTGGGCCATGTCAGTGCCAGCTTTGGCGTAGCCACCTGGGACCACAAGGAAGACAGCCACGCCCTGATCAAGCGTGCGGATACGGCGCTTTACAAAGCCAAGTCCAGCGGTCGCAACTGCGTGGTCCAGGCCGAAGACGCCGCCTAATTTGCGGGCGCTGGACGTTAGGCGTCAGGCCGTCGCGGCCAGGGCTTCTTCGTAATCCGTCCGGTAGTAAGCCGCCAGCGCGGTTTTCTGCTTTTCCGTCAGCAGCTTGCCCGCCATCTGGAAGAAGCGATGCTCTTCTTCTTTCAGGTGGTGCTCTACCTTCTCGGCCAGCTTCTTGGCCAGTGGCAGCCACGCAGGGCTGGAAGGCTCGGTTTCTTCGAGCGACTCCACCAGCTCATCGATCTGGTGGTGCTCGGAAATGGCGTGGCGCGACAGATCAATGCCTGCGTCGTGCGCCATCAGCGGGATGTAGAAGTGGCGGTCCTCCGCCTGGGCGTGGGCGGCGAGTTCCTTCTTGAGCTGATCGAAAAGATCGCGCCGCTCCGGCGTGTCGCCGCTGGTGTTGGTGAGTGCGCTGTACAGCGCGCGCTGGCGCTCGTGGCTTTCGCGCAGGGCTTCGAAGATGTTGGTGGTATCAGTCATGGTGGGCTGCGCAGTGGTGTGGCGGGCGGCGCGTGGCCTTACTTGAGCACCTTGCGCGCGGCGCCCACGCCGATGGCGGCCAGCACCACAAAAACCACGGCAATTACCAGGAACAGCACAAACAGCACCTTGGCGATGCCCGCCGCGCCTGCGGCAACCCCGCTGAAACCCAGGGCCCCGGCCACGAGGGAAATCAGGGCAAAAATGATGGCGTACTTCAGCATGGTGGTCGCTCCTTGCAGTGGATGTTGAGGCAGCTCGAGGCTGCGGAAGGTGTGCAGGAACGATACCGGTGGGCGGTGAGGTGCGCCGTCAGCGCAGGCGGGCGGCAGGTGTAGGAGAGTGCCGCTGGCGGGCTGGGTGAAGCGCCAAAAGAAAAGCCGCAACGCGGGGCGTTGCGGCTTGGTAGGCGGGGCGGCTCTGACGGTGTTTGGGTCTGGGCTCACATCGCTGGGCGATATGAGCCTTCTCCGTACCTTGGTCTGCGTTCACATCGCTTGCGCGATATGAACTCCGCCCGAAGACCGATACCGCGCTGTCAGCGCGGCGGGCTTACAGCCCGGCTGCTGCCCGAAGGGCCGCAGCTTTATCGGTCTTTTGGCCTGCGCTCACATCGCTGCGCGATATGAGCTTCGTCCACGTACGGAAAGCCGCGCGATGCGCGGAGGGCTTATAGCCTTATCCGTACCTTGGTCTGCGTTCACATCGCTGACGCGATATGAACCACGCCCGAAGACCGATACCGCGCAATTCGCGCGGCGGGCTTTACAGCCCGGCTGCAGCGCGCAGCGCAGCAGCTTTATCGGTCTTCTCCCAGTTGAACTCGGGTTCTTCGCGGCCGAAGTGGCCGTAGGCGGCGGTCTTTTCGTAGATCGGGCGCAGCAGGTCCAGCATCTGGATGATGCCTTTGGGGCGCAGGTCGAAGTGTGCGCGCACCAGCTTCGCGATCTGGTCGTCGGGGATCACGCCCGTGCCTTCGGTGTAGACCGTGATGTTCATCGGCTCGGCCACGCCAATCGCGTAAGCCACCTGGATCTGGCACTGGCGCGCCAAGCCGGCGGCCACGATGTTCTTGGCCACGTAGCGGGCAGCGTAGGCGGCCGAGCGGTCCACCTTCGTTGGGTCCTTGCCGCTGAACGCGCCGCCGCCGTGGGGGCAGGCGCCGCCGTAGGTGTCCACGATGATCTTGCGACCAGTCAGGCCGCAGTCGCCTTGAGGGCCGCCGATGACGAAGCGGCCGGTGGGGTTGATCAGGTAGCGCGTGTCCTGGATCCATTCCTTGGGCAGCACGGGCTTGATGATCTCTTCGATGATGGCTTCGGTGAACGAGGCCTTCATCTTGGTTTGCGTCTCGCTCTGGTCAGGGTGGTGCTGGGTGGAGAGCACCACGGTGTCGATGCTGTGGGGCTTGCCGTCCACATAGCGCATCGTCACTTGCGACTTGGCATCAGGGCGCAGGAAGGGCAGGCGACCGTCCTTGCGCAACTGGGCCTGGCGCTCGACGAGGCGGTGCGCGTAGTAGATGGGCGCGGGCATCAGCTCGGGCGTTTCATCGCAGGCGTAGCCGAACATCAGGCCCTGGTCGCCAGCGCCGGTGTTCAGGTGGTCGTCGCTCGCGTGGTCCACGCCCTGGGCGATGTCGTTGCTCTGCTTGTCGTAGGCGACCAGCACGGCGCAGCCCTTGTAGTCGATGCCGTAGTCGGTGTTGTCGTAGCCGATGCGCTTGATGGTGTCGCGCGCCACCTGGATGTAGTCCACATGCGCGTTGGTGGTGATTTCGCCCGCCAGCACCACGAGGCCGGTGTTGGTCAGCGTTTCAGCGGCGACGCGGCTGCGGGGGTCTTGTTTGAAGATCGCGTCGAGAATCGCGTCCGAGATCTGATCGGCCACCTTGTCGGGGTGGCCTTCGGAGACGGATTCCGAGGTAAAGAGAAAGTCGTTCGCCATTTGAATAAACTCCTGTGTTCCGGCATTTGGGGCGTTGCCCTCACCCCGAAGGAGATCTGGCGAACGCTTTAGCAGATTTTTTTAACGTCGCCCTGCAAGTTGCTCATTTAACTCAGCGACCCAGTTATTTTAATGCCAGTCGTCTTCCGATTCTTTTCCGTATTTCCGCTGTGGTTGCTGCACGTCATGGGCGCCGCCATGGGCTGGGTGGCGTTTGTGGCGTCTCCCACCTATCGGCGCCGGTTTCTCGCCAACTCGGCGCTGGCGGGCTATGGGTTTGGCGATGTGCGCGCTGCCGTGGCCCATGCGGGCCGCATGGTGGCCGAACTGCCACGCCTGTGGATGGGCGCGACGATGCCCTGCGCACTCACCGGCGAAGCCTGTGTGGAGCAGGCCTACGCCGCCGGTCGCGGCATCGTGTTTCTGACCCCGCACCAGGGCTGTTTTGAACTCTCGGCCCAGGCCGCAGCGCGGCGCTGGAGCGCGGAGCGTGGCCCCATCACCGTGCTGTACCGTCCGGCGCGCCAGGCCTGGCTGGCCAAGGTGATGGAGACCGCCCGCAACCGCCCCGGCATGCTGGCCGTGCCCACCACGCTGGCGGGTGTGCGCCAGATGATCAAGGCCCTGCGCCGGGGCGAGGCCGTGGGCCTGCTGCCTGATCAGGTGCCACCCGAGGGGCAGGGCCAGTGGGCGCCATTTTTTGGGCGTGACGCCTACACCATGACCCTGGCCGTGCGCTTGGCGCAGCAGACCGGCGCGGCCGTGGTGCTGGCGCGCTGCGAGCGCCTGCCCTGGGGGCGTGGCTATGTCACGCATTTCGAGCCACTCTCCGCTCCGCTGTCCGCCGACATGGACCAGGCCGTGCTGCAGATCAACCAGGCCATGGAACATCTCATCCGCCAATGCCCTGAGCAATACCTGTGGGGCTACGGCCGCTACAAGCAGCCGCGTGGCGAGGCTGCTGCGGCGGAGCCGGCCGCAGGGGGCGCAGCATGAAGGGCCTCACAGGGCGTTTGGGTGTGGGGTTCATGCGGGTGCTGGCGCTGCTGCCGCTGCCGGTGTTGCGCGGCATGGGCTGGCTGCTGGGCCAAGTGGCGTTTGTGCTGGTGGCGCCCCGCCGCAAGGTGGCACTGCGCAATCTGGCGCTGTGTTTCCCGGACTGGACCGAAGCGCGCCGCCGCGCCGTGGCGCGGGCCAGTTTTGTCGCGTTTTGTCAGACCTGGCTGGACCGCAGCTGGCTGTGGGCCGCGCCGCGTTCGGTGGTGGAGCAGCGTGTGCGCCTGACGGGAGCGGTGCACGAGCTGGAGGGCGACACGCCCACCATTTTGTTTGCGCCGCATTTCTACGGCATGGACGCGGGGGGGCTGGCCTTGCCGCTGCGCAGCAGCCGTGCTTTCACCTCCATCTTTGCCACCCACCCCGATCCAGCGGTGGATGCCTGGTTCATGGCGGGGCGCCAGCGCTTTGGCGATGTGCGCATGCTCAACCGTTCGGACGGCGTCAAACCCATCATTGCCAGCCTGCGCAAGGGCGGCTTGCTGTACCTGCTGCCCGACATGGACTACGGCCGCAACGATTCGGTGTTTGTGCCGTTCTATGGCGTGACGGCGGCCACCATTCCGTCGCTGTCTCGGTTTGCGCGGCTGGGCCGCGCCAAGGTGGTGGGCGTGTATTCGCGCATGACGCCCACCGGGTACGTGGCCGAGGTTTCGCCCGCCTGGTCCAACTATCCCACCGACGATGCCGAGGCCGACACGGCCCGTATGAACCGCGAACTGCAGGCCGTGATCGACACCATGCCCGAGCAGTACTACTGGGTGCACAAACGCTTCAAGACCCGCCCGGAGGGCGAGCCCTCCGTGTATTCCCGCTGAAATATCAGCAAAAATGGCTTGATGCGCTAGTAAATCATGCGCTGATAGCTATTGTTTGGATAGCAAAAAACGCTGGAGCTCCACGGCCACGCGCTCAGGGTGCTCGTGTACGACCCAGTGTGATGCCTGCTCCACCTGCTGCACCTGCAGCCGGGGGATCCAGCCGGGCAGGCCGTCCAGCAAGCCGGGCAGCAGGGCGGGGTCGTCCATGCCCCAGAGCACGAGCGTAGGCACATCCACCGTCAACATCGACTCGGGCAGGGTGATGGCCTGGGCGCCGGGGTCGCCCTCGCGCGGCGGGCGGATGGGGCTGGCCCGGTAGTAGTTGCAGGCACCATGCAACCCCTGTTGCCACAGGGCACGGTACTGGGCGCGCACCTCGTCGGTCAGCCATGCTGGGGCGCTGCCGTCCGGGGCGTTGAAAAAGGCAAACAGGCGGCGGAAGTCGTCTTCGGCCAGCAGGGCCTCGGCATCGGGCCTGCACAAAAAATGCATGTACTGGCTGCCCGCCTGCTGGGCGGCGTTGTGCGACAGCTCGCGCACAAAGGCGCCGGGGTGGGGCGAGTTGATGATGGCCAGGCGCTTCATCAGTTGTGGCTGCTGGTTGGCCAGGTTCCATGCCACGGCGCCGCCCCAGTCATGGGCCACCAGGCATTCCAGCGCACTGCCGGGGCATTCGTGGGCGATCAGCGCGACCAGGTCCTGCACCAGGTGCTTGGCGCGGTACGCATCCACCGCCTGCGGGCTGCTGGACGGGCCAAACCCCCGCAGGTAGGGCGCCACGCAGCGGTAGCCGCCGTGCTCGGGGCGGGCAAAGTGCAGCAGCAGTTCATCCCAGATGAAAGCCCCTTCGGGGAATCCGTGCAGGAACAACAGCACCGGGCGACCGGGGATGCCGCTCACGCGGCAGTGCAGGGTGATTCCGTGGGGGAGGTCAACAAGGCAATCTTGGATCATGACGCTATGCATTTTGTAGCTGCCAGCGCATGAAACGATTGCGCTTGCAGCTAGTTGGACTCGGATTCGCCGGTGGATGACGGCTGAGTGGGGCTGACGCTGTCAGCAGCAGCAGGGGGCTCTTCGGCGAGGGGCTTCACCGGGTGCGCCCACTGCCACAGCAACTGGGCGACTTCATCCACCCCTTGCTTTTTGAGGGCCGAGAACATCTTCACCTCGCCGCCACCCGCGTGCAGTCGCGTAATCGACAGCACCTTGGCCTGTTCGGCGCGCGTGAGCTTGTCGGCCTTGGTCAGCACGATGAGGAACTTGAGCCCTTCTTCCACGCGGGGGCGCACCACTTCGAGCAACGCCTCGTCCAGCTCGGTCAGGCCCAGGCGGGGGTCGCACAGCAGCACGATGCCGGTGAGGCCGGGGCGGCTGACCAGGTAATTCACCATCACCTGCTGCCAGCGCACCTTGTCCGAGCGGGAAACGGCGGCGTAGCCGTAGCCGGGCAAGTCGGCCAGCACGGCGTCCATCACCCCCTGCTTGCCCAGCGAGAACAGATTGATGTGCTGGGTACGCCCTGGCTTTTTGGAGGCAAACGCCAGCTGCTTTTGCTGGGTGAGGGTGTTGATGCAGGTGGATTTGCCCGCGTTGGAACGGCCCACGAAAGCGATTTCGGGCACGTCGATGGGCGGCAGGTGGTGCAGTTGCGCCGCCGTGGTGAGGAACCTGGCGGTGTGCATCCAGCCCATGGCGATTTTGGCGTCAGGTGCGGGCGGGAGAGAGCCAGCAACTGGCGCAGAGGGGGGTGTCGTCATGGGGAGTTGGGAGAGAAAGAACCATCATTGTAGAATCGCGAGGTTTTGCGCACATAAACACACACCCTCGATATGAAGTTGCTCGCCTCATTGCTGACGGCTGCCGCACTGGCAGCACCTGTTTTTTCGGCCTTTGCAGCGGGTGACGCACCCAAAGCGGCCAAGCCGGATCTCGTCAAGGGCGAGGCCAGCTTCACTGCGGTGTGTGCGGCCTGCCACGGCGCAGACGGCAACTCGGCCATCGCGGCCAACCCCAAGCTGTCGCAGCAACACCCCGAATACCTGGTCAAGCAGCTGCAGGAATTCAAGTCCGGCAAGCGCAACAACGCCATCATGAAGGGTTTTGCCACGGCCCTGTCGGACGACGACATGCGCAACATCGCCTACTGGCTCACGTCCAAGCCCGCCAAGGCCGGCTTTGCTAAGGACAAGGACCTGGTGGCCATGGGTGAGCGTATCTACCGCGGCGGCATTGCCGACCGCCAGATCGCCGCGTGCGCTGGCTGCCACAGCCCCAATGGCGCTGGCATCCCTGCGCAGTACCCCCGCCTGTCGGGCCAGCACGCCGACTACACGGTGTCGCAGCTGAACATGTTCCGTGACGGCTCGCGCGCCAACAGCATCCAGATGACCCAGGTCGCCGCCAAGCTCAACGACAAGGAAATCAAGGCCGTGGCGGACTACATCGCCGGCCTGCGTTGAGTGATTGCTTGATATTTGTCATGGCCCGGCCTGATTGACCGGGCGGCACGGAACCTACCGCCAATAACAACCCCAAAAAGGGCGGGTCCATCGCAGCGATGGTCCCGCCCTTTTTCTTTCGCGCTTCGCAGACACCGCTCCCACCCATGTCCGACAACACCCAGGGCCTTCGCATGAAGTCCGGCTCCCAGGCCCTGCGCGCCGGGGTCGAGCTGCTGTCTTCGATGCGGTTCGCCATCTCGCTGCTGACGGTGATCTGCATCGCCTCGGTCATCGGCACGGTGCTCAAGCAGCACGAACCTTCGGCCAACTACGTCAACCAGTTCGGACCGTTCTGGGCCGAGTTGTTTGGTGCCATCCAGCTCAACGCGGTGTACAGCGCCTGGTGGTTCCTGCTGATCCTGGCGTTTCTGGTCATCAGCACCTCGCTGTGCATTGCCCGCAACACGCCCAAGATCCTCACCGACCTCAAGGTCTACAAAGAGAACATCCGCGAGCAAAGCCTGAAAGCGTTTCACCACAAGGCCGAGGCTGCGCTCAGCGACTCTGCCGAGGCCGAGGCACGCCGCATCGGCACGCTGCTGGCGGGTGGCGGATGGAAGGTGCGGCTGCAGCAGCGCGACACCGCCGCTGGCCCAGGCACCGGCTGGATGGTGGCGGCCAAGGCGGGGGCGGCCAACAAAATCGGCTACATCGCAGCGCACAGCGCCATCGTGCTGGTGTGTGTGGGGGGGCTGCTGGACGGCGACCTCATCGTGCGGGCGCAGATGCTGCTGGGCGGCAAGTCGGTCTACACCGGGGGTGGGCTGATCGCCGATGTGAAGCCTGAGCACCGCCTGTCGGAGCGCAACCCCACCTTCCGGGGCAACCTGCTGGTGGCCGAGGGGACGCAGTCGAGCACCGCCATCCTGAGCCAGTCCGATGGCGTGCTGCTGCAGGACCTGCCGTTTGCGATCGAGCTCAAGAAGTTCATCGTGGAGCACTACTCCACCGGCATGCCCAAGCTGTTCGCCAGCGAAATCATCATCCACGACAAGGCCACGGGCGAGAAAACGCCCGCTCGTGTGGAGGTGAACCACCCGGCCAGCTACAAGGGCATCGAGATCTACCAGTCGAGCTTTGACGACGGCGGCTCGCACCTCAAGCTGCGCGCCGTACCCATGGTGGCGGGGGCCAAGCCTTTCGATGTTGAAGGGGTGGTGGGCAACTCCACGCAGCTCACCAACAAGGGCGGTGGCCCTGGCAGCGATACGCTGACGCTGGAGTTCACGGCGCTGCGCACCATCAACGTCGAGAACTTTGGTGGCGCTGGCCCGGGCGGCAGCGGTGCCGACGTGCGCAAAGTGGACCTGCGCGAGTCGGTGGAGTCGCGCCTGGGCGCCGCCAACAAGACCGTCACCAAAAAAGAACTGCGCAACGTCGGCCCCAGCGTGAGCTATAAGCTGCGTGATGCGGCCGGCCAGGCACGCGAGTTCCACAACTACATGCTGCCGGTGGACACCGGCGATGGCGTGCCGGTGTTCCTGCTGGGGGTGCGCGAGTCCCCGGCAGAGCCCTTCCGCTACCTGCGGGTACCGGCCGACGACAAGGGCAGCATGGACGGTTTCATGCGCATGAAGGCCGCATTGGCCGACCCCCAGGCCCGGGAGCAGGCGGTGCGCCGCTATGTGTCGCAGGCCATGGACGCCTCGCGCCCCGACCTGGCCGAGCAACTGCAGCAGTCTGCCGTGCGTGCACTCGCTTTGTTCGCAGGGCGTGGTGTGGTCGATGGCAAGCCCACGGGCGGGCTGCAGGCCATCTCGGACTTCATGGAAGCCAATGTGCCCGAGGCGGAGCGTGCGCGCGCAGGTGAGGTGCTGGTGCGCATCCTGAACGGCACGCTGTTCGAGCTGGCCCAGTTGACCCGCCAGCGTGAGGGCCTGCCGCCGCTGCCGCAGGACGATCAGACCCGGGGTTTTATGACCCAGGCCGTGCTCTCGCTCAGCGATGCGCAGGTCTACCCAGCGCCGCTGGCGTTTGAACTCAAGGACTTCACCCAGGTCCAGGCCAGCGTGTTCCAGGTGGCGCGAGCCCCTGGCAAGAATGTTGTCTATCTGGGCTGCGCCTTGCTGATCCTGGGCGTTTTTGCCATGCTCTACGTTCGCGAGCGGCGCGTGTGGGTCTGGGTGGCCCCGCAGGATGGCCGTACCCACGCCACCATGGCCCTGTCCACCAACCGCAAGACCATGGACGGCGACCAGGAGTTTGTCCAGCTCGCACAAAAACTGATCGGGGCGTCGCCCCGCGAAGGCACCGCATGAACACCGCGACTTCTACCTCGACCGCTACCACAATCACCCTGAACGAGGGGTTCTTCTCGCGCCGCAACTGGTTGGACTGGCTGTTTGCCGCCATCGTGGCCGTGGGCGGGCTGTATGCGCTGCAGCGCTACGGCGCCTTCATGGATGTCTATGAAAAGGGCATTTTGCTGGGAGCCATCCCGTGCACCATCTGGCTGGGCTGGTTCTGGCGCCCGCTGCGCGTGCTGATGCTGGTGGTGGCGGCCGTGGCACTCATGGCCATTGGCCTGTACCAGCAAGACGGGGCGGGCAGCCTGGCGCGGGCGGACACGGTGTTCGGCCTCAAGTATTTCCTGTCCAGCCAGTCGGCCATCCTGTGGATGAGCATGCTGTTTTTCATCAGCACGGCGTTTTACTGGGTGGGCATGTTTGCGCGCGGTGAAGGCAAGACGATGAGCATGCTGGGCTCGCGCATTGCCTGGGTGGCGGTGGCGATGGCGCTCATCGGCACGCTGGTGCGCTGGTACGAAAGCTACCTGATTGGCCCGGACATCGGCCACATCCCGGTCAGCAACCTGTACGAAGTGTTCGTTCTGTTTTGCTGGATGACGGCCGCGTTCTATCTGTACTACGAGCAGCAGTACGACACGCGCGCGCTGGGTGGTTTTGTGATGTTGGTGGTCAGTGCTGCCGTGGGCTTTTTGCTTTGGTACACCGTGGTGCGCGAGGCGCATGAGATCCAGCCGCTGGTCCCCGCGCTCAAGAGCTGGTGGATGAAGCTGCACGTGCCTGCCAATTTCATCGGCTATGGCACGTTTGCCCTTTCGGCCATGGTGGCGTTTGCCTACCTCATCAAGCAGCAGGCCACCGAAACCCGCTGGTACAAGCTGGCGCCGCTGTGGCTGCTGGGCGTGGTGCTGTGTTTCGAGCCCATCGTGTTCCGCCAGGGGGCGACGGAAAACGGCGGCAGCTACTGGATGGTGTACTTCGGCGTTTCGGCCTTCATCGTTGCGGGCATTCTGCTGGGCCGCAAGCGCATCGCGGCGCGCCTGCCCTCGTTCGAGATCCTGGACGACGTGATGTACAAGTCCATCGCGGTGGGCTTTGCGTTCTTCACCATCGCCACGGTGCTGGGTGCGCTGTGGGCGGCCGAGGCCTGGGGCGGCTACTGGAGCTGGGACCCCAAGGAAACCTGGGCCCTGATCGTCTGGCTCAACTACGCGGCCTGGCTGCACATGCGGCTCATGAAGGGCCTGCGCGGCACGGTGTCCGCCTGGTGGGCGCTGGTGGGTCTGGCTGTGACGACCTTCGCGTTCCTGGGCGTCAACATGTTCCTGAGCGGCCTGCACAGCTACGGCACGCTCTGAGAGAGCGAGCGCTGTTGACGATCCCTGCGAAATCGTCAACAGGCGCGGGGGGCATGTCGGGCTTTCGCAGGCGCACAGCAACTATTGCGTCTTCGGTGTAACCTGAGCGGTCCAGGGAACGAACTAACAGTTGTTCTGCTCTACCGCTGCAGCTGTTTCACCCACCATGACCGGAGCCACCATGCTGATCCCCTCACGCGATTCGGGTTTCAACCACCCGTACTCCTCCGAAATCACCCCCCGCTCGGTCTACGAAGACCGCCGCCAGATGCTCAAGCTGATGGCGGGTGGTGCTGCGGGCGCGGCCATGGCCGCCTGGGCAGGGCGGGAGGCCCTGGCGCAACAGGTGGCGGTCACGCGGCCCGGCAAGCTGGCGCCTCTGGCGGGCGCCAAGTCGGCAGTAGCGGGTGCGGTCTCCATGGAGAAGCTCACGGACTACAAGGACGCGAGCACCTACAACAACTTCTACGAATTTGGCACCGACAAGGCCGACCCCGCCCGCAATGCGCACACCCTTAAGACCAGCCCGTGGACGGTGGAAGTTGAGGGCCTGGTCAAGAAGCCCGGCAAGTACGGCATTGAAGACCTGATCAAACTCAGCGCGCAGGAAGAACGTATTTACAGACTGCGCTGCGTCGAAGGCTGGTCCATGGTCATCCCGTGGGTGGGGTACTCGCTGGCCGAGCTGATCAAGCGGGTGGAGCCTCAGGGCAGCGCCAAGTACGTCGAGTTTGTGACCCTGGCCGACAAGGCCACCATGCCCTTCGTGGGCTCGCGCGTGCTGGACTGGCCTTATGTGGAAGGCTTGCGCATGGACGAGGCCATGCACCCGCTGACCTTGCTGGCCTTCGGCATGTACGGCGAAGTGCTGCCCAACCAGAACGGTGCACCGGTGCGCTTGGTGGTGCCATGGAAGTACGGCTTCAAGAGCGCCAAGAGCATCGTGAAGATCCGCTTTGTCGAAAAGGAACCAGGCACCGCGTGGAACAAGGCGGCCCAGCAGGAGTACGGGTTCTATTCCAATGTGAACCCCAATGTGGACCACCCCCGCTGGAGCCAGGCGACCGAGCGGCGCATTGGTGAAGACGGCTTGTTTGCCAAGAAACGCAAGACGTTGATGTTCAACGGCTACGAAGCCCAGGTCGGCCAGCTCTACGCGGGCATGGACCTCAAGAAGTTCTACTGACCGCCTGGGCCTCGCTACCGTCCTGGGCGGTGTGCGAGGCCACGGTGGTTCTTGAATCGCAATGCTAAAACTATTGCTCCACCCCGCCGCCAAACCGGTGGTGTTCGTGTTGTGCCTGTTGCCGCTGGCATGGCTGGTCTATGCAGCGGTGGCGAACCAGCTGGGCGCCAACCCTGCAGAGGCGTTGATCCGCGCCACTGGTGACTGGACGCTGCGGGCGCTTTGCTTGGTGCTGGCGATCACTCCACTGCGCGTTATCACCGCCACCCCGCAACTGGCGCGGTTTCGGCGCATGCTGGGGTTGTTCGTGTTCTTTTACGGCGTGCTGCACCTGCTGAGCTACAGCTGGTTCGACATGGGTTTTGACATCCCGGACATCCTGCACGACATCGCCAAGCGGCCCTTCATCCTGGTGGGCACATTGGCCCTGGTGTTGCTGGCCCTGTTGGCTGCGACGTCGTTCAATCGCGCGATCAAGGCCTTGGGCGGCAAGCGCTGGCAGGCGCTGCACCGCACTGTCTATGCCGTGGCCGGGCTGGCGGTGCTGCATTTCTTCTGGATGCGTGCGGGCAAGAACAATTTTGGTGAAGTGACCATCTATGCCGCCATCCTCGGCGCGCTGCTGGGCTGGCGACTTTGGCACCGACTGCAAAAGCGGTCGGCTGCACCGGCCGGTTCAGCGGCAAGACGGACAGCCGCTGGATCTCCGGGACGTTAAATGCTATTAAATTTATAGCTTTTTGGGCTTGTAGTTGTAGCGCTTGCAGTCGATTTGACCAACATTTACCCATTGACTGCCCGCAGCGCAGGGCGCATCTGCCGGGTCACAGGGTCGATGTACGCGGTGGGAATCTGGTAGGCGCGATCATCGAACAGGTCGATGCCGCACATCAGGTTCTCGATCCATTCAAAGAAGTCGCTAATGGCTTCCTTGCCCATGATCGGGGCACCATGCTGCGGCACGATCATGGCAATGTCGAGCTGCCGGGCCATGCGTGCCCACAAGCGCAGGATCTTGTTGGACACCATGTAGCGGCGGTGGAACCCCTCCATGCGCGGAATGTGCGCCTTGAGGTCAGTCACCGGCACACGGGCCTCGGCCCCCGACATCATCGATACGCCCAGGTCGCCTGTGAAGAGGATGCGACTGACCGGGTCGTAGAAGTGGAAGTTGCCCTCGGAGTGCATGAAGTGCGCAGGCAGCAGCACCAGTTCATGGCGTCCCAGTGGCAGGTGGCCGCCACCGTCTGGCACACCGATCACGCGGTTTTCGGTTTTGCCCACCTTGGTGAAGTGCGGTGCAAAGCGCTCCCACACACGTGAGATCACCAGGTTGGCCTTGGTGCTGGTCATCCAGCGGTCCAGCGAGGCGATGATGTCCGGGTCTGCGTGCGAGGCGATCAGGTACGACAGCTTGTGCGGCGGGAAATGCTTGGTCATTCCCATGAACAGCTCGTTGAACGCGAGGTTGCCGCCCGGGTCGATGATGGCGCCGGTGTCGTCGTCCACGATCAGGAACTGATTGGCCTGCACGGCCTGCCCATCCTCCTCAATGAGGTCGGTGAACATCAGGCAAGCATGATTTTTGTCGCGGTAGAGTTCCAGGGCCATGGCCATCCTGCGGTGCAATAAAGCGCAGACTGTACGAGTACCCCTAAGGTTTGTGCTTGATGGAAATCAAGCGAAACCGCATTGCCTGGCCATTCTGCGCAGGCGATCGAATGCTTCAGCGTGGCTGCGAGGTGCTGGCCGCAGGCGACGGCGCAGTGTTGGTGTCGTTGCTCGGCGTGAGTGTTTGCGACAGCGTGGCACGCTGGCTCGCAGCAGGGCCGGTCGGCAGATACAACGGCCCCCGCTGGCCACAACCGAAGAGGGCTGCCGCACTGGCAGCAAGGACAAGCGTCCTGACTAGAATTTGGGGAGCTTTCAACATGCGCAAATTGTAATGACCGACCTCGAATTCATGGACCACGCCGAACAACTGCTGCTTGCCGTCGAGCGCAGTTGTGATCGCATCAACGACACCTCGGATGCCGATGTGGACAGCCAGCGCTCGGGGGGCATGGTGACCTTGACCTTTCCCAATCGCAGCCAGATCGTGATCAATCTGCAAAAGCCGCTGCACGAGGTGTGGATGGCGGCCCGATCGGGCGGCTACCACTACCGTTTTGATGGCAGCCACTGGCAGGATACCAAAGGCGCAGGTGAGTTTTTTGCGTGCCTCACGCGCGACGCGTCACAGCAGTCCGGCATGTCGCTGCAGTTTTCTGCGTGACGGTTTTCGCCCCGCCAGCCTGAGGGGCTGGTGCTGGGGCGTTGGGGCGATCAGTTACGGAACAAGTCCAGGATGCGACTGCGCTCTTCAGAAGGAGGAGGCGCCTGGGGGGCTACCGCAGGAGATGCGGATCGGTCTTCCACCCCCACGCTCGAAACACCCGCGTTGCGCGCGTATTCCTCGTAGAACCACTCGCCGCCCACATTCACGACACCGGGCGGCACCGTGGGCTCCATCACCGGCACACCCTTGAGCGCGCGCTCCATGAAGCTGATCCACACCGGCAGGCTCAGCCCGCCCCCGGTTTCCCGGCTGCCCAGATTACGCGGCGTGTCATAGCCAATCCAGGTCACGGCTGCTATGGTCGGCTGGAACCCAGCAAACCACGCGTCCACCGAATCATTGGTGGTACCGGTTTTGCCATAAAGATCGGGACGTTTCAGAGTCGCTTGAGCCCGTGCTGCAGTACCGGTGCGGGTCACTTCCTGCAACAGGCTGCTCATGACAAAGGCGTTGCGCGCATCAATGGCACGTGGCTGTTCACTCAACGCGGGAGGTGTGATCTCTGAAATCACCCGGCCCTTATGGTCGGTGACCTTGGCGATCAGCCAAGGATTGATGCGGTACCCGCCGTTGGCGAACACCGAATACGCAGAGGCCATTTGCAGAGGCGTCACTGAGCCTGCACCCAGCGCCATGGTCAGGTAGGCGGGGTGTTTCTCGGGGTCGAATCCAAACCGTCCCACCCATTCCTGTGCCGTCTTGGGGCCTACGGCCTGCAGGATTCGGATGGAGATCATGTTCTTGGACTTCGCCAAGCCGGTGCGCATGCTCATGGGGCCGTCGTACTTGCCGTCGTAGTTCTTGGGCTCCCAGGGTTGGCCGCCGGTGACACCCGCATCAAAGAACAGCGGGGCGTCGTTGATCACGGTTGCGGGCGTAAAGCCTTTTTCGAGCGCCGCCGAGTAAATGAAGGGCTTGAAGCTGGAGCCCGGCTGGCGCCAGGCCTGCGCTGCGTGGTTGAACTTGTTTTTGTCGAAGTCGAAGCCACCCACCAGTGCACGAATGGAGCCGTTGCGCGGGTCCAGGGCCACAAAAGCGCCTTCCACTTCGGGCAGCTGTGTAATTTCCCAGGCGCCCTTGGGTGTCTTGACCACACGGATCACAGCGCCACGCCGTATCTTGATATTGGGAGGGGCCTTGTCGCTGAGGCCGGATTGAGCAGGCTTCAGTCCATCGCCCGTGATCTCCACCGAATCCCCGTTGGCACGGGCGGCTAGGATGCGTTTGGCGGATGCCTCCAGCACCACCGCGGAGAGCACGTCGCCATTGTCCGGGTGGTTGGCCAGTGCGTCATCAATGGCGTCTTCCACCTCCTGGGCGCTGGCAGGCAGCGCTACAAACTTCTCCGGCCCCCGATACTGCTGGCGCCGCTCGTAATCCATGATCCCGCGCCGCAAGGCAACATAGGCAGCCTCTTGTTCTGCGGCATTGAGGGTGGTGTACACATTGAGACCGCGTGTGTAGGCCTCGTTGCCGTACTGGGCAAAGATCAGCTGGCGGGCCATTTCCGCCACGTATTCAGCGTGGATACGGGTGTTGTCGGGCCCCGTGCGGATTTTCAGTTCTTCTTTCTTGGCTTGCTCTGCTTGTTGCGCAGTGATGAAGCCGTTTTCTTCCATCCGCTCGATGATGTACTGCTGACGAGCGCGGGCACGTTTCGGATTGCTGATGGGGTTGTAGGCAGAGGGAGCCTTAGGCAAACCGGCAAGCATCGCAGCTTCGGCGATCGAAACGGATTTGAGCGGTTTACCAAAATAAGCTTCAGAGGCGGCTGCAAAACCGTAAGCACGATTGCCGAGGAAAATCTGATTCATGTAAATCTCAAGAATCTGATCCTTGGTCAGCAAATGCTCCAATTTGAAGGTTAGTAAGATTTCGTAAATTTTGCGAGTAAATGTTTTTTCTGAAGACAGATAAACATTGCGTGCCACCTGCATGGTGATCGTGGAAGCGCCTTGGCTTTTTACCCGGCCCAGATTGGCGAGACCCGCACGCAGAACGCCTTTGTAGTCCACCCCGCCGTGCTGGAAGAACCGGGCATCTTCAATCGCCAAAACGGCGTCTTTCATGACCTGCGGAATCTCGCCGATGGGTGTGAGGTTGCGACGTTCTTCGCCAAACTCGCCCAGCAAGGCTCCTTCCGCTGAGTACACCCGCAGCGGCAGTTTGGGACGGTAGTCCGCCAAGTCAGAGATGTCGGGTAGGTTGGGGTAGGCCACCGACAGAGCCACAGCAATTGTGAGCGCCAGGCCCAAGGCTGCGGCCGCCGCCAATCCCGTGATCCAAAGAGAGATACGAACCAACCAGCGAAGCCAACTGGGGCGGGTGCGAACAGGAGAGGAGTCCGACTTGTCGGAGGACTTCGAAGGGGAGGGCGGCATATCGCTCCGATGGGGTAAGACCGCCCATTATAAAAATGTCCACCGCTGGGGCTCGAAATCCAATTTCGTACTTGGCAAGGTGCCGCCGAAAGGCTTCCGGTAGTGGCCGAGCGGTATTGCAGCGCCCAAAAATTTCGTCTGCTTTTGGCAACGCTCTTCTGATGTTACAGGGGGAAAAATCTTTGCTGGAGAACTATCTTACTGATAGCATTCATGTGAAGTGTTAAGTTTTGTTGCCTCATTTTGGCAAGTTACAGGGGACCAATCTTGATCTCAATGGGGTCTTTGTTCAATCGCCAGTCTGCTCCGCTGCTGGGAATCGACATCAGCTCCTCCAGTGTCAAGCTGGTGGAGTTGGGACGCGATAAGGCGGGTAGTCTGGTCCTAGAGCGTTGCGCGATCGAGCCACTGGAGCGGGGCTGGATCACCGATGGCAACATCGAAAAGTTTGACGAAGTGGCGGACGCATTGCGTCGCTTGGTCAAGAAGAGCGGCACTAGAACCAAAAACGTGGCGCTTGCGCTGCCCCCTTCCGCAGTGATCACCAAGAAGATCACGCTGCCAGGTGGTATGACCGAGCAGGAGCTTGAGGTCCAGGTGGAATCCGAGGCCAACCAGTACATCCCGTTTTCGCTCGACGAGGTCAGCTTGGATTTTTGCGTTATCGGTCCCAGTAAAAACGCACCAGGGGATGTTGACGTTCTGATTGCCGCGTCCCGGCGTGAAAAAGTCCAAGACCGACAGGGCTTGGCGGAGGCCGCCGGGCTGAAGCCCGTGGTGGTCGATATTGAATCCCATGCATCACGACTGGCTGCTGGGCGCCTCATTGAAGCGCTGCCTAATAAAGGCGTGGATGCGATGGTGGCCCTTTTCGAGGTGGGAGCCCTGACGACCAGCATGCAGGTGATCCGGAACGAAGAGGTTCTGTATGACCGTGACCAAGCCTTTGGCGGCGCCCAGCTTACTCAGTTGATTGTTCGTCAATATGGTTTCTCGGTGGAAGAAGCCGAGAGCAAAAAGCGCAGCGGTGATTTGCCAGAAGACTATCAATCAGCGGTCCTCCGTCCTTTTGTTGACAGCATGGCCCAAGAGATTGGTCGCGCCCTGCAGTTCTTCTTCACAAGCACGCCGCACAACCGTGTCGACCACATCATGCTGGCCGGAGGCTCGGCCCCACTGCCAGGTCTTACAGAGGCAGTCACTCAGCAAACCGGTTTTGCATGCAGTGCTGTCAATCCTTTTGATGGCATGGAAATCGGAAGTTCCGTGCGACTGAAAAAAATGGTGCGTGAAGCGCCGTCCTACCTGACCTCTTGCGGTCTCGCTATGCGGAGGTTTCTGCAGTGATTCTCATCAATTTGTTACCTCATCGTGAAGAGGCTCGCAAGCGTCGCAAGGAGGCGTTCCAGGCGACGATGTTTGCGTCGTTTCTGTTGGGTCTTGCTATTGCTGGAGCCATCTATTGGTGGTTTCAGATCATGATCACGGATCAGCAGAATAAGAATACCTTTCTCCAGCAAGAGATCAAGGTGCTGGAAGGACAGATCAAGGAAATTGCGTCCATAGAGGATGAGATTGCTTCCTTGCGTGCACGCCAAAAGGCTGTCGAAGATCTGCAGTCAGATCGCAATTTGCCTGTTCACCTGCTCACCGAATTGGTTAAGCAGTTACCTGATGGTGTATACGTCACCGCAATAAAGCAAGTTGGCCAAACGATAACAATGCAAGGGATGGCCCAATCTAATGAGCGCGTTTCTGAGTTGCTGCGTAACTTGGCTAGTAATACGCCATGGCTTGCGAAGCCGGAGTTGACGGAAATTACGGCAAGCACGGTAGCTTTGAGCCAAAGGGACCAGCGGAGGGTTTCTTCCTTTAACTTGAGGTTTCAGCTGGTCCGTGCTAGTGACGCTCAAAAAGTCATAGAGGCAGCAAGTGCCACCGCTTCGTCGCCAGGAGGTAAATGATATGGCGAAGTCAACAGAAAAATCGATCAGCACAGCTGAGCGTCTCGAAGCCATTCAGCGACAGTTTAAAAATTTAGACACAAGGGATCCCTCAGCTTGGCCGGTATTGCCCAAGGTTATCCTTTGTGTTTTTATCGCTGCTGCAGTCGCGATCGTTGCATGGTTTGCTTTTTTGCAGGAATATGAAGTGCAACTGGAAGAGGAGCGTAGCAAAGAGCTGGTTTTGCGGACTGACTATCAAAAGAAACTTGTAAAAGCTGTCAGTCTGGATGCGTTGAAGAAACAGCGCGAGCAAATACAGCAGTATGTTATTCAACTTGAAAAGCAGCTTCCTAGTAAAGCCGAAATGGCAGCGCTTCTTTCTGATATCAACCAGTCTGGTTTGGGGCGAAGCCTGCAGTTCGAACTTTTTCGCCCTGGTCAAGTTGTCGTGAAAGACTACTATGCTGAATTACCTATAACGATACGAGTGACCGGGAAGTATCACGATATCGGTGCATTTGCTTCAGATATTGCGCACTTGTCGCGCATTGTCACTTTGAACAATATGGCAATTGTTCCGAATGCTCGTGATGTGTTAACCATGGACGCAACCGCGCGAACCTTTCGATATCTGGATCCTGAAGAAATACAGGCGCAGAAAAAGGCCGGGAGTGTCAAGCAATGAAAGCTAATATTCGGATACTCCTTGTTCTTGGCGTATTCGTCCTGTCCGGCTGCGGGTCGTCCGGAGAGGATGAGTTGAGAGTTTGGATGGCCGAGCAGAGGGCTAGTACCAAACCAAATGTTCAGCCCTTGACGGAGCCAAAAAAATTCTTTCCAGAACCTTATGTACAAGATGATGTTATCGAGCCGTTTAACCAAGGTAAGCTAACTCAGGCGCTGAAACGCGATTCTAATCAAGTGGCTTCAAACGCTGCGCTGATCGCTCCGGAGATGAATCGTCGTAAAGATCCGTTGGAGGCCTTTCCTCTTGATGCAATCGTAATGGTGGGAAGCTTGAATAAGTCAGGAGCCCCAACTGCACTAGTTAAAGTTGACAATTTAATTTACCAAATCAAGGTTGGAAATTATTTGGGTCAAAATTATGGAAAGATTGTTCAGATTACCGAAAATGCAATCCAGTTGCGCGAAATTGTGCAAGATGCAACTGGGGATTGGATAGAACGTTCAGCGTCGCTTGATCTGCAAGAGGGCAAAAAATGAAACAATATAGTGGCCATTTATTAAATTACTGCCGTAGCGCTGCTGTTGGCGTTTCAATGCTTTTTGCATCCTTTAGCGCGTTTGCTGGAGGGGCTATTAGTGCTATTTCTGCTAGTGTCCAGGCTGGCGTTGAGACGCTAAAGATTGACTTCACCGACCCACCCTCAGTTTTGCCTACAGGGTTTGCAACACAATCCCCTGCCCGGATAGCGTTAGATTTTCAAGGGATTGTTAATTCTTCTGGCAAAAATACGCATGAGATTAATCTTGGGAACCTAAAATCTGTAAATGTGGTTCAGGCTGGTGATCGGTCGCGCATTGTTTTGAACTTAAAGGTGCCAGCAGCTTACAAGATTGATCTCTCGGGGAGGTCTCTATTTCTTTCATTGGAGTCTGTGGCCTCTGGGGCTGCTATGGCGCCCTCGCAGTCTGTTGCGTTTTCAGAAAGTCAGAACAGCGATGTACTGCCCCTGAAGGATATAGATTTTCGTCGCGGTGCTGACGGTGCTGGGAGAGTGATTGTTAATCTTGCCAGTAACCAAGTAGGCGTTGATCTGCAGCAACAAGCTAAAGGCATTACTGTGGAATTCATGCGCTCATCTCTGCCTGAAGGATTGCGCCGGCGTTTGGATGTCACAGACTTTGGTACCCCTATTCAGACAGTAACCACAAGCCAGGCTGGCGAACGTGTTCGGATGCTCATCGAGTCTAGTGGTGATTGGGAGCACAGTGCGTACCAAAGCGATAATCAGTTTGTGATTGAAGTTCGACAGAAAAAAATCGATCTGAGCAAATTGACCCAAGGGCCAGGGTACTCTGGGGAAAAGCTGTCGTTGAATTTTCAAAATATTGAAGTGAGATCGCTTCTTCAAGTGATTGCTGACTTTACAAATTTTAATATCGTTACATCTGATACCGTGACGGGCGCATTAACTTTGCGGCTCAAAGATGTTCCCTGGGACCAAGCGCTCCAAATCATAATGGATGCCAAGGGGCTTGGTATGCGAAAAACGGGTTCTGTTCTTTGGATCGCGCCCAAGGACGAAATAGATGCACGGACAAAAAAAGATTTTGAAGCTGCTCAAGCCATTCAGAAGCTAGAGCCTTTGAAGACTCAGTCTTTCCAGTTAAATTATGCGAAGGCGGCGGATATTGTTGCCCAGCTAACAACAAGTGTTGGCGCGACAGGAACGGCTATTACTACTCGGTTTTTGTCTGAACGCGGGAGTGCCATATCAGAGCCACGCACGAACCAGATTTTCGTAACCGATACGCCAAGCAAACTTGAGGAGGTCCGTTTGCTGTTGGCTAGCCTGGATGTGGCGGTGCGTCAGGTTTTGATTGAGGCGCGTATTGTGGAAGCCCGCGACACTTTTGGCCGATCGTTGGGTGTACGGCTTGGGGCGACGGATTTGAGGGCGAATCGTGGTGGAGACGGTGGCTATAGCATCGGAGGAGCCAATCGCGTAGCGCTCGGAACGTCCTATAACGACGCTGTTGCTTCTAGCGGTGCTGGCGGTACAACGAATACAAGCGGCACTTTTGTGAATCTGCCTGCCAGCTTGTCAAACGTCAGTAGTGTGGGTAACTTCGCTCTTTCTATTTTTAACTCGGCTGCGAACAGATTTTTGACTCTCGAGTTGTCAGCGATGGAGGCTGATGGTAAAGGTCGCGTCATATCAAGTCCTCGCATTATTACGGCTGATCAAACTAAAGCACTAATTGAACAAGGAACTGAGTATCCTTATGCAGTGACAGCCCCTAATGGTGCGACAACGCTTGCATTCAAAAAGGCGGTGCTGAAGTTGGAAGTGACGCCCCAGATAACTCCAGAAGGGAATATTATTCTGGATTTGGATGTTAATAAGGACAGTCGTGGTGAAACAACTACTCAAGGCGTTGCTATCGATACAAAGCATGTCAAAACTCAGATTTTGATAGAAAATGGTGGTACTGTTGTGATTGGTGGTATTTTTGAAATGGAAGAGACCAATCAGGAGAATAAAATCCCGGTGCTAGGTGATGTGCCTGTTGTTGGTAATTTGTTTAAAAATAGGACTAGAGAGTCGACAAAGAGGGAAATGCTGATTTTTATTACTCCAAAAGTAATCAGTGATCGTACGGCATCTAGGTAAATGTATAAACTAAGGAAGAAAATGTTTAAGCAATTCAAATTTCTACCAGTTGCGCTATCAGTGGCTTTGACGGCATGCGGCGGAGGTGGCGGCAGTGCTGGTGAGACTCAAGAGTCATATACCATCACCGTTCGTGCAGAGAAGGATAAATTGCCGTTGAATATCTCTGGTATTGGCCCTGGAACTGGTGTTTATCGACCTTATACAACTACCTTATATGTAGATGCTAAAAAAGGCGGGGCTCCGATTCCTGGTGGGGAGGAAATTTTTGCTTGTAACCTCTCTGCGGGGTTGGATTCTGGTTCGCTTTACTATCTTGATGGTAATCCCGAGCACGAAACCGAAGTGGATGATGGTAATGGTGGAAAGATTAAAGTTCCAAACGCCTATCGCAGTATTACTCTAGGTTCGAATTCTGGTGGAAATTCGTTTCACTTTCACGCGGGAAACCAAGCGGGCGTTGCTCGAGTCGTTTGCTCCGTCACTGATCCGAGAGATAAACAGCAAAAATTTGCTAGTGCCGATATTTCTGTTGGAGGTGCAACAGGTAAACCAGCCAGTGTTCGTCTAGAAGCACAGATACCTGGGTATTTGGGGACCAAGGGGAATGCTAACGGGCTATTGCCTCAAATGGCAATTCAAGCATTTGTGCTCGATGATGCCAACCAGCCTGCTTCAAGTATCACCGGTGGGAATGTGCAGGTTCGGATTCTGTCCGGCACGGAAGCCGGACAAGGAGCTCGATTGGTCGCAGGCTCTCAGAGTGGTAGCGTTTTGCAATTGCCCTCCATAGGCGGTGTAGCAACATTTTCGTTGCTTAGTGGAACCGAGACTGGACCAATCTTCCTTGAACTGGCCGCGGATCGATTTGATAACAACGTGAGCAACGGCATCACGGACCCTATGACGGCTATCGTTCCTGTTTCCGTGCTTGAGGCCGTAACTGCGCCTCCGGTGTTTGCAGGAGCTGATTTGGGCGACGTCACGAAGGAAGTGCCTTTTACTTCCTTGTTGACGGTGACCGGGGGGTTGCCTCCATACACTTGGAGCGCCACTGGACTTCCCGCTGGGTTGAGTATTGATGCCAGCACTGGATTGCTAAGTGGTAAGGCCAGTAAAGACGCGGAAGAGCGTGAGTACCGTGCTACCGTAACGGTTACTGATAAGAACAAAGTTTCTGCATCGGGTACCGTGAAGCTGAAGTTGGTAGGCGGATTGCCTGAAGATTTTGCGATTGGTGATTGCAACTCAAACACGGTGTGCTCTCTTGGCTCTGCCCCCGTCGGTGTTAATTTCACTTACTCCTTCGTATCCTCGGTCAGTAGCGTCACGTGGCAGTTCACCGGACTCCCTGGATGGCTAACGAGTGGAACGACTGGGTCTGCAGGTGTGCTGAATGGTAGGCCGGCTGTAGCCGACTGCGGTGCACGTGAATTTTTGGTGACCGCTAGCAAAGGGGCTGCAACGGTCACTCGGCGGTTCAGTATCACTGTGGTTAGTGGAAGCACTCCTGCTCTTGCTTGCCCATGACAGGATGGCTGCTCGCTTAGGGTAAAAACCTTCAAGGCCTGATTTCTTCTGCTCATGTCCCCGGCTTGTCCGGGGATTTTTTTGTCTATTCTTCTCGCTCCAGCTGCGCCCCGAGGTGTCTCAATTAGGAATGGTCTGTATAGGCGGACCGCCCGACGCGGGGGCGCAGCTACAGTGCGTCAGCGGCAACGGCGTGTAACCTGAGAACTTAGGCTTTCTCTTGTTGCTTGTACTCTGAGTGGGCGCCGGTTGCTAGAGCTGCGTTCTCTGCCGGTCAACGTTTCAGAGAGCACGGTTAAATACAGGCAAAATGGTGGGGCGATGTATTTCGCCGCCATCACTTGAGTCAAAAAATATCCATGCCCTCAATTCCCCAAGAAGTTCCAATTGATCTGGGTGAGCGCAGCTACCGCATCGTTATCGGCGGGGGGCTGCTAGCCGATGCCGCGTCCTATGATGGTTTGCCTCACGCCACTGCTGCTCTGATCGTTAGCAATTCAACCGTCGCCCCGCTCTACTCTGAGCGACTGCGAACAGCGCTTTATGGTCGATATGCTCAGATTCATGAGGTCCAGCTACCGGATGGTGAGGAGCACAAGAACTGGGGGACCTTACAGTCGATATTTGATGCTCTATTGAAACGTGGTTGTGATAGAAAGACTGTATTGTTCGCACTCGGCGGTGGTGTAGTAGGAGACATGACTGGTTTTGCTGCGTCTAGTTACATGAGGGGTGTTCCTTTTGTGCAAGTACCCACCACTCTCCTTGCTCAAGTGGACTCATCGGTGGGCGGTAAGACCGGTATTAATCACCCGTTGGGCAAGAATATGGTGGGGGCGTTCTATCAGCCTCAGCGCGTCGTTTGCGATTTAGATGTGCTGGCCACTTTGCCAGCGCGTGAGTTCAGTGCAGGTCTGGCCGAGGTCATCAAATACGGTCCGATTGCTGATATGGAGTTTTTCGATTGGCTGGAGCATTCTATGGATGGCATCATGGCCCATAAGAATGACGCTTTGGCTCATATGGTGCGCCGTTGTTGTGAGATAAAGGCGACGGTAGTGGGTCAGGACGAGCGTGAATCTGGTTTGCGCGCTATCCTGAATTTTGGTCACACTTTTGGTCATGCCATTGAAGCGGGTATGGGTTATGGCATATGGTTACACGGCGAGGGAGTGGGTGCTGGCATGGTGATGGCTGCAGAACTGTCGTGTCGGCTCGGATTGGTGGATGAGATCTTTGTTCAGCGATTGGTGTCGATGATCCGTAGAGCGGGGTTGCCTGTTAAGGGGCCTATTTTGGATAGTAAAGACAACGCGGGTCGTTATCTTCAGCTCATGAGGGGAGACAAGAAGTCTGAGGCTGGCGAGATCCGTTTTGTGTTGATAGAAAGTCCGGGCAAAGCGGTGGTTCGTTCCGCGCCTGATCGGTTGGTGCGTGAAGTCATTGATGCATGTTGCAGCTGAGGCTTCTTTGTTGAAGTGTTTCTTTTGACCGTTATTTAGGCTGTCTGCTAAAGACGAGCGATTGCTTTGACAGCATCATCTGGTTTTTCTCTATTTGCGTGCCATCCTGACACGACGAGGGGGCGGCGCTACCCCGAGCATCATGCGCCTACCCGGACCGAATACCAGCGCGACCGCGACCGCATCGTCCATTCCACCGCATTCCGTCGGCTTGTCTACAAGACGCAAGTCTTTCTGAACCACGAGGGAGATCTGTTTCGGACCCGGCTGACCCATTCTTTAGAGGTCGCGCAACTCGGGCGGTCTATTGCGCGTTCGTTGCAGATCAACGAAGACTTGGTAGAGGCTATCTCTCTGGCCCATGATTTGGGGCACACCCCGTTTGGGCATGCGGGTCAAGACGCCTTGAATGGCTGCATGGCTGACTTCGGGGGCTTCGAGCACAACTTGCAGAGTTTGCGGGTAGTGGACCAGCTAGAAGAACGTTACCCAATTTACGACGGACTCAACCTCACGTTCGAGACCCGGGAGGGGATTCTCAAACACTGCTCACGCACTCATGCTTTGCAGTTGGAGGCCTTGGAGCCCAACGGAGTCGGTGCGCGCTTTTTGCGCAATGAGCGGCCGAGCTTGGAGGCTCAGTTGTGCAATCTGGCAGACGAGATTGCGTACAACGCGCACGATGTTGATGATGGTGTGCGTTCTGGGTTGATTACCTTGGCGCAGTTGCAAGAAGTACCTTTGTTTGACGCATACCGTTGGTCAGCGCAGAGCCAACATCCTGACCTCAGCGCGCCATCAATGCAACGTCGCTTGTTGTACGAGGCCATCCGGCGGATGCTCAGCGCGCAGGTGTACGACGTCATTGACACCACTAAAGCCGCACTACAAGAGCAAGCGCCGGCCCATCCCGATGAGGTGCGGAGGCTGCCAGTTCTCGTGACCTTTGGTGGCGAGATGCGTGAACGCTCCACCACACTCAAACGATTCCTCTTCAAGCATCTCTACCGGCATCCCAGGGTGATGGAGACTACGGGCCATGCTCAAGAAATCGTGCGTGACTTGTTCGATGCCTACATGGCGCGGCCTGAAGAAATGAAGGCTACCTTTACCGCGCGAGCCTTAGAGGGCGACAGGTACGGGCGAGCGCGGGTGGTGGCCGACTTTATTGCTGGAATGACGGATCGCTTTGCGGTGCGGGAACATGAGCGTCTTACAGGGCGTCGCTTGTTGCAGGAATAGCACCCGGTCAGGATCGTAGTAAGGGGTGAGTTGCAGTTGGTTTGAATGCCGCTCGTCGCTGGCGTTGCGCAATATTCAGGTTGCGGTAGCCACTGCCGCTTGGACCATGCCTTGCGTGTGCATGTGCATTCGTTACTACTGCCGTTTCTTATCCGGGTTGAGCGTCTCCCGACGGAGCGATCAGGCTCTACGGTGGGCCGCCGCTATCGCGAGATCCGCTAATAACTCACACCGATAAAATCCCACCTCTACCCTTGCGCTTTTGCGCGCGCCCATGACATCCTCCGCCACCAACGCCGCAAAGGCGCTTCCCTACTCTGAATCCATAGATACCTACGTCCAGGACACTGTGCGCTGGTTGGAGAGGGCCGTCATTGGGTTGAATCTCTGTCCCTTTGCCAAGTCGGTGCATGTCAAAGGACAAATTCATCATGTGGTGACCTTGGCTACGACTGCTGAGGATGTGCTGGCGGCGCTGCGCGAAGAACTCCAGGGGCTTGCTAACGCACCCGCTGAAGTCAGGGACACCACGTTGGTGGTGGTGCCGCATTGCTTGCAGGATTTCCTAGACTTCAATGATTTTCTGAGGGATGTGGACGACGTGGTGCACGCTATGGGATTGGAGGGCACGCTGCAGGTCGCAAGCTTTCATCCGCAGTTTCAGTTCGCAGGCACCGATGCGGACGACGTGACCAATTGCACCAACCGCGCTCCGTATCCCACGCTGCATTTGCTGCGCGAAGCCAGTATCGACCGGGCGGTGTCAGTCTTCCCCGAGGCGGAAGCCATCTTCGAGCGCAACATGGAAGTGCTGGAAGAGATGGGCATGGCCGGTTGGCTGGCGCTGGACGTGGGCCCTCATGAAAACGGCGGAGAGAGCATGGCAGCCACTGTCGCCAGCTATGACATTCCGCCAACACGAGGCCCCAGGGTATGAATAAAAAGAAGACATCTGCAGTGACGACCGGCAAGCCCATCCGCGAGCCGAGCAAACCCAAGAGCGACGGTGCTGAGCTGCAGGAATTGCGTTCAGGCCAATCGGTAGAACTGCTCAAAGAACTGCACATCCTCACCCGGGATGGCCGTCTCAATCAGGACTCGCGCCGCAAGCTCAAGCAGGTGTACCACCTGTTCAATTTCATCGAGCCCTTGCTGACAGAGCTATCTGTGCAGGGTAATGGGCCCACACTGGCGGACCACGGCGCGGGCAAATCCTATTTGGGCTTCATTCTGTACGACCTGTATTTCAAGGCACTGGGCCACGGGCACATCTACGGGGTGGAAACGCGGGCGGAGCTGGTAGAGAAGTCGCGCGCGCTCGCGCAACGGCTTCATTTCGAGCGCATGTCGTTCCTGAATCTGTCGGTGGCTGAATCTGCCGACGCCCGGGAGTTGCCTGACCAGATCGATGTGGTCACGGCCTTGCACGCCTGCGATACCGCTACCGATGACGCCATCGCATTTGGGCTGCAAAAGAAGGCCCAGGCCATGGTTCTGGTGCCTTGCTGCCAAGCCGAAATGGCGGCCTGCCTGCGCCAGGGCAAGGCCCTTCAGTTGGCGCGTACCCCACTTGCGGAGCTGTGGCGCCACCCGCTGCACACCCGCGAACTGGGCAGCCAAGTGACCAATGTGCTGCGCTGCCTGTACCTGGAGGCCAGCGGTTACCAAGTTACCGTGACCGAGCTGGTGGGGTGGGAGCACAGCATGAAAAACGAACTCATCATTGCGCGTTACACCGGCCATAAAAAGCGCAGTGCGGCCGAGCGCTTGCGGGCGCTCCTTGCAGAATTTGGTTTGGAGAAAGTCATGGGCGCACGCTTTGGCGTGGATGCGATGACAGGCCTGGAAAGCAACCCGGCCTCCCTCTGACAGCACCCCCACAGCGAGCCCGCCCGGTTCTGCAGCAGGCGGGTGCTTTCCTTGGGCAAGTGTGGATGCTGTGTGTTGCCACATCCCATTCAAATAAGGGACAGGTCTATGATCGCGGGCATCCTACCTCTGACTCAAAACCATGGCTCGCCTGCCACGCCTGACCCTGCCAGGTCATCTGCACCACGTCATCCTGAGGGGTAACAACCGCCAACCCATCTTCCACGGCGCTGATGATTTCGCGGCACTGCTGACGCTGTTGAAAGACGGCGCACCCAAAGAGACAGTGGCGGTCCATGCCTATGTACTGATGGACAACCATTTCCACTTGCTCGTCACTCCGACGACGCAAGACGGCCTGCCCCGGATGATGCAGGCGGTGGGCCGGCGGTATGTGCAGTATTTCAATCGCCGATACGCCCGTACGGGCACCCTCTGGGAGGGGCGGTACCGGTCCACCGTATTGCAGCCGGAACGATATTTGCTGGCATGCATGGTGTATCTGGATCTCAACCCTGTGCGGGCCGGGTTGGTGCAGCAACCTGCGGACTACGCCTGGTCCAGCCATGCGCACTGGGTGGGCTTGCGAAACGACCGGTGGCTGGCACCACATGCGCTGTACTGGGCTTTGGGCAACACCCCGTTTGCGCGGGAGGCGGCATACGCAGCGCTGGTTCAGGCTGGTTTGGGGGCAGCGATGCAAACGTCGCTGACCGATTCGGCACTCAGCGGGTGGGCCTTGGGTGATACGGAGTTCCTGGAAGGGCTTCAACTGCAAACGCCGCGCCGTGTCACCCGGGGGGCGCCTGGCAGGCCACGAAGTGTCAAAAACATAGCTAAAGAAGGTTGATGCGAAGGTGCTACATGGCTTAATTGCTATTATTTTTGATATGTCCCCAATAATTATCTTGTTGTGCATGGGATTTTATAAATGAGAATCTGACCCTATTTAATTTGCTTGCCAACTTATGCTGCAATGCACTAATCTCGGCTCCCCTGCGAAAAATATAGGAGTGCGCCATGACCACGGCTGCCGAGATCCAGCATCTGCAACAACACGGTTTGTATTCATCGGGTAACGAACACGACGCCTGTGGCCTCGGGTTTGTGGCCCACATCAAGGGCATCAAGCGCCACGACATCGTGACGCAGGCACTGAAGATTCTGGAAAACATCGACCACCGTGGTGCGGTGGGTGCCGACCCGCTGATGGGCGACGGCGCCGGCATCCTGATCCAGATCCCTGACGCGCTGTACCGGGAAGAGATGGCCAAGCAAGGCGTGACCTTGCCCGCGGCCGGTGAATACGGCGTGGGCATGATCTTCCTGCCCAAGGAGCACGCTTCCCGCCTGGCCTGCGAGCAGGAGATGGAGCGCGCCATCAAGGCCGAAGGCCAGGTGCTGCTGGGCTGGCGCGACGTGCCGGTCAATGTGGACATGCCCATGTCTCCCACCGTGCGCAAGAAGGAGCCCATCCTGCGCCAGGTGTTTATCGGCCGTGGCAACGACGTGATCGTGCAGGACGCGCTGGAGCGCAAGCTGTACGTGATCCGCAAGACGGCCAGTGCCAACATCCAGGCCCTTAAGCTCAAGCACAGCAAGGAATACTACGTTCCGTCCATGTCCAGCCGCACGGTGGTGTACAAGGGCCTGCTGCTGGCCGACCAGGTGGGCGTGTACTACAAGGATCTGTCGGACGAGCGCTGCGTCTCGGCCATCGGCCTGGTGCACCAGCGTTTCTCCACCAACACCTTCCCCGAGTGGCCGCTGGCCCACCCCTACCGTTATGTGGCGCACAATGGTGAAATCAACACCGTCAAGGGCAACTACAACTGGATGAAGGCCCGCGAAGGCGTGATGGCATCGCCCGTGCTGGCGGCCGACCTGCAAAAGCTCTACCCCATCAGCTTTGCCGACCAGTCCGACACGGCCACGTTCGACAACTGCCTCGAACTGCTGACCATGGCCGGCTACCCCATCAGCCAGGCTGTGATGATGATGATCCCCGAGCCGTGGGAGCAGCACACCACCATGGACGAGCGCCGCCGCGCTTTCTATGAGTACCACGCCGCCATGCTCGAGCCTTGGGATGGCCCCGCCTCCATCGTGTTTACCGATGGCCGCCAGATCGGCGCCACGTTGGACCGCAACGGCCTTCGCCCCTCGCGCTACTGCATCACCGATGACGACCTGGTCATCATGGGCTCGGAATCGGGCGTGCTGCCCGTGCCTGAGAACAAGATCGTGCGCAAATGGCGCCTGCAGCCCGGCAAGATGTTCCTGATCGACCTAGAACAAGGCCGCATGATCGACGACGACGAGTTGAAAGCCAACATCGTCAACACCAAGCCCTACAAGCAGTGGATCGAAAACCTGCGCATCAAGCTCGACAGCATCGAAACCGGTGCCCAGGCTGCCGCGCCCCAGGCCGCTGACCTGCCTTTGCTGGACCGCCAGCAGGCCTTTGGCTACACGCAGGAAGACATCAAGTTCCTGATGGCGCCCATGGCCAAGAACGGCGAAGAGGGCATCGGCTCCATGGGCAACGACAGCCCGCTGGCCGTGCTCTCGGGCAAGAACAAGCCGCTGTACAACTACTTCAAACAGCTGTTCGCGCAGGTGACGAACCCGCCGATCGACCCGATCCGCGAAGCGATCGTGATGTCGCTCAACAGCTTCATCGGCCCCAAGCCCAACCTGCTGGACATCAACCAGGTCAACCCGCCGATGCGGCTCGAAGTGAGCCAGCCTGTGCTTGACTTCGCCGACATGGCCAAGCTGCGCGACATCGAGAAGTACACGCAAGGCAAGTTCAAGAGCGCGACCATCGACATAACCTACCCGCTGAGCTGGGGCCGTGAGGGCGTGGAAGCCAAGCTGGCCTCGCTGTGCGCGCAGGCTGTGGACGCCATCAAGGGCGGTGCCAACATCCTCATCATCAGCGACCGCGCCGTGAGCGCCACGCAAGTGGCCATCCCCGCGCTGCTGGCGCTGTCGGCCATCCACCAGCACCTGGTGGGCGCGGGCCTGCGCACCACGGCGGGCCTGGTGGTCGAAACGGGTACGGCGCGCGAGGTGCACCACTTTGCCGTGCTGGCTGGCTATGGCGCAGAAGCTGTGCACCCCTACCTGGCCATGGAAACCCTGGCCGAGATGCACAAGGACCTGGGCGGCGACCTGTCGGCCGACAAGGCCATCTACAACTACGTCAAGGCTATTGGCAAGGGCCTGTCCAAGATCATGTCCAAGATGGGCGTGAGCACCTACATGAGCTACTGCGGCGCCCAGCTGTTCGAGGCCATCGGCCTGAACACGGAGACCGTGAGCAAGTACTTCACCGGCACCGCCAGCCGCGTGGAAGGCATTGGCGTGTTCGAAATCGCTGAAGAAGCCATCCGCATGCACAAGGCCGCGTTTGGTGACGACCCTGTGCTCGAAACCATGCTGGATGCCGGAGGCGAATACGCCTGGCGCGCCCGTGGCGAAGACCACATGTGGACGCCTGACGCCATTGCCAAGCTGCAGCACAGCACGCGTGCCAACAACTGGAACACGTACAAGGAATACGCCCAGATCATCAACGACCAGAGCAAGCGCCACATGACGCTGCGCGGCCTGTTCGAGTTCAAGATCGACCCGTCCAAGGCGATCTCGATCGACGAGGTCGAGCCCGCCAAGGAAATCGTCAAGCGCTTCGCTACGGGCGCCATGTCGCTCGGCTCTATTTCCACCGAGGCGCACGCCACGCTGGCCGTGGCCATGAACCGCATCGGCGGCAAGAGCAACACAGGCGAAGGTGGTGAAGACGCCGCGCGTTACCGCAACGAACTCAAGGGCATCCCGATCAAGAAGGGCGACAGCCTCAAGAGCGTGATCGGCGCTGAGAACGTGGAGGTCGATCTGCCTTTGCAAGACGGCGATTCGCTGCGCAGCCGCATCAAGCAAGTGGCTTCCGGCCGCTTTGGGGTGACGGCGGAATACCTCTCGTCGGCCGATCAGATCCAGATCAAGATGGCCCAGGGCGCCAAGCCCGGTGAAGGTGGTCAGCTGCCTGGCGGCAAGGTCTCCAACTACATCGGCAAGCTGCGCCACAGCGTGCCCGGTGTGGGCCTGATCTCGCCCCCACCACACCACGACATCTACTCCATCGAGGACTTGGCCCAGCTGATCCACGACCTGAAGAACGTGGCGCCGCATGCCGGTATCAGCGTCAAGCTGGTGTCCGAAGTGGGCGTGGGCACCATCGCCGCAGGCGTGGCCAAGTGCAAAAGCGACCACGTGGTGATCGCCGGCCATGACGGCGGCACGGGCGCTTCGCCCTGGTCGTCCATCAAGCACGCGGGCGGTCCGTGGGAAATCGGCCTGGCCGAAACCCAGCAGACCCTGGTGCTGAATCGCCTGCGCGGCCGCATTCGTGTGCAGGCCGACGGCCAGATGAAGACGGGCCGTGACGTTGCTATCGGCGCGCTGCTGGGCGCGGATGAATTTGGCTTCGCCACCGCTCCGCTGGTGGTCGAGGGCTGCATCATGATGCGCAAGTGCCACCTCAACACCTGCCCCGTGGGCGTGGCCACGCAAGATCCCGAGCTGCGCAAGAAGTTCTCGGGCAAGCCTGAGCACGTGGTCAACTACTTCTTCTTCATCGCGGAAGAAGTGCGCCAGATCATGGCCCAGTTGGGCATCCGCAAGTTCGACGACCTGATCGGCCGCACCGACCTGCTCGACATGCGCCAGGGCCTGGAACACTGGAAGGCACGCGGCCTGGACTTCAGCCGCCTGTTCGCTCAGCCCAACGTGCCCGCCGACGTGCCCCGCTTCCACGTGGACGTGCAGGACCACAACATCGAGCACACGCTGGACCGCAAGCTCATCGAGCGCAGCAAGCCCGCCATCGAAAAGGGCGAGCGCGTGCAGTTCATCGAAGTGGCGCGCAACGTGAACCGTTCGGTCGGCGCGATGCTGTCCGGCGCGGTCACCCGTGTGCACCCCGAGGGCTTGCCTGATGACACCATCCGCATCCAGCTCGAAGGTACGGGCGGCCAGTCGTTCGGGGCGTTCCTGACGCGCGGCATTACGCTGTACCTGATTGGCGATGCCAACGACTACACCGGCAAGGGCCTGTCGGGCGGCCGCGTGATCGTGCGTCCCAGCATCGACTTCCGGGGCGAGGCCGTGCGCAACACCATCGTGGGCAACACCGTGATGTACGGTGCCACCACCGGTGAGGCCTTCTTCAGTGGCGTGGCTGGCGAGCGCTTTGCCGTGCGTCTGTCGGGTGCCACGGCTGTTGTTGAAGGCACAGGCGACCATGGCTGCGAGTACATGACCGGCGGTACAGTCGTCGTGCTCGGCAAGACAGGCCGCAACTTCGCGGCCGGCATGAGCGGCGGCGTGGCCTACGTCTATGACGAAGATGGCCAGTTCGATACGCGCTGCAATCTGTCGATGGTGACGCTGGAGCGCATCTTGCCCGCCACCGAGCAGGAAGCCACGGTGCCCCGCTCGATCTGGCACAACGGCCAGACGGACGAGGCCCAGCTCAAGAAGCTGCTGGAAGACCACAACCGTTGGACAGGCAGCAAGCGCGCCCGCGAGCTGCTGGACAACTGGGCCGCTTCGCGCAGCAAGTTCGTCAAGGTCTTCCCGACCGAGTACAAGCGTGCTTTGGCTGAAATTTATGAACGAAAAGTGCTGGAGGAGTCCGCTACACCAGCGGTAGCTGCTACCAAAAAAGAAGTGGCTCCCGCCAAGTAAGGCGGCGCCATCCCCCTTCGCACAGCATTCATAGACAAGGACATCGTCATGGGAAAAACTACCGGCTTCATGGAATACGAGCGCATCGAAGAGGGCTACAAGCCCGTGCCCGAGCGCCTGAAGCATTACAAGGAATTTGTCATCGGCCTCGACGAAAGCCAGGCCAAGGTGCAAGGCGCGCGCTGCATGGACTGCGGCACGCCGTTCTGCAACAACGGGTGCCCGGTGAACAACATCATTCCGGACTTCAACGACCTCGTGTACCACGCGGACTGGAAGAGCGCGATCGAGGTGCTGCACAGCACCAACAACTTCCCCGAGTTCACCGGCCGCATCTGCCCCGCGCCTTGCGAGGCAGCTTGCGTGCTCAATGTGAACGACGACGCCGTGGGCATCAAGTCCATCGAGCACGCGATCATCGACCGTGCCTGGGCCGAAGGCTGGGTGCAACCGCGCCCCGCCAAGCATCAGACGGGCAAGAAGGTGGCCGTGGTGGGCTCTGGCCCCGCAGGCCTGGCCGCTGCCCAGCAACTGGCCCGCGCAGGCCACAGCGTCACGCTGTTTGAAAAGAACGACCGCGTGGGCGGCCTGCTGCGCTACGGCATCCCCGACTTCAAGATGGAGAAGTCGCACATTGACCGCCGCGTGAAGCAGCTCGAAGCCGAAGGCGTAGTCATCCGCACCAGCGTGTTCGTGGGCGCTGCCAAGGACGGTCTGGGCAAGGACTCCAAGGTCACCAACTGGGCCAAGGAAACCATCACGCCCGAGCAGTTGAACAAAGAGTTCGACGCCGTGCTGCTGACCGGTGGCGCCGAGCAATCGCGCGATCTACCCGTGCCTGGCCGCGAGCTCGATGGCATTCACTTCGCCATGGAGTTCCTGCCCCAGCAGAACAAGGTCAACGCGGGCGACAAGCTCAAGGGCCAGATTACGGCGACGGGCAAGCATGTCATCGTGATCGGTGGCGGCGACACCGGCAGCGACTGCGTTGGCACCAGCAACCGCCATGGTGCGGCCAGCGTCACCCAGTTCGAGGTGATGCCCCAGCCCCCCGAAGTGGAAAACCGCCCCCTGACCTGGCCCTACTGGCCGCTGAAGCTGCGCACCAGCTCCAGCCACGAAGAAGGCTGCGTGCGCGAGTTCGCGATCTCCACCAAGGAGTTCGTCGGCGAAAAGGGCAAGGTCAAGGGCCTGACTACCGTGCAGGTCGAGTTCAAGGACGGCAAGCTGGTGGAGATCCCCGGCACTGAGAAGCACTACCAGGCCGACCTGGTGCTGCTGGCCATGGGCTTCGTGAGCCCGGTGGCCCCGGTGCTGGACGCGTTCGGCGTGGAGAAGGACGCCCGTGGCAATGCCCGTGCCACGACCGACTTCGAAGGTGGCTACGCCACCAACGTGCCCAAGGTGTTTGCGGCCGGCGACATTCGTCGCGGCCAGTCGCTGGTGGTCTGGGCCATCCGCGAAGGCCGCCAGGCTGCGCGCGCTGTGGACGAGTTCCTGATGGGTTACTCGGACCTGCCACGCTGATCCTGCGCATTGCGCACCCTCACGGTCACGGCGCCTTCGGGCGCCGTTTGTATTGGTGGGGCTTGGCCTCAAGCTGTGGCAATGACCGGGCGTCAGCCTTCGGGAGGCTTTGTTGGCACAATCAGGGCTTCTGTCAATCCGGGCTTGCCTCGGTCCCAAGGGGTGGGGCTCTGCCTGTTGTGCTTTTCTTTACAAACATACGTGAATGTATGTTTGTGTCTTCAGCTACCATCTGCGCTCCGTTTTTCGGGGGGCGGGTGGTGTTTTGGCAGGCCCGAATTCCGATCACTCCTTCTTGCATGGCCGAGTCCTCCTTTCTTGCCGAGTTGCGCAACGTCACCTTTTCGTACGGTGACCGCGTGATCCTGCGCGACGTGACGCTGGCGGTTCCGCGCGGCAAGGTCACGGCGCTGATGGGGGCATCAGGGGGGGGCAAAACCACCGTGCTGCGCTTGATCGGAGGGCAGCACAAGGCCCAGAGCGGCCAAGTGCTGGTCAACGGCCAGGACGTCGGGCGCATGGACGTGCAGGCTTTGTATGCCGCGCGCCGGCGCATGGGCATGCTGTTCCAGTTCGGGGCGCTGTTTACCGACCTCAGCGTGTTCGAGAACGTGGCGTTTCCGCTGCGTGAGCACACCGATTTGTCCGAAGACCTGATTCGCGATGTGGTGCTGATGAAGCTGCACGCGGTGGGTCTGCGTGGAGCCCGTGACCTGATGCCCAGCCAGATCTCGGGCGGCATGGCGCGCCGCGTGGCGCTGGCCCGTGCGATCGTGCTGGACCCGGAGCTGGTCATGTACGACGAGCCCTTTGCGGGCCTGGACCCTATTTCACTGGGGACGGCGGCGCAGCTGATTCGTCAGCTCAACGACGCCATGGGGCTCACCAGCATCGTCGTGTCGCATGACCTGGAAGAGACCTTCCGCCTGGCGGACCACGTGATCATCCTGGGCGAAGGCGTGGTGGCAGCCCAAGGCACGCCCGAAGAGGTGCTTGCCAGCCGCGATCCGCTGGTGCACCAGTTTGTGAATGCCCTGCCTGCAGGGCCTGTGCCGTTCCATTACCCCGGCCCTGCCGTGGCGGAGGATTTTGGACCAGTGGGAGGGCGTGCGCTGTGAGCTGGTACAAGCCCTCCGACGTTGGCTTTGCGGTGCGCCACAAGCTCGCCGATATCGGTATAGGCGCACGGCTGTTCGGGCGGCTGGTGCGGTTGCTGGGTGCCACGTTTCTGCGGCCCGCGCTGGTGCGCGACCAAGTGCATTTTCTGGGCAACTATTCGTTGGCCATCATCGCCGTGTCGGGCCTGTTTGTCGGGTTTGTGCTGGGCTTGCAGGGCTACTACACGCTGCAGCGCTACGGCTCGTCCGAGGCGCTGGGCCTGCTGGTGGCCTTGAGCCTGGTGCGCGAGCTGGGGCCTGTGGTCACGGCGCTGTTGTTTGCGGGACGCGCGGGCACATCGCTCACGGCCGAAATCGGCCTGATGCGCGCGGGTGAGCAGCTCAGCGCCATGGAGATGATGGCCGTGGACCCGGTGCAGCGCATCCTTGCGCCCCGCTTCTGGGCCGGTGTGATCACCATGCCACTGTTGGCGGCGGTGTTCAGTGCGGTGGGCATCATCGGCGGATGGATCGTCGGGGTGCTCATGATCGGCATCGACCCCGGCGCGTTCTGGAGCCAGATGCAGGGCGGGGTGGATGTCTGGAAGGACCTGGGCAACGGCGTGCTCAAGAGTGTGGTCTTTGGCTTCACGGTAACTTTTGTGGCGCTGCTGCAGGGCTACGCCGCCAAACCCACCCCCGAAGGGGTGTCGCGCGCCACCACGCGCACCGTGGTCATGGCGTCTTTGGCGGTGCTGGCACTGGACTTCGTGCTCACTGCGCTGATGTTCAGTATCTGACGCTGGCGGTGCTGGCAGTTCTAGGAATCAAAGGTATGCAACGTTCCAAAAACGATCTGTGGGTAGGGCTCTTCGTGATGCTGGGCGCGGTGGCACTGGTGTTTCTGGCGCTGCAGTCAGCCAACCTGCTGAGCCTGCAATTCCATTCGGGCTACCGCATCACCGCCAAGTTTGACAACATCGGCGGCCTCAAGCCCCAGGCAGCAGTGCGCAGCGCCGGGGTGGTGGTGGGGCGCGTGGAGTCCATCACTTTTGACGACAAGACCTTCCAGGCGCGCGTCACGCTGGCCATGGAGGACCGCTACGCGTTTCCCAAGGACAGCTCCCTCAAGATCCTGACCAGCGGCCTGCTGGGTGAGCAGTACATCGGGATCGAGGCCGGTGCCGACGAAAAAAACCTGGCAGCGGGCGACACGATCACGTCCACCCAGTCGGCGGTGGTGCTTGAGAACCTCATCGGACAATTTCTTTACAGCAAAGCCGAAGACGGCGCAAAACCTGCAGGGACAGGTGGCAAAAAATGATGCATTCACTTCTTACATTCCGCGCCAGCATCGCTGGTGACAGGTGGTCCGTTTCCCGCCTTGCGACAGGCCTGGCGCTGCTGCTGGGGGCCGTGCTGCTCACCGGGTGCGCCACGGTGGCCAACCCTGACCCCCGCGACCCGCTGGAGTCTTACAACCGCAGCATGACCAACTTCAATGAACAGGTCGATGCCATGGTGCTCAAGCCCGTGGCGACGGCTTACAAGGAGGTCACGCCCGCGCCCGTGCGTACGGGGGTCAGCAACTTCTTTGCAAACCTGGGCGATGTCTGGTCGTTCGTGAACAACGTGCTGCAGCTGCGCGGCGAAGCCGCTGCGTCGAGCTTCATGCGGGTCAATGTGAACACCTTCATGGGTCTGGGGGGCTTGCTGGACATCGCCAGCGAGCTGGGCATTGACCGCTACAAGCAGGACTTCGGTCTGACCCTGGGGCGCTGGGGCGTGGGCACGGGCCCGTATCTGGTGCTGCCTATCCTGGGGCCTTCCACCATCCGAGACACGTTCGCTCTGCCGGTGGACATGAAGGGCAATGTAGTGAGCTATGTGGACCCGGTCTCTGCCCGCAACTCGTTGTATGCCCTGCGCGTGGTGGACACGCGGGCCAACCTGCTGCGCGCCAGCTCGGTGCTCGACAGTGCCGCGCTCGACAAATACAGCTTTACGCGTGACGTGTACCTGCAAGTGCGCAGCCATGCCGGTGAGGCACAGAATCCCGACGGCAAGGACGACGGCGGCGCCAGCAACGGCGTACTGCCGGAAGAGCCTCCCCGCTGATGGCCTGCCAGGCGGGGCACCATGCTCCGCCACGGGCCTGGCCCTGTTGCACTTGCTTGCAACCCGCAACCGCTGCGACGCATGCCCGCCAGCCCACACCCCCACAATGATTTGACGGGCACAAGCCCGCACCGATGAAAGCCGAGAAGATGATGAACCGACGTTCCCTGGGCCGTGCTGCCCTTTGCATTGCAGCCAGTGCCGCGTTCAACCTGCCGCTGTCCGCTGTGGCGGCCGATGAGGCACCCGATGCGCTGATCAAGCGGCTGTCCGCCGATGTCCTCAACACGGTGAAGTCCGACAAGGCCATCCAGGCCGGAGACCTGAGCAAGGTGATTGCGTTGGTCGATAAAACGGTGATGCCCAACGTCAACTTCCGCCGTATGACGGCAGCTGCCGTCGGCCCCGGCTGGCGCCAGGCCACGCCCGAGCAGCAAAAGCGCCTGCAGGACGAGTTCAAGATCCTGCTGGTGCGTACCTATGCCGGTGCGCTGGCCCAGGTCAACGACCAGACCATCCAGGTCAAACCCTTGCGCGCCGCCGCCGAAGACAAGGACGTGCTTGTCCGCACCGAAATCGTGGGCCGGGGCGACCCCATCCAGCTCGACTATCGCCTCGAAAAGACTCCTGGCGATGGTGCAGGCTGGAAGATCTACAACCTGAATGTGCTGGGTGTCTGGCTGGTGGAAACCTACCGTGGCCAGTTCGCGCAGGAGATCAATGCCAAGGGCATTGAAGGCCTGATCGACACACTGGCCGCCCGCAACAAGACCAATGCGGGCACAGCCAAGGGCTGACAGCCTCCTCGCCATGCTGGTGCTGCCCCCCGAACTCACCCACCGTCAGGCCACCGCCTGCCTGCACATGCTCAAGCAGGGGTTGCGGGTGCACCGCGACAGCACGGTGGTGGTGGACGCCCATGCGCTGACGGTGTTCGATACCTCGACCCTCGCCGTGCTGCTCGAATGCCGGCGCGAAGCCTTGTCCGAGGGCAAGCAGTTTGCCGTGCAAGGCATGCCCGCTGGTCTGGCGGGCATGGCGGGGTTGTATGGGGTGGATGCGCTGCTGGTCGCCGCACCTTGATACGAAATAACTTTCATGGTCCCGGGTGGCTTTGCCGCCCAGGCCATGAAACTGAGGGCCCGCAGCGCCCGCCAGGGGCCATTGAAGCGGCCGCCCCGCCTGCAGAGGGCTGAGGCCTTAAAATCGAAGGCTTCATGCCCGCAGTCTCCTTCCAAGCCATCTCCAAGACCTTTGCCACGCCCAAAGGCCCTTTTCAGGCACTGAACCAGGTCAACCTGGACATCGAGGAGGGCGAGTTCTTCGGGCTCCTCGGCCCCAACGGTGCCGGCAAAACCACCCTGATCAGCATCCTGGCCGGCCTGGCGCGTGCCACCAGCGGCCGCGTGCTGGTGCAGGGCAGTGACGTGCAGGCCCAGTACGCCGACGCCCGCCGCAAGCTGGGCATCGTGCCGCAAGAGTTGGTGTTCGACCCCTTTTTCAACGTGCGCGAGGCGCTGCGCATCCAGTCGGGCTACTTCGGCGTTAAGAACAACGACGCCTGGATCGACGAGCTGCTCGAAAACCTGGGCCTGGCCGACAAGGCCAACGCCAACATGCGCCAGCTCTCGGGCGGCATGAAGCGCCGCGTGCTGGTGGCGCAGGCGCTGGTGCACAAGCCGCCCATCATCGTGCTCGACGAGCCCACGGCCGGCGTGGATGTGGAACTGCGCCAGACCCTGTGGCACTTCATCGCCCGCCTGAACAAAGAGGGGCACACCGTGCTGCTCACCACCCATTACCTCGAAGAGGCCGAAGCCCTGTGCGGCCGCATCGCCATGCTCAAGGCCGGGCAGGTGGTGGCGCTCAACCGCACCAGCGAGCTGCTCAAGGCCGCCTCGGGCAGCGTGCTGCAGTTCAAGACCGACACGGCCCTGCCGCCCGCGCTGGCTGCCGTGGCGCGGGTCACCGGCCGCATCGTCCAGTTGCCCGCTCACGACGCGGCAGAGATTGAAAACCACCTGGCTGCCTTGCGCGTGGCCGGGGTCGAGGTGCAGGACATGGAGATTCGCCGGCCTGATCTGGAGGATGTGTTCCTGCAGGTGATGTCGGGCACGTCGGCGTCCAACATCCCACTGGAGGGCGTTGCGCTATGACCGGCTGGCAAACGCTGTTTTACAAGGAAGTACTGCGCTTCTGGAAGGTCAGCTTCCAGACCGTCGCGGCCCCCGTGCTCACGGCCGTGCTGTACCTGCTGATCTTTGGCCACGTGCTCGAAGACCATGTGAAGGTCTACGACCGCATCAGCTACACGGCCTTCCTGGTGCCGGGCCTCGTGATGATGAGCGTGTTGCAGAACGCGTTCGCCAACAGCTCGTCCAGCATCATCCAAAGCAAGATCATGGGCAGCCTGGTGTTTGTGCTGCTCACGCCGCTGTCGCACTGGGCGTGGTTCTGCGCGTACGTGGGCTCGTCGATCGTGCGCGGGCTGGTGGTGGGCCTGGGCGTGTTCATCGTCACGCTGGCGTTTGCGCGGCCCGAGTTTGCGGCGCCGCTGTGGATTCTGGCCTTTGCGCTGCTGGGCGCGGCGCTGCTGGCCACGCTGGGGTTGATCGCGGGGCTCTGGGCCGACAAGTTCGACCAGATGGCTGCGTTCCAGAACTTCATCATCGTGCCGATGACCTTCCTGTCGGGCGTGTTCTATTCGATCCAGTCGCTGCCTCCGTTCTGGCAGGCCGTGAGCCACCTCAACCCGTTCTTCTACATGATCGACGGCTTCCGCTACGGCTTCTTCGGCCAGAGCGACACCTCGCCCTGGCTCAGCCTGGGCATCGTGGGCATCGCCTGGCTGGCCGTGAGCGCGCTGGCCGTGCACCTCTTGCGCACGGGCTACAAGATTCGGAATTGACATGACTGCTGACCAACTCAAAGACATCATCACCGCTGGCCTGGCCTGCGAACACATCACGCTCGAAGGCGACGGCCGCCACTGGTACGCGACCATCGTCTCGGCCGAGTTCGAGGGCAAGCGCGCCATCCAGCGCCACCAGCGCGTGTACGCCACGCTGGGCGCGAAAATGCACACCGACGAGGTGCATGCGCTGTCGATGAAGACCTTCACCCCGGCCGAATGGGCTGCCCAGGCGCAGTAGCGCCTGCATACCCACTAGAACTCACTTTTTGATAGCTGCTGGCGCATATTCCACTAGCGCAAGCGGCACTTTTGACCCTATTTTGGTGATTTGAGATGGACAAACTCCTGATTCGCGGCGGACGCAGCTTGCAAGGCGAGGTGCTGGTCTCCGGCGCCAAGAACGCCGCCTTGCCGGAGTTGTGCGCCGCCCTGCTCACGGCCGAGCCCGTGACGCTGCTCAACGTGCCCCAGCTGCAGGACGTGAGCACCATGCTCAAGCTCATCCGCAACATGGGCGTGGCGGCGGAGAGGGCTGACGACGGCACGGTGCGCATCAACGCCAGCGCGCTGAGCACACCCGAGGCGCCCTACGAGCTGGTCAAGACCATGCGCGCCTCCGTGCTGGCCCTGGGCCCGCTGCTGGCGCGCTTTGGCGAGGCCACGGTGTCGCTGCCCGGCGGCTGCGCCATTGGCTCGCGCCCGGTGGACCAGCACATCAAGGGCCTGGCCGCCATGGGAGCCGAGATCGTGGTGGAGCACGGCTACATGATCGCCAAGCTGCCCGCCGGCTGGAAGCGCCTCAAGGGTGCGCGCATCACCACCGACATGGTCACGGTGACGGGCACCGAAAACTTCCTCATGGCTGCCGCGCTGGCCGAGGGTGAAACGGTGCTCGAAAACGCCGCGCAAGAGCCCGAGATTTCGGACCTGGCCGAGATGCTGATCGCCATGGGCGCAAAGATCGAAGGCCACGGCACCAGCCGCATCCGCATCCAGGGCGTTGAGAAGCTGCATGGCTGCACCCACCGCGTGGTGGCCGACCGCATCGAAGCAGGCACCTTCCTGTGCGCTGTGGCCGCCACGGGCGGTGATGTGGTGTTGCGCCACGGCCGCGCCGACCACCTCGACGCTGTGATTGAAAAGCTGCGCGAGGCCGGCGCCACCGTGCAGGCCGTGGACGGCGGCATCCGAGTGCAAAGCGCGGGCGGCGCCACGCTCAAGGCCCAGGGCTTTCGCACCACCGAATACCCCGGTTTCCCCACCGACATGCAGGCCCAGTTCATGGCGCTCAACTGCATTGCCCAGGGCACGGCCACGGTGACCGAGACGATTTTTGAAAACCGTTTCATGCACGTCAACGAGCTGGTTCGCCTGGGCGCCAAAATCCAGGTGGATGGCAAGGTGGCGGTGATTGAGGGTGTGCCCCGCCTGTCCGGCGCCACCGTCATGGCCACCGACCTGCGCGCGTCCGCCAGCTTGGTCATCGCGGGCCTGGTGGCCGACGGCGAGACCGTGGTGGACCGCATCTACCACCTGGACCGCGGCTACGACTGCATGGAAGCCAAACTGCGCGGCATCGGCGCTGACATCGAACGAGTAAAAGCATGAGCAGCAGCAACATGATCACCCTGGCGCTTTCCAAGGGCCGCATCTTTGACGAAACCCTGCCGCTGCTGGCCGCCGCAGGCATCGAGGTACTGGAAGACCCCGAAAAATCGCGCAAGCTCATCCTGCCCACCAACCAGCCCAACGTGCGCGTGGTGCTGGTGCGCGCCACCGACGTGCCCACCTATGTGGAATACGGCGGTGCCGACATCGGCGTGACCGGCAAGGACACCCTCATTGAGCATGGCGGTCAGGGCCTGTACCAGCCGCTAGACCTGCGCATTGCCAAGTGCCGCGTGAGCGTGGCCGTGCGCAACGACTTTGACTACGCCCAGGCCGTCAGGCAGGGCTCGCGTCTCAAGGTTGCCACCAAGTACACCGGCATTGCGCGCGACTTCTTTGCCAGCAAGGGCGTGCACGTGGACATGGTCAAGCTCTACGGCAGCATGGAACTGGCGCCGCTCACCGGCCTGGCCGATGCCATCGTGGACCTGGTCTCCACCGGCAACACCCTCAAGGCCAATAACCTCATCGAAGTGGAGCGCATCATGGACATCAGCTCCTACCTGGTCGTGAACCAGGCCGCGCTCAAGCTCAAGCAGGCGCCGCTGCGCCGCATCATCGATGCGTTTGCCTCGGCCATACCGGCTGACAAAAACTGATTCACCCTACGACTGACACTATGACTTTGGTAGCTGCTCCCGCCCGTCTGTCCACCACTGCGGCCACTTTTGAGGCTGATTTCGCAGCCCGCCTGCATTGGTCTGCCGACACCGACGCGGCCATCGAGCAGCGCGTGGCCGACATCCTGGCCGATGTGCAAAAGCGCGGCGACGCGGCCGTGCTGGAGTACACCGCCCGCTTCGACGGCCTCAGTGCCCCCAACATGGCGGCGCTGGAGTTGACGCAAGCCGACTTCAAGGCCGCGTTCGACGCCATTCCGCAGGCCCAGCGCGACGCGCTGCAGGCCGCTGCCAAGCGCGTGCGCAGCTACCACGAGGCGCAGAAGAAGGCCTCGGGCGAGAGCTGGAGCTACCGCGACGAAGACGGCACCCTGCTGGGCCAGAAGGTCACGCCGCTGGACCGCGTGGGCATCTACGTGCCCGGCGGCAAGGCTGCGTACCCGTCCAGCCTGCTGATGAACGCCATCCCGGCCCATGTGGCGGGTGTGCAGGAAATCATCATGGTCGTGCCCACCCCCGTGCGCGGCAGCGTGGCCACGGGCGGAACGGGCGAGGGCACGTCAACGAAGGGCGAGCGCAACGAGCTGGTGCTGGCCGCCGCCTACGTGGCGGGCGTCACCCGCGCGTTCACCATCGGCGGTGCACAGGCCGTGGCAGCATTGGCCTACGGCACGGCGACCGTGCCCAAGGTGGACAAGATCACCGGCCCCGGCAACGCCTACGTGGCCAGCGCCAAGAAGCGCGTGTTCGGCACCGTGGGCATCGACATGATTGCGGGCCCGAGTGAAATCCTGGTGCTGGCCGACGGCACCACGCCGCCCGACTGGGTGGCGATGGACCTCTTCAGCCAGGCCGAGCACGACGAACTGGCCCAGTCCATCCTGCTGTGCCCCGACGCCGCCTACCTCGACGCCGTGCAGCGCGAGATCGACCGCCTGCTGCCCACCATGCCGCGCGCCGAGATCATCGCCAAGAGCCTCACCGGCCGCGGCGCGCTGATCCTCACCAAGGACATGGAAGAAGCCTGCGCCATCAGTAACCGCATCGCGCCGGAACACCTTGAAGTGAGCAGCACTGACCCACACCGCTGGGAGCCGCTGTTGCGCCACGCCGGTGCCATCTTCCTGGGTGCCTACACCTCCGAAAGCCTGGGCGACTATTGCGCAGGTCCGAACCACGTGCTGCCCACCAGCGGCACGGCACGCTTCTCGTCCCCGCTGGGCGTGTACGACTTCCAAAAGCGCAGCAGCCTCATCGAGGTGAGCGAGGCCGGTGCCCAGGTGCTGGGCACCATCGCCGCCGAGCTGGCCTACGGCGAGGGTCTGCAGGCCCACGCACAAGCTGCAGAGATGCGGCTGACCACGCCCGTCAAGCCGCGCTGATGGCGCCCCGGGGCAGGGGGCTCTGCGTGGGGGCCGTTGCCTTGGGCTGAGAGGCTGCGGCCGGCGCGGAGGCTGTAGAGGGCGTAGGCGGATACGCGGCACCTTCCACGGCCCGGTGCTGTGCCCAGCTCAGCCGTGCAGGCCGGTGGCCTTCGGCGCTGACGCGCAGCCGCACCGGTCCGGCGAACGACAGGCGCTGTCCAGCCTCCAGAAAATAATCCTCCAGCAGGCCATCACAGGTCACCCAGACGCGGCCCTGTTCGACTTCGAGCAGAGCGATCTCGCCCGCGCGGAAGTCCAGCACCTGGACGGCCTGCAGCGGCGGCAGGGGCTGGCGCTTCCATTGCAGGGTGAGGGGCACCGCAGGCGGGGTGGGCAGCGTGGGCAACGGTGGGGTGGGGGTGTGTAGCGTGTTCATGCCTTCACTGTGCGGCCAGCTGCCGTGGGCCACCAGCCACAGGCGCGTGCGATCTGGCCCAGTACAGAACAGCGAACCGGCCCATCTGTACTGTACGCACTGGGCAGCCTCTGTACTGTCTGCCGGTCAGAGTGCCAGTACAGAATGCAGCATGGCCACCGATGACGCACCCCCGCTGTACCTTCAAATCGCCGAACAGCTTGCGCAGCTGATCCGCAACGGCACCCTGGCGCGTGGGGAAAAGCTGCCCTCGGTGCGCGAGCTGGCGCGCCAGCACGGCGTGGCGCAGACCACGGTGGTGCAGGCCTACCACTGGCTCGAAGATGCGCGCCTGATCACCGCGCGCCCACGCTCCGGCTTTTTTGTGGCGGCGCGGCCGGTGAGCCTGCCCGAGCCCAGCACGCCGCGCCCGATGCGCCGCCCGCGCGAGGTGTCGGTGGACTGGCTGGGCCAGCGCATCCTGGGGCGCAACCAGCCGGTGGATATCATTTCGTACAGCAGCGGCACGCCCGGCCCCGAGCTGTTCAACCCTGACCGCGTGCGCCGCGCCGTGGTGCGTGCCGCGCAGCGCCACCGCAATCTGCTGTGCACCTACCCCGGTTCGTCGGGCCACGAGGATGCGCGCCGCGCCCTGGCGCGCTACGCCGTCAGCCTGGGCTGCAGCCTGGACCCCGAGAACATCGTGATCACCGGAGGCTGCATGGACAGCATTGCGCTGTGCCTGCGCGCGGTGACGCAGCCGGGCGACGTGGTGGCGCTGGAGTCGCCCACGCATTTTTCGTTTCTGGAGGTGCTGCAGGGCCTGCACCTCAAGGCGCTGGAGATTCCCACCCACCCGCGCAACGGCCTCTCGCTGGATGCGCTGCAACTGGCGTTGGACACCCAGCCCGTCAAGGCCGTGATGGTGGTGCCCACGCTCAGCAACCCGCTGGGCAGCTGCATGCCCCAGGCCGAGCGCAAGCGCCTGGTGCAGATGGCGGCGCGGCACGACATGGCGGTCATCGAGGACGCGATCTACAACGACCTGGTCGAGGTGGACGAGATGCGCCGGACCGTCAAGTCGTACGACACCACCGGCCATGTGATGCTGTGCGACTCGTTCTCCAAGACGCTGGCGCCGGGCCTGCGCCTGGGCTGGCTGGAGGCCGGCCGCTGGGCCGACAAGCTGCGCGCCATCAAGGATCTGCAGGCGGGCGGCCAGTCCGCCGTGCTGGAATTGGCTCTGGCCGATCTCATCACCCAGGCGGGCCACGCCGCCGCCATGCGCCAGCTGCGCGCGGCCGTGGCGGCGCGCATGGACGAGGTGCGCCATGTGATTGCCGCGCACTTCCCGCAGGGTACGCGCGTGAGTGACCCGCCCGGCGGCCTGCTGCTGTGGCTGGAGCTGCCGCGTGCGCTCGATTCGGTGCAACTGCACGAAGCCTGCCTGGCCCGGCAGATCCTGATCGCACCCGGTACGGTGTTCAGCGCCAGCGGACGGTTCCGCAACTGCCTGCGCATCGGCGTGGGGGGCGACTGGACGCCCGCCCACCTTGAGGCGCTGCGCACCGTGGGTGACATGGCGTGCCAGATGCTGCAAGGCGGGGCACCCCGCAAGGCAGCTTGAATGGGATGTTTTAATCAACACGAAGTTCGTGGTGCACGAAGTTCGTGTAATATTTGATCCATGAAAAACATCACCGTGACCATGGACGACACCGTTGCCGAATGGGTGCGCGTGGAAGCCGCCAAGCGCGGCAGCAGCGTGTCCCGCCTGCTCGGTGAATGGCTGGCCGAAAAGATGCGCCAGGAAGACGCCTACGCCCAGGCCATGCGCGAGGCGCTGAGTTTTGAAAGCTGGGGTGCTTCGAGCGGGCCCTATGTGCCGCGCGAAACCCTGTTTCTGCGCTGAACGGGGCAGAGCGCATGGCCACCGTCCCCATCTTTGTCGATACCGAAATCCTGCTCGCCAGCGTGGACGACCGCGATGCCGAGCGCCAGGCGCGGGCGCGCGAATGGATCAGCTTTTGCTGGCAGACGCGCAGCGGCCGCATCAGCTCGCAGGTGCTCAACGAGCTGTACAACCAGGCCATCCAGCGTTTTGATGGCCCCCACGTGCTGCAGCAGGTGCGCGCCCAGGTGCGCCGCCTGCGCGTGTGGCTGCCGCCGCACCTGGACTCCTACACCGTGGACGGCGCCTGGGACCTGCAGGACCGCTACCGCCTGGGCTACTGGGACGCGCTCATCCTCTCGTCCGCCCACCAGCAGGGCTGCCGCTACCTGCTGACCGAGGCGCTGCCGCACGACCAGCCGATGGACGCCGTGCGCCCCATCAACCCCTTTCTTGTTGCACCTTCAGAACTGGACACTGCCGAATGACCACCTCCGCTGCTCCATCATCCCCCCTGCAAGCCCTGGCCCGCATCCGCCCCGACGTGCGCGCCATGCACTCCTACGTCGTGCAGCCCTCCACCGGCATGCTCAAGATGGACGCGATGGAGAACCCCTTCCGCCTGCCCGCGCACCTGCAGGTCGCGCTGGGCCAGCGGCTGGGTTCGGTGGCACTCAACCGCTACCCCGGCGACCGCATTGCCGACCTGAAGGCGGCCCTGGCGCAGTACGCGGGCATGCCCGAGGGCTATGGCATCGTGTTGGGCAACGGGTCGGACGAACTCATCACCCTGCTGGCCCTGGCATGCGCACAGCCGGGCACAGGTCAGCGCGCCACCATGCTGGCACCCATGCCCGGTTTTGTGATGTACCCGCTGTCGGCGCAGCTGCAGGGCCTGGACTTTGTCGGCGTGCCGCTCACGCCTGATTTCGAGCTGGACGAGCCCGCCATGCTGGCCGCCATCGCGCAGCACCGGCCCGCCATCACCTACATCGCCTACCCCAACAACCCTACGGCCACGCTGTGGGACGAGGGCGCGGTGCAGCGCATCATCGACGCTGCGGGCGCGCAGGGCGGCATCGTGGTCATGGACGAGGCCTACCAGCCCTTTGCCAGCCGCACCTGGATCGACCGCATGCGCGCAGAGCCTGCGCGCAATGCGCACGTGCTGCTCATGCGCACGCTCAGCAAGTTTGGTCTCGCGGGAGTGCGCCTGGGCTACCTCATCGGCCCGGCCGCCTTCGTGGGCGAGATCGACAAGGTGCGCCCGCCCTACAACGTGAGCGTGCTCAACTGCGAAGCCGCCCTGTTTGCGCTGGAACATGCCGAGGTTTTCGCTGCCCAGGCCGCTGAAATCCGTGCCGAGCGCACCACCCTCATCGCCGCGCTGCGCCAGATGCCCGGGGTCGAAAAGTGCTGGGACAGCGAGGCGAACATGGTCCTCCTGCGTGTGGCGGATTCCGCCAAGGCCTACGAGGACATGAAAAACCGCAAGGTGCTGGTCAAGAACGTTTCTACAATGCACCCATTGCTGGCCAACTGCCTGCGCCTGACGGTAGGAAATGCCGAAGACAACGCGCAAATGCTGGCCGCACTCCAAGCCTCCCTATGACTTCCTCCGCACTCGTACCCTCCGCCCCATCGGCCGACCCGATGGCCGACCGCATTGCCGAGGTCAGCCGCAACACCGCCGAAACGCGCATCAGCGTGCGCATCAACCTCGACGGCACCGGCCAGGCCAAGCTGCACACCGGCATCGGCTTCTTCGACCACATGCTCGACCAGATCGCCCGCCACGGGCTGATCGACCTCGACATCGACTGCGAAGGCGACCTGCACATCGACGGCCACCACACGGTGGAAGACGTGGGCATCACCTTGGGCCAGGCCTTTGCGCGCGCTGTGGGCGACAAGAAGGGCATTCGCCGCTACGGCCATGCCTACGTGCCGCTGGATGAAGCGCTGTCGCGCGTGGTGGTCGATTTTTCGGGCCGCCCCGGACTGCACATGGACGTGAAGTTCACGGCCGGGAGCATCGGCCAGCTCGACACGCAACTGGTGTTCGAATTCTTCCAGGGCTTTGTGAACCACGCGGGCGTGACGCTGCACATCGACAACCTCAAGGGCGTCAACGCACACCACCAGTGCGAAACCATCTTCAAGGCGTTCGGGCGCACGCTGCGTGCAGCGCTGGAGCGCGATCCGCGCTCGGCCGGTGTCATCCCCTCCACCAAGGGCTCTCTGTGAATTTTTCAGTCAAATCGGGCGTAAGCGCTTGATTTGTATGCGCTAGCAGCTATGAATATGGAAGCAAAAACAGTGGCGGTCGTGGACTACGGCATGGGCAACCTGCGCTCCGTGTCGCAGGCCGTGCAGGCCGCCGCCGAGGGCACGGGCTGGACCGTGATCGTCACCCAACGCCCCGAAGACGTGCGCGCCGCCCTGCGCATCGTGCTGCCAGGGCAGGGCGCCATGCCCGACTGCATGCGCGAGCTGCGCGAGTCCGGCCTGCAGGAATCGGTGCTCGAAGCCGCTGCCAGCAAGCCGATGTTTGGCGTGTGCGTGGGCATGCAGATGCTGCTGGACCACAGCGCCGAGGGTGACACCCCTGGGCTGGGCCTGATCCCTGGCGACGTGCTCAAGTTCGACCTGGCGGGCCGCACCCAGCCCGACGGCAGTCGCTTCAAAGTGCCCCAGATGGGCTGGAACCAGGTGCGGCAGATGCCCCACGCGCACCATGGGGGCGGCGTGCACCCGGTGTGGGCGGGCGTGCCGGACAACAGTTATTTCTACTTCGTGCACAGTTTCTACGCGGTGCCGCAAAATCCCGCCCATTGCGCCGGGCAGGCCGACTACGGCGGTTTGTTTGCTGCCGCCGTTGCGCGCGATAATATTTTTGCCACCCAGTTTCACCCGGAGAAGAGCGCGGAGCACGGCCTGGCCCTGTACCGCAATTTTCTGCACTGGAATCCCTGATCCCTTAACCCCCACCCGTTCGGGCCGAGCTGCGTCTCGCCCTTTTTCACCCGAACTTCACCACCATGCTGCTCATTCCCGCCATCGACCTCAAAGACGGCCACTGCGTACGCCTCAAGCAAGGCGATATGGACCAATCCACCACCTTTGGTGAAGACCCCGCCGCCATGGCGCGCAAGTGGGTGGATGCTGGGGCACGCCGCCTGCACCTGGTGGACCTGAACGGTGCGTTTGCGGGCGTGCCCAAGAACTACAGCGCCATCAAGTCCATCCTGAAAGAGGTGGGCGATGACATCCCCGTGCAGCTGGGCGGCGGCATCCGCGACCTGGACACCATCGAAAAATACATCGACGGCGGCCTGCGCTACGTGATCATCGGCACGGCAGCCGTGAAGAACCCCGGCTTCCTCAAAGACGCCTGCAGCGCCTTCGGCGGCCACATCATCGTGGGGCTCGACGCCAAGGACGGCAAGGTGGCCACCGACGGCTGGAGCAAGCTCACCGGCCACGAGGTCGTGGACCTGGCCAAGAAGTTCGAGGACTGGGGCGTCGAATCCATCATCTACACCGACATCGGCCGCGACGGCATGCTCTCGGGCATCAACATCGACGCCACCGTTAAGCTGGCCCAGGCGCTGACCATCCCCGTGATCGCCTCGGGTGGCCTGTCCAACATGGCCGACATCGAGCAGCTGTGCGCGGTGGAAGACGAGGGCGTGGAAGGTGTGATCTGCGGCCGCGCCATCTACAGCGGCGACCTGGACTTCGCGGCGGCGCAGGCGCGTGCCGACGAACTGAACGGCTGAAATCGACCATCCCCTGAGCGGCCTCGCCGCTTCCCTCTGGGGACGACGCCAGTGGCCTGGCGAAGCCAGTTCCACTGCGTCTGCTGGCCTCGGTAGCGCCTTATCAACGAATCGCTCACTGACATGCTCGCAAAACGAATCATTCCCTGTCTTGACGTCACCGGAGGCCGTGTGGTCAAGGGCGTCAATTTCGTCGAGCTGCGCGACGCAGGCGACCCGGTCGAAATTGCCGCGCGCTACAACGCGCAGGGCGCTGACGAGCTCACCTTCCTGGACATCACCGCCACCAGCGATGGCCGTGACCTCATCCTGCACATCATCGAGGCCGTGGCCAGCCAGGTGTTCATTCCGCTCACTGTGGGTGGTGGCGTGCGCACCGTGGACGACGTGCGCCGCCTGCTCAATGCCGGTGCGGACAAGACCAGCTTCAATTCGGCCGCCATTGCCAACCCCGACGTGATCAACGCCGTGTCGGCCAAGTACGGCGCGCAGTGCATCGTGGTGGCCATCGACGCCAAGCGCCGCTCGGCCGAAGACGCGCAACGCCTGGGCGCCAACGGCCAGCCCGTGGGTGCGGGCTGGGATGTGTACAGCCACGGCGGCCGCAAGAACACGGGTCTGGACGCCATCGCCTGGGCCACCGAAATGGCGCAGCGCGGTGCGGGCGAGATCCTGCTGACCAGCATGGACCGCGACGGCACCAAGGCGGGCTTTGACCTGGAGCTGACCCGCGCCGTCAGCGACGCGGTCAGCGTGCCCGTGATCGCCTCGGGCGGCGTGGGCAATCTCGACCACCTGGCCGACGGTATCCAGACCGGCGGTGCTGACGCGGTGCTGGCCGCCAGCATCTTCCACTACGGCGAATACACCGTGGGCCAGGCCAAGCAGCGCATGGCCGAGCGGGGCATCCCCGTGCGGATGTGATCAATATTCACTCCTGATTTGATAGCTGCTGGCGCATGTAATGCTTGCGCTTGCGGCCAAGAACGCCTGAAAAACGTGGATGCACGCCCTAGCGGGCACGGGCGCGCCACCCGGATCACCGACAATGGCTCCCATGAACTGGCTCAATGAAGTGAAATGGGATGCGCAGGGCCTGGTGCCCGTGATTGCGCAAGAGCAGGGCACGGGCGACGTGCTGATGTTTGCGTGGATGAACCGCGAGGCCCTGGCGAAGACCGCTGAGCTGGGCCGCGCCGTGTACTTCAGCCGCTCGCGCAAGAAGCTGTGGTTCAAGGGCGAAGAGTCCGGCCACGTGCAGACCGTGCACGAAATCCGCCTGGACTGCGACAACGACGTGGTGCTGCTCAAGGTCACCCAGCAGGGCCACGAGCCCGGCATCGCCTGCCACACGGGCCGCCACAGCTGCTTTTTCAGCGTGCTCAAGGACGGTGCCTGGCACGCGGTCGATCCGGTCTTGAAAGACCCCGAATCCATCTACAAGTAATGGCAATGGACGACAAGACCATGAGTTCCCACGATTCCCTGGCGCGCCTGGCCGCCGTCATCGAGAGCCGCAAGCCCGCCAACGGTGGCGACCCGGCCACCAGCTACGTGTCGCGCCTGCTGCACAAGGGGCCGGATTCCTTCCTGAAGAAGATCGGTGAAGAAGCCACCGAGGTGGTGATGGCCGCCAAGGACGTGGACCACGGCGCCGACAAGTCCAAGATCGTCTATGAAGTGGCCGACCTGTGGTTCCACACCATGGTGGCGCTGGCCCATTACGGCCTCACGCCCGGCGATGTGGTAGCCGAGCTGGAGCGCCGCGAAGGCACCAGCGGCATCGAGGAAAAGGCCCTGCGCAAGGTGGCGGAACGCGCTGCCGAAGAAGGTACACCGTGAGCGACATCATCGACGTGCAGACCAGCGAGCAGAAGGCCGAAGACCTCAAGGCCATCGGCTGGGTCAGCTATGTGCTGCACCTGATTGTGGCGCTGGGGGCGGTCATCCCGGGCGCACAGCCTGGCGCTGCGCTGCTGATCGTGGCGCTGGTGATCGACCTGGTGAAAAAAGGCGATGCCGAAGGCACCTGGCAGGCCAACCATTTCTCGTGGCGCATCCGCACGGTGATCTGGGCGGGCGTGCTTTACATCGTCACCGCGCCGCTGTGGCTGCTGTTCTTCCTGCCCGGCTGGATCGCCTGGGGCCTGATCTCCATCTGGTTCCTCTACCGCATCGTGCGCGGCATGGTCGCCATGAACAAGAGCCAGGCCGTGGATGCATGAGGCAACCCGTCCCCGCCCGCGTCTGAACCTGGCGCTGCAGGGCGGCGGTTCGCACGGCGCGCTCACCTGGGGCGTGCTCGACGCGCTGCTGGAGGACGGCCAGTGGCAGTTCGATGGTGTCAGTGGCACCAGCGCAGGCGCCATGAACGCCGTGGCCCTGGCGCACGGATTTGCGCAGGCCGCGCAGCAGCACAAGAACCCCGAAGACGCCCACCTCGCAGGCTGCGCCCTGGCCCGCGAATCGCTCACCCGGCTGTGGGAAGGGGTCGGGGCGCTGGGCAGCCTGACCTGGGGAACGCCGCTGTCCGCCGCCAACCCGCTGGTGGGCATGATGTCGCAGTGGTTCTCGCCTTACCAGACCAATCCGCTGGGCATAAACCCCTTGCGCAAGCTGCTGGAGCGCGAGGTGGACTTCAGCCTGCTGTGCTCCGCCCGCACCGGTGTGGTCGGCCCCAAGGTGTTTGTGTGTGCGACCAATGTGCGCACCGGCCGGGGCGAGATTTTCTTTGGGCCCCGGCTCAGTGCCGACGCAGTGATGGCATCGGCCTGCCTGCCCATGCTGTTCAAGGCGGTCGAGATCGAGGGCGAGGCGTACTGGGACGGCGGTTATTCGGGCAACCCCGCGCTGCACCCGCTGATCTACCAGACCGAGACTTCGGACATCCTGCTCGTGCAGATCAACCCCGTCGAGCACCTGGACGTGCCCAGCAGTGCCTCCGAGATCATGGAGCGCATGAACGAAGTCACCTTCAACGCCAGCCTGTTGGCCGAGCTGCGCGCCATCGAGTTCGTGCGCCGCCTGCTCGCCGAGGGCAAGCTCGATGCCCGCCGCTATAAAAGCGTGCGCATGCACCGCATCGATGGTGGCTCGGTGCTGGCGCCCTTCGGCGCCGACAGCAAGCTGCGCGCGGACCTGGCCTTTGTGCGCAAGCTGTTTGCGCTGGGCCGCACAGCAGGGCAGGAGTGGCTGCACGCACACCGCAAGGATGTGGGCGTGCGCCCCAGCATCAAGATCGCTGACAATGCCTAGGGATGTCCTGCATAACTCCCTGCGGTCTGTGATAGCGCGGTCTCGGGCGGTCCGCTGCGTTGCTTTTCTTGCCAATAGCCGGGCTATTGGCTGTAGAAAGACGCCTTGCGGCCCATCCCGATCCGCACTACCACCGACTCGCGAGGGTTATGCAGGACATCCCTCGCCCGCGCGCGAGGCACCCTCAGGGTTGATCCGCGCCTGTACCCCTGATTCCTTTTGCTCCGATCCCTCCCATGCACGATCCGAACTGCCTTTTCTGCAAAATCATCGCGGGCCAGATTCCGTCCAAGAAGGTCTATGAGGACGAAGAAATCTTCGCCTTCCACGACATCCACCCGTGGGCGCCGGTGCACTTTTTGATGGTGCCCAAACTGCATATCCCTTCCATGGCACAGGTCACCCCGGAGCATGCCGGCGTGCTGGGGCGCATGATGGCGCTGGCGCCGAAGCTGGCGCTGGAGCAGGGCTGCAACCCGTATCCGGATGGTGGCTTTCGCGTCGTGGTAAACACGGGGCTTGAAGGTGGGCAGGAAATCCACCACCTGCATATCCATGTGATGGGCGGACCCCGCCCGTGGCTCAAAGGCTGAACCAGGCTGACGATCGGGGCAGATACAGCGGTGCCGGCATGTCCCGGCATTGAACTCCTGTCACGCCCCCCGTCTAAAATGATTGCAATTCGTTAGGAGATATTTCATGGGCTCTTTTTCCATCTGGCACTGGCTGATCGTGCTGTTGATCGTTGTGATGGTGTTCGGTACCAAGAAGCTCAAGAACATGGGCTCCGACCTGGGCGGCGCCGTGAAGGGCTTCAAGGACGGCATGAAGGACGGCGCTTCGGACGCCCCCGCTGCTGCCACGCCCCCCGCTGGCCAGGTGGCCAACAGCCAGGCTGCCGACAAGACCACCATCGATGTCGAAGCCAAGCAAAAGAGCTGAGCGGGTGCCATCGACCTGCAGCCTTTGCCTGCCTTGTACGGGCGCCTGATCCATGATTGATATTGGTCTGTCCAAAATGGCGCTGATCGGTGCCGTGGCGTTGATCGTCATCGGCCCCGAAAAGCTGCCCCGCGTGGCCCGCACCGTTGGCACCTTGCTGGGCAAGGCGCAGCGCTATGTCTCCGATGTGAAGGCGGAGGTCAACCGGTCCATGGAGCTCGATGAGCTCAAGAAGATGAAGGACACGGTGGAGAACGCCGCGCGCGACGTGCACAACACTATCCAGACCAGCGCCAGCGAGTTCGAGAAGGACTGGAACGAGGCCATCGATTCGAGCAGCAACGCCGATCTGCGCGAGCAGGCGGCCGTGGTGCCTGCCTACAAGCACCCCGGCAAGAACTGGCGCCTCAAGCGCGGCGCGGTGCCCCAGTGGTACAAGGCGCGCAGCGGTGTGCGCACCAAGGCACAGTCTGGCGCAGCCCGCGTAGCACGCTACCGCCCCCAAAAATTCCACTGACGCAGCCTGCCGCGCCCCCTGCGCTGCATGGGCGGCCTTGACGCCCACGAAAACCCACCATGTCCGAAACCCCCTCCAAAGAAGACGAACTTGCCGGCACCGAGCAGCCGTTCGTACAGCACCTCATGGAGCTGCGCGACCGCCTGGTCAAGGCCATGATCGCCATCGCCATTGCGGCGGCCATCCTGTTCTTCTTCCCGGGCCCCGGCGCGCTGTACGACTTTCTGGCCGCCCCCCTGGTGGCCCATCTGCCCAAGGGGGCCACGTTGATCGCCACCTCGGTGATCTCGCCCTTCATGGTGCCGCTCAAGATCTTGCTGATGTCGGCGTTTTTGCTGGCGCTGCCCTTTGTGCTGTGGCAGATCTGGGCTTTTGTGGCGCCCGGCCTGTATTCGCACGAGAAGAAGCTGGTGCTGCCGCTGGTGATCTCCAGCACGCTGCTGTTTTTCGTGGGAGTGGCGTTTTGCTACTACCTGGTGTTTGGCCAGGTGTTTGCGTTCATCCAGAGCTTTGCCCCCAAGAGCATCACGGCCGCACCTGACATCGAGGCCTACCTGAGTTTTGTGCTGTCCATGTTCCTGGCGTTTGGCATGGCCTTCGAGGTGCCGATTGCCGTGGTGGTGCTGGCGCGCATGGGCATCGTGAGCGTGCAGAAGCTGCGCGAGTTTCGTGGCTATTTCATCGTGCTGGCCTTTGTGGTGGCCGCCGTCGTGACGCCGCCCGATGTGGTGTCGCAGCTGTCGCTGGCCGTGCCGATGTGCCTGCTGTACGAGGTGGGCATCTGGGCCGCGCAGATCTTCATCAAGCACACCCAGGCGCCCGAAGAGCCTGGCGAATCCGCTTCCGCATCCTGACCCTCTGGCCTCGCAGGCGGGCGGGGCTGCGACGGGGGGATGCGCAGATCACGTCTCTGGGGCTCCGCCCAGGCTGTGAAAGCGAATATTCAATAAAAACAGCCGCAAGCGCTAGTTTTATATACGCTTGCAGCTATCATTTTCATAGTGCTGCGTGGAGTTGGCTGCACACGCGTTGGCGTGACATGATCCATCCGATACCTTCGTGCTGGCCTGTGCTTCACTCCCGCCTGACCTTGCACCAGGGCCATCGAGGCCGTCACCCTTCGCCAACCTCGCCCCACGCTCCGCCGCATTGACGGCTTGTCCCCGGCGCTGGTGAGGCCGATCCGGGCTTGCTAGCTAAGACGTCAGCGCCTCACATTGCGCTGGGGCCGGGGGCGCACGCCCGGGTTGATACTCAGCTCCACCCGCTTGTCGGCCCGTTGCACATCAAACGCCGCCGCCTGGCCGGGCTTGAGCGCTGCCACAGCGGTCAGCAGCTGCGACACATTGCTCACGGCCTTGCCATCCACCTGCACGATCACGTCGCCGGGCCGCATGCCGGCCTGGGCGGCGGGGCCATCCTGCAGCACACCGGTGATGATCACGCCCTCGGTGGCCTTCTTCACTCCAAAGGTTTCGGCCAGTTCGGGCGAGAGTTCGTTGGGCTCCACACCGATCCAGCCGCGTGTGACCTGGCCGTCCTTCACGATGCCGTCGAGCACCATGCGCGCGGTGGACACGGGGATGGCAAAGCCGATGCCCATGCTGCCGCCGGAGCGCGAGTAGATCGCGGTATTGATGCCCATGAGGTTGCCGTTCACATCGACCAGCGCGCCGCCCGAATTGCCGGGGTTGATGGCTGCGTCGGTCTGGATGAAGTTCTCGAAGGTGTTGATGCCCAGCTGGCTGCGGCCCAGTGCGCTCACGATGCCGCTGGTCACGGTCTGCCCCACGCCGAAGGGGTTGCCGATGGCCAGCACCTGGTCGCCCACGTCCAGGGCGTCGGAGTTGCCCAGCACGATGACTGGCAGCTTGTCGAGTTCGATCTTGAGGATGGCCAGGTCGGTGTCGGGGTCGGTGCCGATCACGCGCGCACGGGCGCGGCGGCTGTCGGTCAGGGTCACCTCGATCTCGTCCGCGCCTTCGACCACATGGTTGTTGGTCAGGATGTAGCCCTCGGGGCTCACAATCACGCCGCTGCCGAGGCCCGCCTGCGCCTGGCTGCCCTGGTCGCCAAAGAAGAACTGGAACCAGGGGTCGTTGCTGCGCGGGTGGCGCACTTCCTTGCTGGTGTTGATGCTGACCACGGCCGGTGCCGCCTTGCGCGCCGCGCCGCTGAAGCTGCCCGCTGCGGGCTGGGAGGGCGGCGTGGCGGGCGCCTCCAGCAGCGCAATGCCCGCCCCGGAGCGCGTGGTGCCCCGGCCCAGCCATTCAGGCTGGAGCGTGGCGACAACAAAGTAGGCCGCAACGAGGACCGTCACGGACTGGGAAAACAGCAGCCAGAGTCGCTTCATGAAAGGTGCTTACCGGTGGTGGTACAGGGTGGCGATGGAGGCGGGCCCCGCAGATTCTCCTGGGCGGCCCGGTGTATTCCTCCAGTGCGGGATTGTCTCCCAATGTGGGGTGCGGACGGCGCGCCACAATAGCGGCATGAGCATTCACCGCAGTCAACTTTTGCAGGCGTTTGATAGCCTGCTGCAACCCGAGCGCTTCAAGGACTACGGCCCGAACGGCCTGCAGGTCGAGGGCAAGGCCGAGATCCAGCGCGTGGTGAGCGGCGTCACCGCCAGCCGTGCCCTGATCGAGGCGGCCATTGCAGCGCAGGCCGACGCTATCTTTGTGCACCACGGCCTGTTCTGGCGCGGGCAGGACGGCCGCATCACGGGCTGGATGAAGCAGCGGCTGCAGCTGCTGCTGGCACACGACATCAACCTGTTTGCCTACCACCTGCCGCTCGATGCCCATGCCGAACTGGGCAACAACGCGCAGCTGGGCCGGGTGCTGGGTTTTGCTGCCGATGCGCGGTTTGGCGAGCAGGATCTGGGCTTTGCGGCGCCCGCGGCGTTCGACAATGTCCAGGCCGTGGCCGACCATGTGGCCCAGGCGCTCGGCCGCCCCGTGACCCTGGTGTCGCCGGGTGAGGTGGGCGGTGGTGCCGCTGCACGGCGCCCAGTGCGCCGCGTGGCGTGGTGCACGGGCGGCGCGCAGGGGTATTTCGAGTCGGCCATTGCGGCGGGGGCGGATGTTTTCATTACCGGCGAAATCTCCGAGCCCCAGGCGCATCTGGCGCGCGAGACAGGCGTGGGCTTCATAGCCGCCGGGCACCATGCCACGGAGCGCTACGGCGCCCCCGCTGTGGCGGCCCATGTGGCAGAACAGTGCGGGCTGAGCCACCAGTTCATCGAGATCGACAACCCCGCCTAAACGATGGCAAGACACCGCACAACAAGGCGTCGCTTCGTCGGGTTGTGTGGTTCAGTTTGCTCACTTATTAATAGCTAATGGCGCATGATCAACTAGCGCTACAGGCACTTTTGGCTTCAAACCCATGCAACCCATCGCCATCACCCAGGGAGACCCCGCCGGCATCGGCCCCGAGATCGTGGCCAAGGCTTTTCGGGATGCGCCCGATGCGCTGCGCCATTGTTTTGTCGTCGGTGACTTGGCCACTGTGCGCCGCGCTGCGGGCGTCATCACACGCCCCGGCGTGCCCGGTGTGCCCGTGGCCCAGATCGGGACCCCGGGCGAAGCGGCGGACGCTCCGCCCCGCTGCATCCCGGTGCTGCAACTGCCCGGTATCCCGGGGGCCCAGCCTTGGGGCGAGATCAGCGCCGCCGCGGGCCGCGCTGCGGCGGACAGCGTGATCTGGGCGGCGCGTGCCGCGTTGCGTGGGGAGGTGGCGGCGCTGGTGACGGCACCCTTGCACAAGGAGGCGTTGTCCGCGGCCGGCGTGGACTTTCCGGGGCACACGGAGCTGTTGCAGGCAGAGGCCGCCGCGCACCAGGGCGTGTCGCTGGCCCAGATGCCGGTGCGCATGATGCTGGCCAATGACGAGCTGCGCACCGTGCTCGTCAGCATCCATGTGTCGCTGCGCGACGCCATTGCCGCAGTCACACAAGACAACGTGCTGCAGACGCTGCGCATCACCCACGCGGCCTTGCAGCGCAGCCTGGGCCGCGTGCCGCGCATCGGCGTGGCGGGGCTCAATCCCCATGCGGGCGAGGGTGGGCTGTTCGGCCGCGAAGAGCTGGAGGTGATCGCTCCGGCCATTGCCGCCGCGCGTGGCGCGGGGCTGGACGTGCACGGCCCCTTTGCGCCCGACACGGTGTTCATGCGCGCCCGCAGCACGCCGCAGCGCGCGTGCGAATTCGACGCGGTGATTGCCATGTACCACGACCAGGGCCTGATCCCGGTGAAGTACCTGGGGGTGGAAAAGGGCGTGAACGTGACCCTGGGCCTGCCCCTGGTGCGAACCAGCCCCGACCATGGCACGGCGTTTGATATTGCAGGGCAGGGCGTTGCAGATGCCTCCAGCCTGATCGAGGCGGTGCGCATGGCGCGGGCGCTGTGCGGTTGATGTCGGTCGCCGAGGCTTTACAGCCTGGCGCTGATCGAAATCAAACGAACGGCTGAAAAAGTGGGTGCCTGGCCGGGCGCAGCGGGCCCCAAGCTGTCCAGAAAAGCCAACGCCACCGGCGGCTGGTCGTAACAGCGCAGCGGTGGCGTGGTGTGCGGCCGCAAGGGCCGCGTGCCCAGGGGGCTACTTCTTCAGGCTGTCGCGGATTTCGCGCAGCAGCACGATGTCTTCGGGAGGCGCCACCGGTGCGGCGGGGGCGGGAGGGGCTTCGCGCTTGAGGCGGTTGATCTGCTTGATCATCATGAAGATGATGAACGCCAGGATCACAAAGTTGACCGCCACGGTCAGGAAGTTGCCATAGGCAAACACGGGCACGCCCGCTTTTTTGAGGGCATCGAGCGTGGTGCCCGTGCCCGGGGGTACGGTGCCCAGCACGATGAACAGGTTGGAGAAATCGAGCTTGCCAAAGACCAGCCCCACCACGGGCATGATCAGGTCTGCTACCACCGAATCCACGATCTTGCCAAAGGCACCGCCAATGATGACGCCCACCGCGAGGTCAATCACATTGCCCTTGACCGCGAACTCCCTGAACTCTTGCATCATCCCCATGTAGTTTCTCCTTGTAAAACGGTGATGGGCGAGTATTGCCCGGTTCGCCCCTCTGTCAAGGCAGCAAACCACTTGGAAATAACCATTTTCACTCCGCTACAATTCGCGGTTGACCCCAATCTAGCGATGTTCATCGAGGATCCCCATGAGTGACACTCCAATCGACTCCAGCAAGCGGACGTGGATCATCACGTCAGCATGTGCTGGTGCGGTGGGCGGCGTGGCAACCGCCGTTCCTTTCGTGAGTACTTTCCAGCCCTCAGAGCGTGCCAAAGCCGCTGGTGCTGCAGTCGAGGTGGATATCTCCGCCCTCAAACCTGGAGAAAAGGTCACTGTGGAGTGGCGCGGCAAGCCCGTCTGGATCATCAAGCGCACGCCCGAGCAACTGGCAGAGCTGCCCAAGCTCGACGGCCAGCTCGCCGATCCCAAGTCGGAGCGCAAGCCCTCCGAACTCACGCCCGAGTACGCCCGCAACGAGGCGCGTTCGATCAAGCCAGAAATTTTTGTGGGTGTGGGCATCTGCTCGCACTTGGGTTGCTCGCCCTCCGACAAGTTCCAGCCCGGTGCACAGCCTTCGCTGCCCGATGACTGGAAGGGCGGCTTCCTGTGCCCCTGCCACGGCTCCACGTTCGACATGGCGGGCCGCGTCTTCAAGAACAAGCCAGCCCCCGACAACCTCGAGGTGCCTCCGCACATGTACCTGTCCGATACGCGCCTGCTGATCGGTGAAGACAAGAAGGCTTGACGGAGAACGACATGGCCCACGAATTCAAAGAAATCTCGCCGAACGCCTCCGCAGGCGCCAAGGTCACCAACTGGTTCGAGAACCGGTTCCCGACGGCCTTTGACGCCTACAAGGTCCACATGTCGGAGTACTACGCTCCGAAGAACTTCAACTTCTGGTACATCTTCGGCTCGCTCGCGCTGGTCGTGCTGGTGATCCAGATCGTGACCGGCATCTTCCTGGTCATGCACTACAAGCCGGACGCCAATCTGGCGTTTGCCTCGGTCGAATACATCATGCGCGATGTGCCCTGGGGCTGGCTGATCCGCTACATGCACTCCACGGGCGCCTCGGCGTTCTTCGTGGTGGTGTATCTGCACATGTTCCGTGGCCTCATCTACGGCAGCTACCGCAAGCCGCGCGAGCTGGTCTGGATCTTTGGCTGCGCGATCTTCCTGTGCCTCATGGCTGAAGCCTTCATGGGCTACCTGCTGCCCTGGGGCCAGATGTCCTACTGGGGCGCCCAGGTGATCGTGAACCTGTTTGCCGCCATTCCCTTTATTGGTCCAGACCTGGCCCTGTTGATCCGTGGCGACTATGTGGTGGGCGACGCGACGCTGAACCGCTTCTTCAGCTTCCACGTGATTGCCGTGCCTCTGGTGCTGTTGGGCCTGGTGGTGGCGCACTTGCTGGCGCTGCACGACGTGGGCTCCAACAACCCCGACGGTGTGGAAATCAAGGGCCCCAAGGCTCCCAAGGATGCCAATGGCAAGCCGCTCGATGGCGTGCCCTTCCACCCTTACTACACGGTGCATGACATCTTCGCGCTGAGCATGTTCCTGATGGCGTTCACGGCCGTGGTGTTCTTTGCTCCCGAGTTCGGTGGCTACTTCCTCGAATACAACAACTTCATCCCCGCGGATCCGCTCAAGACCCCGGCCCACATTGCCCCGGTCTGGTACTTCACGCCGTTCTATTCGATGCTGCGTGCCATCACCACCGAGATGATGTATGTGCTTGTGCTGTGCGTGGTCGCTGGCGCCGGTTTTGGCGTGCTCAAGGCCAAGCTGCCCAGCTTTGTGAAGGCGGGTATCGCCGGTGCGGCCGTGGTGGTCATCGCCATGATGCTGTCCATCGATGCCAAGTTCTGGGGTGTGGTGGTGATGGGTGGCGCTGTGATCATCCTGTTCTTCCTGCCCTGGCTGGATCACAGCCCCGTCAAGTCGATCCGCTACCGCCCTGACTGGCACAAGTACCTCTACGGCGTGTTCGTGATCATCTTCCTGATCCTGGGCTACCTGGGTGTGCAGCCACCGTCGCCGATCGGCGAGCGGGTGTCGCAAGTCGGAACGCTGTTCTACTTCGGCTTCTTCCTGCTGATGCCCTGGTGGAGCCGCATCGGTGAAACCAAGCCCGTGCCTGACCGCGTGACCTTTGTGGCGCACTGAGCCTGGAGATAACAACAATGAAGAAAATCATCCTCACGTTGATCGCCGCTGTGGGTCTGGTCACTGGCGCTGCCCATGCGGCAGGCGCTGACACCATCGCCTGGGACAAGGCGCCCAACAAGACCAACGACCTGGCCTCGCTGCAAAACGGCGCCAAGATCTTCGTCAACTACTGCCTCAGCTGCCACTCCGCTGCGTTCATGCGTTTCAACCGCCTGCGCGACATCGGCCTGACGGAGCAGCAGATCAAGGACAACCTGCTGTTCACCACCGACAAGGTGGGCGAAACCATGAAGGCGTCGATCGATCCCAAGCAGGCCAAGGAATGGTTTGGCGCCAACCCGCCCGACCTCACCGTGATCGCACGTTCGCGTGCAGGCCACGGCGGTACGGGGGCTGACTATCTGTACACCTTCCTGCGTACCTTCTACCGCGACGACACCAAGGCCACGGGCTGGAACAACCTGGCTTTCCCCAGCGTGGGCATGCCCCATGTGCTGTGGCAAATGCAGGGCGAGCGTCGTCCCGTGTTTGAAGAGCACGAGAGCCATGGCCACAAGACCCAGGTGTTCAAGGGCTGGGAGCAGATCACTCCCGGCACGATGACGCCGCTGCAGTTCGACCAGAACATTGGCGATCTGGTGAACTATCTGCAGTGGATGGGTGAACCCGCGCAAAACACCCGGTGGCGCGTCGGCGTCTGGGTGCTGATTTTCCTGGGCGTGTTCACCGTCATCGCCTGGCGCCTGAACGCTGCGTTCTGGAAGGACGTCAAGTAAACACCAGATCCATTCCCAGCACCCTGCGGGGTGCCATTGGATTTATTGCAGAGTGGGCGCTTTTAGCGTCCCACTCTTTTGATTTTTAGGAGCCTCCCACCATGATGGTGCTTTATTCGGGTACGACCTGTCCCTTCTCCCACCGCTGCCGTTTTGTCCTGTTTGAAAAGGGCATGGACTTTGAAATCCGCGATGTGGACCTGTACAACAAGCCCGAAGACATCAGCGTGATGAACCCGTACGGCCAGGTGCCCATCCTGGTCGAGCGTGACCTGATCCTGTACGAGTCGAACATCATCAATGAGTACATCGATGAGCGTTTTCCTCACCCCCAACTGATGCCCGGTGACCCGGTGGATCGTGCCCGCGTGCGCCTGTTCCTGCTCAACTTCGAGAAGGAACTGTTCGTGCACGTGAACACGCTCGAATCGCGCGCCACCAAGGGCAATGAAAAGGCGCTGGAAAAGGCCCGCGCGCACATTCGCGACCGCCTGACGCAGCTGGCCCCCGTGTTCCTCAAGAACAAGTACATGCTGGGCGACAACTTCTCGATGCTGGACGTGGCCATCGCACCGCTGCTGTGGCGCCTCGACTACTACGGCATTGACCTGTCCAAGAATGCGGCCCCGCTGCTCAAGTACGCAGAGCGCATCTTCTCGCGCCCCGCCTACATCGAAGCGCTGACGCCGTCCGAAAAGGTCATGCGCAAGTAAGCAGCGGCCTGCAGACTTCACTTCTTCCATCGCAGCCGTAACAACGCCATCCATGACCGCACAGGAATCGACCTCTACGCGCCCCTATCTCATTCGTGCACTCTACGAATGGTGCACCGACAACGGGCTGACGCCTTATGTGGCGGTGCGTGTGGACGATTCCGTGCAGGTTCCGCGCGAGTACGTGAAGGACGGTGAGATTGTTCTGAACATCAGCTTTGATGCCACCAGCGCGTTGCAGCTGGGCAATGAATTCATCGAATTCAAAGCCCGATTTGGCGGCAAGCCCCGCGAAATCCTGGTGCCCGTGGGTCGTGTGATTGCCATCTATGCCCGCGAGAACGGTCAAGGCATGGCGTTTCCGCCCCCGGTGGACCTGCTGCCATCTGCTGAAGGGGCTCCGGCAGCACTGTCTGCGGCAGGGGCTCCTACTGCCGTGCCAGCGGAGGAGGCGTCGGCCGTAGCTGCTGAAGATCGCGTTGTGCAACTGGTGGGGGTGGAAGACGGCCACAAGGACGATGGGGGCGATGCGCCCCGGCCTCCGCCTTCTCAGGGTGGCGCGCGTCCCTCGCTGAAGCGCATCAAATAACGGGTTTTCAAATTTCGGGCGGTTTTTACAGGATAAAATACTGCCTTCGCCGGTTTAGCTCAGTTGGTAGAGCACCCGCCTTGTAAGCGGTAGGTCGTCAGTTCGATTCCGACAACCGGCACCATCTTTCTTCTTTTCGCATTCCCTGGCCAGACGCTTGCCGTCAGGTTTGAACTTTCAGGCGAATCGCGTTAACCTCCCACCCCCGACTGCGCAGATGCGCCTGCAAAGCAGGCAGCAGCTGGCGAATTTTTGCCGCCGCAGCGTTGCTCTTTACCAGCAGGCACCAGCTGTCCCCGTCGATGGGACCCGCCTGAACTGCGGGGCGCAGTGCAGCGGGGATCAGCAATTCAATGGCCTTGAGCCGATCACTGGAGTCGCGTGTCAGCGCTGTGAGCCTGGCCAGTGTGGGGGATTCCTCACTGGCCTGCTGCAGGGTGACGGCGTAGTGGCGGCGATTCATGGCGTAGCGTCTTCGGGCGTGGAGTATGGACAGTGCATTTGATTATCACGGACGCCAGGCTGGCGCGCAGCCGGGCCATTCATTTGTCTGGCACCCGCCTGGTGCTGGCGGGTCTTGCGTTATCGCTGTGCTTGATGGTGGTGGCGGCGGGCCTGTACCACTGGGTGTTTCTGAAAGGCGCGCGTGAGGGCTGGCCCATTGTGGGCTCGCTGGTGCGTCTGGTGGTCAAGGACGAGTTTGCGGAGCGTGACCGTTTCATGCGCGCCAACCTGGACGCCATGGCCCGGCGGGTGGGTGAAATGCAGGCGCGTATGGTGCAGCTGGAGTCCCTGGGGGACCGTGTGCTGGGCTTGGCAGGCATGGCCCCTGCGGACATCCCGAAACAGGATGCGCGCGGCGGTGCATTGGTCAGTGCTCGCAATCTTTCGATGGAAGAGCTGCAGGCCACGCTGGATGATCTGGAACGCCTAACCAACCAGCGTGTGGATCTGATGACGGTGCTGGAGTCCCGTTTGTTCGACCAGCACATCCGCAAGAAGATGATCCCGACCCATGCGCCTGTCACGGGGCGCGTGGCAGGTTCTGGATTTGGCTGGCGCGTCGATCCCATCACGGGGCAGTCGGCCTTGCACACGGGGCTGGATTTCCAGGCCGACACCGGCACGCCCATCCTGGCGGCCGCCGGGGGCGTGGTCGTGACCCAGGAATACCACCCCGCCTACGGCAACATGGTCGAGGTGGACCATGGCAACCAGCTGGTGACACGCTACGCCCATGCCTCGCGCGTACTGGTCAAACAAGGCGATATCGTGCGTCGCGGGCAAAAGATTGCAGAGATTGGCACCACCGGTCGCTCCACGGGCCCCCATCTGCACTTTGAGGTGCTGGTGCAGGGGGTTTTCCAGGACCCTCAGAAGTTCCTGAATGCGGGCGGTACGGCCACCGGGGCGCAGGTCGCCGCCGTTCAGCCCTCCCCATTGGCGGGACAGCCGGCTACCCCGGCAACGGGCAGGTAAAATCGCGGGTCCGGCGTTCTCTGCCCGCCGTTGCAATGCTTGCAATACCGGTCGCAGGACCCATCTGAACTCAATTCATCTTAGGGATTTCGGTCGCCTGACGCGCTGATGGCAGCGGGACAGGCGGTCCTGTTCGCATGGCCACCAACTTCCTCACCAAAATATTCGGCAGCCGCAATGACCGGCTCCTCAAGCAGTACCGCAAGACGGTGAACCGCATCAATGCGATGGAGCCCGAGTACGAGAAACTGTCGGACGAGCAGCTCCGGGTCAAGACGCAGGAGTTCAAGGACCGCGTGGCCAAAGGTGAGTCGCTGGACAGCATCCTTCCCGAAGCGTTTGCCGTGGTGCGCGAGGGCTCCAAGCGCATCATGAAGATGCGGCACTTTGATGTGCAGCTGCTGGGCGGCATGGCGCTGCACTTCGGCAAGATCGCCGAAATGCGCACCGGCGAAGGCAAGACCCTGACGGCCACGTTGCCGGTCTACCTCAATGCCCTCTCGGGCAAGGGCGTGCATGTGGTGACGGTGAATGACTACCTCGCCAACCGCGACGCGCAGTGGATGGGTCGCCTGTACAACTTCCTGGGCCTCACGGTGGGCATCAACCTGCCCAACATGCCCCGTGAAGAAAAGCAGGCGGCGTACCGGGCCGACATCACCTACGGCACCAACAACGAATACGGCTTTGACTACCTGCGCGACAACATGGTCTATGAAGCGCAGGACCGCGTGCAGCAGGGCCTGAACTTTGCCATCGTGGACGAGGTGGACTCGATCCTGATCGACGAAGCCCGCACGCCGCTCATCATCAGCGGCCAGGCCGAAGACCACACGGCGATGTACATCGCCATGAACAAGGTGGTGCCCCTGCTGGTGCGCCAAGAGGGCGAAGCCGACCCCCGCACGGGCGAGGGCGTGACCAAGCCCGGCGACTTCACGCTGGACGAAAAAACCCACCAGGTGTTCCTGACCGAGCAAGGCCACGAAACGGCCGAACGCATTCTGGCGTCCCACGGCCTGATCGCCGAAGGTGCGTCGGTGTACGACCCGGCCAATATCACGCTGATGCACCACCTGTATGCGGCGCTGCGGGCCAACCACCTGTACCACCGCGATCAGCACTACGTGGTGCAAAACGGCGAGATCGTGATCGTGGACGAGTTCACCGGCCGCCTGATGTCGGGCCGCCGCTGGAGCGAAGGCCTGCACCAGGCCGTGGAAGCCAAGGAAGGCGTGAACATCCAGGCCGAGAACCAGACGCTGGCCTCCATCACCTTCCAGAACTATTTCCGCCTGTACAGCAAGCTCGCTGGCATGACGGGCACAGCCGACACCGAAGCCTATGAGTTCCAGGAAATCTATGGCCTGGAAACCATGGTCATCCCACCCAACCGGCCCAGCAAGCGCGACGACCAGCTGGACCGCGTGTACAAGACCACGCGTGAGAAGTACGAAGCCGCGATCAAGGACATCCGCGAATGCCACGAGCGCGGCCAGCCCGTGTTGGTGGGCACGACGTCGATCGAGAACTCCGAAATCATCGACCAGTTGCTGAACAAGGAAGGCCTGCCCCACCAGGTGCTCAATGCCAAGCAGCACGCCCGTGAGGCCGATATCGTGGCCCAGGCGGGTCGTGAGGGCATGATCACCATCGCCACCAACATGGCCGGTCGTGGTACCGACATCGTGCTGGGCGGCAACATCGAGAAGGATGTGGCAGCCATCGAAGCCGACGAGTCCCTGTCCGAGTCCGAGCGCGCCGCCAAGGTGGCCGCGCTGCGCGAGCAGTGGAAGGTGGACCACGAGAAGGTGAAGGCACTGGGCGGCCTGCGCATCATCGCCACCGAGCGCCATGAGTCGCGCCGCATCGACAACCAGCTGCGTGGCCGTTCGGGCCGCCAGGGCGACCCCGGTTCCTCACGTTTCTACCTGAGCCTGGACGATTCGCTCATGCGCATCTTCGCGGGCGACCGCGTCAAGGCTATCATGGACCGCCTGAAGATGCCCGATGGCGAAGCCATTGAAGCGGGCATCGTGACGCGCAGCATCGAATCGGCCCAGCGCAAGGTGGAGGCCCGCAACTTCGACATCCGCAAACAGTTGCTGGAGTACGACGACGTGGCCAACGACCAGCGCAAGGTGATCTACCAGCAGCGCAACGACATCCTGGACGCCTCTGACCTGTCGGATGTGATTGCGGCCATGCGCGAAGACTGCATGACCGATCTGGTGCGCCAGTATGTGCCTGCCGAATCGGTGGAGGAGCAGTGGGATCTGGCCGCGCTGGAAAAGGCGCTCGCAGAAGAATGGCAGGTGCCAATCGCGCTGCAGCAGGAAGTGCAGGGCGCCAATGCGATCACCGACGATGAAATCCTGGACAAGGTCTTGCAGGCAGCACATGCGGCCTTCAATGCCAAGGTCGAGCAGGTCGGCCGCGAGAACTTCACACAGTTTGAGCGTGTGGTGCTGCTGCAGAACTTTGACTCCAACTGGCGCGATCATCTGAGCGCCCTCGACTACCTGCGCCAGGGCATTCATCTGCGCGGCTATGCGCAAAAGCAGCCCAAGCAGGAGTACAAGCGCGAGGCCTTCGAGCTGTTCCGTCAGCTCATCGACCAGGTCAAGAACGAGGTCACCAAGATCCTCATGACCGTGCAGGTGCAGTCGCAAGCGCAGCTCGACCAGGCAGCGCAGGACATGGAGCAGCGCGCCGAGAGCATTGCCAACGTGACCTACACCGCACCCACCGAAACCGGCGAGGTGGAGACCACGGTGGATGCACAGACCGTGGCCCAGCAAGCGGTGCCTGAAGGCATGCGCGTGGGCCGCAACGACCCCTGCCCTTGCGGCAGCGGCAAGAAGTACAAACAGTGCCACGGCAAACTGGCTTGATTTCCTGATCCAGACAACACGGGCTTCGGCCCGTGTTTTCATTGGCGCGCCACGGTTTTCCGGATAATCGGCCGCAGTTTTTTGAGAAAGACCCCCATGCCCGTCAATCTAGTCGCTCCCGTTGCTGCCGATCTGCACCCCATCGCCGGTGTGCGCATCGGTGTTGCCGAAGCCGGTGTCCGCAAGGCCCACCGCAAGGACCTCACCGTATTTCTGCTGGACGAGGGCGCCAGCGTGGCGGGCGTGTTCACGCAGAACCGCTTTTGCGCAGCGCCGGTGCAGATCAGCCGCGAGCATCTGGCCAGCGGTCAACCCATCCGCGCCATGGTCATCAACACCGGCAACGCCAACGCGGGCACGGGGGGAGACGGCCTGGCGCGTGCGCGCTCCACCTGCATTGCGCTCGCCCGCCAGCTGAGCGTGGCGCCCGAGCAGATCCTGCCGTTCTCGACCGGCGTGATCATGGAGCCGCTGCCCAACGACCGCATCGAAGCGGGACTGCCCGCCGCCATCGCCGATGCGCAGCCGGGCCACTGGGCGCGTGCCGCCGAGGGCATCATGACCACCGACACACTGCCCAAGGCATTCTCTGCGCAGGTGCAGATCGGTGGTGCCACGGTGTCCATCACGGGCATCAGCAAGGGTGCGGGCATGATCCGCCCCAACATGGCCACCATGCTGGGCTTCCTGGCCACAGACGCTTGCGTGGCGCCCGCCGTCATGCAGCAACTGGCGCGCGAACTGGCGGACGGCTCCTTCAACCGCGTCACCATCGACGGCGACACATCGACGAATGACTCCTTCGTGGTCGTTGCCACTAACAAGGCAGCGCATGCCCCGGTGACCTCGCTGGACAGCGCGGACGGCCAGGCCCTCAAGGCTGCGATGCTTTCGGTGTCGCAAAAGCTGGCGCAGGCCATCGTGCGGGATGGCGAGGGGGCGACCAAGTTCATCACGGTGCGGGTTGAGGGCGGCAAGACCGGTGAGGAGTGCCGCAAGGTGGCCTACGCCATTGCCCATTCGCCGCTGGTCAAGACGGCCTTTTTTGCAAGCGACCCGAACCTGGGCCGCATCCTGGCGGCCGTGGGCTACGCTGGCATTGACGACCTGGACCAGACCGGCATCGACCTGTACCTGGACGATGTGCATGTGGCGCAGCAAGGCGGGCGCAACCCCGCCTATCGCGAAGAAGACGGCCAGCGCGTGATGAAGCAGAGCGAGATCACCGTGAGGGTGCTGCTGGGACGTGGAACCGCAGCAGACACGGTGTGGACCTGCGACTTCAGCCACGAGTACGTGACCATCAACGCAGACTACCGTTCTTGAGCTGGGTTTTGCTATCTTTGTGATAGCTGTTGAGGCATATTCCACTTGCGCATGTCGCCACAATGAACGAAAGATTTGAACGCCTGGTCGAGCGTGCCGAGCAGCTCATCGCCCGCATCGAGTCGGTACTGCCCAAGCCGCTGGGAGCACCCGATTGGTCTGCCTCCATTGCCTGGCGATACCGCAAGCGCAGCAGCGGGCATGGCACGCTGGAGCCCGTACGCCACGTGGGCGCGATGCGGCTGGCGGACCTCAAGGAAATCGATCCGCAAAAAGAAAAGATCGAGCGCAATACGCAGCAGTTTGTGCAGGGCAAGCCCGCCAACAACGTGCTACTGACCGGTGCGCGTGGCACCGGCAAATCTTCGCTCATCAAGGCCTGCCTGAACGCCTATGCGGCCGAAGGCCTGCGCCTGATCGAGGTGGACAAGGCCGACCTGACCGATCTGCCGGACATCGTGGATGTGGTGTCTGACCGCCCTGAAAAATTCATCGTCTTCTGCGATGACCTGAGTTTTGAGGACGGCGAGCCAGGCTACAAGGCGCTCAAGTCGATTCTGGACGGCTCGGTGGCCGCGGCCACGCCCAACGTGCTGATCTACGCCACAAGCAACCGGCGCCACCTGCTGCCGGAGTACATGGCCGACAACCTCACGTACACCCACACCGAAGACGGCGAGGTGCACCCGGGCGAGGTGGTGGAGGAGAAGATTTCGCTGTCGGAGCGCTTCGGCCTGTGGGTCAGTTTCTACCCGTTCAGCCAGCAGGAGTACCTGACCATCGTGGCGCAGTGGCTGTCGTCGTTCGGCGTGCCCGCGCAGGCCATTGAGGAGGCGCGGCCTGAGGCGCTGGTCTGGGCGCTGGAGCGGGGCTCGCGCAGCGGCCGCGTGGCGTACCAGTTTGCGCGCGACTATGCGGGGCGTCATGGTGGCTGAAAATATCGCCCCCAATGGCACGCCAGCCGTTACCGAACGCAAACACACCGAAGTGGCTGTGGGCATCCTGCTGCGCGCTGATGGCGCGATGCTGTTGTCCACCCGCCCGCCGGGCAAGCCCTACGCAGGGTACTGGGAGTTTCCGGGCGGCAAGCTCGAAGCGGGTGAGACGGTGGAGCAGGCCCTGCGCCGCGAGCTGATCGAGGAGCTGGGCGTGACCATCGGCCCGGCCAGCGTCTGGAAAGTGACCGAACACGATTACCCCCATGCGCTGGTTCGCCTGCACTGGTGCAAGGTCTGGGAATGGACCGGTGAGTTCGAGATGCGTGAAGGCCAGACCATGGCCTGGCAGCAGATGCCGATCACGGTGTCTCCCGTGCTGCCCGGTGCCTATCCGGTGCTGCAATGGCTGGCCGAGGAGCGAGGCTCTCAGTCTGCGGTGGAGTGAGATTCCCGTCTGTGCGGGACTGATTTGCTATTGAATTGGTAGCTTCTCAGGCATGTGCTACTAGCGCTACCGCTGGTTTTGGATGAAATGGCTCCTGAATGGAGTCTGTGACCTTGGTCAATGCTGCTGGCGCGGGTCGCCATGGGGGGCGTCGTCTGGCGGCGCTTCGGTGGGCATGCGAAAGGTTTCGCTGGCCCACGCGCCGAGGTCTATCTGTTTGCAGCGCTCACTGCAAAAAGGGCGGTACACGTTCGCGGGGCTGTACACGCTATCGCCGCCGCAGCTGGGGCAGGTGACGATGCGCGCCTGCGAGGAGGGGGCTGGGGAGTGGGGCATCCTGGGGTGATCCTCTTGCTCAAATCGGCTGGCCCGATCTTCTGCGGGTCTCGGCGCGATGCAGTCTTCGGGCTTGGGCTGGCTAAGGCCTATGCACACAAGGTCAGTTCAAACGCCGCATCTTCGTTGCATGCGTGCAAGCGTCCATCAGCTTCCAGCCGCATGAGCCGCACCGAGACAATCAAGCGGTTGCCACTGATTTCCGGAATCAGGTTCAGTGCCGGGTCGATGCGCAGCCGCAGCAGCTGGAAGGTGCGGCCCTGGGGCAGGTTTTGCTGAAACTGTCCTCGTTCGGCAGCCACCTTTTGGGGCACGCCTGAATCGCGCAGCAGCTTGAGCAGCACATAGATCGACTCGGCAAGGGGGGCCAGGGTGGAGGCCCATTCTTCCAGCGCCTGCTGGCGCACTGCGGGAGTATGGTGTTGCCACGCGTAATAGGCGGGCAGGTCAAAGCCGCAGGTCCCGCCCGGAATGCCGATACGGCTGCGGATGCTCATCAGCCAATCGTTTTCCGTCAGTGCGTGGCCCGACTTGCCGCTTTGGGTGTTGAGCGCCGCGAAGCACCGGTCCAACTGGCTGATGACTGCGTCGAGCGCCGCTTCCGAAATGGAGGGGTTGCCCCGGTAGGCGTCGAGCTGGTGCTTGTGCTTTTCAATGTCCTTGAGCACATCCGATTTCAGATCGGCCCGGGCGGCCACGTCCATGATCTCGAAAATCGTCACCAGTGCGAAATGGTGATCCAGCGCGTGGGACCGGGGGATCAATTCCCCCAAGCGGCGGAACAGCTGCTCCAGCCGCAGGTAGGTTCTGAGACGCTCGTTAAAGGGGTATTCGTAAAGGATCACGCTGGCGGGTTCCTGGAGGCTCAGGCAGTATTCTGACGCCGGTGGCGCACGGCATGGGGTGAAAGCACAAACGGTTTCGTGCGCATCATAGCCCGAACAGTGTGCCCACTTGCCGTACCTCGGCCTGCAACTGCTGCAGTGTGCAGTGTGCTTCGTTGGCAATCACCACATCGGCCACTGCCCTGCGCGCTGAGCGCGTGGCTTGTGAGGCCATGATGCCCTGTACAGCTTCGGCGGACAGGCCGCTGCGCTGCATGACCCGAGCGATCTGTGTCTGCTCTGTGCAGTCCACCACAACCACGGCGTCAAGCTGGCGAGCCCATCGCCCGGACTCGGCGAGCAGCGGGATGTCGTGCACGATCAATCCGGCGCCAGCCTGCAAGGCCTGCTCAATCCGTTGCTCGCTGCGCAGGGCCACCAAAGGGTGCACGATGGCCTCCAGCTGGCTGCGGGCCTCCGGTTGGCTGAAGGCCAGTTGCCGCATACGCGCACGGTCCAACGCGCCCGAGGCATCGACATACGCGTCACCAAAGGCACTTTGGATGGCTGGCATGGCCGCGCCCCCGGGCCCGGTCACTTCCCGGGAAATCTGGTCGGCGTCTATCAGGACAGCGCCAAGGGCTGTCAGCATCTGGCCCACGGTGCTCTTGCCGCTGCCAATGCCGCCTGTCAGTCCCACGCGCAAGGGCTGTCGGGAGGTTGCCATGGAGGTCTGTCAGAGTCCGAAGAGCCCGAGCACCGTACCCAGAATGGCGTTGGGCCCAAACACCATCGCAGTGAGCCCTGCGCCGACCAGAAAGGGGCCGAATGGGATGTAGCCACCCTCACGCAAGCTGCTGAAAATCTTCATGGCGATCCCGATGATGGCGCCAATGACCGAAGACATCAGAATGATGGGCACCAGGGCTTGCCAGCCGAACCAGGCGCCTAATGCAGCAAACAACTTGAAGTCTCCGTAGCCCATCCCTTCCTTGCCGGTGGCCAGCTTGAATCCCCAATACACCAGCCAGAGTGACAGGTACCCTGCGGCTGCACCCATGACCGAGGCAAACAACGGCACGTTGATCCATTGCAGGGCCGACGCCAGCAGTCCCGCCCAGAGCAAGGGCAGGGTAATGTCATCCGGCAAGAGTGTGGTGTCCCAGTCAATGAATGCCAGAGCCACCAGAGCGGCCGAAAAGCCGCACCATGCCAACCCAGCAGGTGTCGCGCTCCAGCGGTGGATACAGAAAAAGAACAGCGCGCCCGTCGCCAGCTCGACCAGCGGGTAGCGGGTGCTGATGCGTGTCTTGCAGGACGAGCAACGTCCACGCAAGAACAGGTAACTCACAACCGGAATGTTTTCATGCCACCGAACCACATGCCCGCAAGCCGGACACCGGGACCGAGGCGTCATAAGGTTGAAGGTAGGCTGTGTGTCCTGGGGCGGCTCTTTGCCCTGGTTGGATGCCTCGACCTGCGCCAGCTCTGCCGCCCATTGCCTTTCCATCATTTTGGGAAGGCGGTAGATCACCACATTGAGAAAACTACCGAAAAGCAAACCAATCACGCCGCCAATAGCGGCATCCAACCATGCTTCCAGCACCATTACACAACCTGACCGAGCTTGAAGATGGGGAGGTACATCGACACCACGATACCGCCGATGAGTGTGCCCAGAAACACGATGATGATGGGTTCCATCAGACTGGATAGGCCTGCGACCATGTCGTCCACTTCGGCTTCATAGAAGTCTGCGGCCTTGCCGAGCATGTGGTCGATGGAGCCGGATTCCTCACCGATAGCGCACATCTGCAGCACCATGGACGGAAAAATATTGGCATTTCCCATGGCTGCGGTGAGGCTAGTGCCTGTGGAGACTTCCTGCTGGATCTTGTCTGTGGCCATGGCGTACACCGAGTTGCCCGCAGCTCCCCCTACCGAATCGAGCGCCTCAACCAGTGGTACTCCGGCGGCGAACATGGTGGCGAGGGTTCGAGTCCAGCGGGCAACGCAGGACTTATCGATCAACTCCCCAAAAACAGGAACTCGGAGCAGAAGCCTGTCCATAAACATCTGCATTTTTTCATTACGACGCCATGCTTGCATAAAAAAGAAAAAACCCCCGCCGATAACTCCGAAAATTAACCACCACCATTTGACGAATATCTCACTAATCGCCATGACAAACAGTGTGGGTGCTGGCAAATCTGCGCCGAATGAGGTAAAAACCTCCTTGAATGCAGGAATTACGAAAATCATGATAACCGTCACAACCACGAATGCAACGATAATCACCGAGGCGGGGTACATCAGTGCTGATTTAATTTTTGATTTAATCGCTTCCGTTTTCTCCATGTAGGTAGCCAAGCGATCTAGCAGGGCTTCCAAAATGCCAGCAGCTTCGCCGGCTTCTACCAAATTACAATATAAACTATCAAAGTACATCGGGTACTTTCTAAAAGCACCATTGAGCGATGTTCCGGTCTCAATATCTGAGCGGACATCGTTAAGCAGTTTGGTAACGCTGGCATTGGTATTTCCGCGGCCAACAATGTCGAAGGCTTGCAATAATGGCACACCCGCCTTCATCATGGTTGCCAGCTGACGAGTAAATAAAGCAATATCTTTGGGCTTAATTTTTTTGCCTGATCGCATGCGACGTTTCTTGATTTTTGTGGGGAAAACCCCTTGTCGCCGCAGTGTAGCCTGCACTTGATTTTCACCTGATGCACGAATTTCGCCTTGGACAATCTTTCCATTGCGATCTTTGCCTTGCCATTCGAAGACAAAATCTTTGATGTCTTTAGCTGATGCCGCTGTCGCCATGATGTCCTCGCGATCGGATATTATTCATTGGTAACTGCCAGTACTTCTTCTAGGGAGGTGAGCCCCAGCTTTGCTTTGTAGAGTCCAGATTCCCGCAGTGAGCGAACTCCTTCTGCGCGTGCCTGCTCTGCAATTTCTAACGCACTCCCATCACGAAGGATAATCCTTTGAATTTCTTCGGAAACAGGCATGACTTGGTAAATGCCAACTCGACCTTTGTAGCCATTGTTGCATGCGGAACATCCAACAGGGCGATAGGTAACCCAAGATCCGTCGAGATCGTGCTCTTGGTATCCTGCATCTACTAGAGCTTCGTGGGGAATATCGGCAGGGGCTTTGCATGTCGGACACAATCGACGTGCCAGCCGTTGTGCTGTAATGAGAATTACGCTAGATGCAATATTGAATGGCGCTATCCCCATGTTGCGCATGCGCGTAAGCGTGGTAGGGGCGTCATTGGTATGCAGAGTAGAAAGCACCAAGTGGCCTGTCTGCGCCGCTTTTATGGAAATATCTGCAGTCTCTAGATCTCGAATTTCACCCACCATAATGATGTCGGGATCTTGGCGCAGAAATGACTTCAATGCCACTGCAAAGGTCAGTCCTGCCTTCTCATTCACATTGACCTGATTAACACCAGGCAAGTTGATTTCGGAAGGGTCTTCGGCTGTTGCGATATTGACGCCAGGCTTGTTTAGCAGGTTCAAGCAGGTGTAAAGGGACACAGTTTTGCCTGAACCTGTAGGACCCGTGACCAGAATCATTCCATAGGGACGACCGATGGCTTGGAGCAATCGCTCTTTTTCTATCGGCTCATAGCCCAACGCATCAATGCCAAGTTTGGCACTGCTCGGATCCAGAATACGGATCACGATTTTTTCACCAAATAAGGTTGGCAAGGTGCTCACGCGAAAGTCGATCACCCGATCCGGCCCCACCTTAAGCTTCATGCGTCCGTCTTGAGGCACGCGCTTTTCGGAAATATCCAGTCGCGAAATTACTTTTATGCGCGACGCCAGCTTGTCTTTGATGGCAATCGGGGGGGAGGCTATTTCGCGCAGTTCTCCGTCAATGCGAAATCGAACACGGTATTGGTGTTCGTAAGGTTCGAAATGCAGATCTGATGCGCGCATATTGAACGCGTCAAGCAGCATTTTGTGCAGAAACTTGACAATCGGTGCATCTTCTACTTCCGTTGTCCCTGTATCGGCTTCTTCAGGGGCGTCCTCGATGGTAACGTCATCAAAAGAAAAATCGCCTCCTCCACTAATTAACGTGTCCATAGACTCGCTCGTGGATTTGGTGGTCGCTTCTACCAGTCTGCTGAGCTTGTCATACTCCGCAATAATCCAGTCCACCCCCATTTGAGTGGTGAACTTGATTTTTTCTGCGGCTTCTTGGTCTGTCGGGTCGGCCGTAGCAACAATCAGTCGGTTATTTCGTTTGCTCAGAACCACCACGCGATATGCCTGGCATATCTTGTTATCCAGCAGTTCTTTGGGCAGGCGCAGCGGATCAATGGCATCCAGATCGAGCAACGGTGCGCCAAAAACCGCCGACACTGTATGTGCGAGATCGGCTGCAGAAACAGCGCCCGAACCCGTCAGTTCCGCAATGAAACTGGTTCGACTGATTTGTGATTTTTTGTAAATGTCTTCCGCTGACTTTTGGGTCAGTTTGCCGGCGGACATCAGGGCACGGCCAAGCCCCGGCAGAGCGACTGCGGAAGCTTCTTTGAGGGCGGTATCAACAGCGGCCATGTAACCGGAAATATGTTAGGTGTGGAAAAGAAACCATCCTATCATCACCGATCAACCATGGACTGTACAGCGGCGCATATTGGCAACGGCGCCACAAACCAAGGCTTGGAAGCGTAATCGCGCAGTGCTTTTTGGTCGGGGTGAGAGGATTCGAACCTCCGGCCTCTACGTCCCGAACGTAGCGCTCTACCAGGCTAAGCTACACCCCGCATATTGCAATCGCGTTTTCAAATGAATTGAATGCCTTTTTCAATTCCGCCGCTGCAGCAACTGTGAAGCCAATTCTAGCAAACCCTCCGAGTAGGCATTGGCTGGTAAACGTCGGGCGGCGGCCATGGCGCGGTGCGCTTCGGCGAACGCTGCGGCGCGCGTAACGTCCAAGGCGCCGGTCTTGCGGACAATGTTCACGATCTCCGCCAGTTGTTCGGTCGAACCTTGCTCGATGGCGTCGCGAACCACTTCCGCTTGACTAGAAGTCCCCCGCTCCATGGCGGCGATCAGCGGGAGTGTGGATTTGCCTTCGCGCAAGTCATCCCCGAGATTTTTGCCCATTTCTGCGGCGTCGCCGTCGTAGTCCAGTACATCGTCAATGATCTGGAAAGCGGTGCCCAGTGCCTGCCCGTAAGTTGCACATGCTTCTTCCACGTCGGGGGGGCTGTTGGCAAGGATGGCGCCCAGCCGGGCGCTGGCTTCGAACAGTTTGGCCGTTTTGGAGCGGATAACACGCAAATAGCCTGCCTCGTCCAGTGAGGCATCGTGCATGTTCATGAGCTGGAGCACTTCACCTTCAGCAATCACGTTCGTGGCTTCGGAGAGAATTTCCATGATGCGCATGCTTCCGGCCTCAACCATCATCTGGAATGACCGGGTGTGCAGAAAGTCGCCCACGAGGACACTGGCAGGGTTGCCGAAGGTTTCGTTCGCTGTGGGGCGGCCACGGCGCAGCGTGGATGCGTCCACCACATCGTCATGCAGCAATGTCGCTGTGTGAATCAGTTCGACCACCGCAGCCAGGCTGTGCCGATGGGCGCCGCGGTAACCTAAGGCTCCGCATACCATCAGTAACAGGGCAGGGCGCAGGCGCTTGCCGCCCGCAGCGATGATGTATTGCGAAATCTGGGCCACCAGAGGGACGCTGGATGTCAGTCGCTGACCGATGACCTTGTCAACCTCGTGCATGTCTTGTGCAACGAGCGCGAGGGGGGAAGCTGCGGGGGCGGTATGGTCAGTCAAGATGATGGTCACAGAAAGTGCCGGAATTATAGGAAGGCGCGCCGCGCCGACCGTAAGCCCATCGGCATTTGACGCCCCCATGCCGAGTGGTGCGATGGGGTCTGGTCAAACGTCGGGAGAAGCGCTATACTCGCGGGCTCTGTGGAAATTCGTCTGCAGAACTCAAATTAAGAGGTCAACATGTACGCGGTCATAAAAACCGGCGGCAAGCAGTATCGCGTTGCTTCCGGCGAAAAAATTAAAGTAGAACAGATTGCTGCGGACGTAGGCCAGGAAATTGTGATCGACCAAGTTCTGGCTGTCGGCAACGGCGCTGAGCTGAAGGTTGGTACACCCCTGGTGTCCGGCGCAACCGTGAAAGCCACTGTCGTGGCCCACGGCAAGCACGACAAAGTGCACATCTTCAAGATGCGCCGTCGCAAGCACTATCAAAAACGCCAAGGCCATCGCCAGCAGTTCACTGAGCTGCAAATCGGTGCGATTGCTGCTTAATCGAAGGAGCTAGTCATGGCACAGAAAAAAGGCGGCGGCTCTACGCGAAACGGGCGTGACTCCAAGCCAAAGATGCTGGGTGTCAAGGCCTTTGGTGGTGAACTGATCAGCGCTGGCTCGATCATCGTGCGCCAACGTGGCACGCGTTTTCACCCCGGCACCAATGTCGGTGTGGGCAAGGATCACACCTTGTTTGCCTTGGTGGATGGCCACGTGTCGTTCGGCACTAAGGGTGCATTGTCCAAGTCCACGGTCAATGTGACTCCCGCCTGAGGATTTTCCCTCTGGCACCCATCGAAGCCCCGCTTTGCCGGGGCTTTGTTGTTTGGTCTGTACGCGTTGCGAGTGTGTTGTTGGTGTGTGGCGGCTGGAGTACGCGTCGCCATTCCGCCACAATGGATTGCCAGCGGATACTGCGGACCCTTTTGTAAACTGGATACCCCATGAAGTTCGTCGATGAAGCCTTTATTGACATTGCCGCTGGTGATGGTGGCAATGGCTGCGTGTCGTTCCGGCACGAAAAATACAAGGAGTTCGGCGGCCCCAATGGTGGTGACGGGGGGCGCGGCGGGCATGTGTTCGCCGTGGCTGACCCCAATCTGAATACCTTGGTGGACTATCGCTACTCGCGCCGCCATGAGGCCAAACGCGGTGAGCATGGCATGGGCTCCGACATGTTCGGTGCTGCAGGTACCGACATCACACTCAAGATGCCGGTTGGCACCATCATCAGCGATGCCGAGACGGGTGAGGTGCTATATGAGCTGCTGACACCGGGCGAGGTCATCACCATTGCCAAGGGCGGCGATGGCGGCTTTGGCAACTTGCGTTTCAAGAGCGCTATCAACCGCGCTCCGCGCCAAAAAACGCCCGGCTGGCCCGGAGAGAAAAAGAATCTGAAGCTGGAATTGAAGGTGCTGGCCGATGTGGGCCTGCTGGGCATGCCCAACGCGGGCAAGTCCACCTTCATCACTGCGGTGTCTAACGCGCGGCCGAAGATTGCGGACTACCCGTTCACCACATTGCATCCCAATCTGGGCGTTGTGCGGGTGGGGCCTGAGCAGAGTTTTGTGGTGGCCGACATTCCCGGTCTGATCGAGGGTGCGTCCGAAGGCGCCGGTTTGGGTCACCAGTTCCTGCGCCATCTGCAGCGCACGCGCTTGTTGCTGCATATCGTTGACGTGGCGCCGTTCGATGAGGCGGTGGACCCAGTAGCCCAGGCCAAAGCTATCGTGAACGAGCTCAAGAAATACGACCAGCAGCTCTACAACAAGCCGCGCTGGCTGGTTTTGAACAAGCTGGACATGGTGCCCGCCGAGGAGCGCGAGGCGCGTGTGAAGGACTTTGTGAAACGCTTCAAATGGAAGGGGCCGGTGTTCGAGATCTCCGCATTGACCCGTGAAGGCTGCGAGCCGCTGATCCACGCCATCTTCCGCCACGTGCAGTCCGAGCAGCGCACAGAGAACGAGCTTATCGAGGTGGATCCTCGTTTTGCTGGTGACGCGCCGGCTTGACGCCTTGAGGTCCAGAGCACAGAATTGCTATATTTTTGATAGCTACTTAGGCATGAAGCAGTAGCGCTATCGGCATCAAAGACATCAAAATGGTTTCCAGCGTATTGAGAGATGCCCGCCGCATCGTGGTGAAGGTGGGTTCCAGCCTTGTGACCAATGAAGGGCGTGGATTGGATGAAACTGCCATCGGCGAGTGGAGTCGCCAACTGGCCGCTCTGGTACGCGGTGACGGGGGCGCCCCGCGCGAGGTGGTGATGGTGTCCAGTGGCGCCATTGCAGAAGGCATGAAGCGCTTGGGCTGGACCACGCGACCCCAGGAAGTCCACGAGTTGCAGGCTGCTGCAGCAGTGGGGCAGATGGGTCTGGCGCAGATGTACGAGACCAAGCTGCGCGAGCAGGGCATGGGCAGCGCGCAGGTGCTGCTTACCCATGCCGATCTGGCCGACCGCGAGCGTTATCTCAATGCACGCTCTACCTTGCTCACGCTGCTGCGTTTGGGTGTGGTGCCGGTGATCAACGAAAACGACACGGTGGTCAATGACGAGATCAAGTTTGGCGACAACGACACGCTGGGTGCGCTGGTGGCCAACCTCGTGGAGGCCGACGCCCTGATCATCCTCACCGACCAGAAGGGTCTGTACACCGCTGACCCGCGCCGTGATCCCTCCGCAGAATTTGTGCACGAGGCGAAGGCAGGTGATCTGGCGCTGGAAGCGATGGCGGGCGGCGCGGGCTCCAGCATCGGCAAGGGCGGCATGATCACCAAGATCCTGGCGGCCAAGCGTGCGGCGGGCTCCGGCGCATCGACCGTGATCGCCTGGGGACGCGAGCTCGATGTGCTGGTTCGGCTCGTGAATGGCGAGGCATTGGGCACGCTCCTGGTCGCCCAAACGCAGAAAAAGCAGGCCCGCAAGCAGTGGATGGCCGACCATCTGCAGCTGCGCGGCTCCGTGGTGGTGGACGCGGGTGCGGCCGCCAAGGTGCGCGACGAGGGCAAAAGTTTGCTGCCCATCGGCATGACGGCGGTGGAGGGCGACTTCTCGCGTGGCGATGTGATTGCCGTGCGCGACGGGTCAGGAGCCGAGATTGCACGTGGCTTGGCCAACTATGCGGCTGCCGAAGCGCGCCTGCTGTGCCGCAAGCCGTCAACGGAGTTTGAGAAACTGCTCGGTTACATGGCGGAGCCGGAGATGGTCCACCGCGACAATCTCGTGCTGGCGCAGGGTGCCTAGAGGCTGACGGCGCGCATCGAACAGCCCGTGCTCTTGCCGGTTCTGGGCTGAGGGCAATCCACCCACCAAAACAAAACGCCTGCATTTGCAGGCGTTTTGCATGGAGCGCTCCTGGGTCAGCGCGGTGTATCTGATACCGATGGCATACCGTCGAGCTCTCCTGGCATGCTGTTTTGCGGGTCGGGGTCGAAGCTGGCGCCTGGCGGGAGCTCCATTCCCGGGTTGACGAGCATGGAGCCTGTGCGAAACATGTTCGCAGCGCCGGTGTGTTCTCCCTCTCTGGTGCGCAAGCCACTGCGCAAATAACGGTTGCGCTGTTCGTGGCGCGGAAGATACCGGGCCAGTTCGGTGAGCGCCATCTCGTAAACGCCACGTTTGAACTCGACCACCACATCCAGCGGAACCCAATAGTCGTTCCACCGCCAAGCGTCAAACTCCGGGTGGTTGGTGGCGCGCAGGTTCAAGTCCCAGTCGTGCCCCATCAATTGCAACAGGTACCAGATCTGCTTCTGGCCCTTGTAGTGGCCGCGTGCATCGCGGCGGATGTACCGGTCAGGCACCTCATAGCGCAACCAGTCCCGGGTGCGGGCCACCACGCGAACGTGGTTGGGCAATAATCCCACCTCCTCATGCAGCTCACGGAACATGGCCTGCTCGGGGGTCTCGCCCCGGTCAATGCCACCCTGCGGGAACTGCCAGCTGTGGGTGCGTATACGCTTGCCCCAAAACACCTGGTTTTTCTGGTTGAGCAGGATGATGCCGACGTTCGGCCGAAAGCCGTCCCGGTCAAGCATAATCAAACCCCAAATTTTTAAACTGTGTCCATTATGCACGGCGCCTAGCGCGCAGCAAGTGGACGGCCCCGTTCTGCCTGCAATCGAATCCCGATGAAAGCCTCCCAATTCTTCATTTCCACCCTCAAGGAAGCTCCGGCGGATGCCGAAGTGGTCAGCCACAAACTCATGACGCGGGCCGGGCTGATCAAGAAGCTGGGCGCTGGCATCTATAACTACATGCCGCTGGGCCTGCGCGTGATCCGCAAGGTGGAAGCCATCGTGCGCGAGGAAATGAACCGCGCGGGCGCCGTGGAGCTGACCATGCCGGTGGTGCAGCCCGCCGAGCTCTGGCAGGAAACGGGCCGCTTTGAGAAAATGGGTCCCGAGTTGCTGCGCATCCAGGATCGCCATGGCCGCGACTTTGTGGTGCAGCCCACCAGCGAAGAAGTGATCACTGACATTGCACGCCAGGAGCTCAAGAGCTACAAGCAGCTGCCGAAGAACTTCTACCAGATCCAGACCAAGTTCCGCGACGAGCGCCGTCCCCGTTTTGGCCTCATGCGCGGCCGTGAGTTCATCATGAAGGATGCCTACAGCTTTGACCGCGACCAGGCGGCCGCCAAGGCCAGCTACCAGGTGATGGCGCAGGCCTACCGGCGGATCTTTGACCGCTTCGGCCTGACCTATCGTGCCGTGGCCGCTGACAGCGGCGCCATCGGTGGTGACCTGTCGGAAGAATTCCAGGTGATTGCTGCAACCGGTGAAGACGCTATCGTCTACTGTCCGCAGAGCGACTACGCCGCCAATATGGAAAAGGCCGAAGCGCTGGCCCCCGCCGGACCACGCGGCGCTGCCACGCAGGCGCTGACCAAGACGGCGACCCCGGGCAAGAGCACCTGCGCCGATGTGGCGGAACTGCTGGGTGTTCCGCTCAACACCACCGTGAAGTCGCTGGTGCTGGCTACAGACGAAACCAACGAAGCCGGTGAGATTGTCAAGACCCAGGTCTGGCTGCTGCTGCTGCGCGGCGACCATGACATGAACGAGATCAAGGTCGGCAAGGTGCCCGGACTGGCGGGCTTCCGCTTCGCGACGCTGGGCGAAATCGAGGACCACTTTGGCTGCAAGCCGGGGTACCTGGGCCCCATTGGCCTCAAGAAACCTTTGAAGATCGTGGTGGACCGCGAAGTTGCTGTGATGGCAGACTGGATTTGCGGCGCCAACGAAGTGGACTTTCACATCACCGGCGTCAACTGGGGTCGCGACCTGCCCGAGCCCGACATGGTGGCTGACCTGCGCAACGTGGTAGCGGGCGACCGCTCCCCGGACGGCAAGGGCGAGCTGGCGATCGAGCGCGGCATCGAAGTGGGCCATGTGTTCTACCTGGGCACCAAGTACAGCAAGGGCATGAACGCAACCTTCCTGGGCGACGATGGCAAGCCAGCATTCTTCGAAATGGGTTGCTACGGCATTGGCGTGACGCGCCTGCCCGCCGCCGCCATTGAACAAAACCACGACGAGCGCGGCATCATCTGGCCGGACGCCATTGCACCGTTCACGGTGGTGGTCTGCCCCGTGGGCATGGACCGCAGCGAGGCCGTCAAGGCTACGGCCGAGCAGCTGTATGCCGACCTGCTGGCCGCAGGCGTGGACGTGATCCTGGACGACCGTGGCGAGCGTCCCGGCGCCATGTTTGCCGACTGGGAGCTTATCGGCGTGCCCCACCGCGTGACCATCGGCGACAAGAGCCTGAAGGAAGGTGTGGTCGAGTACCAGCACCGCCGTGATGCCGCAGCCACCAAGGTGGCCGTGGCCGACATCCTGGCCCACGTGAAGGGCCGCATGGCCGTATGAGCAAGAGCGGCGCCATCTTGAACCCTCCGTGGGCTGCTGCCGCTGGCGGCCCCGGGGGGGTGTCACGCCGCGGCTGCCTGGTATCGCTGGCGTCGCTGGCAGCGCCCGCTGCCTGGCTGGGTGCTCCGCAGGTGGCGCACGCCGGCGGGCAGCTGGAGGAGCCCCTGATGGACTCGGTGCGTACCGCACTCAGCTCGGCCATTGCCAACCAGGCGCCGCCCGAACCGGAGTTTTTCACCACCGAAGCGCGCCTGCACTACCTGCGGTGGCTGGGTACGCAAAGCGATCGCCTCCGCCCGCGCAAGCCGGACCTGGAGGTACGCCGCGACTTCCTGCAGACGGTCTGGTACGAATCCAAGCGCGCCGGGCTGGATGTCTCTCTGGTCCTGGGGCTGATCCAGGTGGAAAGCGGATTCCGCAAGTTTGCGGTGTCCAGCGTCGGAGCGCGGGGCTACATGCAGGTCATGCCGTTCTGGACGCGCGTGATTGGCGACGGCGACCCGGGCAAGCTGTTTCACATGCAGACCAACCTGCGTTTTGGCTGCGTCATCCTGCGCCACTACATTGACCGGGAGCAGGGCGACCTGTTCATGGCCCTGGGCCGCTACAACGGCAGCCGAGGCCGGTCGCCCTACCCGGATGCCGTGTTTGCGGCCCAGCGCAAGTGGCTGTTTGCCGACCGGCCGCAGTCGCCCGCCGCTTAAATTAGTGGACGGGGCATGACACCGGCCGGGCCCCGGTCACTGCGCGGTGGTTGCTGCGGGGGCTGACGGGTTCGCCGCAGTGCCGCCAGAGGCCCCGCCTAGCCGGGACACCATGACCTGGTCGATGCGGTAGCTGTCCACATCCAGCACCTCAAACTTGTAGCCGTCCCAGCTCACGCTGTCGGTGCGGCGCGGCACGCGGCGCAGCATCACCATCAGAAAGCCCGCCAGGGTTTCGTATTCGCCGGTGTGCGGCAACTCGTCCAGTGACAGCGCGTGCAGCACATCCTCGATGGGCGTCACACCGTCGATGAGCCAGGAGTTTTCATCCCGCCGCACGATCTGCTCCTCATCCACCGGGCCCACCAGGTCACCCATCACGGTGCTCATCACGTCGTTCAGCGTGACCACGCCCACCACCAGGCTGTATTCGTTCACGATGACCGCAAAGTCCTCGTGCACTTGGCGGAACTGCTCCAGCACTTCCGACAACGTGAGCCGGTCGGGCACGATCAGCACTTTGCGCACCAGACTGTCGTCGGCCAGCGAAATCGGCTGGTTGTTCAGCACGCGCTGGAACAAATCCTTGGCATCCACATAGCCGACCACATGGTCGATGTCCCCCTCGCACACCGGATAGGTCGAAAACGGCTCGGCCGCAATGCGCAGGCGGATCACCGAGTCGGGCTCGTCGCGCAGGAAGAACGCCACCCGGTCGCGCGGCGACATGGCGCTGGACACCGTGCGCGTGTCCAGCTCAAACACGTTGGTGATGACCTGTTGCTCGCGCGCTGCCAGCACCCCGGCGCGGGCGCCGGCCTCCATCATGGCCAGGATGTCGTCCGAGGTGATGCGATCGTCCCGCAGCGACGACAAGCCCAGCAGGCGGAACAGCGCATCCGCCCCCCGGCTGTAGAACCATACCAGCGGCCGCAGCAGCGTCATGCACCAGGCCATGGGCTGGGCGAGCCGCACCACCAGCCGTTCGGGCTCGGCCATGCCCAGGCGTTTGGGGAACAGGTCGGCAAACAGGATGAACAGCGAGGTGATGATGAGGAAAGACGCTAGGAAACCCGCCCGCTCGGCCGTGGGGCCCGACATCCACAGCGCAAACAGTTCGCTGAAGTGCGGGCTCAGCGCCCCTTCGCCCACGATACCGCCTAGGATGGCCACGGCGTTTTGACCCACCTGCACCACCGTGAAGTAGTCGCCCGGCTGCTCTTGCATGCGCAGCACCCGGTCCGCGCGCGCGTCGCCTTCGTCGGCCATCTGGCGCAGGCGCAGGCGGCGGGCGGCCGCGAGCGAAATCTCGGCCATGGAGAAAAAGGCGCTGGCTGCAATCAGCAGCCCGATCACGAAGAGGCTTTGGGACAGGGTCATGGGACGGGGTTGGAGCCGGTGCACGGAGTGTGTGCCACGGGCCACCAAGTGTATCTGCGCACCTCGTGCGCCGGCCTGCTGATGCTGCCTGGGTGGGTGGTGGCAACCCCGCGCCAGGCCTTTGCTTGGCGTGGCGTGGGAGGCAGCACCAGCAGGCGACGAACGCGCTACTTACTGCACAAACCCTATGCGGTTGCGCCCCGTGGCGGCCTTGGGCAGGTCGGTGATCTCCACGGTAGACCGGCGGTCCAGCCGCGCGTTGCCAAAGCCTGTCATCAGCGCCCGCCGCATCTCGCGCGGGGGCATCTGGGCCAGGTGGTCGAGCACGTCGTCCAGCGGTTCGGGGTCGATCAGGCGGCCCCAGTCATGCCCCGCGCGGATGCCCTGGTACAGATTGCGGGCGATGGTGCGGGCCTGATCCAGCGTGGGCGCCTCCACCTCGAACACGTTCATGCGGTTCAGGATGGGGTCGGGAATGCCGCGTGTGTCATTGGCCGTGGTGATCCAGATCACCTGGCTCGCATCGATGGCCACCTCGGCAAACTCGTCGGTAAAGCTCTGCGCCGTGTCGTATTCGAGCAGGCTGTACAGCGCGCCCAGCGGGTCGTACTGCGCATCGCTGCTGGCTTTGTCGATCTCGTCCACCACGATGACCGGATTGGCGTATTCGCCCTCCACAAGCGCTTCAAACACTTTGCCAGGCCGCGCGCCCTTCCATTGTGCGGACGAGCCCGAGAGCAACCAGCCAGCGGTCATAGAGCTCATCGGCAGCAGGTTCATGCCCGTGCCCAGCAGCTCGGCCAGGTGGCGTGCAAAGTGGGTCTTGCCGATGCCGGGTGGGCCCAGCAGCAGCATGGGCGTGACTTCCAGGCCGTCGCTGCTGTCCTGTGCCAGCGCCACGTGGCGCTTCACGTCGTCCAGCACCTCGGTGAAGTTGGGCAACTGCTCGTACAGGCTGGCCATGTCGGGCACGCCAGAGGGCTTGACCTGAAAACGCTCCGGGCCACGCTCCAGCATGCGTTCGTACACGGTGCGCAGGGTTTCGTATTCGCGCTGGTTGCCCGACTCTTGCAACCGGGCCAGCTTGCGTTCCACATCACCCGGATGGAACACGTTGCGCATCTGGGCCACCGGCAGGCGCAGGGCGGGGGACTGGGGAACAAGGCTATGGCTGGTCATTGCATGCTCCTGTGAGGGTTACGTCACGCAATCATTCAAGCACACAACATGCCCGCTGCTCCATCGGAAAAGCCCCTGATTGGTGCCTCTGTTGCGGGCAAACAAAAAGGCCGCCCGAAGGCGGCCTGATGGCGGGTGGCGCAACGGCTGCCTCGATCAGCCCTCGGTGCCCAGCACCTGCTTGAGTTCGCCCGATTCGTACATCTCCATCATGATGTCCGAGCCGCCAATGAACTCGCCCTTCACGTACAGCTGGGGGATCGTGGGCCAGTTGCTGTATTCCTTGATGCCCTGGCGGATTTCGTCGTCTTCCAGCACGTTGACGGTGACCACGCTCTTGGGGTCCACGCCGCAGGCTTTCAGGATCTGGATGGCGCGGCCGGAGAAACCGCACATGGGGAAGCTGGCGCTGCCCTTCATGAACAGCAGGATGTCGCTGGATTTGACGAGGGCGTCGATGCGTTGTTGGGTGTCGCTCATGGGAAAACTCCTTGGATGGGGCGGGCGAGAAATGCTGAGAGCCCGCGATGGGGTGGATTATTTCACTGTCTGTGCCGCAGGCCACTGCCCGCCCGTGCAACGCGCAATGCCAGCGAGGTCATTGCGGCTTTGCACCTGGGCAAAGCCGTGGGCGGCAAGCAGGGCCTGCACGGCTTGTGCCTGGTCATAGCCATGCTCCAGCAGCAGCCAGCCGCCGGGGCGCAGGTGGGTGGGCGCCTGGGCCACGATGGTGCGGATGTCTTCCAGGCCGTCTGCGCCGCTGGCCAGGGCCTGCAGCGGCTCGTGCGTCAGCGCGGCCAGGTGCGGGTCGGCGCTGGGGATGTAGGGCGGGTTGGAGACGATGGCATCGAAGGGGCCCTCCACGCCCGTCAGCCAGTTCGCTGGCTGGAACTGCACGGGCAGGCCCAGCCGCTCGGCGTTGGCCTGCGCCACGGCCAGCGCATCGGTACTGGCATCTACCGCGAGCACCTGGGCGTCGGTGCGCTGGCTTTGCAGCGCCAGGGCGATGGCGCCGCTGCCGGTGCCCAGGTCCACCACCCGGGGCGATGCCAGCGGGGCGATCACCTCCAGCGCCCAGTCCACCAGGGTTTCGGTGTCGGGGCGCGGGTCCAGCACGCGCGCGTCCACCTGCAGCGGCAGGCCGTAGAACTCCTTGCGGCCGGTGAGGTAGGCCACCGGCTCGCCCGCCAAACGGCGCTGGCACAGGGCGATGAACTGGGTGTGCACGGTGTCGTCCATGGCGTCGGAGTCGTGCGCCAGCAGCCAGGCGCGGCCTGCGTCAGGGCGACCCACAGCGTGCAGCAGCAGCAGTTGCGCGTCGATACGCGCCAGGCCCAGGGTGTGGGCCTGCGCCAAAGCCTGGGCGAGGGTGGGAGCGGTGGTGTGGTTCACTATTGTTTTGATAGCTGTTCAGGCATATGAATCTAGCGCTACCAGCCAATTTTTCTCAAATTCTGGCCTGGCTCACCCGGTGGCGCCCATCTCCAGCTCTTCCAGCTGCTCGGCCTCGCGGGCATGCTGCAGGGCCTGCAGCACATCGCCCAGGTCGCCTTCCATCACGGCCAGCAGCTTGTACAGCGTGAGGTTGATGCGGTGGTCGGTCAGGCGCCCCTGCGGGAAGTTGTAGGTGCGGATGCGGTCGCTGCGGTCGCCGCTGCCGATCAGGCCCTTGCGCAGCGCGGCTTCTTTGGCGGCGCGTTCGCTGCGCTCTTTCTCCTGGATGCGGGCCTGCAGCACCTGCAGCGCCTTGGCCTTGTTGCTGTGCTGGCTGCGGCCGTCCTGGCACTCGGCCACGATGCCGGTGGGCAAGTGCACCACGCGTACGGCCGAGTCGGTCTTGTTGATGTGCTGGCCGCCCGCGCCGCTGGCGCGGAAGGTGTCGATGCGCAGGTCGGCCGGATTCAGCGTAATGGCCTGGTGCTCGTCGGGCTCGGGCATCACGGCCACGGTGCAGGCGCTGGTGTGGATGCGGCCCTGCGTCTCAGTGGCGGGCACGCGCTGCACGCGGTGGCCGCCGGATTCGAACTTGAGCGCGCCGTACACGTGGTCGCCCTCCACGCGCAGCACGAGTTCCTTGTAGCCGCCCAGCTCGCTTTCGTTGGCGCTCATGATCTCCACCTTCCAGCCCTGGGTGGCGGCGTAGCGGGTGTACATGCGGGTCAGGTCGGCGGCGAACAGGGCGGATTCATCGCCGCCCGTGCCCGCGCGGATTTCGACGAAGGCATTGCGCGCGTCGTCGGGGTCCTTGGGCAGCAGCAGGCGCTGGAGTTCATCCTCCAGCTGCACCAGCTCGGCCTCGGCGCTGGTGATTTCTTCCTGTGCCATCTCGGCCATGTCGGGGTCGGCCAGCATCTCGCGGGCACCCGCGAGGTCGGCCTCGCGCTGCTGGTAGCGGGCGTAGCGGCCTGCGACCTGCGTGACCTCGGCATGCTCCACGGAGATGCGCCGGTACTGCGCCATGTCGCTCATGATGTCTTCGCGCGAGAGCAGAAAGTCGAGTTCGCCCAGGCGTTGTGCGTAGCGCTCCAGCTGGCTTCGGAGAAAGGGTTTCATGGAATTCTGGGAAAAAGATTTGCTACAGATTGGGTAGCTGGTAGCGCAGATAGATCATGCGCTTGGGGCCGATTTGACTCAAATCGGAACGGCTGTGGAGCGGGAGAGCGCCGCTACAGGCCGTTGTTGTGGGGGGTCTTGCTTTGCGAGCGCAGGAACAGGCGCGAGACGGTCTGGGCCGTCTGGGCGCGCATCTCGGCATCGCCCGCGCGCAGCTCGGCCAGGGTGCCGTGCAGCATCTTTTGTGTGAGGCCGCGCGAGAGGGCTTCGAGCACGGCGTCCACGTCCTCGCCCTTGGCCAGCAGCTTCTTGGCGCGGGCGATTTCCAGCGCACGCCATTCGTCCGTCTGAGCGTTGAGCTGCTGGATCAACGGCACCACGCCACCCTCGGCCGCGGCGGGGCTGCGCAGCTCCATCCAGTGCATGAAGCTCTGCACGCCCGCATCGATGATCGCCTCGGCCTGCGCCACGGCGGCCTGACGGTTGGCCTGCGCGGTCTGGACCACGGTGGCCAGGTCGTCCACGGTGTACAGGTAGACGTCGCCCAGGGCTTTCACCTCGGGCTCGATGTCGCGCGGTACGGCCAGGTCCACCATGAAGATGGGGCGGTGGCGGCGCTTCTTCAAAGCGCGCTCCACAGCGCCCAGGCCGATGATGGGCAGGCTGCTGGCGGTGCAGCTGATGACGGCGTCGAACTCGTGCAGGCGCTCGGGCAGGTCGGCCAGGCGCATCACCTCACCGCCAAAGCGGGTGGCGAGCTTTTCGCCGCGTTCCAGCGTGCGGTTGGCAATGGCGATGGCCTTGGGGTTCTTGGCCGCGAAGTGCGTGGCGCACAGCTCGATCATCTCGCCCGCGCCCACAAACAGCACACGGATCTTGGAGAGGTCTTCAAACAGCTGGCTGGCCAGGCGCACGGCGGCGGCGGCCATGCTGATGCTGTGCGCGCCAATCTCGGTGCTGGTGCGCACCTCTTTGGCCACCGCAAAGCTGCGCTGGAACAGCTGGTTGAGCGTGGTGCCCAGTGCGCCGGCTGTTTCGGCTGCGCGCACGGCGTCTTTCATCTGGCCCAGGATCTGGGCCTCGCCCAGCACCATCGAATCGAGCCCGCTGGCCACGCGGAAGGCATGGCGGGCGACGAGGCTGTCTTCGAGGGTGTAGGAGTGCGAGCGCAGCAGGGCCGGGCTCACGCCACCGCTCTGTGCCAGCCAGCCCAGCGTGTGGTCCATGGCCGGCGCCTCGGCAGCGCAGTAAATTTCGGTGCGGTTGCAGGTGGAAATGATGGCGGTTTCCACGCCGGGGTGCCGGGTGTTACTGCCCAGCGACTGGCGCAAACCCTGCAACGTGGGCGCAATCTGGTCGAGCGCAAACGCAAACCGGCCACGCAGATCGAGCGGCGCGGTGGTGTGGTTGATGCCGAGGGCCCAGACTGCCATAAGCTGCAATTATAAAATTGTTGGCCCGAACAGGCGGCCTTGCTTGTTCAAGCCTTGATTTGGGTCAATTCCATGGGTCCGCTGGACATCGCCAACCACCTCCTCAACTTTGTTGCACCCGCTGCCGCCGTGGCGCTCGTGCTGGTGCTTTCGGGCCGCCTGGTGGGCTCGCGCAGCGTCTCTGCGATGTCGGTGTGGCTGCGTGGGGCGATTCTGTTTGCCGTAGGGGTGGCGGTGCTCGCGGCAGGGCTGGTGCTGTGGGGGCGCGACGGCAAGATGCTCACCTATGCCGCGCTGGTCGTGGCCTGCGCCACCTGCCAGTGGGTGCTGGTGCGGGGCTGGAAGGCCTGAAGCTTTCAGCAAGCCGTCGCATTTTTTGAGGGTTTGCGAGAGGTGCTCTGGAGGGCTGCCGTGCCCTCGGGTCTGATAGCCTCTTTGCATCTTCCCAAGCGGCTGCCATGGTCCGCGTCGGCGGAAGCGGCAAGCATCCCTCACACCCATAACCCAAGCTGGAGACAACCCCATGAAGCTGCTGCGTACCTGCATCACCCTGGCCGCAGGCCTGGCCTTGGCTGCCGTCGCGCATGCGCAGGCGTTTCCGTCCAAGCCCGTTCGTATCGTGGTGGGCTTCCCCGCTGGCGGGCCGCTGGACCAGCATGCGCGCCTGCTGTCCGACAAGCTGCAGACCGTGCTGGGCCAACCCGTGGTAATGGACTACAAGGCCGGTGCCGGTGGCACCGTGGGTGCGCAGGAGGTCATGAGAGCGCCCCCGGACGGCCACACGATCATGCTGGCCAACACGGGGGTGATGGTTATCAACCCCGCGCTGTACAGCCGACTGCCCTATGCCACCCTGAAGGACTTTGTGCCCGTGGCGCGCACCGCCATGCAGCCGCTGGCCTTGCTGGTCAACCCCAGCGTGCCCGCGAAGAACCTGCAGGAGTTCATGGCCTATGCCAAGTCGCGGCCCGGTCAGGTCAACTTTGGCTCGGCGGGCAATGGCGGCATCAGCCACCTGGTGCCCGAGATGTTCAAGACGGCCACGGGCCTATTCATGGTGCACATCCCCTACCGGGGCAGCGCCCCCGCGTTCACCGACCTCATGGGCGGGCAGGTGCAGTTCATGGCCGAGAGCATTCCCCAGGCTGCTTCGTACCACAAGCAAGGCAAGGTGCGCGCCCTGGCCGTGACTAGCAAGGAGCGCAACCCCGCGCTGCCCGAGGTGCCCACAGTGATCGAGAGCGGCATCAAGGGCTTTGAGGTGGTGGGCTTCTACGGTTTTCTGGCGCCCGCAGGCACGCCCAAGGACGTGGTCAACAAGCTCAGTGACGCCTTTGGCCAGGTGTTGCAGATGCCCGACGTGCGCAACCGGATGGTGAGCCAGGGTGCCGATCCGGCGTTTTTGGGCGCAGACGACTTTGCCAAGTTCCTGGCCGCCGAGATGCCGCGCTGGGCGGATGCTGTCAAGAAGTCCGGCGCGAAGATGGATTGACCCCCTGAGGCGCTAAGCGCCTTCCCCCTGAAGGGGGACACCACCGGTGGCCCGGTGAGGCCGGCCCACGGTGGCCGCTGGAATGGGATGGGGTGTTTTGGTGAAGTGGTGCCCTAAGGCTTGGCAGGCGAGAAAAAATCCACCCGGTCGGTGATGATGCCGTCCGTGCCCAGCGCGATGAGGCGCTGCGCTGCCCAGTCGTCATTCACCGTGTAGCTCAGCGTACGCATGCCCATGCCGTGCACTTGGGTCACCAGAGCCTGGTCCCACAGCGCGTGGTTGCACACGATGGCCACGCAGCCAAGCGCCTGGGCCTTGTCCAAACACCCGTCCCAGAGCGCGTCGATGAGCAGCGCGCGGGGTATATGGGGGGCGGTGGCCATGGCACCGGCCAGTGCCTCGGGCTTGAACGACGAGAACAAGGGCGGCACAGCCTGGCCTTGCCATAGCCGCGCAGCGTATTCACCCACCACGCGGCCAGTCACTTCTTCCTGCCCCGGCGTGGGCTTGATCTCGATGTTCAGGAAAAAACCGTTGGCGATGCAGTAGCGCGCCAGGTTCTCCAGGGTGGGCAGGGGCTCGCCCGCGTGACTGCGAGAGTGCCAGCCGCCGGCGTCCAGCTGGGCGAGCTGGGCCCAGGGCAGATCACCGCCGGTGCCGTGGCCGTTGGTCGTGCGCTCCAGCGTGGCGTCGTGCATCAGAAAAGGCACGCCGTCGCTGCTCAGCTTGGCGTCGCACTCGAACATGCGGTAGCCGTACTGGGCGCCCAGCCGGAACGCGGCCAAGGTGTTTTCAGGGGCCAGCTTGCCAGCGCCGCGGTGGGCGATCCAGCGGGGGTAGGGCCAGGGGGCGAGGGGGGACGAGGGTGCGCTCATGCGGGTTCACCAAATTTCAGCAGGTTGCCGTGGGGGTCGATGACAAACATCTCCTTCATGCCCCAGGGCTGGACGGTAGGGGACGCCAGTTGCAGGCCCCGTGCCGTGAAATCCGCGTGCAGCAAGCCGGTGTCTGCACGCACGTAGCACGAGGTGTTTTCTGCAATGTGGCGCTCGGTGCAGTGCCAGAAGTGCAGTTCGCAGCCGTCGCGCTGCAGGATCAGGTAGTTGTCCATCTCCAGCAGCACGGTGAAGCCCAGCCGTTCGACGTAGAACTGCCGGGTTTCTGCCAGGTGCAGGGAGGCCAGCACCGGCACGGTGGCCAGAATGCCTCGCCTGGCGCGGACGGCTTCACCCGGCTGCACAGGCTCAGCCGGGGATGCGTTTGCCCGTGGTGGCATCGAACGCATGCAGGCGGTCCGGGCGCGGCAGCACATGGATCACCGCGTCGGGCTGCGGCGCATGGGTGCCTTCTTCCACGCGCACGATGATCTGCTCGCCGTTGAGGCGGCCGTAGATCAGGCGCTCGGCGCCCAGCAGCTCCACGGTTTCGACCGTGACCGCCCAGCCCTCGCTGCCCACGTCCAGATGCTCGGGGCGGATGCCCAGGATGGTGCCCGGCTTGGCGCCCGGGGCGTTCTTGAGCAGGTTCATGGGGGGCGAGCCGATGAAGCTGGCCACAAAGGTGGAGGCGGGCGTGTGGTAGACCTCTTCGGGCGTGCCGAACTGCTCCATGTTGCCTGCGTTCATCACGATCATGCGCTGGGCCAGCGTCATGGCCTCGACCTGGTCGTGCGTCACGAACAGGCTGGTGATGCCCAGTTCGCGGTGCAGTTTCTGGATTTCGAGGCGCGTCTGGGCGCGCAGCTTGGCGTCCAGGTTGGACAAGGGCTCGTCAAACAAGAAGACTTGCGGCTGGCGCACGATGGCGCGGCCCATGGCCACGCGCTGGCGCTGGCCGCCGGACAGTTCGCGCGGCTTGCGCTCCAGCAGGTGCGAGAGTTCGAGGATCTTGGCGGCCTTGTCCACGCGGCGCTGGATTTCTTCCTTGGGCACCTTGGCGATCTTCAGGCCGTAGGCCATGTTCTCGTAGTTCGTCATGTGCGGGTACAGCGCGTAGTTCTGGAACACCATGGCGATGTCGCGCTGTGCGGGCTCCAGGTCGTTGACCACGCGGTCGCCGATGCGCAGCTCGCCGCCGGAGATTTCTTCCAGGCCCGCCACCATGCGCAGCAGGGTGGACTTACCGCAGCCTGAGGGGCCGACGATGACGACGAACTCGCCGTCCTTGATCTCGGCGTTCACGCCGTGGATGACCTGGTTGGCCTTGGGGCCCACGCCGTAGCGCTTGACGATGTTGCGAAGAGAGAGGGATGCCATATGTGCAATGAGTTTGATAGCTACAGGGGCTTATTGAACAAGCGCTTGCAGGGGTTTTGTCTTATTTTTCGGTATCCACCAGGCCCTTGACGAACCAGCGCTGCATGACCACGACCACGAAGGCGGGCGGCAGCATGGCCAGCAGGGCCGTGGCCATCACGATGTTCCACTCGTTGCCTGCATCGCCGCCGGCCAGCATGCGCTTGATGCCGATGACCACGGGGTACATGTCCTCGGAGGTGGTCACCAGCAAGGGCCAGAGGTACTGGTTCCAGCCGTAGATGAACTGGATCACGAACAGCGCGGCAATCGAGGTGCGCGACAGCGGCACCAGGATGTCCTTGAAAAAGCGCATGGGGCCGGCGCCGTCCACGCGTGCGGCCTCCACCAGCTCATCGGGCACCGTCAGGAAGAACTGCCGGAACAGGAAGGTGGCAGTGGCCGAGGCGATCAGCGGCACGGTCAGGCCCGCGTAGGTGTTGAGCATGCCCAGGTTGGACACGACCTGGTAAGTGGGCCCGATGCGCACTTCCACCGGCAGCATCAGCGTGATGAAGATCAGCCAGAAGCAGATGCCCTTGAAGGGAAAGCGGAAATACACGATGGCAAACGCCGACAGCAGCGAGATGGCGATCTTGCCCAGGGTGATGACGATGGCGGTGATGAAACTCACCCACATCATGCGGGCCACGGGGGCGCTGGAGCCTGGGCCTGAGCCGCCGCCAAACAGCGCATCGTGGTAGGTCTGCCAGAAGTTGCTGCCGGGCACCATGGGCATGGGCACCTGCACGATGTCCTGCGCCGTGTGCGTGGAGGCCACGAAGGCCAGGTACAGCGGGAAGCCGACGATGATCACGCCCAGCACCATGATGAGGTGCGAGAACGCGGTGAGGTAGGGACTGCGTTCAACCATTTCAGTACTGCACTTTCTTCTCGACGTAGCGGAATTGGATGACCGTCAGCACCACGACGATGGCCATCAGCACCACCGACTGCGCGGCCGAGCCGCCCATGTCCATGGCCTTGAAACCGTCGTGGTAGACCTTGTAGACCAGGATGGAGGTGTCGCGCCCGGGGCCGCCTTGCGTGGTGGAGTCCACGATGGCAAAGGTGTCGAAGAACGCATACACGACGTTGATCACCAGCAGGAAGAACGTCGTGGGCGAAAGCAGCGGGAACTGGATGCTCCAGAACCGGCGCCAGGGGCCGGCGCCGTCGATGGCGGCAGCTTCGATCAGCGACTTGGGGATGGACTGCAGGCCTGCGAGGAAAAACAGGAAGTTGTAGGAGATCTGCTTCCACACCGCAGCAATCACGATCAGCGTCATCGCATGGTCGGAGTTGAGCATGTGGTTCCAGTCAAAGCCCGACTGGCGCAGCATGTACGCCACCACACCCAGGGAGGGCGAGAACATGAACATCCACAGCACCCCTGCCACCGCAGGGGCCACGGCGTAGGGCAGCAGCAGGGCGGTCTTGTAGACGATGGCGCCCTTGATGATGCGGTCGGCAAAGATCGCGAGGATCAGCGACAGGCCAATGCCCACCACTGCCACCAGGATCGAGAAGAAGGCCGTGGTCTTGAAGGATGCCAGGTAGCCAGGGTCCTCGAACAGGGCCTTGAAGTTGTCCAGCCCCACCCATTCGGTGGACATGCCGAAGCTGTCCTGCATCTGGAACGACTGCACCAGGGCTTGGCCTGCGGGCCAGAAGAAGAACACGCTGATGATGACCAGCTGCGGCGCCAGAAGCACCCAGGGCAGCCATGCAGAGCGGAAAAGTACGCGTTTTTCCATGACGAAACTCTCAAAAAGAAAACCCCGCCGCCCCGTGAACCATGCTGGTTGACGGGGCGGCGGGCTTTCGGTGTCACCCTGCTGTGGGGCGGGGTAACACCGACAGATGGTGGACCGTACTTACTTGTTGGCGCGTGCGAAGCGGGCCAGTTGTTCGTTGCCACGGGTCACAGCGGTGTCCAGGGCTTCCTTGGGCGACTTCTTACCCGACCAGATCTGTTCGGTTTCCTCGTCGATGATCGTGCGGATCTGCACGAAGTTGCCCAGGCGGATGCCGCGCGACTTGTCGGTGGCCTTGCGGATCATCTGCGTCACGGCCACATCGGTGCCGGGGTTCTTGTCATAGAAACCGGAGGCCTCTGTGAGCTTGTACGCGCCCATGGTCACAGGCAGGTAGCCCGTGCGCTGGTGGCTGGCGGCCTGCACCTTGGTGTCGTTCAGGAAGTTCAGGAAGCTGGCCACGCCCTTGTATTCCTCGGGCTTCTTGCCGGCCATCACCCACAGGCTGGCACCACCGATGGCGGTGTTCTGGGGAGCGCCCTTCACATCAGGGTAGTAGGGCAGGGTGGAGATGCCGTAGGCAAACTTGGCTTCCTTGGCCACGCGGGCGTACAGGCCCGACGAGCCGGTGATCATGGCGCATTCTCCGGAGGGGAAGGATGCATCGGCGGTGTTGTTGCGGCCCTTGTAGACGAAGCTGCCTTCCTTGGAGGCCTTGGCCAGGTTCTCGAAGTGGCGAACGTGCAGGGGGGTGTTGATCTGCAGCTGGGCGTCGTTGCCATCAAAGCCGTTGTTCTTCGATGCGAACAGAGTGTTGTGCCACAGCGAGAAGCTCTCCAGCTGCGTCCAGCTCACCCAGCTGGTGGTGAACGGGCAGCTGTGGCCGCTGGCCTTGAGCTTGGAGGCGGCAGCGAACACTTCGGGCCAGGTCTTGGGCGGCTTGTCGGCGTCCAGGCCGGCCTTCTTGAAGGCGTCCTTGTTGTAATAGAAGATGGTGGTGGAGCTGTTGAGCGGGTAGCTCAGCATCTGGCCGTTGGGGGCGGTGTAGTAGCCGGCCACTGCGGACACATATTCGGTGGGCTCAAACTTGAAGCCTGCGTCGTTCAGCACCTTGGCCGCAGGCACGATGGCGCCCTTGCTAGCCATCATGGTGGCGGTGCCCACTTCGAACACCTGCAGGATGTGGGGGGCATTGCCGGCGCGGAAGGCGGCGATGGCACCGGTCATCGATTCGTCATACTGGCCCTTGTACGTGGGAACCACTTTGTACTGGGTCTGGCTGGCGTTGTATTGCTTGGCCAGGTCATTGACCCAGTCGCCCAGCGCTGCACTCATCGAGTGCCACCATTGGATCTCAATGGGAGCCTGCGCTTGTGCAGGCACGCAGACCGACATGGCAACAGCAGCACAGACCGCCAGAAGCTTCGTTTTCATGAATATTTCCTCCGAGGATAACGAAAAGCACAAGGGCCGGATGCTATGCAGCCTTTGTGACATTGATATGTCGTTGTCGCATGACCTCGCGCCATGCATCAACCGGGGAAACCCCTTGGGTTACCCGTAAGGGGTGCGATTGTGACCTTTTTGTGACAAGGTGTGGCGCATTTGCCGAGGCTTGCAAGGTTTTGTGCAATGCACCATGCTGGTGACTGTTCACCTGCGTGGGCACCCTCGGTTCGTTCGCGCCGCCGCGCGCCGGACGTTTCCTTCTTTCATCCCTTCTCCTTCATCGCCATGGCCACCAATTCGCTCGACAAGAACAAGATCAAGTTTCTGCTGCTCGAAGGCATCCACTCCTCCGCAGTGGATGTGATCCGGGCGGCGGGCTATACGCAGATCGAGACGGTGTCCGGGGCGTTGCCTGACGAGGAACTCAAGCGCAAGATCGCCGATGTGCACTTTGTGGGCATCCGTTCGCGCACCCAGCTCACGGAAGAGGTGTTGGCCCAGGCCCACAAGCTGGTGGCCGTAGGCTGCTTTTGTATTGGCACCAACCAGGTGGACTTGAACGCCGCGCGCGAGCGGGGCATTGCGGTGTTCAACGCGCCGTACTCCAACACCCGCTCTGTGGCCGAGCTGGTGCTGGCCGAGGCCATCCTGCTGCTGCGCGGGGTGCCCGAGAAGAACGCTGTAGCGCACCGGGGCGGCTGGCTCAAGAGCGCCGACAACGCCTACGAGATCCGCGGCAAGACCCTGGGTATCGTGGGTTATGGCTCCATCGGCACGCAGCTGTCGGTGCTGGCCGAGGCGCTGGGCATGCACGTGGCGTTCTTTGATGTGGTCAACAAGCTGCCCCTGGGCAATGCGCGGCAGGTGCAACACCTGCACGACCTGCTGGGCCAGAGCGACATCGTGAGCCTGCACGTGCCCGAGCTGCCGTCCACCGAGGGCATGATCGGCGCCGCCGAGATCGCTGCCATGAAACCCGGCGGCATCCTCATCAACGCCGCGCGCGGCACGGTGGTGGATATTGAGGCGCTGGCTGCGGCCCTCCAGGCCAAGAAGCTGCTGGGCGCCGCCATCGACGTGTTCCCGGTCGAGCCGCGCACCAACAAGGACGAGTTCCAGTCGCCCCTGCGCGGGCTGGACAACGTGATCCTGACCCCGCACATCGGCGGCTCCACTATGGAGGCGCAGGCCAACATTGGCCTGGAGGTGGCCGAAAAGCTGGTCAAGTACAGCGACAACGGCACCAGCACCTCGTCGGTCAACTTCCCCGAGGTGGCGCTGCCGGCCCACCCCGGCAAGCACCGCCTGCTGCACATCCACCGCAACGTGCCGGGCGTGCTGTCCGAGATCAACCGCATCTTCTCGGACAACGCCATCAATGTGTCGGCCCAGTACCTGCAGACCAACGAGAAGATCGGCTATGTGGTGATCGACATCGACGCCGCCTCGTCCGACCTGGCGCTGGACAAGCTGGCCCGGGTGAGCGGCACCCTGCGCAGCCGCGTCCTGTTCTGAGGCTCTGGCAGGGCTGCTTCGGCTCAGCCGGGCAGCCCTGGCCCGGCAAGCCGTAGGCCGGTGGCTTAAAATCGCGCCCCCACCCCAGGTAGACCCCCATGAATGTACCGATCGCGCTGGCGGCCTTGCAGACGCAGGCCGCCGAGCCTGCCCGACTGCGAGAAATTCCCTATAACTACACCTCGTTCTCCGACCGGGAGATCGTGATCCGGCTGCTGGGCTCCGCCTCCTGGGAGGTGCTGGACCAATTGCGCAAAGAGCGCCGCACGGGCCGCTCGGCCCGCATGCTGTATGAGGTGCTGGGCGATATCTGGGTGGTGCAGCGCAACCCCTACCTGCAGGACGACCTGCTGGACAACCCCGGCCGCCGCAAGCTGCTGGTTGATGCGCTGAACCACCGGCTGGCCGAGATCGAAAAGCGCCGCACCCCCGCCGACGACGCCGACCGCGACCGCCTCGTGGGCGAGCTCGTCGTCGCCGCGCGCCGTGCGGTGGCCGAGTTCAACGCCACTTTCGAGCAGGCCGCGCAGCTGCGCCGCCAGATCCAGAAAACCCTGGGCCGCCTCACGGCCAAGGACAACATCAAGTTCGACGGCCTCTCGCGCGTGTCCCACGTGACCGACGCGACCGACTGGCGCGTCGAGTACCCCTTTGTGGCGCTCACGCCCGACACCGAGGCCGAGATGGCGGGCCTGGTCAAGGGCTGTATTGAACTGGGCCTGACCATCATTCCCCGTGGGGGCGGCACCGGCTACACCGGCGGCGCGATCCCGCTGACGTGGAAGAGCGTGGTCATCAACACCGAAAAGCTCGAAGCCATGACCGAGGTGGAGATGCGCCGCCTGCCGGGCCTGGACCGCGAAGTGGGCACGGTGTGGACCGAGGCCGGCGTGGTCACCCAGCGCGTGGCCGATGCGGCCGAGCGCGCAGGTTTTGTGTTTGCGGTGGACCCGACCAGCGCCGAAGCATCGTGCATTGGCGGCAACATCGCCATGAACGCAGGTGGCAAAAAGGCCGTGCTGTGGGGCACTGCGCTGGACAACCTGGCCAGCTGGCGCATGGTCACGCCCGACGCCCAGTGGCTGGAGGTGACGCGCCTGGACCACAACATGGGCAAGATCCATGACGTGGAGGTCGCCACCTTCGAGCTGCAGTACTTCGAGGCCGATGGCAAGACGCCCGTGCGCACCGAGCGGCTTGAAATTCCGGGCCGCACCTTCCGCAAAGAAGGCTTGGGCAAGGACGTGACGGACAAGTTCCTGGCGGGCTTGCCCGGCATCCAGAAGGAAGGCTGCGACGGCCTCATCACCAGCGCGCGCTGGGTGGTGCACCGCATGCCCGAGCACACGCGCACCGTATGCCTGGAGTTCTTCGGCAACGCCAAGGACGCCGTGCCCAGCATCGTCGAGATCAAGGACTTCATGTTCGCCGAGCAAAAGCGCAGTGGCGTGTTGCTGGCGGGCCTGGAGCATCTGGATGACCGCTACCTGAAGGCTGTGGGCTACGCCACCAAGAGCAAGAAGGGCAACGGCGGCCTGCCCAAGATGGTGCTGATTGGCGACATTGCCGGTGACAACGCCGATGACGTGGCCCGCGTGACCAGCGAGGTCGTGCGCCTGGCCAACACCCGCAGCGGCGAAGGCTTCGTGGCCATCACAGCCGATGCGCGCAAGAAGTTCTGGGCCGACCGCAAGAAGACGGCGGCCATCAGCCGCCACACCAACGCCTTCAAGATCAACGAAGACGTGGTGATCCCGCTGCCACGCATGGCCGAGTACACCGACGGCATCGAGCGCATCAACATCGAACTGAGCCTGCGCAACAAGCTCAAGCTGTGCGACGCGCTGACCGAGTTCTTCGAGCGTGGCAACCTGCCCCTGGGCAAGCACGACGCCGACGACGAGGTGCCTTCGCCCGAGCTTCTGCAAGACCGCGTGGCCCAGGCCATCGCCCTGGTCGAAGAGGTGCGCGCCCTGTGGCAGGGCTGGCTGCACGATGTGGAAACCCTGTTCCCCCAGCTGCAGGACCACACGCTGCGTGCCAGCTGGAAGACCCAGCTGCGTGCGCCGCTGCAAGGCATCTTCACCGGTGCGGCGTTCAAGCCCATCCTGGACGAGGCCGTGGCCATCCACAAGCGCGTGCTCAAGGGCCGCGTGTGGGTGGCGTTGCACATGCACGCGGGCGATGGCAATGTGCACACCAACATTCCCGTCAACAGCGACGACTACGAGATGCTGCAGACCGCACACGAAGCGGTGGCACGCATCATGGTGCTGGCACGCAGCTTGAACGGCGTGATCTCGGGCGAGCACGGCATTGGCATTACCAAGCTGGAGTTTTTGACCGACGACGAGCTGCGTCCGTTTGCCGAATACAAGCGCAAGGTGGACCCGGAAGGCCGCTTCAATAAAGGTAAATTGCTCCGAAATCAGGAGCAATCAGGGCATGTTCCACTGGCGCTTGGTGCCGATTTGGCCTCAAAACCTGCGCTGCATGCCGATCTGACCAACGCCTACACGCCCAGCTTCGGGCTGATGGGCCACGAGTCGCTGATCATGCAGCAGAGCGACATCGGCGCCATTGCCGATTCGGTCAAGGACTGCCTGCGCTGCGGCAAGTGCAAGCCCGTGTGCTCCACGCACGTGCCACGCGCCAACCTGCTGTACAGCCCGCGCAACAAGATCCTGGCGACCTCGCTGCTGGTCGAGGCTTTCCTGTACGAAGAGCAGACCCGCCGGGGCGTGAGCATCAAGCACTGGCAGGAATTTGAGGACGTGGCCGACCACTGCACGGTGTGCCACAAGTGCGAGAGCCCTTGCCCGGTGAAGATCGACTTCGGCGACGTCACCATGAACATGCGCAACCTGCTGCGCAAGATGGGCAAGAAGACCTTCCGCCCCGGCAACGCGCTGGCGATGACCATGCTCAACGCCACCAACCCGGACACCATCAAGCTGATGCGCTCGGCCATGGTGGACGTGGGCTTCAAGGCCCAGCGCATGGCCGTGGACCTGCTGCGCAAGGTGGGCCGCAAGCAAACGGCCAAGCCGCCAGCCACGGTGGGCACGGCTCCGATCAAGGAGCAGGTGATCCACTTCATCAACAAGAAGCTGCCCGGCGGCCTGCCCAAGAAGACGGCGCGTGCGCTGCTCGACATCGAGGACAAGGACTACGTGCCGATCATCCGCAACCCGCAGGCCACCACGGCCGAGACGGAGGCGGTGTTCTACTTCCCGGGCTGTGGCTCGGAGCGCCTGTTCTCGCAGGTCGGCTTGGCAACCCAGGCCATGTTGTGGCACGCGGGCGTGCAGACGGTGTTGCCGCCCGGCTACCTGTGCTGCGGCTACCCCCAGCGCGGCTCGGGCCAGTTCGACAAGGCCGAGAAGATGATCACGGACAACCGTGTGCTCTTCCACCGCGTGGCCAACACACTCAACTACCTGGACATCAAGACCGTGGTGGTGAGCTGCGGCACCTGCTATGACCAGCTGCAGGGCTACGAGTTTGACAAGATCTTCCCGGGCAGTCGCATCATCGATATCCACGAGTACCTGCTCGAAAAGGGCATCCAGCTGCAAGGCAAGGGCGCCTACCTGTACCACGAGCCCTGCCACAACCCCATGAAGCAGCAGGACTCGATGAAGACCGTGAAGGCGCTGGTGGGCGAGCAAGTCTTGAAGAGCGACCGCTGCTGCGGCGAGTCGGGCACGCTGGGTGTGACCCGGCCCGACGTGTCCACGCAGGTGCGCTTCCGCAAGGAAGAAGAAATCCGCAAGGGCGAAGCCAAGCTGCGCGAAAGCGGTGCCGTGGGTGCCCAGGACAACGTGAAGATCCTCACCAGCTGCCCCAGCTGTCTGCAGGGCCTGAACCGCTACGAAGGCGACCTGAACAACGGCCTGCTCGAAGCCGACTACATCGTGGTCGAGATGGCGCGGGAGATCCTCGGCGAGAACTGGATGCCCGAGTACGTACACCGTGCCAACAACGGCGGCATTGAGCGGGTGCTGGTCTGATGACCTGTCCCTTGTGCGCTGAAGATGGCGGCGCCTTGGTCTGGCGCGGCGAGCGCCTGCGTGTCATCCGTGCGCAGGAGGCGGGGTTCCCCGCCTTCTACCGCGTGGTCTGGAATGCGCATGTGGCCGAGTTCTCGGACCTGGCCGCCGCTGACCGTGCGCATTGCATGGAAGCCGTGACCCTGGTGGAGCAGGCGCTGCGCCAGCACCTGTCGCCCACCAAAGTCAACATCGCAGCGCTGGGCAACATGGTGCCGCACCTGCACTGGCATGTGATTGCGCGGTTTGACTGGGACAGTCACTTTCCATCGCCCGTATGGGCCGCGGCACAGCGGCCGAGCCCCGCAGCGCAAGAGGCCGCCGTGCGGGCCTTGTTGCCCGCGCTGGAGGTGCAGCTGCAGTTCCAGCTGGCGCAGTGGGCCGCCCGGTAACCTGGCTGGCAGCGTGTGCCGGGGCGGGTGGGACAATGGCAGCCGTCGTTTCTGACAACAGTTTTCTCAAGGTGATTCCATGGCAGGTTTGAAAGCGGGCGCTCCCACGCCGCAGGCCCTGACGGTGCATGAACAGTCGCGCGTGCTGGAGGTGGTCTTTTCGGATGGCGCCACATTCCGCATTCCGTTCGAGCTGATGCGCGTGTACTCGCCCTCGGCCGAAGTGCAGGGCCACGGCCCGGGGCAAGAGGTGCTGCAGACGGGCAAGCGCAATGTGGCGCTGGTCAACCTGGAGCCCGTGGGCAACTATGCCGTCAAGCCCACGTTCTCTGACGGGCACGACAGCGGGATCTTCACCTGGGACTACCTCTACGAACTGGGCCAGAAGCAGGACGCACTGTGGGCCCAGTACACCGAGCGGCTGGCTGCGGCCGGGGCCGATCGCGACGCGCCCATGGCGCCCAAGGGTGGTGCAGGGGGCCACGCCTGCGGCGGCCACTGAGGCTGTGCGCAGAAGCGCCGGGGTGCCAGGCACCTTCAGCTGCACAAGCCCCTGTTCACCAAGGTGCTATTGAAAATATAGCTGTCAGCGCAATATTAGCTTGCGCTAGCGGCTGGTTTTGTTTCAATAGCGTTCTCCAAATTGCGACAGATGCCCCAATTCAGTGCGGGGTTGTCGCTGTACCTCTGGCGTTCACGCGCCTAGCATGATTCTTATGAGCACCACGCATTTCGGTTTTCAGTCGGTGGACGAGCAGGAAAAGGCACGCCGTGTGCGCGGTGTGTTTGATTCCGTGGCATCCAAGTACGACGTGATGAACGACCTCATGTCGGCGGGCCTGCACCGAGCCTGGAAGGCTTACACCGTGATGGTGGCCAACCTGCGCGAAGGCAGCCAGGTGCTGGACATTGCCGGTGGTACGGGTGACCTGGCGCTGGCGTTTTCCAAGAAGGTGGGCGCCTCGGGTCGTGTTGTGCACACCGACATCAACGAAGCCATGCTGCGCGTGGGCCGTGACCGGCTCATCAACGAGGGCGTGGTGCTGCCCACGCTGGTCTGTGACGCCGAAAAGCTGCCGTTCCCCGACGCGCATTTCGATGTGGTGAGCGTGGCCTTTGGCCTGCGCAACATGACCCACAAGGACCAGGCGATTGCCGAGATGTGCCGCGTGCTCAAGCCCGGCGGCAAGCTGCTGGTGCTGGAATTTTCCAAGGTGGCCAAGCCTCTGGAGAAGGTGTACGACTGGTACTCGTTCAAGGTGTTGCCCCAGCTGGGCAAGCTGGTGGCGGGCGACGACGCCAGCTACCGCTACCTGGCCGAGTCCATCCGCATGCACCCGGGGCAGGAAGAACTCAAAAGCCTCATGCAAAAAAATGGTTTTGGGCATGTGGACTATCACAACATGACGGGGGGAATTGTCGCCCTCCATGTTGGAATCAAGTGCTGAGCGGTTTGCTCGGTCGATAACGGAGACGGAGAAGTCATGATGAAACTGTGGTCTGTGGTGTTGGTCGCGATGCTGGCGTTTGCACACGCCGATGCCGACGCCGCGCGGCGACTGGGTGGTGGCAAATCGGTGGGCAAGCAGTCCAGCAACGTGACGCAGCGCGAGGCAGCCACGCCGCCCGCTGCACCGGGCGCACCCGCACAGAGTGCGACCAACACGGCGGCGGCCGCCAAGCCTGCCACCGCTACGCCGGCAGCAGCCCCGGCCGCTCCGGCCAAGAAGCCCTGGGGCGCCATGCTGGGCGGCCTGGCAGCGGGGCTGGGTCTGGCCTGGCTGGCGCACTCGCTGGGTCTGGGCGCAGGCTTTGCCAACATCCTGATGATTGCGCTGCTGGCGCTGGCGGCGTTTGCCATCTTCAAGATGGTCATGCGGTCGCGCAACGGTGGCGGAAATGGCTCAGGCAACGCGGCGGGTGGTGCTCCGTTCGCATTCCAGGGCGCGGGGGCCGCAATGCCTGCCGCTGCGCAGGTGCCTCCGCAGTACAGCCCCAACAACGTGGGCAACGACGCATCGGCCCGCCCCTGGGAGCGCAGCAGCATGGCGTTTGACGCCTCGCGTGCTTGTCAGGGGGGCGTGGGCTCGGGTGTGGTGATCGGCTCGGGCCTGTCGGGCTCGCAGAACTGGGGTGTGCCCGCAGACTTCGACACCGAGGGTTTCCTGTCGGCCGCCAAGCGCAACTTTGTGACCCTGCAAGGCGCGTGGGACCGGTCGGACATCGCAACCCTGCGGTCCATGATGACGGACAACATGCTCGATGAAATCCGCACCCAGCTGGCCGAGCGCGAAGCCCACCGGGGCACGCAGCCGAACCACACCGATGTGGTGATGATCGAGGCGCAGCTGCTGGGCATCGAAGACCTGGGCGATGGCTACATGGCCAGCGTCGAGTTCTCCGGCATGATCCGTGAGGAGCCCTCGGCCGGGCCCAGCCCGTTCCGGGAGGTCTGGAACATGACCAAGCCCAAGACCGGCAACACCGGCTGGCTGGTGGCTGGCGTGCAAGCGCTGCAGTAAACGCAGCCCATGGGGCCCCTGCGGTTCAGGGGCATTCCAGTTCAGGGAATAATCGGGGACTATGGCAACACCACAGTCCCCTTTTCCTTTTCTGGACGGCCTCTTCGAGCGCCTGGCCGCTGGCCCGCAGCCCCCGCAATGGCTGGTCCACGAAGTGCAGCAACGCCTGGTGCTGTTTCTCAACCATGTGCTGATGCAGGAAAAAGAGGCCACGGACCGGCTGGTGCGCCAAAAAGGCCGCATCGCGCGGGTGCAGTGGCGGGCCTATTCCCTGTCGCTGGTTATCACCCCGGCCGGCCTGCTCAATCTGGCGCCCGAATCCGCGGTGCCCGACCTGCGGCTGGAAGTGACCGACACCTCTCCTTTCACCCTGGCCCAGGCCGCGTTGCGGGGTGACAAGCCGTCCATCCGCATTGAAGGTGACGTGCAACTGGCGGCCGAGATCAACTGGCTGGTGGACCATGTGCGCTGGGATGTGGAAGAAGACCTGGCCCGCGTGATCGGCGATGCCCCTGCACACACGCTGGCGCAGTTTGCCAGCCGGGCTTCACAGACATTGCGCCAGTTTGTGGGTTCGCGCATGGCCGCCGCCAGCGCGTCGTCTTCCTCGGTGGTGGTTGCGACGGCACCGGTGGCACCCGGCGCTCCGGCGGCTGCACCACTGTCACCCTCGGGTGGTTCGGACCGGGCCGACGCATGAAGCGCTTCTTGCGGGGGGCTGCCATCCTGTGGGTGGTGTTCCGGTTCGGCCTGGATGGCTTGCTGCTCGACAGCTTCAACAAGCCCTGGCTGCGCATGATTTCGCGCATCGTGTCCATCGGGCGCAATCTGGATGCGCCGCGTGGCCAGCGCCTGCGGGAGGCGCTGGAGAGCCTGGGCCCCATCTTCGTCAAGTTCGGCCAGGTGCTGTCCACCCGCCGCGACCTGTTACCGCCCGACATTGCCGACGAACTGGCCCGCCTGCAGGACCGCGTGCCGCCGTTCGACCCCGACATTGCCATTGCCACCATCGAGCGTGCGTTCCGCCGCCCGGTGGATGAGGTGTTCACCTCCTTCGACCGCATACCGGTGGCCAGCGCGTCCATCGCCCAGGTGCATTTCGCCACGCTGCGTGACCGCCAGGGCATTGAGCGCGAGGTGGCCGTCAAGGTGCTGCGCCCCGGCATGCTGCCGGTGATTGAGAAGGACCTGAGCCTCATGCGCATGATGGCGGGCTGGGTGGAGAGTCTGTCGGCCGACGGCAAGCGCCTCAAGCCCCGCGAGGTGGTCGCCGAGTTCGACAACTACCTGCACGACGAGCTGGACCTGGTGCGCGAGGCCTCCAACGCGGCCCAGCTGCGCCGCAACATGGCGGGGCTCGACCTGGTGCTGATCCCCGAGATCTTCTGGGACTTCTGCCACCCCGAGGTCATGGTGATGCAGCGCATGAAGGGCGTGCCCATCAGCCAGATCGACCGCTTGCGTGAGGCGGGGGTGGACATCCCCAAGTTGGCGCGCGACGGCGTGACCATCTTCTTCACCCAGGTGTTCCGCGACGGGTTCTTCCACGCCGACATGCACCCGGGCAACATCCAGGTGAGCCTGGAGCCCGCCACGTTCGGCCGCTACATCTCGCTGGACTTCGGCATCGTGGGCACGCTGACCGAAGTGGACAAGGAATACCTGGCGCAGAACTTTGTGGCGTTCTTCCGGCGTGACTACAAGCGCGTGGCCGAGCTGCACATCGAAAGCGGCTGGGTACCGCCCGAAACGCGGGTCAACGATCTCGAATCGGCCATCCGCGCCGTGTGCGAGCCGTACTTTGACCGTCCGCTCAAGGAAATTTCACTCGGGCTGGTGCTGATGCGTCTATTCCAGACTTCGCGCCGTTTCCACGTCGAGATCCAGCCCCAGCTGGTGCTGCTGCAAAAGACCCTGCTTAATATCGAGGGCCTGGGCCGCGAGCTGGACCCGGACCTGGACCTGTGGAGCACGGCCAAGCCGTTCCTCGAAAAGTGGATGCTGGAACAGATGGGTCCCCAGCGCCTGTGGCGCGAGCTGCGCGCCGAGGCGCCGCACTACGCCAAGCTGCTGCCCGAGCTGCCGCGCCTGATCTACGACGCGCTGCGCCAGCGCCCCGCAGACCACCAGCCCGCCCTGCGCGAGTTGCTGGAGGCGCAAAAGCGCACCAACCGGCTGCTGCAATCCATCATTTATGGCGGCGTGGGGTTTGTGCTGGGGCTGCTTGCCATGCAGCTATTCATGCGCATCCGGGTTTTTTAGCGTCTGCGGCACAAAAGTTGCCTTCATAATCCGCAGCAATTTTGTAACGTGTTTGTAAGCGGGGCTGCGGCCCCATGGTCGTCAGGCGCCGCAGTGTGACCACCCCAGCCACTTTGCGCGCGCGCTGCCTTTTTCGCTACCACCTCTGGAGTTTTGGAGCGGCGCCATGCTGTTGTCATTCATCGTTCTGTACCTGCTGGTTTCGATTGGTGTGGGCCTGTATGCGGCCACTCGCGTGCACAACACCGCAGACTACGCGGTAGCCGGGCGTAGCCTGCCGTTGGCGGTGGTGATTGCCACCACGTTTGCCACCTGGTTTGGATCGGAAACCGTGCTGGGGGTGTCGGCCCGCTTTGTGGATGGAGGGCTGGGCGCCGTCGTGGAGGACCCCTTTGGCGCGTCCATGTGTCTGGTGTTGGTGGGACTGTTTTTCGCCTACAAGCTGTACCAGAAGAACCTCATCACCCTGGGCGACTACTACCGCCAGCGCTACGGTCGTGTGATTGAAGTGACCTGTTCGGCCATCATCATGTTCAGCTACCTGGGCTGGGTGGCGGCGCAGATCACGGCCCTGGGCCTGGTGTTCAACCTGCTCACCCAAGGCGCTGTGTCGATCACCATGGGCATGATCATTGGCACGCTGGTGGTGCTGGTTTACACCCTGTACGGCGGTATGTGGTCGGTCGCCATGACCGATTTTGTGCAAATGATCGTCATCGGCGTGGGCCTGCTGGCCATCGCTTGGTATGCGGCCGACCTGGCGGGCGGTGCAGGCAAGGTGGTCGAATTTGCGGCGCGTGAGGGCAAGTTCCATTTCTTCCCGACGGGTGGCGTCAAGGAATGGACATTTTTCATTGCTGCTGCCATCACCATGATGCTGGGCTCCATCCCTCAGCAGGACGTGTTTCAGCGCGTCATGTCGTCCAATAGCGCTGCCACCGCGCGCAAGGGACCGGTGATCGGCGGCCTGTTGTATTTGCTGTTTGCCTTCATCCCGATGTTCGTGGTCACCGCTGCAGTCTTGGTGATGCCCGAAACGGCGCAGGCGCTGCTCAAAGATGACCCCCAGAAGGTATTGCCCACCCTGGTGATGGAGCGCATGCCATTGATGCTACAGGTGGCGTTTTTTGGCGCGCTTCTATCGGCCATCATGTCTACTGCATCCGCTACCTTGCTGGCGCCTTCCACCACATTTGTTGAAAACATCCTGCACAACCTGCGCCCTGGGATGAATGATCAGCAGACCCTCAAGGCAATGCGCATCTCCGTGCTGGTGTTCACGGGCTGTGTGCTGACCTATGCCATCACCATGCAGGGCACCTCGATCTATGAGCTGGTGTCGGGCGCGTACCAGGTGCCGCTGGTCGGTGCCTTTGTGCCGCTGGTGTTTGGCCTGTACTGGAAACGCGCCACCACCCAAGGCGCTCTGCTGGCCGTGGCGATGGGTCTGGGTGTCTGGCTGCTGTTTGTGGCGAGCCCCATGCTGTCGGAGGCTTTCCCGCAACAACTGGCAGGTGTGCTGGCCGCTTTGGTCGGGATGCTGGCGGGTTCGTTGGCTCCGCAGTGGATCGATGATCACAAGGGGCATGTCACCCACTACCAAGGCAGTGCCAGCTGAATGCCCGGGCCCGCGCTATGGTGCGGGCCTTGCAGATGGGCATGCCGCCTATAATTGAGGGTTTTGCACTTTCCCTCAACACACTGACATGCCTATTTACGCCTACAAATGCGGCTCCTGCGGCCATGCCAAGGATGTGCTGCAAAAAATCTCCGATGCACCCCTGACGGTGTGCCCCGCCTGCGGCGCTGAAGCCTTCTCCAAGCAGGTCACTGCGGCGGGATTCCAGCTCAAGGGTTCGGGCTGGTATGTGACGGATTTCCGGGGGGGCAGCGGGGGCAGCTCCGCTCCCGCAACTGAAGCCAAGTCGGAATCCAAGACCGAGTCTTCTGCATCTGCCAGTGGTGGTGATGCTCCTAAAAAAGAAGCATCCAGCGCAAGTACCACTAGCGCTGGAAGTGCCGGCGGCACTTCTTCCTCTTCGAGCTGAGGACCTGCATGGCTGCCTTGCGCAAATGGCTGTTGACAGGCCTTCTGGTCATCGTGCCCGGTGTCATCACGGCCTGGGTGCTCAACTGGATTGTGAGCACCCTCGACCAGACCCTGCAGATCCTGCCGGGCGCGTGGCAGCCCGACAAGCTGCTCGGGGTGCATGTCCCGGGCTTTGGCGTGGTGCTCACGCTGGCCATCTTGCTGGTGGTGGGTGCCATTGCCAGCAACTTTGCGGGCCGCAAGCTCGTGGAGTGGGGCGATGCGCTGGTGCACCGCATTCCCGTGGTGCGCTCGATCTACTCCAGCGTCAAGCAGGTGTCGGACACGCTGTTTTCCGAGAGCGGCAACGCCTTTCGCAAGGCCGTGCTCGTGCAGTGGCCCCGCGAAGGGGTGTGGACCGTGGCGTTCGTCACGGGTGCCCCCAATGGTGAAGTGGCTGCCTACCTGCGCGACGAGTTCGTCAGCGTATACGTGCCCACCACCCCGAATCCCACCGGTGGGTATTTTGTGATGGTACGCAAGAGTGACTGTGTCGAGCTCGAAATGAGCGTGGACAGTGCCCTCAAGTACATCGTCTCCATGGGTGTGGTGGCTCCGGCGGACCCAACGCTGCCCCCGCCCAAGTAAAAAAAGCAATCTCTTTCAACGTCAACGCGCCCTGCGGCGCCGGAAGTTTTGTCATGGCCATGCGTTCCCACTATTGCGGTCTTGTGACCGAAGCCCTGTTGGGCCAAACCGTTACCCTGTCGGGCTGGGTGAACCGCCGCCGTGACCATGGTGGCGTGATCTTCATCGACCTGCGTGACCGCGAAGGCTACGTGCAGGTGGTGTGCGACCCCGACCGCGCCGAGATGTTCAAGATCGCCGAAGACGTGCGCAACGAGTTCTGCGTGCAGGTCAAGGGTGTGGTGCGTGCTCGCCCCGCCGGCACCACCAACGACAAGCTCAAGACCGGCCAGATCGAAGTGCTGTGCCATGAGCTGAACGTGCTCAACCCTTCGGTCACGCCTCCGTTCCAGATCGACGAGGACAACCTGTCCGAAACCACGCGCCTCACGCACCGCGTGCTGGACCTGCGCCGCCCGTACATGCAGAACAACCTGATGCTGCGCTACAAGGTGGCCATGGAGGTGCGCAAGTTCCTCGATGCCAACGGCTTCATCGACATCGAAACCCCCATGCTCACCAAGAGCACGCCCGAAGGCGCGCGCGACTACCTCGTGCCCAGCCGCGTGCACGACGGCCAGTTCTTCGCGCTGCCCCAGTCGCCCCAGCTGTTCAAGCAGCTGCTGATGGTGGCGGGCTTTGACCGTTACTACCAGATCACCAAGTGCTTCCGCGACGAAGACCTGCGCGCTGACCGCCAGCCCGAATTCACCCAGATCGATATCGAAACATCGTTCATGGAAGAGCAGGACATCCGCGACATGTTCCAGGGCATGATCAAGACGGTGTTCCAGAACACGCTGGGCGTGGACCTGGGCGAGTTCCCCGTCATGACCTACCAGGACGCTGCGCGCCTGTATGGCTCCGACAAGCCCGACCTGCGTGTGAAGCTCGAATTCACTGAGCTGACCGACGTGATGAAGGACGTGGACTTCAAGGTGTTCTCGGGTGCCGCCAACATGAAGAACGGCCGCGTCGTGGCCCTGCGCATTCCCGGCGGCTCCAAGGAAAACGGCGGCATCAGCCGCGGCGAGATCGACGCCTACACCGAGTTCGTCAAGATCTACGGCGCCAAGGGCCTGGCCTACATCCGCGTGAACGAGCTGGCCAAGGGCCGTGACGGCCTGCAGTCGCCCATCGTGAAGAACATCCACGACACCGCCCTGCAAGCGGTGCTGGAGCGCACCGGTGCACAAGACGGCGACCTGATCTTCTTCGGCGCCGACAAGGAAAAGATCGTCAACGACGCCATTGGCGCGCTGCGCATCAAGATCGGCCACAGCGAGTTCGGCAAGAAGAACGGCCTGTTTGAAGACCGCTGGGCGCCGCTGTGGGTGGTGGACTTCCCGATGTTCGAGTACGACGAGGAAAACCAGCGCTGGAACTCGGTGCACCACCCCTTCACCAGTCCCAAGGACGGCCACGAAGACTGGATGGTCACCGCGCCCGAGAAGTGCATCTCCAAGGGCTACGACATGGTGCTCAACGGCTGGGAAATGGGTGGCGGCTCCGTCCGTATCCACCGCGCCGATGTGCAGCAGAAGGTGTTCGACGCCCTCAACATCACGCCCGAAGAAGCCCAGCTCAAGTTCGGCTTCCTGCTGGACGCGCTGCAGTACGGCGCGCCCCCGCACGGTGGCCTGGCCTTTGGCCTGGACCGCATCGTGACGCTGATGACCGGTGCCGAGTCGATCCGCGACGTGATCGCCTTCCCCAAGACCCAGCGCGCCCAGTGTCTGCTCACGCAGGCACCCAGCCCTGTGGACGAAAAGCAGTTGCGCGAGCTGCACATCCGCCTGCGCAACCCCGACGCGGTCAAGACTGCGGCCTGATTTCGGACGCATCACGTCCTTCGCGTATGCAGCCATGCATCGCACAACAAGCGGCTCGGGCCTAGTGCCCGGGCCGCTTTTTTCATGCGCGGCGCATCAAGGCACTGACCGCCGGGCACGGACTGAAAGAGGTACCTCCATGCGTTTGTTGACACGCTCCCATTGGCTGTTGGCAGCGGCCGCCTGCATCGCCCTGGCCGGATGTGGCGAGAAGAAGACCGAACTGGGGCAGGGCGGCTCGGTGGTCACGGGCTCGGCCGGACCGCAGGGCGCGCAGAACGCGGCCCGCGAACTGGTGCGTTGTGATGCGCCCGTGGCCACCCTGGCGCTGGCCGAGAACCCCAACGGCTACATCATGGGTTCGGGCTACCAGCTGCCTTCGTCACCGGTGCCGCTGGTCAAGCTGCTGGCTCAGCAGAGCGGGTGCTTCCGGGTGGTGGACCGGGCGGCCGGCCTGAAGGGGACGATTCAGGAGCAGGAACTGAAGGACGCAGGTGTGCTGCGCAAGAACAACTCCACCGTGGCCAAGGGCAAGGGCTACGAGGCGCAGTACACGCTCACGCCCAGCCTCACGTTCAGCGAACAGGATGCGGGCCGGGGCCTGGCCGGGGTGATCGCCATGATCCCGGTGCTGCGCGACATTGCAGGCCTGGCCGGGCTGGTGGAGCAGGTCAAGTTCAAGGAAGCGCAGACGGCCTTGCTGCTGTCCGACAACGAAACCACCGAGCAGGTGGCAGCGGCCACCGGCTCCGCACGCACTACCGACCTCGGGGTGGGCGGCCTGGTATTCGGCAAGCTGGGCGGCGCCGCAGGCGCTGGCTGGAGCAATACCAACGAGGGCAAGGTCATCGCCGCAGCGTTTCTGGACGCACACAACCAGCTGGTGGTGCAGGCGCGCGCGTTGCAGGCCAAGGAGCTGCCCCCGCCCGTACCCACCACCACGGCAGCCCAGCGCCCCAAGGGCGGTTGAAGGCAAAGGGCGCCGAGCCATGGCAACCGCCGGGCCGCAGCGGCCGTACAAGCTTCCGGAGTCGGTGCTGGTGGTGATCCACACGCCTGCGCTGGACGTGCTGCTGATCCGTCGCACCGGGGGCGAAGGGCATTGGCAGTCGGTCACCGGTAGCAAGGACGCGCTGGACGAGCCCTTTGCCGAGACGGCCCGCCGTGAAGTCGCCGAAGAAACCGGCATAGACACCCGGGCACCGGGTTGCCTGCTGACCGATTGGGCGCTGGAGAACGTGTACGACATCTGGCCCCAATGGCTGCACCGTTATGCCCCTGGCGTGGTGCGCAACCGCGAGCGCGTGTTTGGTCTGCGTGTACCCCCCGGGACACCCGTGGTGCTGAGCCCGCGCGAGCACGATGCCTATGAGTGGCTGCCCTGGCAGCAGGCAGCAGACCGGTGTTTTTCTGCCTCCAATGCCGAGGCTTGCCTGTTGCTGCCCCGGTTCGTGAGCCCCTGAAAATCCGGCGAGCCACTGGCCGCTGGCCAGTTGTTGAGGACGGCCGCGGGCCAGGCGCCGTTGTCTCAAGGAGAGTCTGGCGGCCGCAGCCGCAGGGCTGCCGCAGGGTCGTCGGCCTCGTCAGTGGGTGCTGGGTTCAGTGCCAGGCTGTCTTGCGGAGGCGGTGGGATGCGTGCCGGTGCGTTGTCGCCGCTGCTGCGCACCCGCAGTGCCACGCCGCCGGGGTGCCGCTCGCTGTCTTGCCCCAGGATGGCCCTTGCCGGGGCCGTACCCATGCGGGTACGCAGTGCGTCGATGGCTGCCTGCAGGGGCTCGGGCGCGGCCATGCGCGCGCTGTGGCGCAGCAGCACCTGCTGGGCCATATCCAGCAGTTTGGAGTTGAGGGTGCGTTCAGCCTCGGACAGCAGGTTTTGCACAGCCCCGCCCGGGTCGCCCCCCAGGCTTTGTGCCATCGCGACTTCGGCCGTCTTGTTGACCCGTTGCAGGCAGTCGCGCACCAGCTCGCTGTAGGGCTCATGCAGGTTGCAGGCATTGGCCATCAACTCGGTCAGACCCCTTGTGTTGGCATAGCGCATGCCCAGGGCGCGCACCCAGCTGTCACCCTCGGGCAGCTCAATGGATGTGACGGCCAACACGGCCAGCAGGCTGCCCAGGTTGCAGGCGGCTTCAAAGTCAAAGGTGCTGGACGTGATCTCGCGGGCCATGCCACGCACCGATTCGACTGCCTGCGAGAACTGCCGCTGCTGGATGAGCTGCAGCGCGCGCGCCACCTCCGCAAACCGACGGATGCGTGCGCTGCTGTGGTGGCGCTCCAGGATGCGGGCAAAGTCGGCCATGCAGCGCTCAATGCCCTTGCGGTCGTTTTCGGCGTAATAGGCAAACGTCAGCAGCACCAGTGACTGGTAGTCGAACAGCTTGGAGTCAATGCCCAGCACCGTGGCGCGCGCCAGCACCTTGGTGGCTGTGGCGCGGTCGCCCATGTAATACGACATCATCCCCAGCTTCTGCAGCCGCACGACCGAGTCGGGCGTGAGGGTGCTGGCCGTGCGGTAGGTCTCGATGGCCTGCGCAAAGTTGCCCATCTCCACCTGCGCGCGGCCCAGCACGTCGTAGGCGTCGGCAAACGAGGCGTCCTCGCCAATCAGCTCCTGCAAGGTGGTGATGGCGCGCGCGGCCTGTCCTGATTCGATCTGCGCACGGGCCACGCCCAGCTTGGCCCAGGGCAGGGCACGCGCGGCGATCACGGCCTCGAACAGGGTGCGCGCCTTATCGTGCCGTCCCAGGCGCAGCAGCAGCTCCGACCCGATGCGGGCGGCGTACAGCCAGTAGGGTTTGCGGGCCTCGAAACGCTCCACGCACAGCGCAGCGGCCTGCTCGAAGTCCTCGGCCTCGATGGCATCGAAGATGGGCTTGAGATGGATCTTGCGCAGGCGCGCCAGGCTCAGGCGCTCAAACAGCGCGCTGGGCGTGAAGGGCTTGAGCAGGTAGCCGTCCAGGGCCGACTCGGCAGCCTCGGCCACGGCGGCATACGACGCCTCGGCCGTGACCATGAAGAACACGGTGGAAAACGGAAGCAACTGCGCGCGCCGCAGGTCGTCCAGCAGGGTCTGGCCCGAATAGTTGGACTCGCCAAAAAACTGGTCGCACAGCACGTAATCGAACACCGTGTGCTCCAGCCGGGCGCGCGCGTCCTGCACACGGGAGCATTGCACGATGCGGGTCACGCCGTATTCGCGCAACTGTCCCACCAGGATGCTGCGCGATGTGGCATTGCTGTCCACGATCAGCGCCTGGGTCGGTGGGGCGGGATTGGGGCCGCTCTCGGTAGCCATAGGGGTCGGGGCCGTCCCTGCGTGCTCAAAATATGAAGACACCCAGTGTAAGGCGCTACAGCCACCCGCCCGCGTCGGGCAAACCCGCTTTCCGCGCGGCTTGCGACACAATTCAGCCATGCAACACGACGACATCCTGCGCGTAGCCACCTACAACATCCACAAGGGGGTGCAAGGCATCGGGCCCGCGCGGCGGCTGGAGATTCACAACCTGGGTCTGGCGGTGGAGCAGCTCGATGCCGACATCGTCTGCCTGCAGGAGGTGCGCAAGCTGCACCGGCGCGAGGCGGCGTATTTCCAGCGCTGGCCTGAGCTGCCGCAGGCCGAGTTTCTCGCGCCGGAAGGCTACGAGGCGGTGTACCGCACCAACGCCATCACCAAACACGGCGAACATGGCAATGCGCTGCTGACCCGCTGGCCGGTGATCGGGCACCAGCACGAAGACATCTCGGACCACCGCTTCGAGCAGCGCGGCCTGCTGCATGTAGAGGTGGATGTGCAGGGCCGCAATGTGCACGTGATCGTGGTGCACCTGGGCCTGATCCCCGGCAGCCGCATCCGCCAGATCGAGCGTCTGCAGGCCTTCATCGAGCGCGAGGTGCCGCCCGGCACGCCGCTGGTGGTGGCGGGTGACTTCAACGACTGGGGGCAGTTGCTCAAGCGCATGCTGGCGGGCTTTGGCCTGTATGAATGGGATGCGCCCCGCACTTTCACCTACCCCGCACGCCTGCCCTTGGCGCAGCTCGACCATGTGTATGCGCGCGGGCTCACGCCGCTGTCGCTGCAAGTGCCCCGTGGCCGCATCTGGTGGCGCATGTCGGACCATCTGCCCTTGATTGCGGAGTTCCGGCTGTGAGGCCCGGGCGGGGCGTGCTTGGTGTGTGCGGTGGCGGGGGGGCCGGATGAGGCGCAAGCCCTTTGCGCAGGCCCCAGGCACCGGGCCCGCCGACGACCACCAGGTCCGTCTGCTGCAAGGTGCCGAGGAGTTCTTCCCGGCGCTGATTGAGGCCATGGATGCCGCCATGGCGGACATCCAGTTCGAGACCTATATCTTTGACTTCACCGGCGCCGGAGCCACGGTGGCCCAGGCGCTGATGCGCGCCGCAGCGCGCGGCGTGCGCACCCATCTGGTGGTCGATGGCGTGGGCACTGGTGCTCTGCCCAAGGCCTGGGCCGAGCAGTTGCAGGCTGCCGGGGTGCTGTGCAGCGTGTATTCGCCGCTGGGGCCGCTGGGGCTGCTGCTGCCGCACCGCTGGCGGCGCCTGCACCGCAAGCTGTGCGTGGTGGATGGGCGGGTGCTGTTCTGCGGCGGCATCAACGTGCTGGATGACTTTCACGACCCCAACCACGGCACGCTGGAGGCGCCCCGTTTTGATTTTGCGGTGCGGGCCACCGGCAGCCTGGTGGCCTCGGCCAGCGACACCATGGACCAGCTCTGGTGGCGCATGCAGGCCGTGCGCGACGCGCGCCAGCGCCGCCTGCCGGAGGCCCTGCGGGCCCTGCGCGCGGCCAGCGCCGCACGGCATGCGGAGCAGGGCGGCGACCCCGATGCCGGCCCCCCCGTGCGTGCGACCCTGGTGCTGCGTGACAACGTGCGCAACCGCAGCCGCATCGAGAAGGCATACCGCAAGGCCATCGGCACGGCGCGGCACGAGGTCATCATCGCCAACGCCTACTTCATGCCCGGCGGCAAGCTGCGCCGCGCGCTGGTGATGGCCGCGCGCCGGGGCGTGCGCGTGCGCCTGCTGCTGCAGGGGCGGTACGAATACTTCATGCAGTACCACGCAGCCCGCCCGGTGTATGGCGCGCTGCTGGAGGCCGGGGTCGAGATCTACGAGTACGCCCCCAGCTTTCTGCACGCCAAGGTGGCCGTCATCGATGCGCAGGGCGACCGGCCCTGGGCCACGGTGGGTTCGTCCAACCTTGACCCGCTCTCGCTGCTGCTGGCGCGCGAGGCCAATGTGGTGGTGGAAGACGCCGCCTTTGCCATCGACCTGCGCCAGCGCCTGGTGCACGCCATGCAGCACGCGGGCCGCCGCATGGACCCTGCGCGCTATGCCGGCCGCCCGCTGCGCCAGCGGGTGCTGGACCGCGTGGCGTTTGGTCTCATGCGCCTGGCGCTGTGGGTGACGGGCAAGCGGTACTGAGGGCATCTTTGTCGAGTGCGCTACTTTATTGATAGCTGCTCAGGCATATTGCACTAGCGCTTGCTGCCTAAAACCCTTGTAATCGATCAAACTGTGTTCGCTGGTACGATGCCACCCATGTCCAGCCAACCTGCCGCCGATATGACGCCCATCCCACCGGACGAAGGCACGCCCGTTTCCGTCAAGATCCGAGAACGCCTTGCCGCCGCGCGCAAGCGCTTTCACGCCAACGACAACATTGCCGAATTCATCGAGCCCGGCGAGCTGGAGAAACTGCTCGACGAGGTTGAGGTCAAGATGCAGGGCGTGCTCGACAGCCTGGTCATCAACACCGAGGGCGACCACAACACCAACAACACCGCGCGCCGCGTGGCCAAGATGTACCTCAACGAGGTGTTCCGTGGTCGCTACGTGGCGCAGCCGCCCATCACCGAATTCCCGAACGCCGAGCACCTCAACGAGCTGATGATCGTGGGCCCGCTCACCGTGCGCAGTGCCTGCAGCCACCACTTCTGCCCCGTCATCGGCAAGATCTGGATCGGCGTGATGCCCAACGAGCACACCAACGTGATCGGCCTGTCCAAATACGCGCGCCTGGTGGACTGGATCATGGGCCGTCCCCAGATCCAGGAAGAAGCCGTGGTGCAGCTGGCCGACCTGATCATGGAAAAGACCCAGCCCGACGGCCTCGCCATCGTCATGGAAGCCAGCCACTTCTGCATGTCCTGGCGCGGCGTGCGCGACAACGACAGCCGCATGATCAACTCGGTCATGCGCGGCGTGTTCCTCAAGGACAGTGCTCTGCGCCGTGAATTTTTGTCCCTCATTCCTGGAAAGAACTGACCATGCTGGTACGCCTGCTTTACGCCAGTCGCGCGGTCGATACCTCGCCCGCCGCCATCGAAGCCATCCTGACGCAGTCGCGCCAGCACAACCCGGGCTCCGGCATCACCGGCGTGCTGTGCTACGGCGGTGGCGTGTTCCTGCAAGCCATCGAGGGCGGCCGCTCTGCGGTGAGCGAGCTGTACGGCCACATCCAGAAGGACCCGCGCCACAAGGACGTGGTGCTGCTGCACTACGAAGAAATCGCCGAGCGCCGGTTTGGCGGCTGGACCATGGGCCAGGTCAACCTGTCCAAGATCAACCACTCCATCCTGCTGAAGTATTCCGAGAAGCCTGAGCTGGACCCGTACTCCGTGTCGGGCAAGGTGTCGTTTGCGCTGCTCGAAGAGTTGATGGCCACGGCCTCCATCATCGGAAGAGCATAGAGATCACCCCCCTGAGGCGCTGCGCGCCTTCCCCCCGCTCTCGCTCCACTTCGCGGTGCGGGCAGGGGGACGCCACCAGTGCGGCGGGGCGGCCCTTGCACGGTGGCCCCCAGCTTGGGCCGCGCCAGTTGCAGATGCCGTGAGCGGTACCTAGCCCTTCAATTCAAGCCGCAGCCGCCATCGCGCTGCGGCTTTTTGCATTCAAGCCCTCTCTCTTTCTGACCCGTGACCTTCACCGCCTTCGCCCTCATCATCCTCGCCGGCCTCATCCACGCGTGCTGGAACATCGTGGCCAAAAAGGCCGGGGGGGACTCGCGGTTTGCGTTCTTCACCTCGGTGATCATGATGGTCGTCTGGGCGCCGCTGGGCTGGTACCTGGGGCGCGACGCGGTGCCGCAGTGGGGTGCGGTGGAGTGGGGCTTCGTGGCCGCCAGCGGGCTGCTGCATGTGGCGTACTTCGTCATCCTGCTGCGCGGCTACCGTGTGGCGGACCTCACCGTGGTCTACCCGCTGGCGCGCGGCTCGGGGCCGCTGTTGTCGTCGCTGGTGGCTATCACGCTGCTGGGCGAGCAGATCTCGGCGCTGGGTGCCTTGGGCATCGTGGGCGTGGTGGGGGGCGTGTTTCTGATCGCGGGTGGCCCGGGCCTGCTGCGCGCCGCGCACGACCCTGCCGCGCGGGCGCGGGTGCACAAGGGCATGTTGTACGGCTTGCTCACGGGGGCTTTCATTGCCAGCTACACGGTGGTTGACGGCTATGCGGTCAAGTTTCTGCTCATGTCGCCCATTCTGGTGGACTACATGGGCAACTTTGTGCGTGTGGGCCTGTTGGCCCCGGTGGTGCTGCGCGACCTGCCCACGGCCCGCACGCTGTGGCTGGCGCAGTGGCGTTTTGCCCTGGCCGTGGCGGTGGTGAGCCCGGTGGCCTATGTGCTGGTGCTTTATGCCATGCAGCAGGCGCCCCTGTCGCACGTGGCCCCGGCGCGCGAGGTGTCCATGCTGTTTGCCGCGCTGATTGGCGGGCACCTGCTGGGCGAGGGGGACCGCCTGGCGCGTATCTGTGGCGCGCTGTGCATTGCAGCGGGTGTCACGGCCCTGGCCTTGGGATGACCACCATGGCACCCCAACCCCCATTCCACCTGCTGGGCTGCGACTTCTCCAGCAGCCCCACGCGGCGCAAACCCATCGTGCTGGCGCTGGGCCAGCGCCAGGGCGCGCGTGTGGTTATCACCGCGCTGCAGCCGTTCGACACCCTGGCCGCATTCGGCCAGTGGCTGGAGCAGCCCGGCGACTGGGTGGGCGGTTTTGACCTGCCCTTCGGCCTGCCTCGCGAGCTGGTGCAGGCGCTGGGTTGGCCCACCGACTGGCATGCCTGCATGCAGCACTACCGCAGTCTGAGCCGCGAGCAGATCCGTGCCCAGTTTGCGGCGTTCTGCGACGCCCGCCCGGTAGGTGGCAAGTTTGCGCACCGCGCCACCGACGGGCCCGCGGGCTCCAGCCCGTCCATGAAATGGGTGAACCCGCCGGTGGCCTACATGCTGCACGCGGGCTTGCCGCTGCTGCTGGACGCCGGTGTGCACCTGCCAGGCCTGCACGCAGGCGACCCCCACCGCGTGGCGCTGGAGGCCTACCCCGGTCTGCTCGCGCGCGAGGTGCTGCAGCGGCGCAGCTACAAAAGCGACGACCGCGCCAAGCAGACGCCCGACCGCCTCATCGCCCGCAAAGACCTGGTCAACGCGCTGGAGCTGGGCCACACCCGCCTGGGCCTGCGCCTCAAGCTCAGCCACGCCCAGCGCGACGCGCTGGTGCAGGACGCCAGCGGCGACAGCCTAGACGCCGTGCTGTGCCTGCTGCAGGCCGCCTGGGCCGAGCAGCGCCATGCCGAGGGCGATGCGCTCTATGGCCTGCCGCCGGGACTCGATCCACTCGAAGGCTGGATCGTCACGGCGGACAAGCCCTGACCAACGATTCCGCCGCTTTTCCGGGCATCGGCCCGCCGCAGGCTGCGTAGCATGGGCGGTACACGTAGGACTTTGTTTGCCATGTCTTTTGTCCCCCGCCGCTTGCTGGTCCTGACTCTGCTGGCCCCGCTGCTGGTACAGGCCGCCCCCGCGCCCTGGTACTACTGGCGCAGCCTGGTCGATGGCCAACGTGTGTGCGCGCAAACCTCGCCCGGCCCGGGCTGGGAGCAGGACAGCGCCCCCCACGAAGGCCCCGGCTGCCAGCCGCGCCGCAAGGTGCTCATCGTGCCCATGCGGTGACAGGCCGCACGGTGGACGGTGGATTGCGGTTGTTATAAAAAACATAGCTATCAGCGCTTATTGCATAAGCGCTAGCAGCCAAAAATGCTTGCAATCATGTGCATGCATTCGATAATGGCACGCATGACCGAACTCATCCTGATCCGCCACGGCGAGACCGACTGGAACCGCGAACTGCGCTTTCAGGGCCACGTGGATGTCCCCCTCAACGCCACTGGCCACGAACAGGCTCGCCGCCTGGCCGAGCGCCTGGCCGCAGAGCGCCCCGTGGTGCACCACCTCATCTGCAGCGACCTCATCCGCACCCAGCAGACCGCCACGCCCAGCCTGCAGGTGCTGTTCCCTGAGGCCCGCATCGACACCCTGACCGACAGCGCCCTGCGCGAGCAAAACTTTGGCGTGGTGGACGGCAAGCGCGTGGACGACGTCAAGCAGGAACACGCCGACGCCTGGAACCAGTGGCTGCGCTTTGAAGCCGACTACGGCATGCCCGGCGGCGAGACCACCCGCCAGTTCCACACCCGCGTGATGGACGCCGTCTACCGCATCGCCCAGCAGCACAGCGGCCAGACCGTGATGGTGGTCACCCATGGCGGCGTGCTCGACATGATCTGGCGCACTGCGCGTGGCACAGGGTTGGATGGCCCGCGCCAGAGCGACATCCCCAATGCAGGGCTCAACCGCGTGCGGGTGAGCGGCGAGGTGGTGGAGGTGTTGGACTGGGCCGATGTGCGGCACCTGGCGGATTTGCCGGAGCAGCCGGTGTATGACCAGACGAAGTTGGTGGTGCGGTGATGGCTAGGGAGGCTCCGTCCACGATGTAGAGCCTTCAGAAACCAACGATAAATGAGGGTACTGAAAAGGGAGGGTAGCCGCGCATGGTGCATAGCAAGAGGAACCCCCAAACGATAGAGAGCGCAATAGCTACGTAGATTGGTACTCTGCTCACGGAAAAACGTTTCAGGACCAGCGCGCGTGTAAGTCCGATGCCTTTGCCAGACAGCCGATCGTTGACCATCTGACGATAGATGTGATCGTCCTCGTGGAATAGATGGAAGATGGCGGCTCTTTTGGAGCTAGGAACTATGAGGTGTTTCACTAGCTCCTCTTCGACTTTCTGAAGGGCTGCCTCCCAGTACTCTTGCCAAAACTTAGCTCCAGCAGCCATTTGCACTTGGTACAAAGATACTGAGAGGCCCGCGAGGCATACGAGGAAACTCACAATAGGCTTTGAGTGTCCCGACTGGACCACCCCAGCCAGCAAGACACCCTGAAAAATCATGAAGAAGTTGTTGCGCTGTACTAGCTGAGATATCTCAAAGTTACGTGTTTCTAGCGCGATCTGAAAAAGGCGCTTCAGTGCGACTAGATCAGGTTTTTCTGAAGGATCTCCTGCTTCAACGGTTACGCCAACAACGACCGTCTGCTTGCCTTGGTGTTGATCGCGCTTTGGCAATATCTCATCCGTTTCCTCTGTCACTGATGTCTCCCTTGCGTTTGTTTAGTTTGGATAGGATATTGTTGGCGTGTCAAAGTTGACAACTCTTATCTTTCACATTGTGGGCGGTGGTCGGATGAATATTGGTCTAACCCCAGCACCCCATTCACCACCCCCACCTGCCGCGCCAACCTCACCGACTCCGGCTGCCCATTCACCAACGGCTGCAACACGTTCTGCACCGCCGCCCACTGCCCATTGCGCTGCAGCGCATCCAGCCAGATCTGGTGGAAAAGATCTCTCTGCGCATGGCTGCCGCCAATCTCCACAAGCCGGGGCAGAGCCACGCCCAGCTTCTCCACGGCCGTCGCCCAGTCGCCCTGCGCATGCGCCAGCAGGCCGTGGGCGGCAGGCACGCACACCTGCTGCCACACGGTGCGTTCATGCGCCTCGGTGCGGGTGGCGGCGTGGGCGGTGATATTGTTTTGCAGCGTGCGCGCGGCCTCCATGCGCCCGGCGCGGGCCAGGCCGTAGAGGTATTGCAGGTCCAGGAAGGGCAGTACGTGGTCGGCCAGGCGCAGTGCCAGGTGGTCAGCCACATCAGCCCAGCGGTCGCCCACGTCCACGCCTGCCAGCTCCAGCCGGGCGAGCAGGGACACGGCGTTGATCTGGTCCTGGGTGTATTCCTTGACCACGCCCCAGACCTGGCTGTCGTAGAGCGCGAGCACCTCGGCATGCCGGTCCTGCTCCAGCAAAAACAGCGCCTGGTGCCACCAGTTGTGCGTGACCATGAAGGAGTTCAGGCCCGTCCAGGTGTCGCTCACGCTGGCCATGAAGTCTGTACCTTCGCGGATGCGGCCCTGGGTCAGCATGACGTGGGCCAGCGCATGGTGGGCCCAGGGCTCTTTGCGGCACAGGCTGATGGCGTGGCGTGCGGCGCTTTCGGCCTCGGGCAGGCGGTGGCATTGCTCCCAGCCAAAGGCCAGCATGCCGTGCAGGTAGGGCACCTCGGCTGCTGCGGGCAGGGCCTGGAGCGCCAGGCGCAGCATGCCGGGCGAGTCGCCCCGGTTGAACAAATGGTATTGGCCGAGCTTGAGGGAGGCGAGGTCACGCGGGTGCAGGCGGGCTTGCTCCTCGTGCAGCGCAATGGCGCGGGGCAGGTCGCCATCCACCCAGGCAGCGACGGCGGCCACAAAGCGTTGTTCACGCTCGGTAGCCTCTGTGGCGCGGGCCAGGGCCTGGTCGATGAAGGGGCGGGCGTTGCGCGGGGCGTCGGCCGACTCGGCAAACATGTGCAGTGCGGCGCAGCTGGCCTGAACGATGGGGCTGGTGTCAGCCGCCGCTTTCAGCACGTTCACCGCGCGGGCCTCGCAGGCGATGAAGCCTTCTACAAAGTCATTCAGCGCTGTCGCGCTGGTGGCGTCGTGCAGCGTGATGGGGTTGCCCAGGCTGTCGGTCATGCGGGTGTGCGTGGAGGATGGCATGGGGCATTGTTGGGTCGCTGGGCTCAGCCGCCGTTGATCAAGGTCAGGTAGGCGTTGCGGGTTTCGGCCGAGACGGAAGCGACGAGCTGTTCGTGCGGCGTCTGGTGCCGCGCCAGCATGCGGGCGCTGGCCACGGTTTTGGACTTGCAGTACCAGTGGCAGGTGTGCTGCATCAGAAACAGCTCGGCCGTCATCATGTAGGCGCGGTCCTTGGGCGACAGGTGGCTGGTGTTCTGCACCACATGGGCAATGCCGCGCGCGTGGATGGCGAGCGCTCGGCGCACGTCAAAGGTCATGGCGGGCAGCAGCTTGTCGGCAAATGGGATTGGCACGGAGAGCCGGCTGACGCGGGCGTGGGCTTCGTCCACCTTGGCAAAGTCGGCGGCAAAGCGGCTGAACTGCTCGCTCAGCTGCGACTCGGTGGTGCTTAGCAGGCTCCAGATCTGGCTGCGGCGCTCGTCGGTGCTCTCGCCCAGGGCGCGCAGGTAGCCGTCGGTCAGCGCCTCCATCAGCTTTTCGATCTGGTAGTTGGCCAGGTGTTTGCCCAGCAGTGCAATGCGCTTGCGCTGCTCTTTGGCATTGAGCATGAAGGTGCCGGTGGCGATGAGGATCGCCAGGATGATGATGTCCATGCGGTGGTGGGGTGGTGGTTGGTAGGGCGGGGGGCTCCAGCGGTGGTGCCAGCGTCAGAGCATGCCCCCAAGGTTACCAACAACAGCGCACGACAGACGCAGGGTTATGCCGCAGGCGGCTGGGGCCATGCGCGCTGGGGTTCGCGGATCAGCTCGAAGGCATGCGCAACCTGCAGCACGCCCAGGTCGTCAAAGCGCGCACCCGCAATCTGCAGGCCGATGGGCAGACCCGCGCGGGTGTACCCGCAGTTGACCGAGGCCGCAGGCTGCTCGGACATGTTGAATGGCACGGTAAAGCCGATGTGTTCCAGCGGGCGCAGCGGGTCGTTGGTGGGCGAGGGCAGCTCGGCCTGGAAGGCGACGTTGGGCGCCACGGGCGAGATCACGTAGTCGAAGGCACTGCAGGCCTTGACCGTGTTCACCCGGGTCAGGTGGAACTGGTGGCTGGCGTTGAAGACTTCGGTGCCGCTCATGCTGGCAGCACTGTCGGCCCAGGTGCGGATGTAGGGCAGCACCTTGTCGCGCCGCGCCGCAGGCAGGGCCTGCAGGTCGATGTGCGAGCGCATGCGCCAGAAGTGGTCCATGCCGTCGAGCATGGCTTGGGTCATGAAGGGCACCATGGGCACGATGGTGGCGCCAGCGGCTTCCATGAGTTTTGCGGCGCGCTCCACGGCGGCCTTCACTTCGGGCTCCACGGGCAGGCCGCAGCCTGCATCCAGCAGCAGGCCTATCTTCAAACCTTGCAGGCCGCGCGGGCGCTCGGCCAGTTGGTTGAACTGGCTCCAGGCGATGTCCTGGTAGGGCAGGCTCATGCTGTCGCGTGCGTCGGGCTGGCTCAGCACCTGCATCATCAGCGCGGCGTCGGCCACGGTGCGGGTCATGGGGCCGGCGGCGCGGCCTGTGTAGGGCGGGTCAATCGGGATGCGGCCCAGGCTGGGCTTGAGGCTGAAGATGCCGCACCAGCTGGCAGGCAGGCGCAGCGAGCCACCAATGTCGGTGCCGATGTGCAGCGGGCCATAGCCCGCAGCGGCCGCCGCGCCGCCGCCAGCGCTGGAGCCGCCCGGGCCCTTGCTCACGTCCCAGGGGTTGCGCGACAGCGGGTGAAAGGTGGACAGGCCGGATGACAACATGCCGTAGTCGGGCATGGTGGTCTTGGCGACGATGACGGCACCTGCCTCGCGCATGCGGGCGGCGGGGGGGGCGTCAGCTGCGGCGGGCACCAGCTCGACGGCGGCTGTGCCCAGCGGGGTGGGGTCGCCTTCGGTGGCAATGTTTTCCTTGATGGTGCTGGGCACGCCGTCGAGCAGCCCCTTGGGCTCACCGCGCAGCCAGCGGGCCTCGGAGGCACGGGCCTGGGCTAGGGCGGCCTCGGGGCGCAGCAGGTAGGTGGCTTTGATGTGGGGCTCCCACCGTTCAATGTGGGCCAGCACGGACTGCGTGACCTCGACCGGTGACAGCTTGCGCTGGCGGTAGGCGGCAATCAGGTCGTGGGCGGGCAGGTCGTGCAGTTCGGTCATGGCGGGGTGGGTGGTCGCCGTAGCGATGTTTATCAATAAAAAAGGCTGCAAGCGCTAGTGGATCAAGCGCTGGCAGCTATTGTTTTAGGAGTCTTGACTCCTGCACGCGCCGCGTTGCGGCGCGTGGCTGTCAGGACCAGGACAGCGCGGAGATGTCGTTCACGAACACGGGCATGTCTTTCCACAGGCCCTTGAGGTTCTTGTTGGCCACCGTGATCCACTGGTTGGAGTACAGGAAGGCGTGCACCGCATCGTTGGCCAGCAGGCGCTGCGCATCGCCCAGCAGCTTGGCGCGGTCGGCAGGGCGGGCGGCGTTCTTGATCTGGCTGAACAGGTCGTTGAACTTGGGCGAGTTGTAGGCCCAGTAGTAGTCGGGCTTGGCAAAGTTGCCCAGGTCAAAGGGCTCCACGTGGCTGATGATGGTCAGGTCGTAGTTCTTGCTGCCGTAGGTGCCGCTGAGCCACTGCGCCCATTCCACGTTCTGGATCTTGGCGATGATGCCGACCTTGGCCAGCTGGGCAGCCACCACCTCGCCGCCCTGGCGGGCGTAAGGCGTGGGGGGCAGCGTCATGGTCAGCTCCAGCGGTGTCTTGATGCCGGCCTCGGCCAGCAGCTTCTTGGCCTTTTCAGGGTCGTAGGGGTTCACGCCCGTGGTGTCCACATAGCCAAACGCGCCGGGCACGTAGTGGCTGCCGATGGGTGCGCCGTAGCCGTCGCCCGCGCCTTCGATCACGGCCTTGCGGTCAATGGCTGCGGCAATGGCGCGGCGCACGCGCACGTCGTCCAGCGGCTTCTTGCCGTTGTTGATGGCCACGATGGTTTTGGCGCGCGAGCCGCTGACCACCACCTGGAACTTGGGGTTGGCCTTGAACTGCGCCACGCTGCGCGGCGTAACGCGCGGGAAGGCGTCCACGTCACCGGCCAACAAGGCAGCCACCTGGGCAGCCGGGTCGGAGATGAAGCGGAAGGTGGCGCGCTTGATCTTGAGCGCCTTGGCGTCGCGGTAGTCGGCCCAGGCGGTCAGCACCACCGATGAGCCCTTGTTCCAGGCCTGCAGCTGGTAAGGGCCGGTGCCCACGGGCTTGTTGGCGTTGGTGTCGGCGCTCTTGGGCTCCACGATGATGGAGGTGGCCTGGCCCAGCACGAACAGCAGGTCGGGGTCGATCTCCTTGTTGAGCAGCACCACGGTGTAGTCGTCCACCACCTGGGTGGTGATGCCGGCAAAGGTGCGCTTGTCCTTGTTGGTGCTCTTCTCGCCACCTGCGCGGTCGTACGAGAACTTGACGGCCGCAGCGGTGAAGGGCTCGCCGTTCTGGAACTTCACACCACGGCGCAGCTTGAAGGTGTAGGTCTTGAGGTCGGGCGAGACCTCCCAGCTTTCGGCCAGCAGGGGCGACACGCTGCCGTCGGGGTTGATCTTGGTGAGCGTCTCGAAGATGTTGTACTGAACGATCTCGGCGATGGCGGAGGCTGCACCGGCGGTCGGGTCCAGGCCTGGGGGCTCCAGCGTCATCGCCAGCGTCACCGCATCTTTGCGGCCTTGCGCCAGGGCGCCAAGCGAGGTGGTCAAGGGCACAGCGGCGATGGCGCCAGTGGCAAGGACGGTACGGCGGTTCAGCATGTTCGGACTCTCCAGACAAAAAACCAGACAACAACCATAGAGACCCCCGGTGCAATTTGTTACCGGGGAGGAAAGAAGCTTTTTACACCATCACACCTGCATGTGGTTATGCGGTTTTTGCCGTTGCCGCAGTCGCTGCAGCGGCGGCAGCTGCACGGCGTGCCCGTGCCCGGCCGGGCAGCACCTGCGGCACGGCACCCACCAGCGACTGCGTGTACGGGTGCTGCGCGTTGCGGAACAGCTCGCCCGGCGAGCCGCGCTCCACGATGCGGCCCTGGTACAGCACCACCACCTCGTCGCACAGGTGGTTGACCACCGCGAGGTCATGGCTTATGAGCATGTAGGTGATGCCGAACTGCTGCTGCAGGTCTTGCATCAGGTTCAGCACCTGGGCCTGTACCGACACGTCGAGCGCGCTCACGGGCTCGTCGGCCACGATGAGGCGCGGCCGGGTGATGAGGGCGCGTGCAATGGCAATGCGCTGGCGTTGGCCGCCCGAAAATTCGTGCGGGTACTTGCCCAGGTCGTTGGTGCGCAGACCCACTTGCGACAGCACCTGGGCGGCCTGCTCGCGCTGCTCGGCGCGCGTGGTCTGGCCTTGCGCCTGCAGTGGTTCGGTCACGATGCGCTCCACGGTCTGGCGCGGGTCCAGCGATCCGTACGGGTCCTGGAACACCATCTGAAAATCGCGGCGCGCCTGGCGCAGCTGCTCGGCGGGCAACTGGTGCAGGTTGCGGCCCAGCAGCTCCACCGTGCCGGAGGTGGGCGCATCCAGCGCCATCACCAGCCGTGCCAGGGTGGACTTGCCCGAGCCCGATTCGCCGACTATGCCGAGGCTGCGGCCAGAGGCAATCGAGAAGTTCACGCCGTTGAGCGCATGCACCTTGCCCGGCGGGCGAAACAGGTGCTCGCGGGGCAGTGTGTATTCGCGCACCAGGTCGGTCACCTGGAGCAGCGGCGCGGTGGCTGGCGCGCCAGTGGTGTGGGGTGCCTGGGTCATGCAGCCACCTCGATGACGTTCACCACATCCGCACTCTGCGCCTCGGCAATGGCTTCGCGCCGCAGGCAGCGCACCAGGTGGTCGCCGTCGGTATCGGTGGCCACCAGCGTGGCCTCGGGCTGCTTGTGGTGGCAGTCATCCACCGTGTAGCTGCAGCGCCCTGCAAACGGGCAGCCAGCGGGCAGGTCCACCAGCTCGGGCACCGTGCCCGGAATGGTGGACAGGCGCGGGCGCTCGCCGGGGGCATGCACGGCACCCAGGTGGGGCCGGGCGGCGAACAGCCCGCGTGTGTAAGGGTGGGCCATGGCCGAGAAGACCGAGGCAGTGGAGCCGCTTTCGACCACGCTGCCGCCGTACATCACCATCATGCGGTCCACGTTCTGCGAGATCACCCCCAGGTCGTGCGAGATGAGGATCAGCGCCATGTTGCGCTCGGCCACCAGGTCGCTGATGAGGTCCAGGATCTGCTGCTGGATGGTCACGTCGAGCGCCGTGGTGGGCTCGTCGGCGATCAGCAGGTCGGGCCCGCAGGCCAGCGCCATCGCAATGGTGATGCGCTGGCGCTGCCCGCCCGAGAACTGGTGCGGGTAGGCGTCAAAGCGCTGTGCGGCGTTGGGGATGCCCATGCGGTCCAGCAAGGCAATCGCTTCGGTGCGTGCGGCTGCTGCATTCATGCCCCGGTGCAGGCGCAGCGGCTCCGCCACCTGGCGGCCAATGGTGTGCACGGGGTTCAGGGCCGTCATGGGCTCCTGGAACACCATGCCAATGCGGTTGCCACGCATCTTGCACATCTGTGCATCGGTGCGGCCCACCAGCTCTTGCCCATCAAAGCGGATGCTGCCGGTGACCCGTGCACTCTCGGGCAGCAGGCCCATGAGCGACATGGCAGTGATCGACTTGCCGCAGCCTGATTCACCGATCAGGCCCAGGGTTTCACCGCGCGCCAGCGAAAAGCTCACGCCGCGCACGGCATCGGCGGGGCCCCGGTGCGTCTGCAGGCGGATGCGGAGGTTGGAGACTTCTAACAGAGACATCGTGGAATGCAGGTGGTCTTCGGTGCGGAGCTGTCAGCGTTTGCGGGAGAGGCGGGGGTCGAGCAAATCGCGCAGCCCGTCGCCCAGCAGATTCAGCCCAAGCACCGCCAGCGCAATCGCCATGCCGGGCCACACCGCCAGCAGCGGGGCCTGGAACATCAGCGTCTGTGCCTCGCTGAGCATGCGGCCCCAGGAGGGCTGGGGCGGCTGGGTGCCCAGGCCCAGGTACGACAGGGCGGCCTCGGCCAGGATGGCGATGGCGAATCGGATCGACACCTGAACGATCAGCACCGATGTGATGTTGGGCAGCACATGCTCAATGGTGATACGCCAAGGCCCCTTGCCGCAGGCACGGGCCGCGAGAACGAACTCCCGGCCCCAAATCGCATTTGCCGATGCACGCGTTAGCCGCGCGAAGTTTGGGATGTTGTAGATGCCAATGGCGATGATGGAGTTGACAATACCCGCGCCAAACACTGCCGTGAGCATGATGGCAGAGAGAATGGCAGGAAACGCGAAACTGAAGTCGGAAAGTCGCATGATGAGCTCTTCCACCCACCCACGCTTGGCGGCGGCTAGCAGCCCCAGCGCTGTACCGATGGTGAGGCCGATGCCGACTGCGATCACGCCCACGAGGATTGAGCTGCGCGCCCCGACCAGCAGCAGCGAGGCTACGTCACGGCCAAAAGCATCGGTGCCGAGCCAGTGCTTTGCAGAGGGGCCGGCCAGCTTATTGGCCAGGTCCATCTCGTAAGGCGACCAGGGGGTCCACACGAACGATAGCAGCGCGGCCAGGATCAACAGCAGCGACAGGACCGCTCCGATAACGAAGCTGCGGTGACTCAACGCGCGGTGAAGCCAGCCGGGTGCGGAAGACGAAGAGGAGGGGGAGACGGAGGCGCTCATGGATGGATCAGATGTCGGAGGCCTTCACGCGGGGGTCGATCACGGCGTAGAGGATGTCCACGACGAAGTTCACGATCACCACCATGGCGGCGAGCAGCATCACGCAATTGCGCACCACGATCAGGTCGCGGTTGGAGATGGACTGGAAGATCAGGCGCCCGAGGCCGGGCAGATAGAACACGTTCTCGACCACGATGGTGCCCGCAAGCAACTCTGCAAATTGGAGTCCCATCACCGTGACGACCGGGACCATCGCGTTACGTAGCACATGGCCCCACAGCGCAGCGCGCTGCGTGAGGCCCTTGGCGCGGGCGGTGCGTACAAAGTCTTCACGCAGCACCTCCAGCACGGCCGAGCGGGTGATGCGCGCGAGGATGGCAGCCTGCACCACGGCCAGCGCAATGGCGGGCAACAGCAGGGCTTTGAGGGCTTCTAGCGTGCTGCCGCCAGCGTCTTCCGTCCAGCCCGGAAAGCCGCCGGCCGAGAACCACTGCAGCTTCACCGAGAACAGCAGGATCAGCAGGATGGCGAACCAGAAGTTGGGGATGGCAATGCCGATCTGCGCAAGCCCCATCACGCCCACGTCACCCAGCTTGTTGTGGCGCGCGGCGGCGTACACACCGGCGGCCAATGCCAGCACCGTGGTGATCACCATGGCCATCAGGGCCAACGGCACGGTAAGCGCCAGGCGCTCCAGCACCAGGTCGAGCACGGGCGAGCTGTAGGCGTAGCTGTCGCCCATGTTGCCCACCACCAGGCCGCTCACCCATTGCCAGTAGCGCAGGCTGGCGGGCTGGTCCAGACCCAGCTTGGTGGCCAGAGCCGCCACCGCATCGGGAGAGGCATCGGGACCCATCAGAATCTGCGCGGCATTGCCCGGCAGGATTTCCAGCACCAGGAACACGACGATGGAGGCGCCAATCAACGTGGCCAGGAGGGTGACAAACCGCTTGAGAAAAAACAGGCCCATGGGTGGGGTGCGTTGGCAGGTGGGTCAGACGCAGGGGCGTCAAAATTAATGTGTATACACAGCATAACGGTAAAAACATCCCCGTCGGCGGTGGTGGGTTGCAGTGTGGCACGCAAGGCACATGCCACCGGCGCGGGATAATACGGAGCATGAACTGCGCCGCTCGCTCCGTTGCCCCTGTTTTTGGCCCCGTGCACTGGGAGGCTGTATGGCGCTGATGATTACGGACGAGTGCATCAACTGCGATGTGTGCGAGCCCGAGTGCCCCAACCAGGCGATCTACCTGGGGCAGGAGATCTACGAAATCGACCCGAACAAGTGCACGGAATGTGTGGGGCATTTCGACGAGCCCCAGTGTGTGCAGGTCTGCCCTGTGGCCTGCATCCCCGTGAACCCGCAACACGTGGAAAGCCGTGAAACCCTGTGGCAGAAGTTTCAGCGGCTGCAGGCGTCTGCGCCGACGTAATTTGAATCCAATCGGCCGATTGCGCTAGTGAATCATATCTGGAATGCTATTGAATAGATAGCAGAATTTGCTGCGTAACGGCTGAGTGTGATGGTGGCCCTTCAGTCCTCGACGGGCCGAGGGGGCTTGGGGCGGGGCGGTTTGGTGGTGTGGATGAGCAGCGTGGCCTTTTCCATGTCCCCCGCCAACAGAGCGGGGTAGGCCTTGAGCGAGTGGGCGATGCTGTCCTCGATCAGCGTGCGCTGGTCTGGTGACGGTTTCTTGAGCACCCAGTTGGCGACTTCGCTCTTGACGCCCGGATGGCCGATACCGATGCGAAGGCGCCAGTAGTCGGGCGATCCCAATTGTCCGTGGATGTCGCGCAGGCCGTTGTGTCCGGCATGGCTTCCGCCGCGCTTGAGCTTGACCTGGCCGGGGGCAATGTCCAGCTCATCGTGCACCACCAGGATTTCCTCGGGCAGGATCTTGAAGAAGCGCGCCAGCGAGGCCACGGACTTGCCCGAGAGGTTCATGAAGGTCTGCGGCTCCAGTAGCCATACGTTCTGGCCATGCACCGTGGTGCGCGCCACCAGCCCGTGGTAGCTGCGCTCGGGCACCAGCGTAGCCTTGAGTTCGCGCGCCAGGGCATCAATCCACCAGAAGCCGGCGTTGTGCCGCGTGTCTTCGTAGTCCGGCCCGGGGTTTCCCAGGCCTACAAACAGCTTGATCATGTGCGGGATTATCGGTGGCTGGGGTGGGGGCAGGCCGTCGGGAGGGCTGTGGCTGCCTGAGGATGCAGTCGGCGAGATAGAGGTGCGGCGTGAAAAGTGCGCTACACCAATGAAAACGGCCCACACGAAGTGGGCCGTTTCGTGGTCAACACCGCAACGCGGGTTGACCGGGTGAAGTGATCGGGGTCGTGGACCGACGAATTACTTCTTGCCCTTGCCCTTGCCCTTGGCATCGGCTGCAGGAGCGGCGTCAGCAGGGGTCTCAACCACCACGACGGGAGGCACAACAGACACCAGCACGGGGTTGTTGTTCTGGCCGCCACGGACCTTGGCCACCACGCCCTTGGGCAGCTTGATGTCCTTCAGGTGCAGGGAAGCACCCTTTTCCAGCTTGGACAGGTCCACAGCGATGAATTCGGGCAGGTCCGAAGGCATGCAGGTCACGTCCAGTTCGTTCACGACGGGGTTGACCATGCACTTGTCCACCTTGACGGCGTTGGACTCTTCAGCACCGCTGTAGTGCAGTGGCACCTTCAGGTGCAGCTTGGTCTTGTCGTCCACGCGCTGGAAGTCGATGTGCAGCACCAATTGCTTGTAGGGGTGGTATTGCACGTCACGCAGCACGACCTTGGACGTAGTGCCAGCCACTTCCATATCCAGCACGCTGGAGTGGAACGCTTCCTTCTTGAGGGCGTGCCACAGAGCGTTGTGGTCCACCTCGATCAGTTGGGGCTCTGCAGCACCACCGTACACGATGCCAGGCGTCTTGCCCGAATTACGCAGACGGCGGCTCGCACCCGTACCCTGCTTGGCGCGCTCAAAAGCGACGAAGTTCATAGTTAGCTCCTGAAAAGGACAGACCGCGACCAGTCATATCCCGATTAAAAAAGACCTGTGACGCCACTGTGGCGGCAGGCCTGCGCATTGCTCTCGAACAGACAAGCCTCCCTAAGGAGGCCTGCGTGCAATCCGACTGCAACGCTCCCGGGGGAGCGCGTCAGAACAGGTTGTCCTGGTCCGAGAACAGACTCATGACCGACTCACCCTTGGCAATGCGCTGGATCGTTTCGGCGATCAGCGGGGCCACGGAGAGTTGGCGAATCTTGGAACATCCCTTGGCGTTATCGCTCAGCGGGATGGTGTTGGTCACCACGACTTCATCGAGGGCTGTGCCCTTGGCGATGCGTTCGATGGCAGGGCCCGAAAAAATGGGGTGCGTGCAGTAGGCGTACACGCTCTTGGCACCACGCTCCTTGAGCACTTCGGCCGCCTTCACCAGCGTGCCGGCGGTGTCGATCATGTCGTCCATGATCACGCAGTTGCGGCCTTCGATTTCGCCGATCACGTGCATGACTTCCGACACGTTGGCCTTGGGGCGGCGCTTGTCGATGATGGCCAGGTCGCAGCCCAGCTGCTTGGCCAGTGCACGTGCACGCACCACGCCTCCCACGTCGGGGGAGACGACGATCAGGTCTTCGTAGTTCTTCTGGCGCAGGTCGCCCAGCAGCACTGGCGACGCGTAGATGTTGTCCACGGGAATGTCAAAGAAACCCTGGATCTGGTCAGCGTGCAGGTCCATGGTCAGCACGCGGGCCACGCCCACGGCTTGCAGCATGTTGGCCACCACCTTGGCCGTGATCGGCACACGGGTAGAGCGGGGGCGACGGTCCTGGCGGGCGTAACCGAAATAGGGGATCACGGCGCTGATGCGTTCAGCCGATGCACGCTTGAGCGCATCGACCATGATCAGCAGTTCCATGAGGTTTTCGTTGGTGGGTGCGCAGGTAGACTGCACCACGAAAACGTCACGTGCACGCACGTTTTGCTTGATTTCGACGGTGACTTCACCGTCAGAGAAGCGACCCACGTCAGCCGCACCGAGGGTGGTGCCGAGGTGTTGGGCAATTTCAGCTGCCATGCCAGGATTGGCATTGCCGGTGAAAACCATGAAGTCGGGGTGGTTGGCTTGCATGAGCGTCCCAGCAGTCTGAAATAAAAGCCCGTACGCGGAAAGCGTTTGGCAGGGGAAGAAGGATTCGAACCTTCGCATGCCGGAATCAAAATCCGGTGCCTTAACCAGCTTGGCGACTCCCCTACACAGGTCAATTGCCGAAGGCAACCAACCTTAAATTTCTCCTGATGCCCAACCTGCCAGAGGATGAATCATCAGATTTTCACATGCCTTCACTTGCCAGCCCTCTGGGGCTCCGCTCAGGTCGACTGCATGTGACATCTGCGCAAACACTGCACTGCCTGAGCCTGTCATTCTGGCTTTGAGACCGCGATCGTTGAGCCATTCAATGGCTTGCGAAACATCCGGGCAAAGGGCCTGAGCAACCGGCTGCAAGTCATTTCGACCGAAGTCAAAGTGTGCTGCAGCAAAGCCTAAGATTGTAGCACTATCTGAATCGCGTTTCAAACTTGGTGACGAAAAAATTTCTTTTGTCTCCAAACCTGCAGCGGGCTTCACGATCACAAAGCTCGCTTGCGGCAGCTGGCGCGCTTTCTCAAGCGGCATGATTGTCTCACCAATTCCCTCCACCCAAGCGTTGTGACCGCATAAAAAAAACGGAACATCTGCACCCAGTTGCAAACCGATCTTGGCCAACGCATGTCTTGGCAGGTTGAGTCCCCACAACCGGTTCAATGCGAGCAGCGTGGTTGCGGCATCAGACGAGCCTCCTCCCATGCCCGCTTGTGCAGGCACGCGTTTCAGGATGCTGATGTGCGCACCCTCGCTGCAGCCCGTGGCGGCTTGCAGCGCGCGAGCTGCACGAACCGAGAGATCCACTTCGGGCAGTGCCATCGACAGGTCTTCCCGCGAAATCAACCCATCGGCTCGGCGCTCGAAGTGCAAGGTGTCGCACCAGTCCACAAGCATGAACACGGACTGCAGCAAGTGGTAGCCATCCGCACGGTGCCCGGTAATGTGCAGAAAGAGATTGAGCTTGGCCGGGGCCGGCACGTCATACAAGGCTTGCATGGGGAGGTGGTACGAGGTGGTGCCGTGCGAACGGTGCTGCTGGCCGTCGCAGAGGGCAGGCCGTCAGGGAGTCAGTGCAATGCGCAGCGTGGCGGTGGGCTGTGGATCGTCACGGCGTGCCGTCAGCCGTCCGTCGGCAATGCCGGTGAGGTCAGCTTGCCACCCCGTCGCACTGGCCTGGGTGCCCTTGAGCCAGCTAAACAGGGCGGTCACAGGAATGCGCGTACCGGTCACATCCTGGAGCAGCGTGTCGAGGGAATCAGAGGTGCGGGTGTCCTGGCCGCTGACCAGTTGCGCATGCCCATCCTTCCAGTCGAGTTGCGCAATGCGATTGCCGAAAGGGCTGAGCAAAACGAGTCCGCCGGCCTGGGCGGTGCCGCGCAGCTCAAACATGGCGGAAAAAGACTGCGAAGCCTGCCCGTCAATCTGAAGTGCGATGCGACCGTTCCAGCTGTTTTCCTCCGCAGGGGCTGATGGCATTGGCTGCGCACAGCCCGCAAGCCATAAGGCACACAACACCAGCCAGCCCCTCCATCGATGGAGAAGCGTTCCGGTCAGTGGGCTGGCGATGGTGCCAAACAGGCCTGGCATCAGAGGGAGGCTCCGAGGCGTTTCAGGGTCTCTTTGAGGGTGTCGTTGTCGGGGCTGGCGCGCTGTCCTTCTTTCCAGACGCGCGTTGCGCCGTCCTTGTCACCCATGCTCCAGAGAACCTCACCCAGATGTGCGGCTATCTCCACGTCGGGCCGGGCCTTGAAGGCCGCTTCGAGGTGCTTGCGCGCGTCGGCCTTGTTGCCCAGGCGGAATTCCACCCATCCCAGGCTGTCCATGATGAAGGGGTCGTTGGGGGCAAACTGCAGGGCCTTCAGGATGAGCTGTTTGGCCTCGTCCAGCCGCACGCCCCGGTCCGCGAGCGAATAGCCGAGGGCGTTGTAGGCGTGGTGGTAGTCGGGCTGGCGCGCGATCACCTGGCGCAGCAGCTGTTCCATGGTGTCGGGCTGGCCAGCCTTTTCGGCAAGCATGGCCTGGTCGTAGACCAATTCCGCATCGTCCGGAGCTATGGCCACCAGTTCCGTTTGCACTTTGTAGGCTTCCTGGTACAGGCGTTGGTCGCGCAGCAGCTGTACTTCGGCCATGAGTTTCAGGCGGTGGCTTTCCGGGGAATTGCCTGGCAAGCTGCGCAACAAGGCCCGCGCCTGGGTGAGCTTGCCCTGGCGTGCCAGCAATGACGCTCGACGCGTCTGTGCACCAAAGACTTCCTCGGCGTTGTCGATGCGTGCGAGCCAAGCTTCTGCGCCCGCAAAGTCTTTCTTTTTCTCGGCAATCTGTGCGTGCAGCAAGTACGCCTGCGTGAGACTCTTTCGCCGCAGGTCGGCATCGGCGGACGTTGAGGCAAGCTCCATGAACCGCTGCAGCGACGCCTCAGCAGCGGGCAGCCGGTTGTCTTGGTATTGCAGAGTGGCCGCCACCAGCCAGGCCTCCGTCAGATCAGGCTTTTCCTTCGTGACGGTTTCCAACTGGCGACTGGCCTCTGGGTAGCGCTGCAGGCCCAGCAATACCCGGGCATACGCCATGCGCAGGTCCGGGATGGGCTGCTTGGACAGGGTTTGCGTCACGATGGGCTCCGCGTCCAGCAGGCTTTCGTCCATCAGCTCCAGCGCCAGTCGGGCGGCACTTTCGCTGGCATTGTCCAAGCCCTGCGCCCTGCGTGCCGCGTCCAGCGCGCCGGCCTTGTCGCCCGCAGCAAGTCTCACGCGGCCCAGCGATACCCAGGCCTCGGGCCCGGTGGCTGGATTGGTGAGTTCGTTGACCAGGGCTTGTTCCACCACTTTGGCGGCCAGCGCTTTGTCACTCGCACGTCCATACAGTTGCGGCAAGGAGGCCAGCGCAGAAGCCTTGGACCGGGGAGAGGCCTGTGCGAGTTCCTGGCGCAGCAATTCCGGTGTTTCGGCGATGCGGTTCAACGCGATCAGGATTTGCAGCACATATTGATTGGCCTCGCGCGACTGGGGCAGGGCTTCCTTCCAGGCTCTGGCGGCAGCCAGGGCGTATTCGCCCGATCGTGACTGCAAGGCAATGTCAGCGGCGCGTTGGTAAAGCTGACCATCCGCACTACGGCGCGCGGCCTCCAGCATGAATGCGTAGCCGGCGCCTGGGTCCCCGGTTCGCGCACTGATCTCGCCCAGGAAGATTTCGTAGAACAGCTCTGCGTCCAGCGTGGGGTTGGAAGCCACTGAAGAGGAGGACTCGCTCGGGGGGCGGCTTTCGCCGGCGGGCTTTTGGGCCCAGGCAGAGTGGGCGGCGGCCGCAATCACAGTGGCCAAGGCGACGGTACGAAAGCTGTGGGATAACACCATCGGGCCATAATAATCCATGCCTGTTAAGCCGTTGCCCGGTTGTTTGTATGCCTGAGTTGCCTGAAGTGGAAGTGACGCGGCGCAGTTTTGCTAACGCGATCACTGGAGCCCGGATCGAGGCGGTGGTGATGGGCAAGCCCTTGCGATGGCCTCTGGGTTGCGACCCGCAATTGCTGGTGGGTCAGCAAGTGGTCGGATTGCGTCGGCGGGGCAAGTACCTGTTGCTGGATATGGAGCAAGGCCTGCTGCTTCTGCATCTGGGCATGTCCGGCAGCCTGAGGTTTGCTACTGACATGCCGGAAGCGGGCCCGCATGACCATTTTGACCTCGTCACCAACCGTGGCACGCTGCGCCTGCACGACCCACGCCGATTTGGCGCGGTGGTCTATGCGCCATCAGATGATTCGCCCGTGGCCGCGAAGCTGCTGGGTGGGTTGGGCATGGAGCCCTTGTCAGAAGAGTTTCTGCTCCCGACTTTTCAGGCGGGACTCAAGAAAAGCCGGATGCCCATCAAGCAATTGCTTCTGGCGGGACGCTTGGTGGTGGGGGTGGGGAATATCTATGCCTCCGAGGTGCTTTTCTTGTCTGGCATCCGTCCCACTACTGTGGCTTCCCGCATCGGCGCTGCCCGGGTCCAGAAGTTGCATCAGGCCATTCGTTCCGTGCTGGCCCGCGCTGTAGAAATGGGGGGGAGCACACTGCGCGACTTTTCGAATGCCGATGGAATGGCGGGCCACTTTCAGACGGCCGCGAATGTGTATGGCCGCGATGGTCAGCCATGCCACGCCTGTGGTACAGCCATCGAGCTGATTCGCCAGGGACAAAGAAGCACTTACTTCTGCCGGCAGTGTCAACGCCCCTAGGTGCCGTCGTCCGATCGGCGGTTTGTGACAGCTGGCGGACGGTCGATGCTATATTTTGTATATACCTGCCTCGCGGGCCATCCATAGATCTCTGGGAGCAAAGTGGGACCTTCATTCAACGAACAGTTTGACCAGCATGGCGTCTGGCGACGGGAGTTCGCCCAGCAGCTCAAGCGGCTGGCCGATTGGATGGCCACGCATGACCTCATGGACGCAGCGGTGCAAGAGCGCCTACAACGCCTGGAGGAGCAGGTACGCAGCGACAAGGTCATGGTGGCGTTTGTGGCGGAGTTTTCGCGCGGTAAGTCAGAACTGATCAATGCGATCTTTTTTGCTGACTACGGCCGCCGCATCATGCCTGCCAGCGCTGGCCGCACGACCATGTGCCCCACCGAGCTGGGTTACGACGCCAATGTGGCGCCCAGCTTGCGGCTGCTACCCATTGAAACCCGGCTTCAGATGCAGAGTCTGGCGGAGTGGCGCGTCAAGGCAGACCGCTGGCACGAGATTCCCCTGGACGTGGGCAACGCGGACCAGATTGCCAAAGCCCTCGAAAAAGTGGCGGAGGTGCGCAAGGTCAGTTTGGACAATGCGCGTGCGCTGGGTTTCTGGCATGACGATCTGACGGACGAGAATCCTGTGCCCGATGCGCAGGGCATGGTGGAGGTGCCCATGTGGCGCCACGCCATCATCAATATCCCTCACCCTCTTTTGAAGCAAGGGCTGGTGATTCTGGACACGCCCGGCCTGAACGCCGTGGGTGCGGAGCCGGAGTTGACCGTCAACCTCATTCCCCAGGCACACGCGGTAGTGTTCATCCTGAGCGCTGATACCGGTGTGACGCGCTCGGACCTCTCGATCTGGCGTGAGCACCTGGCCATCTCAGCAGAGAGCGTGGAAGCGCGTTTGGTGGTGTTGAACAAGATCGATACGCTCTGGGACACGCTCAACACCGCCGAGCAAGTCCAGTCGCAGATGGAGCGGCAGTGCGCGACCTCGGCGGAGATGCTTGGTGTGTCTCTGGATCGTGTGGTGCCGGTATCGGCCCAAAAGGGCTTGGTCGCCAAGATCACCGCGGATGACGTATTGCTGGAAACCAGTGGACTCCCCGCGCTGGAAGAGGCCCTGGCCAAAGGCATCATGGGCAGGCGCCAGTCCATATTGCGCGCTGCTGTGGCCACAGGCGTGGCGAGCCTGCGCACCGAAACGTCGCGGGTCATCAACATTCGGCGGCGGGACCTCGATGACCAGATGGCAGAGCTTCGCAGCCTGCGGGGCAAGAATGCATCAGTGATCGAATCCATGCGCCATCGCATTGAGCAAGAGCAGCGTGAATTCGACCTCAGTACCGCCAAGATTCAGGCGGTTCGCGCGGTTCATCTCAAGTTGCTGCGTGATGTGTTCCAACAGCTGGGCGCCAAGGCTCTCAAGGCAGAGCTGGCCGAGCTGGCCCAGACGCTGCAGCAAAAAGGGCTCAAGCTCGGCGTCAAGAAGATATACGTCCAGACCTTTGACAAGCTGCGAGGCACCTTGGACAAAGCGCAAGCCTCTGGAACCGAGATCCAGGCCATGCTGAGCGGGACCTTCCGGCAGCTCAATGCCGAGTTCGGTTTTTCCTTGCAGGTGCCTACGCCGCCACAGCTGGAGCATTTTGCGCAAGACCTGCACCAAATCGAGCAGAGCCATTTGCAGTACCTGGGCATGAGCAATGCGCTCAAGCTGGCGCAACCCGAGTTTGCCGAGCGTCTGGTGCGCGCTTTGGCGATGCGTTTGCGTACGGTCTATGAGTCGGCCGCCAACGACCTGGAACTGTGGAGCAAATCCGCCACCGCGCAATTGGACGCGCAGCTGCGGGAGCGGCGGCGCAGCTTCGCTCGTCGCATGGAGGCGGTAGATCGTATCCAACAGGCTGCCAGCGGGTTGGTGGAGCGGATCTCCGAGATTGAAGCTGGCGAAGAAGAACTTGGACAGCTGGAGCGTAAGCTCCACGAGCTCACCTCCAAGTTGGTGGCTCTGCCAGGGGCTACACCCGCATTGACTGACGCGCATCCGGTTTCTGCATGAGTGCTGAATCCCGAGAGGGTGTGGCCGAGCGGGTAGTCGCTTGGCAGGCGGTACATGGGCGTAACCATCTGCCCTGGCAGCAGACCCGAGATCCCTACCGGGTATGGCTGTCGGAGATCATGCTGCAGCAAACCCAAGTCACCACGGTACTGGACTACTACACGCGCTTTCTGGACCGATTTCCTGATGTGAGTGCCCTAGCGGCAGCCCCTCAGGACGAAGTTCTGGGATTGTGGAGTGGCTTGGGTTACTACAGCCGTGCACGCAACCTCCATCGCTGCGCCCAGCAAATCATGACCGACCATGGCGGTGCCTTCCCGCGAACGGCATCGGTGCTGGCGTCATTGCCGGGCATCGGGCGTTCAACCGCCGGCGCCATTGCAGCATTCTGTTTTTCAGAGCGCGTACCCATTCTGGATGCCAATGTGCGGAGGGTCCTGACGCGTCTGCTGGGCTTTGACAAAGATCTTGCCTCTGCCAAGAACGAGCGCCTTCTATGGGAGCATGCCGATGCGCTGTTGCCTGTGCGCGATCTCAATGTGGCGATGCCCCGTTACACCCAGGGCTTGATGGACTTGGGGGCTTCCCTGTGCACGCCTCGCGCTCCAAAATGCTCCGATTGTCCTTTGTCTGGCGATTGCGTCGCTTTCAAGGAAGGCAATCCTGAAAGCTATCCCGTCAGAACCAGGAAAATGTCACGCCGGGCCGAATCCTGGCAATTGGCGATTCTGCGCGATGGCCAGGGCCGCATCTGGCTGCAGCGCCGCCCTCCAACAGGGATCTGGGCGGGAATGCACTGCGTACCCGTCTTCCCTGACCTGGAGTCCCGAGATACTTTTGTGAATAGCTTGGGGGGCAATGAGCAATTGGTGCAGCAAGAGCTGCAGCCCTTCGTACATGTGCTGACGCACCGGGACCTGTACCTTCATCCCCTGTTGATACAGGCTAACGGGATGATCGCCCTAGCAGAAGAGGGGGAGTGGCTGGGGCCAGACCAATGGTCTTCGGTGGGGTTGCCGGCGCCTATTCGCAAGTTGCTGGACACCACGCAATCTACCCTTTGGTAGGTGCGCATGTCGCTCCAGCGAATGTCTGTGCCGCCTTCGCCAGCGCCGAGATCCCGTTACTCATGCTGCGCGCAGGTTAGCGCGTAGCAATCAGGCGCCAGCGTAAGAGTCAGCGCCCGTCCAGTTCGCGGTGGCGCTTCAGCGCGGTCCACCGGTCGCTGAAAGCCTGGGCCAGTCTTTCGACCAGATAGACAGAGCGATGTTGCCCGCCCGTGCAACCGATGGCTACCGTGACGTAGCTTCGGTGGTTGCGGTCCAGCATGTCCAGCCAGTGCGTCAGAAACTGTTCAATGTGCGCTCGCATCAGAGCCACGTCCGGCTGCAGATCCAGAAAATCAGCCACAGGCTGGTCCAGTCCTGTGAGATCCCGAAGGGCCGCCTCATAGTGCGGGTTGGGCAGCATGCGCACGTCGAAGACGTAGTCGGCATCCATGGGAATGCCGCGTTTGAACGCAAAGGACTGGAATACCAAGGTCAATTGCCCTTGCGCCGTGGACATCAGACCTTTGACATAACTTTGCAATTGGGAGGCGCGGATGGTGCTGGTGTCGATCACGTGCGATTGTTCGCGCAGCTCTGCCAGCAACTCCCGCTCCAGCTCAATGATCTGGACCAACGCCCTGCGCCCTTGCTGGAGATCGTCGTGCGACAAGGGATGGCGGCGGCGCGTTTCGGAGAAACGCCGCACCAGGGTATCAATCGTGGCATCCAGAAAAAGGGATTTCACGGCCACGCCCTGGCTGCGCAAACGGCTCAATTCCTGAGGCACCTGGTGCAGCGAGGTGGCGCTGCGGACATCCACTGCAATGGCTACGCGGTTGCCATGGTGTTTGTGTTCCAGCGCTACGAAGGCTGGCAGCAGTTCGGGTGGCAGGTTGTCTACGCAGTAGTAGCCAGCATCTTCCAGTGCATGCAAGGCGACGGATTTTCCAGATCCCGACATGCCTGTGATGACAACGATCTCAAGAGCCATCAGCGTTTCCTAGCGGCAGAGGAGGAGACAGAGGAATCCAAAGGTGGGGTAGGCGCTCTGGCCAACGTCGGAACAGCAGTACCCAACATTTCGCGCGCGTGCGCCAGTGTGGTCTCGGTAGCGCGCTCGCCACCCAGCATGCGAGCGATTTCTGCCACGCGTTCATCTTGCTGCACAACCAGAACCGTGCTGGTTGTGCCCTGAGCGCTCTTGTTTTTCGCCACCTTGAGGTGGTGATGCGCACAGGCTGCCACTTGCGGCAGGTGGGTCACCGCTAGCACTTGCCGATCTCGCCCCAGCTGTTGCATCAGCCTTCCTACGGTTTCGGCGACTGCTCCACCCACGCCGGAGTCCACCTCGTCAAAAATGAGCGTAGGTGCTGCTCCCAACTCGCTGGTTGTGACCGCAATGGCGAGCGAAATGCGAGACAGCTCGCCGCCCGATGCGACCTTGCCGACGGGCTTGGGTGTCATGCCGGGGTGCCCTGCAACCAGGAACACGACATCGTCAATCCCATCGGATGAGGGCTCTGCCGCCTTGCTCACTGATACCTCGAATTTGCCACCCTCCATGCCGAGTCCCTGCATGGCCTGAGAGATGGAGGCTGAGAGTTTGGGGGCCGCTTTGGCGCGTGCCATAGAAAGCGTGCGCGCTGCTGCCTGGTATGCCTTGGCGCTGGCCGACTCGCTGGCTTGCAGCCTGTCAAGATCGGTCGCAGCATCAAGCTCATGCAGGGATGCTTTCCAGTCCTTGAGCAGCACGGGTAGCTCTGCAGGAGGGCGTTTGTACCGGCGTGCCAGTCCCATCCACTGGGACATGCGCTCGTCCAGCTCCGTCAGCCGTTGCGGGTCGATGTCTGCATGGCGCAAGTAGCTGTGCAGCGAATGCACTACATCGGTCGTCTGCGCCAGGCTCGACGCCAAGATATCGGCCAGATTGGCGAACTCTGGCTCAATATGTTCCTGAGCTTGAAGAAGGGCATGCGCGCGGGTCAATGCGGAAACAGCTCCACCTTCGTCTTCCTGCAAGGCCTGAAGCGTCCCCTGCGCTGCGTCCAGCAGGGCCTGTGCATGGGACAGGCGTTTGTGTTGAGCGTCGAGTTCCTCCCACTCGTCATCACCGGGCCCCAGCTTGTCCACTTCGCTGATTTGCCACTGCAGGCGCTCGCGCTCTTGCTGTAGTGTGGCTTGTGCGGCGCGCGCCTGTTGCAATGCTTTGAGGTCCGCGCGCCATTGCGCCCAGCGGGATGCTGTGTCCCGGGTGTTCACACCGGCGAATGCGTCAAGCAAGCCTCGCGCCGACTCTGGTCGGGTCAGGCTTTGCCACGCGTGCTGACCGTGGATGTCGACAAGCATCTCACCCAGCGAGCGCAACTGGGAGGCTGTGGCAGGGGTGCCATTGATCCACGCGCGGCTCTTGCCCTGCGTGTCGACGGTGCGGCGCAGCAGCAACCGATCATCCGCTTCAAACCCTCCTTCATCCAGCCAGGGGCGGGCGTGCGCGGGACAGTCAAATTCCGCGCAAATGTCGGTCTTGTTGCATCCCTCTCGCACCACCCCAGCATCTGCACGTGCCCCCAAGGCCAGTTGCAATGCGTCGATCAGAATGGACTTTCCTGCACCTGTCTCCCCGGTCAACACGGTGAAGCCATTTCGCAAATCCAGTTCCAGCGTTTGTACGATCACGAAATCGCGCAGGGTAATCTGCCGCAACGCCATGGTCAGGAGCCCCCTTCATTCCAGCGCAGCTTCTTGCGCAGTGTCGCGAAGTAGTTCCAGCCCTGCGGGTGTAGAAAACGTACGCGGTGTTCCGACCGTTTGACGAGGATGCGGTCGCCATGCAGCAAGGATGCGAGAGACTGCATGTCGAAGTTTGCGCTGACATCGCGCCCGCTCACCACTTCAACGGCTACTTCCGCCGCATCGGAGAGCACGATGGGGCGGTTGGACAGCGTATGGGGTGCGATAGGAACCAGCACCCAACCTGGGATGGAGGGGTGAAGCATCGGGCCTCCTGCGGACAGCGAATAGGCTGTCGATCCGGTGGGGGATGCAATGATGAGACCGTCGGCCCTCTGGTTGGCCACAAACTGTCCACCCACTTCCACGCGCAGCTCCACCATGCCTGAAGTTGCGCCACGGTTGACGACCACATCGTTCATGGCAAGGGCTTCAAACACCACACGCTCATCGCGAACCACGGTTGCGTGCATCAGTGGCCGCTGGTCTTCTTCGTAGGCCCCTCGCAGCATGGGCGGCAATGTGGTCTGATAGGTGTCGAAAGGAATGTCGGTAATAAAACCAAGTCGGCCCTGGTTGATGCCGATCAGTGGCGTTCCAAAACGGGCCAGGCGGCGACCAATCCCCAACATCGTCCCATCACCCCCGACCACCAAGCCCAGATCGCACCGCGCACCGATCTGGTCTACATTCAAAGATGGATAGTGTGTCAGTCCGGTATTGCTGGCGGTTTCTGCTTCCAGCGCAACCTCACATCCCTGGCGCTCCAAGAAATGTGCAATGTCTTCCAAAGCCCTGCGCGAGCCATCACCGGAGGCGCCTGCAGCTGAAGTCTGGTACTTGCCTATAAGTGCGACATGGCGGAAATTGGACGTCATCACGAAATTACATCATTAAAAATGGCCGCCGAGTGCGTGGGGCAGAATTCGGCCAGGAGCAGTCGGTGACGCCGAGCGGAAGCTGACGTTCAGCGCGAAGGTAGCAAGGTATCCGAAGCAATCCTGTCGTTCGGACAATTCAGCAATACCGTCACTAGCACTTGAATTCGCCCGCGACTGAAACAGTCCAATTGCCAACACCCTTCTTGGCCTCGACTGGATAGCAACGCTTGTTACGCGTAAGCGTGAAGTTTGCTTGCCCGGAAATGAGGCCCTCTGAAAAGTGATACGAGCCAAGCATTGTCAGGGTTGGCGCTCCACCTTCTGAGCCGAAACGAGTGCTTATCTCACGCTGCGCAATTGCAAATACCTCGGAGTTTTCGATCATTCGTTTTCCAGCCATGGAGACAAAAATCACCATGACGGAGATAAGAACTACGGTAACGGCAAGCTTTCTCCACATTGCGCGGTCTAATGCAATGTATCCCGCAGAGCCTGCGGTATGAGCTTAGCAATGAAGGGTATTCGAGACACAGATTAGTCTTGAGAGGTACTCGCAACCTGGGGGCCAGACGCTGATCTTTGCAAATAGTTGAGAGTAGAAGTTCCAAGCAATCGACGAACCTCAACCAGACCAACTATACCTTTCAAGCGCGCAGGACTAGGCTTTCCAGCGGCACGTCTCGTGCTCCAATCAAGCCGTTTCTGGGTGATTGACCGCTTTAGGGAACGGGACACACTGACAGCTCAGGGCCCGCTAGCGTCCCTCGCCGTGGGGCAGAATCCGGCCAGGAGCAGTCGGTGGCGTTTGACCAAAGCAGACGTAAAGTGGGCTGCTGCCGGTTCCGTTGACACCGACCTAAGCTTCTTGAGCTTTCTCGAACTGTACGGGACTGAGATAGCCGA
>NZ_JBQUYO010000010.1:0-193752 GCF_056314325.1 Acidovorax sp. DMC1 | reverse complement strand
GAGGGGGTGGAGACGACGGGGCAGCTGTCGTTCCTGAGGCTGCATGGGTGCGAGGGCTTCCAGGGGTATCTGTTTGGAAGGCCCGGGCCCGTCGAGTTGTTCGAGCGTGAGCACTTGCCGGGCCATTCGGCGCCCTCGCTCGCTACCTCGCAGCCCGCACAGCAGGAGCAACGGCCATGAACGGCGTGGGCATCCTGTGGGTGGACATCGATACCCAGCACGCAGCGGCCGCGCGGCGGTTGATCGCGGCGCGTTACCCGGACTGGCGGGTGGTCAACAGCCCTACGCCCGAAACCGCCAAGGCCCCCCTCGCCAGCCAGGCCTGGGACGCCGTGGTGTTGTGCCTCAAACCCAGTGACCAGGAACTGCCAGGCTTGCTGGAGTTGTGCGCAGGCCGCCCGGTGCTGATGTGCATCGATGCAGCGCAAGAGGCCCTGGCCGCACGCGCGTTCCGCTGCGGGCTGGGCGACTATGTGCTGCGCGAGGCCGACGGCGCTGCACACCTGAGCGAGCTGCTCAACCGCCTGGTGGCGCTGGTGCAGGGAGCGCAGGGGCGGGGCCAGCCCGTGCGCATGGTGGACGCCCGCATCTGGCAAGAGGCGTTGACCATGCTGCAGGAGCAGCGCTCGGCCCTGCAGGCCACGCTGGCCAGCATGAGCCAGGGCATCTTCAAGACCGGGCCCGATGGCCGTATCACCGTCTACAACGAGCGCGTGCTGGAGCTGCTGAATTTGCCCGAGTCGCTGATGGCCACTCGCCCTACGCTGGCCGACCTCACGCGTGTGCAGGCCGAGCGCGGCGACTTCGGCGATGGCTATAGCTTGGTGGACCGGCGCGGGCACGACTACGTGGCCCAGGGCGCAGTGGCCCCGGCCCCGGCCTTGTACTGGCGCACCACGCGCGATGGCCGCACGTTCGAGGTGCGCACCACCTCGCTGGCCGATGGCAGCCTGGTGCGCACCTTTGCCGACGTGAGCGACTACGTGCGTGTGGAAAACGAGCTGCGCGAGAGCGAGGCGCGCTTCCGGTCCCTGAGCGATCTGTCGTCCGACTGGTATTGGGAGCACGACGCCGAGGGGCGCTTTGTGCAGCTGGCCGGGGACCTGAGCGTGAACGGCATCCCGTTGTCGGACGTGATGGGGCGCACGCGCTGGGAGATCGGTGCCCTGAACATGACCGATGCCGACTGGGCTGCGCACCGTGCGGTGCTGGCGGCAAACCAGCCGTTCCGCGACCTGGAGCTGCAACGCCGGCGTGCGGATGGCAGCATGCACTGGATCTCGGTCAGCGGGGTCCCCGTGTTCGATGCCAATGGCGCCCTGCGTGGCTACCGGGGCGTGGGCCGCGACATCACGGAGCGCAAGCAGGTCGAAAGCCAGATCGAACGTCTGGCGTTTTATGACTCGCTGACGGGCCTGCCCAACCGCCGCCTGCTGGTGGACCGGCTGCAACATGCCACGGCGGCTGTGGCACGCTCTGGCACCCAGGGTGCACTGCTGTTCATCGACCTCGACAATTTCAAGGACCTCAACGACACGCTGGGCCATGACACCGGCGACCAGCTGCTGCTGCAGGTGGCGCAGCGGCTCAAGGGTTGCGTGCGGGAGTCCGACACCGTGGCCCGCTTTGGGGGCGACGAGTTCGTGGTGCTGGTGGAGGGCCTCAGCGCTGATCCCGCTCACGCCAGCGCCGAGGCCGCGCTGGTGGCCAGCCACATCACCACCACGCTGGGCAAGCCCTACGCTCTGGGCGATGCCAGCCACCACAGCACACCCAGCATCGGCATTGCGCTGTTCGGCCAGCAGACCGTGAGCGTGGACGAGCTGCTCAAACATGCGGATCTGGCCATGTACCAGGCCAAGGCGGCGGGGCGTAACACCCAGCGCTTCTTCGACCCCGACATGCAAGCGGCCGTGAGCAACCGCTCGGCCCTGGAGGCCGACCTGCGCCGGGGCCTGCAAGAAAAGGAGCTGGTGCTGTACTACCAGCCGGTGGTGGATGGCAAAGGCCGCTTGCAGGGTGCCGAGGCCCTGGTGCGCTGGCGCCACCCGCGCCGGGGCATGGTGTCCCCCGCCGAATTCATTCCGCTGGCGGAGCAGACCGGGCTCATCCTGCCCTTGGGCCAATGGGTGCTGGAGGCGGCGTGCGCACAGCTGGTGGCCTGGTCGCGCAGCTCGCTCACCCGGCAGTTCTTCCTGTCGGTGAACGTGAGCGTGCGGCAGTTCCGCCAGCCCGACTTTGTGGAGCAGGTGCTGGGCGTGCTGGACGCCACGGGGGCCAACCCGGAGCGCCTGAAACTCGAACTCACCGAGAGCCTGTTGATGGCCGATGTTGAGGACGTGATTGCGCGCATGGAGCACCTGCGCCGCTACGGTGTGGGCTTCTCGCTGGATGACTTTGGTACGGGCTATTCCAGCCTGAGTTACCTCAAGCGGCTGCCGCTTGACCAGCTCAAGATCGACCAGGGCTTTGTGCGCGACCTGCAGACCGACCCCAACGACGCCGCCATCGTGCGCACCATCCTGGCCTTGGCCGACAGCCTGGACCTGGCGGTGGTGGCCGAGGGCGTAGAGACCACAGGCCAGCTCGAATTTTTGCAGCGCTACGGCTGCAAGGCTTTCCAGGGCTATCTGTTTGGTCGGCCCATGCCCGCCGAGGTGCTGGAGCGTGCGCTGCGGCCTGCGCTATGACCTGCGTTAAGACAAAGGCCCTCCAGCGCGCGCAGTTCACAATCGCGCCATGAAGAAACAGGTGTTGGTCGCCGGTGGCGGCATTGGCGGCTTGGCCGCTGCGTTAGGCGCATCGCGGGCGGGATGGGAGGTGCGGCTGTACGAGCGTGCTGCTGCATTCAGCGAAGTGGGTGCGGGCGTACAGATTGGGCCCAACGTGGTGCGCCGGCTGCAAGCCTGGGGCCTGCAGCAGCCACTGCAAGGGGTGGCGGCCTTCCCCAGCCGGTTACAGGTGCGCAATGCCGTCAGCGGCAAGGAACTGGCCGTGTTGCCCCTGGGGCCCACGGCGGTGGAGCGCTACGGCGCGGCCTACGCCACCATCCACCGTGCGGACCTGCATGGCCTGCTGCTGTCTGCTGTGACCCAATACACCGACACGCAACTGCACCTGGACCATGCGATCGATAGCTTTGCCGATGCCGACGGCGTGGTGACTGTGCGCACCAGCCGGGGCAAGCAGGTCGAGGGCGATGCCCTGATCGGTGCCGATGGCCTGTGGAGCCGCATACGCACCCAGCTTCTGGGCGCGGTACCGCCGCGCGTGACGGGGCATCTGGCCTACCGCGCGCTGGTGCCGCAGCCTGCGCTGCCCGACGCCTTGCGCACGGCACAGGTCACCGCGTGGCTGGGCCCGCGCCTGCACGCGGTGCAATACCCCGTGCGCCGGGGCGAGCTGCAGAACCTGGTGGTCATCGTGCAAGGGCCTGCGCCGCAAGATCTTGAGAACTGGGACCACGCCGCCAACGCCGCAGGCCTGGAGCATGCGCTGCAGGGCACCTGCACTGCGCTGCAGGACGTGGTGCGCAGCGTGAGCGCCGTGGGTGGGGCTGGCTGGCGCCTGTGGCCCTTGTGCGACCGCCCGCCGGTGCGCAGCGCCGACGAGATGGCACAAGGCCTGGTGGGCCTGTTGGGCGATGCCGCGCACCCCATGCGGCCGTATCTGGCGCAGGGGGCTGGCATGGCCATTGAAGACGCGGCCGAGCTGCAGCGGGCGCTGGCCATGCACGACCTCGATGTACCGCTGCGCCTGCGCCGCTATGCGCTAAACCGCTGGCAGCGCAACGCGCGGGTGCAGGCCAGGTCCACGCGCAATGGTCGCATCTTCCACGCCACGGGGCCCGTGCGCTGGGGGCGCGACCTGTCGTTGCGCCTGCTGGGTGAACGCTTGCTGGATGTGCCGTGGCTGTACCGGGGCGATGGTTCCAGCGCCAGCTCGTTGTGATGGGGAGTGTGGGCAGGCCCTGCGAATAAGCCTCAGGCGCAGGGGGCGCGTACGGGGCTTTGGAAGGACCTCCCGGTTGTCAGGACATTCCCTATCCGGGGCAACCCCTGCCAGTGTTTTGCAGGGTGAACTTCGCGCAGTGTGCCACGCTCTATCCCTGTGTGTGCAACGCCACAAAAAGGCCAGTCACATGCCCGCGAATTGGCTGTTCAAGCGCAGTTCGTGGTGCTACAAAGTGCCAAGCCGGTAGCGATTGCCAATGCAACACCGTGGTACCACCTGCGCCCGCCAGGGGTGCCGCCACAGGAGGTCGTATGGATGCCATCAGCAACTTCGCCGCGCGCTACGCCCGTAGCCGCGAAGAGGAAATGTCGATCGACGAGTACCTCGCCGAGTGCAAGCGTGATCCCATGGCCTACGCCACATCGGCCCAGCGCATGCTGGCCGCCATTGGCGAGCCCGAGATGGTGGACACGCGCAACGACCCGCGCCTGTCGCGGCTCTTTGCCAACAAGGTCATCAAGCGCTACCCCGCCTTCACCGAGTTCTACGGCATGGAGGAGTCCATCGAGCAGGTGGTGAGCTTCTTCCGCCATGCCGCGCAGGGGTTGGAGGAGCGCAAGCAGATCCTTTACCTGCTGGGCCCTGTGGGTGGTGGCAAAAGCTCCATTGCAGAGCGCCTCAAGGCGCTGATGCAGAAGGTGCCGTTTTATGCGCTCAAGGGCTCGCCGGTCAACGAATCACCGCTGGGTCTGTTCGACGCCGCAGAAGACGGCCCGGTGCTGGAGGAGCAGTTCGGCATTCCGCGCCGCTACCTGCAGCGTGTGCTGTCGCCCTGGGCGGTGAAGCGGCTCGAAGAATACGGTGGCGACATCCGCCAGTTCCGTGTGGTCAAGCGCTACCCCAGCGTGCTCAAGCAGGTGGGCATTGCCAAGACCGAGCCGGGCGACGAGAACAACCAGGACATCTCCAGCCTGGTGGGCAAGGTGGACATCCGCAAGCTCGAAACTTTTGCACAGGACGACACCGACGCCTACAGCTACAGCGGCGGCCTGTGTTTGGCCAACCAAGGGCTGCTCGAATTCGTGGAAATGTTCAAGGCGCCCATCAAGGTGTTGCACCCGCTGCTCACGGCCACTCAGGAGGGCAACTACAAGGGCACCGAAGGCTTTGGCGCCATTCCGTTTGACGGTGTGGTGCTGGCGCACAGCAACGAAAGCGAATGGAAGGCGTTTCGCAATAACAAGAACAACGAGGCGTTCCTCGACCGCATCTACATCGTCAAGGTGCCGTACTGCCTGCGCGTGAGCGAGGAGATCCGCATCTACGAAAAGCTGATTCGCGAATCGTCGCTGGGCAACGCTGTGTGCGCACCCGGCACGCTCAAGATGATGGCGCAGTTTGCGATCCTCACGCGGCTGAAGGAGCCCGAGAACTCCAGCATCTTCAGCAAGATGCAGGTGTACGACGGTGAGAGCCTGAAGGACACCGACCCGCGCGCCAAGAGCTACCAGGAGTACCGTGACTACGCGGGCGTGGACGAGGGCATGACGGGCATCTCCACGCGTTTTGCGTTCAAGATACTCTCGAAGGTGTTCAACTTCGACAGCGCCGAGGTGGCGGCCAACCCAGTGCACCTGATGTATGTGCTGGAGCAGCAGATCGAGCGCGAGCAGTTCCCTGCCGAGCTGGAGACCAAGTACACCGGCTACATCAAGGAGTTCCTGTCGCCGCGCTACGCCGAGTTCATCGGCAAGGAGATCCAGACGGCGTACCTGGAAAGCTACAGCGAGTACGGCCAGAACATCTTCGACCGCTACGTCACCTACGCCGACTACTGGATCCAGGACAACGAATACCGCGACACCGACACGGGCGAGGTGTTTGACCGCAGCGCGCTCAACGCCGAGCTGGAGAAGATCGAGAAGCCCGCCGGCATCGCCAACCCCAAGGACTTCCGCAACGAGATCGTCAACTTCGTGCTGCGGGCACGCGCCAACAACCAGGGCAAGAACCCCAGCTGGACGAGCTACGAAAAACTGCGGCTGGTGATCGAGAAGAAGATGTTCTCCAACACCGAAGAGCTGCTGCCGGTGATCAGCTTCAACGCCAAGGCCAGTGCCGAAGAGGCCCGCAAGCACGAGGACTTTGTCACCCGCATGGTCAACAAGGGCTACACGCCCAAGCAGGTGCGGCTGCTGTGCGAGTGGTACCTGCGCGTGCGCAAGAGTAGCTAGGGTCGGTGCCTGGGCCACAGGCCCTGCATGGGGAACGGGAGCAACGGATGGCATTGCAAATCATCGACCGCAGGCTCGCTGGCAAGAACAAGTCGGTGGGCAACCGCGAGCGATTTGTTCGCCGCTACAAGGAACAGATCGCGGATGCGGTGCGCCGCGCCGTCTCGCAACGCGGCATCCGCGACATGGAGCAGGCCGAGAGCATCACCATCCCGCGCAAGGACATCAGCGAGCCCGTCTTCCACCACGGTCAGGGCGGCATCCGCGACACCGTGCACCCCGGCAATGCAGAGCATGTGCGTGGCGACCGCATCGAGCGGCCCCAGAGCGGTGCGGGTGGGCGCGGATCGCAGGCCAGCGACAGCGGCGAGGGCGAGGACGACTTCACCTTCACGCTGACCAAAGAAGAGTTCATGCAGCTCTTTTTTGAAGACCTCGCACTGCCGCACCTACTGCACACCCACATTGGCGAGAACCCGCAGTGGAAGTCGCGCCGCGCAGGCTACAGCCAGGACGGCATCCCCAACAACCTGGCCGTGCTGCGCACCATGCGCGGCGCTTTGGGTCGGCGCATTGCACTGGGCAAGTCGGCGCACCGCGAGCTGCTGGCGCTGCAGGCCGAACTGGACGCCCTGCTGGCGCAGGACGACGGCACCAGCGAGGCGGTGGCTGAGTTGCAGCGCCGCATCGATGCGGTCACGGCGCGCATCGGCAAGATTCCGTACCTCGACCCCATCGACCTGCGCTTTCGTGCGCGCACGCCGGTGCCCGTGCCCAGCAGCCAGGCGGTGATGTTCTGCGTGATGGATGTGTCGGGCTCCATGGACGAGACGCGCAAGGAGCTGGCCAAGCGGTTCTTCATCCTGCTGTACCTGTTCCTCACGCGGCACTACGAGACCATCGACATCGTGTTCATCCGCCACCACACCCAGGCGGCCGAGGTGAGTGAGGAGCAGTTTTTCCACTCCACCGAAAGCGGCGGCACGGTGGTGAGCAGCGCGCTGGTGCTGCTGGACCAGATCATCCGCGCGCGCTACCCGCAGGGCGACTGGAACATCTACGTGGCCCAGGCCAGCGACGGCGACAACTTCACCAACGACAGCGGCATCTGCCGCAACCTGTTGGTGGACAAGATCCTGCCGCTGGTGCGCTACTTTGCCTATGTGCAGGTGGCCGAGGAAGAACAGAACCTGTGGGACGAGTACAGCCAGCTCGCGCCGCTGTACTCCCACTTTGCGATGCGCAAGGTCTCCGCACCCGGTGACATCTACCCGGTGTTCCGCGATCTCTTCAAGAAAGAGGGGGTGGCCGCATGAACAACGTGGTGCAGTACCCCGTGCTGGAGCGCCGCCAGAGCGACAACCCCTGGAAGGCCGCTGCCGTGGGCGAGCGCCGCCACCGCGCCGTGCCCGGCCAGCCTCTGCCTGCGGGTGCGCGGCCTGCGGAGCCATTGCCCGACCCGAGCGACTGGACGTTCGAGCTGATCGAGCGCTACCACGCGGCCATCGCCGCCACGGCCGAGCGCTTTGGCCTGGACACCTACCCCAATCAGCTGGAGATCATCACCGCCGAACAGATGATGGACGCCTACTCCAGCGTGGGCATGCCGGTGAATTACCGGCACTGGAGCTACGGCAAGGAGTTTTTGGCCACCGAGCGGCGCTACCGGCGCGGGCACATGGGGCTGGCGTACGAGATCGTCATCAACTCCAACCCCTGCATCAGCTACCTGATGGAGGAGAACACCACCGCCATGCAGGCGCTGGTGATTGCCCACGCCGCCTATGGCCACAACAGCTTCTTCAAGGGCAACTACCTGTTTCGCATGTGGACCGATGCGTCCAGCATCATCGACTACCTGGTGTATGCCAAGGACTATGTGGCCCAGTGCGAGGAGCGCTACGGCGCGGGCGAAGTGGAGCGGCTGCTGGACTCGTGCCATGCCCTGGCCAACTTTGGTGTGGACCGCTACCGCCGCCCCTCCAAGAAGAACCTGGCGCGCGAACGCCTGGAGCGTGCACAGCGCGAAGCTTACGCCCAGCAGCAGGTCAACGAGCTGTGGCGCACGCTACCCACCCGCCCTGGCAAGGAGGATGCGGCGCAAGAGCACAACCGCTTTCCGCAGGAGCCGCAGGAGAACATCCTGTACTTCATCGAAAAGAACGCCCCCCTCCTGGAGCCCTGGCAGCGCGAGATCGTGCGCATCGTGCGCAAGATCGCGCAGTATTTCTACCCGCAGCGCCAGACCCAGGTGATGAACGAAGGCTGGGCCACCTTCTGGCACTACACGCTGCTCAACACGCTGTACGACGAGGGGTATCTGAGTGATGGCGTGATGATCGAATGGCTGGGCTCGCACACCAACGTGGTCTACCAGCCGCCCGTGGGTCACCGGGCCTACAGCGGCATCAACCCCTATGCGCTGGGCTTTGCCATGTACCGCGACATCCAGCGCATCTGCCAGAACCCCACAGCGGAAGACCGGCACTGGTTCCCCGACATTGCAGGCACCCCCTGGCTGCCCGCGCTGGACCATGCCATGCGCAACTTCAAGGACGAGAGCTTCATCGGCCAGTACCTCAGCCCGCACCTGATGCGCGAGATGCGCCTGTTCGCGCTGCATGACGACGCCGCCGAGCGCGACCTGGTGGTCAGCGAGATCCATGACGAGAACGGCTACCGCAGCCTGCGCCAGTTGCTGTCGCAGCAGTACGACCTGGGCACGCGCGAGCCCAACATCCAGGTGTGGAACGTGAACCTGCGCGGCGACCGCAGCCTGACCCTGCGCCACACCCAGTACCAGGGCCGCCCGCTCGCCGACGACACGCACGAGGTGCTCAAGCACGTGGCGCGGCTGTGGGGCTTTGGGGTGCAGATCGAGAGTGCGGACGCCGATGGCAACCACCCGGTGCTGCTGCACCAAGTGCCCGCCTCAGCCACCTGACCGAGCTGCGTTGGCATCTGCACAGCGGATGAAGGAATATTGCTCTGCTTTTGATAGCTGCTAGCGCATGATGCACTAGCGCTACCGCCCGATTTGGCTCAAAAAGCAGGCGAAGAGGCCTTGGCCCGTGGCGGCCGGGCCTGCAGCGGGCAGTCGGTGGCCACGCGCTCCGCCAGGGTCTGGCGCAAGGCCTGCAGCGCGGCAATCCGTTCGTCAATCTCCCGCAGCTTGGCGGCGAGCACCTGCGCCAAGGCGGGGCCGGGCTCGGCGGCGTCCCAGATGGCGGGCAGCCGGTCTCCGATCTCCGCCAGGGTAAAGCCCAGCTGCTGTGCGGTGCGGATGTACTGCACCAGCGTCACCACCTCGGGCGGGTAGTCGCGGTAGCCGTTGTCCAGGCGCCGCGCGCGGATCAGGCCCTGCTGTTCATAAAAACGCAGCGCCTCGCGGCTCAGGCCCGAGGCCGTGGCCAGTTCGCCGATCAGCATGATCCTGTTCCCCTCACAAAGTGCTTGACCCTGAAGCGTACTTCAAGGTGGAAGCTCGGGGCCTCATTGATTCAATCACAGAGGTTTCCTGTCATGCCCATCCCCGCCTTCGCTTCCGACCGTTACCTGCGCATCGTGCGCGCCAGCGGCTGGTACGACCTGCTCGTCACCTGGCCGTTTGCCTTGCCCTGGACCTTTGCCTGGCTCTATGCCCAACTGAATCTGCTGGCCCAGGCGCTCGCTCTGCCCGGTACCTTGCACCCTTTGGACACCACACACATGCTGCTGGCCAACCTGCTGGGCTCGGTGGTGGTGGTGTGGTCGCTGGCGCGCATTGTGGTGCCCACGGTGTTGCTGGGGCGGCTGGACGGCGTGGCGCGGTTTCTGTTTGCGGCCTGGCAGATCTACGCCGTGGCGCACGGCGCCAATGCCATCGTGCTGGGTTTTACCGCGTTCGAGCTGCTGTTTGGCGTGCTGCAGTGGTGGCGCGTGGCGGGCAGCAGCACGGCACTGTGCCCGCCCGGCCCCGCACGGGGGAATGATCGGGTCAATGGGCGGGCGCGGGCAGCAGCCTGAAGGCCAGTGCGCCCACCCCCAGCATGGTGGCAATGGTCAACATCACCGCCACATACGGGTCTGCGCCCTGTGCGGCGGCAATGGAGGCGGCCACGCCCGTCACCCACTGCATCAGCGCTACGCCCAGGAACAGCGCCATGGTGAACACCGCCATGGCACGCCCCGTGACGGCGGGGGCGTAAGCCGAGCGCACATCCGAGTACTGCAGCACCATGTAGCCGGACAGCAGGCCCACGGCCACGGAGCCGCCCACGTCCAGCCATTCGGCATGCAAAAAGCCCATGGCCGCAAACAAGGCCGCCAGCAGGACGGTAAAGCCCAGCAGCCAGCGCCTGCGCCGTGTGGGGCCAGGGTCCAGCCGACCAAAAAAGGCCGGGCTGAACAGCGACACCAGCGATGACAGCATGGCCACATTGCCGCTGGCTACCAGTGAATAGCCGTGCCGCTCGATCAGCAGCGGCCCCAGCCACAGCCCGCGCAGCGTGAGGAACGAGGCGTACGTCATCAGCGCCAGCAGCATGATGCCGGCGGTGTGCGGCAGCAGGAACAGCGCGCCAAAGCCACGCACCGCCTCCAGCACCGATTCGCGCGGAGCGGCATCGTCGAGGGGTTGTGCGGGCTCATGCACCTTCCAGAAGATCAGCAGCCAGGCCAGCGCCGCCAGGCCCGCCAGCACGCCAAACCCCATGCGCCAGGACGACTGCTGCACCAGCCACGCCAGGGGCGTGCCGGTAAATAGCATGCCCAGCCCGCCCACCCCCATGGCCACGCCCGACACCATGGCAAACCGCGACGTGGGAAAGTAGCGCGCGATGAAAACGGTGCACACCAAAAATGCGGGCGCGCAGCCCACGCCGATCAGCACCTGCCCCAGCAGCACCGTGCCATAGCCCGGCGCCAATGCCGACAACACCGCGCCCGCAATGGTGAGCGGAAACGCCACCAGCAGGGTGCGCCGCACGCCGTACAGGTCGATGCCGATGCCCATGAACAGCTGCATGGTGCCGAAGGCAAACGCAAACGCCCCGGCAAACACCCCCAGCGCTTGCGCCGACAGCCCGAACTCGGCCCGCAAGCCCGTCGCCATGATGGCCGTGATGGTGCGAAACGCCTGGCTCAGCGCAAAGCCCACCACCAGCGCCAGCAGCATGGCCCAGGCGGCGCGGGGGGCAAGAAGCGGTGGGGAGGGCGGCGAAGGGGGCACGGGGACGGTCTCCAGGGCAGATGGCGGTGGCGTTTGGGAGCGGCTCTCCCTCGGCCATCAGGCCCGGTGAGGTTACCCGCAGAGCAGAACCGCCGCTGTCGCCGACGGACGGGGCGGCGCCCGCCGAGCAGCGCCCGCAGGTGGGCTGGTTCGCAGGCTCTTAGGGTATGTCCTAGTCTGCCCGCTGCATACCCCACCAAACGCATCGGATGTTGCCCGTTTTGGGGTGCTTGTGCCAGCAATCGGACGTTTACGCGGTGGATTGAGCTTTTGAATGCTCCCAATCGGGCCTTGTCTGCGGGTCGCAGGCGCCGTCATGAGGACGCCACAGGGCGTTGGCAGACTTTAGAGGAGGCTCTCGATGTGGGGATGACCCCAATGACGGTGCCGGGGGCGTGGGGCACTCTTGTGTCCATGCGCTGCACCGGGTGTGTGCCACGGTTCTGGAATCGCAGATTTCGGTCTCTCGCAATCAGGATGGTGCAGGTGGTGGTGAATGGCAAGGTTTGTGCTTAGTGGCAGCCAGGGGCGCTGAAAAGACCCTGTGGGCCGGTGGCCACAAGCCGTTGGATGGAAGTTGTCGGGCGCGCTGCGAGGCTGCGCCGCGATGTCAGGAGTGACCGATGAAGACGATGGTTTTGCTGGGTTCGGGTGCGTTGGCTACCCTGTTGTTGTCGGGCTGCGCAAGCCAGCCCCCCGCCATGCAGGCGTTCAGCGCCCCCGCCGACGGCAGCAGTATGCAATACGCCTGCGGCAATGGCGAAAAGGTCGAGATGCAGTTCTACCCCGAGCAAGGCCGCAGCGTGATGCGCCGCAGCGGCTGGACGGTGGAACTGCCCAAGCAGCCGGCTGACAGCGGCTACGCCTACAGCAACGGCCCCACCACGGTGCTGGGCAAGGGCAACGAACTGACGATCCAGATTGGACACCTGGCACCGATCTGGTGCCGCAGCAATCGCGGCATGATGGTGGCGGGCGTCCAGTAACCTGCTCTCTTTGACCCCAGCCTGTAATGGGCTGGTTGGGTTCTCGTATTTTTCAGGGCCTATGCAGCTGTCTGCACAGGCCCTGTGTCGTTTCAGCGCGCCTCGGGCGAGCAGGCGCCGGGGGCGGCTGCGGCAGACGCAGGGCGCTGCTCCAGCGTGCGGGGGGCGACCAGCAGGTTGCCCTGTGCGTCCCGCACGGTGACGACCACCTCGCGGCTGCTGTCGGCGCGGGTGTCGCTGAAGTGCAGCTGCATCTCGGCGGCCACGGTGCGTGTTTGGGGCTCGCCACCGTTGGCAAATTCCGTGGTTTCCAGCGTGCCCTGCAGCAGCGCCACGCCCTGCGCATCGATCTGCCACGGGCCGGTGAACACAAAGCGCTGGCAGGTAATGTTGAGTTCCACCCGCTCGTTTTCCAGCTGCAGCTCTGCGCCACCGCAATGCAGCGCGCAGGGGGCACCCACCGTGAAACCCGCGCCCGAGAAATAGACCGCGCCGTTGATCGGGCCGGTGCCCGTGCCACCGGTGCCGGGACCGCAGGCAGCCAGCACCAGCACGGCCGTGGCGGTGGCCAGCAGCCGGGCCGCCCGGGCCCAGAGTTCAGGAAGGACGTTCATCTTGGTCTGCGGCATAGAAGTAGCTGCCAAAGCGGGCGCGCCGGTTGCGTTCGCTGAGCGGGGTGTTTTTCTGGTCGTGGTCGTAGCGGGCCTGCGCCTCGGTCATCACGGTCTTGAAGGCCTGGCGCCAGGCCTTGGCGGCCACCACGTGCAGGCGGCGGGCGGATTCTTCGCTGAGCTGGTCCACAAACACGGCCTGCTCCAGGTAGTTGTGCTCGCCCTCCAGGTTGAGGCTGGCGGCGGCCAGGTGGTCGTGCAGGTTGTCCTGCATCAGCTGCGCCATCTCGGCAAAGCCCTGGCGCGGTACAAAACCGGCGACCAGCAGGCGGATCAGTCCATCCTCGCCTTCCTCGGCCATGCCCAGGCGCACCAGCTCGTCAAGCACCGCGCGGGGCCGTACGTCGCTGCTGATGCTGGCCACCAGACCATCAAAGTGTGGGGGCTCGCCGCTGCGGGGCAGGGGGCGAGGCTGGCCCTCGTCGTCCAGGCAATCGGTCTGGCTCAGCCAGCGCGCGGCCACCTGGCTGGCCATGTTCAGCGGGGTTTCGCCCACTTCTTCTTCAGCGGCGGGCTCGGCCAGGCGGCCCAGGTTGCGCACATCGCGCCGGTGCACGCCCGACATGAGGCTCACCGCGCTGTCGGTGGTTTTTTTGCCCGTGCGCTGCAGCTCGTCGTGCGCAGCGTCCAGAAAAACCTTCTTCATCGCCGCCGCAAACGCGGGGTAGGCCACGCCATTGCGCAACAGCAGGCGCGCCAGAGGGCGCAGCACGTGCAGAGCAGAGGCCAGAACGATGGCGGAGCGGGAGGGCATGAAAAAGGGCCGAAACGCGGAGAGTGTTAGGTGCAGGCTGCGATTGTCATCTGGTTGACGGCCGGAAATTATGTGGGATATTATCCCACTTATCTGCGATGCGGTGGGAGCACAAACCGACGCCGCGCCGTGGGTATCCGCATTCACAGGGAGAACAATCACATGAAGAACCGAGGGTTGATGAACACATTGGCGGGCATGTCCCATGCGTCGCCCGCATGGCTGGCCGTCGCCACCGCCGCATTCGTGGCGGGCTGCGGTGGCGGGGAGGGCGGCAACCCGCAGACCCCCAACGAGGCGCGGCTGCAGGTGGCGCGATCCGGCGATCTGGTGGCGTACTTCAAGGCCAAGATTGCGCAGCGGGTGGCGCTGGGCTATCCGGGGACGGCCATCACAGTGCCCACCGTGGGGGGCTTGAGCAGCGCGGGCAGCGTGGTCACCCACACTGGCGCGCCATTGGCGGGCACGGTGGTGGAGGAAGACGGCCTCATCAAGGCCGAGGGCAACATGGTGTACGGCCTGCACCGCGCCTACGCTACCGACACCGGCCGCGAGCCGCCGCGCCTGGCCGCCCTGGCCCGTGCCGCCGATGGCAGCCTGACGGGCGTGGGCCGTGCCACGCTGGACGCCAAGTTCATCCCTCAGGGCTTTTATGTGGCGGGCGGCGGCACGCGCGCCGCCGTGCTGTCGCAACAAGACCCGTATGCCGACCGCCAGCCCGTGGTGGCTGCGGCCGACGCGAGCATCACCGTGTTGCCAGAGTACAGCCGCACGCTGTCGCTGGACCTGTTCGCCATCCACAAGGACATGGCGCCCGCGCAGATCAAGCAGATGCGCATCGATGGCCTGCTGGTGGGCAGCCGCTTGATTGGCAACACGCTGTACCTGGTCTCCACCTGGTCGCCCGACCTCACACGCTTCACTGTACCGGCAGGGGCCACGGCATCGGCGGTGGACGCGGCACTCAAGGACCTGAACACCGCCGCGCTGATCCCTACCCTGCGCGTGGATGGCGGCCAGCCGCAGCCGCTGGTCAACGAGGCCGACTGCCTGGTGCAGACGGGCAACGCGTCGCTGTCGCTGCAGCTCACGTCCATCACGGCCATCGACCTCACCTCGTCCAGCCTGGCGCGCACCAGCCGTTGCTTTGCGGGCGGCAGCGAAGCGGTGCACCTGGGCGCGCGCAGCGTGTATGTGGCCAGCTCGCGGCAGTACCGCTATGGCGGCGATGTGGCCAACGCCGTGTTCCCGGCCAACAGCCGCACGGACATCCACAAGTTCACCTTCCGTGGCGCGCGGGTGGACTACGACGCATCGGGCAGCGTGGACGGCCACCTGGGCTGGGACCTGCGCCGCCTGCCATCGCGCCTGAACGAATACCAGAACGATCTGCGCGTGCTGACCTTCACCGGCAAGACGGGCCAGAGCGGCATGCCGCCGGTGACCATTCAGGCCCAGCAGGCCTCCCCCGCGCTGCTGACCGTGCTGCGCGACAGCGGCCGCGACAGCTATCTGGGCCCACAGGCCAAGCTGCCTATCCGGCTGCGCACGGCGCGGGGCGACCAGCAGATTGACAACCTGTTCTTTGCTGGCACCCGGGCCTATGCCACCCCCTTTGCCACCACCGAGCCTGTGTGGGTGCTGGACCTGGCCAACCCCGCCAACCCCACCGTGGCAGGCGAGCTGGCGGCGGGCGGCCATGCCGACCACCTGGTGCCGCTGCCGAACGGCCTGTTGCTGGGCGTGAGCAAGGACAGCGCCCAGGGCGGTGTGGCCGACGGCATTCAGCTTGCGGTGTTTGACGTGCGCAATGCCGCGCAAGGCAAGCGGTTGACCACGCAGGCGGCGGGCGGCCGGGGCAGCATCACCACACTCGACAGCGCCCGCCCGGTGCTCAACCTGCAAGCCATGGATGGCAAGGTGCGCCTGGCCTTCCCCGCCCGCGTCTACCAGGCACCCACGGGCGTAGGCACGCCACCACCCGTGCGGGGCTACCAGGGCGCTTTGCGGCTGGAGGTGAACACGACCACCGGAGCGCTGGCCCAGCGCTCCATGGTGGTGTCCACCGCCATCCTGAACGGCGACACGCCTGGGCTCTACAGCCGCTTTGACATCGCCAACGAGCGCAGCCTGCAGGTGGACAACGTGGCCTACCAGCTCTCGGGGGGGCAGGTGTTCACCAGGGCCGGAGACTGAAGCGCTGCCGGTTGCGACTCAGGGAGAGAACTATAAAAACGATAGCTGCTTGCGCTTTTCTGTAGGGCGCGGGCAGCAGTTAAAAGGCCTGTTCACCGGGGTGGTGAACAGGCCTATTTTTTCGGCGCGCCGTTGTGCTTACAGATCCGTGCGCAGTTTCCAGATCTCGGGGAACAGCACCACATCCAGCATCTTGCGCAGGTAGCTCACCCCGCCCGTGCCGCCCGTGCCGCGCTTGAAGCCGATCACGCGCTCCACGGTGGTCACGTGGCGGAAGCGCCAGAGGCGGAAGGCGTCTTCCAGGTCGGTCAGTTCTTCACCCAGCTGGTACAGGTCCCAGTGCTTGTCGGGGTTGCGGTACACGGTGAGCCAGGCCTGCTCCACCGCATCGTTTTCCACATAGGGCTGCGTCCAGTCGCGCTCAGTGTGGCTGGCGGGCACGGCCAGGCCACGCCGCGCCATCAGGCGCAGGGCCTCGTCGTACAGCGACGGGGCTTCGTAAGCCGCCTGCACCAGCGCCAGCAGGTCGGCGCGGTGCTCGTGGGGCTTGAGCATGGCGCGGTTCTTGTTGCCCATCGAGAACTCGATGCAGCGGTACTGGTAACTCTGGAAGCCGCTGGACTGGCCCAGGTACGGCCGCATGGCGCTGTACTCGGGCGGCGTCATGGTGGCCAGCACATCCCAGGCGTGCACCAGCTGCTCCATGATCTTGCTGACGCGCGCCAGCATCTTGAAAGCAGGCGGCAGCTCGTCGCGCGCAATGTGGCCGATGGCCGCGCGCAGCTCGTGCAGCATGAGCTTCATCCACAGCTCGCTGGTCTGGTGCTGCACGATGAACAGCATCTCGTCGTGCGCGGGGGACAGCGGCTTTTGTGCGGTGAGGATGGCGTCGAGCTGCAGGTAGTCGCCATAGCTCATGGATTGGCTGAAGTCGAGTTGGGCGCGCTCTTCATGCACGATGGATTCGGGCAGGGCGGCCGATGCCGCGTTGTTGTTGTCACCCGCAGGGGTTTGCGAGAAAGGGCACATGATGGTGGTTTGCCTTTCCGATCAGGTGACGGCGTGCGTCTGGTTGAACTCGGCCTTTTGCCACTCGCCGCTCTTCAGCACCTGGCGCAGGTGCTCCACGGCATTCCACACGTCTTCAAAGCCCAGGTACAGCGGCGTGAAGCCGAAGCGCAGGATGTCCTTGTGGCGGCCCGTGCCGCCGTCGCCCTTGCGGAAGTCGCCGATCACGCCGCGCGCAATCAGCGCCTGCACGATGGCGTAGGCACCGCTGCCCTGGCCGCCCACGCCAGCCCCTTCATCGCGCGTCAGGCACACCTGCGAGCCGCGCTGGGCATGGTCACGCGGGGTGGCCAGGCCCAGACCGTGGCCTGCGCAGCGCTCTTCCACGAGCTGGATGAACAGGTCGGTAAGCGCCAGCGACTTGGCGCGCAGCGCGGCCATGCCGCCCAGGCTTTGTGCGGCGGTGAACACATCCAGCCCGCATTGCAGGGCCGACAGGCTGATGATGGGCTGCGTGCCGCACAGGTAGCGTGTGATGCCCGGGGCGGGCTGGTAGTCGGGCGTGAAGGCAAACGGTGCAGCGTGACCCCACCAGCCGGACAGCGGCTGCCAGAAGCGGTCGGCATGGCGTGGGTGCACCCACACAAAGGCCGGTGCGCCAGGGCCGCCGTTCAAATATTTGTAGCCGCAGCCGATGGAGAAGTCGGCGCCCGCGCCGTTCAGGTCCACAGGCACCGCGCCCGCGCTGTGCGCCAGGTCCCAGACGCACAAAATGCCCTGGGCGTGCGCGGCGGCGGTGATGGCGGCCATGTCGTGCATGGCGCCAGTGCGGTAGTTCACGTGCGTGAGCATCAGCACGGCCACGCCGCTGGTGAGTGCTGTGGTGATTTCTTCGGGCTCCACCAGCACCAGCTCCAGGCCGCGCTCCTTGCACAGGCCTTCGGCAATGTAGAGGTCGGTGGGGAAGTTGCTGCGCTCGCTCACGATGCGCTTGCGGACGGGGCTGTCTTCGCGGGCGATGTTGAGCGCCGCGCTCAGCACCTTGTAGAGGTTGATGGAGGTGCTGTCGGTGCACACCACTTCATCTTTGCCCGCGCCGATCAGCGGGGCGAGCTGGTTGCCCAGGCGCTGGGGCAGGTCAAACCAGCTGGCGGTGTTCCACGATTTGATGAGGTCTGTGCCCCATTCGCGGGTGACCACATCGGCCACGCGCGCGGCTGCGGCCTTGGGGGCCACGCCCAGCGAATTGCCGTCGAGGTAGATCACGCCGGGTGGCAGGGCAAAGTGGTCGCGCAGGGCGCGCAGCGGGTCTTGGGCGTCGCGGGTGCGGCAGTCTTGAAGGGTGATGGACATGGGCGTTGGGGGAGGTGATTGCTATGTTATTGATAGCTACTGGCGCATGTTGTACTGGCGCTTTCAGCCAAAAATGCTTGAAATTCTGTGTATCGCGCTAGTCCAGCGCCCGCAGCACGGCTCGCACGGGCGATGCGTCGGCCGTGGTCAGCTTGAGCGGCAGGGCGATGAGTTCGTAGTCGCCCTCGGGCACGGCGTCGAGCACCAGGTTTTCGAGCACGCGCAGACCCCGGCGGCGGATGACCTGGTGGCTGTCGAGCGTCTTGCTGTCGGCCGGGTCGATGCTAGCGGTGTCGATGCCCACCAGCAGCACGCCCAGGTCAGCCAGGCGCTCGATGGTGTCCGGGGCATAGGCGGCCAGCTGGCCGTCCCAGCGGTCCACCGGCATGTGTTCGTAGGTGCGCACCAGCACGCGCTGCGGCAGGGTGCCGTTCACCGCGTGGGCAATGTGCTCCCAGGTGATCAGCGGGCTGCAGCCGATGGCGTGGATCACGCGGCAAGGGCCCAGGAAGGCTTCGAGCGACACGTCGCCAATGGTGGTACCTTGCGCGTCGTAGTGCAGCGGCGCATCGGCATGCGCGCCCACATGGGGCGACATCGTGATCGCGCTCACATTGACCGGGCAGCCGGGGCCGATGGTGGCGCACCACTGCTGGCTGTAGGCCGTGTCGCCGGGGAACACGGGGCTGCCTGCGTGCACGGGCGGCGAAATATCCCAAAGCCGGCGGGCGGTGGGGGAGGAAGGCGTTGACATGGGACAAAGTTTGCATGTCCCGAAAAACCCGTGGTGTCGGTTATTTCCAACACCACGTCGAATTTTTGTTGAGGCCTAAACTATTTTGATGCGGCAGTAGCCCGGCTGCTGGAAGGGTGCCACCTTCACAGAATCAGGCCTTCCTCCAGCGGCGCCAGCCCGTGCCGCGCCCGCGCCTTGTGGCAGGCGTAATCGCCCGCCGAGAACTCGCGGCAGGGCGCGGGGCGCAGTTCGTAAATGCTGCACGCCACCTGCTGGCCCACCTGGCCAGTCAGCGCGGCGCAGCGGATGGGCACCTGCTCCGTGCCCCGCATGCGGCAGGTGCTGCCGTTCACATCCAGGGCCAGGCCATCGGGCACCGTGCCGCCCATGGCCTGCATCTCGTACACGGCAAAGTCCACCCGAAAGCTGGCGCAGCAGGCGCCGCAGCTGAGGCACGGGTGGGCGGAATCGGCGGTGGTCATGGTGGTCGCGTCGTCGGACATGCAGTGCGTGCGTTCGGCCTGCGGCGGGGCCGTCAGGCGCTGTGGGGGAGCGGAATGCTAACGAAAAAGCCCACGCCTTTGCCATTCACGCCCACGCCGATCTGCACCTGCCCGCCCATGCGCAGCACCGCCTGCCGCACGATGGCCAAGCCCAGGCCCGAGCCATTGGCGGCGTGGCCCGCGCCCCGGTAAAAGCGCTCGAACACCCGCTGGTGTTCGGTGGCCGGGATGCCCGGCCCGTCGTCCTGCACCGACAGCTGCAGCGCCGCGCCCGTGTGCCGCAGCGCCACTGCCACGTTGCCGCCGTGGGGCGTGTAGCGCAGCGCGTTGTCGATGAGGTTGTGGGCGATGGACTCGAACGCGGGTTGGTCGAGGCGGGCGGGCAAGGTGTCGGGCGCGTCCAGCGACAGCTCGATCTGCCGTGCCATCGCCTCGGGCACGGCCTGCGCCAGCGCGCCACGCAGCCATTGCGCCACGTCCAGGTCGCGCGGTGCGGGGCGCTGCGCGTCGTCCAGCGCGGCCAGGTCCAGCAGTTGCTGCGCCAGGTGCGAGGTGCGGGCGATGGCCTGTTCCAGATGGGCCTGGGCTTGCGTGCGTTCCTCTTCGCTGGGCGAGCGGGCCATCACATGGGCCTGGGCCGTGATGACGGCCAGCGGCGTGCGGATCTCGTGTGCGGCGTCCTGCACAAAGGCACGCTCGCGGTCCACCTTCTGGCGCAGCTGGGTCAGAAAGTGGTCGAGCGACTGTTCCAGTGGCTTGAGCTCGCGGTGGCGGGCGTGGAAGCCCACAGGCTGCAGATCGTCCTTGTCCCTGCGGGCGATGATGTTTGCCAACTGCTGCAGCGGGCGCAGGCCGTTGCGCACGGACAGCCACACGGGCAGCAGCACGAAGGGGGCGGCCAGCAGGAGATAGGGCACCAGGTAGCGGCCGTTGTAGGCCAAGTAGTCCGCATCCATCCGCTTGTTATCGACAATGCGCAGTGTCCAGCGGGCGTTGCGGCCGGCGTAGATCCGATAGGGCTTGCCCTGCACGACGGACTCGGAGAGGGCAGAGCCTTCTTGCAGAGCAGGCAGTGGGATGTCCAGCTCTTGAAGACCTGCGGGGGAATAGACCACCTGCCCTGTGGCGCTGTCGCGCAGCTCATGCATCGATGCGCCCGGTAGCAGGCCAATCTGGCGACGGCGGATGTTGGTCCAATGGTTGGTGGCCGCTACGGCCGCAGCGGCCTGCGCCGGGTCCGTGATCGGGGTGAGCGACTCGAGCAGCGCGTCGCCGTACTTCAGCAGCCCCGGGTCGTTGGTGATGGCCTGCTTGTAGTTGAAGAAGTTGTAGCCCAGCAGCACCGCCCACACCAGCACAAACGCCACGGTGACGGACAACACGCTGCGTCGCACCAGCGTGGGCTCGGCCAGCCGACGCCATATCGCGCGCACCTGGCGGGGCATACGGCTGCCGGTGGTCGGAGAGAAGGCGGAGGTGCTCATGCTCATGCCTGCAGCAGATAGCCCACACCCCGCACCGTGCGGATCAGCTCCGCCCCGATCTTGCGGCGCAGGTTGGACACATGCACTTCAATGGCGGCAAAGTCCACCGCCTCGCCCAGCGGGTCCAGCCGCTGCGACAGCACGCTTTTGGACACCACCACGCCGGGCTCGCGGGCCAGCTCCAGCAGCAGCTGGAACTCGCGCGGCGACACGTCCAGCACCGCACCGTTGCGCTGCACCGCATGGCGGCGCGGCTCGATCACCAGCTCGCCCAGCACCCAGCGCTCGCTGGCCTGGCGCGCACTGCGTCGCAGCACGGCGCGGATGCGCGACATCAGCTCGGCCGTGGCAAAGGGCTTGATGACGAAGTCGTCGGCCCCGCCGTCCAGGCCCGCCAGCCGATCCTCCACGGCCGAGCGGGCCGTGATCACGATGATGGGCACCTGCCCGCCCTGGCCCGCCTGGTTGCGCCAGCGCGCCAGCAGGTCAAAGCCGCTGCCGTCGGGCAGCGTCAGGTCCAGCAACACGCAGTCCACCGTGGTGGCATCGACCGTGGCCGGGGCGTCCACCGCGCGGCGCAGCCACTCGCTGGTCAGGCCCTCCACCTTCAGGGCCGACTGCAGCGCGCGGCCCAGGTCCAGGTCGTCTTCGATGAGCAGGATGTGCATGGGGGGATTGTGGCGGGCCGCAGCTTAAGCCATGCCAAATGCAGAGGGCTGGCACAGAAGTCGCTGCCAACGCGGACGCCACTTTCGGTAGAGTGGGCGCAGCGCACGCCCCAGCCGCCCCACCAGGGCGCCCTGGACGGGCGCTGCACTGCAGTCAACCCTCCGCTGACAGAAAGAAAGGTATTCCTATGCAGATTGGCTTTATCGGACTGGGCGTCATGGGCCTTCCCATGGCGCTGAACCTGGCGCGCGCCGGCACCCCGTTGTGGGTGTGGAACCGGTCGCCCGAGAAATGTGAGCTTCTGCGTGCCGCTGGCGCGCAAGTGGGCGCAACGCCCGCCGAGGTCTGCGCGCAGGCGCAGGTCATCATCCTCATGCTGGCCAACGAAACGGCCATGGATGAGGCGCTGCAACGCGGCACGCCGGGTTTTGCCACCCAGGTGCGAGACCGCACCATCGTGCACATGGGCACCACCTCACCCGAATATTCCAAGGCACTGGAGCAGGACATCCTGGCCGCCGGCGGGCGCTACGTGGAGGCGCCTGTCTCGGGATCGCGCAAGCCGGCGGAGGCCGGACAGCTCGTGGGCATGCTGGCGGGCGACCCGGCCAGCGTGCAGGCGGTGCAGCCCTTGCTGGCGCCCATGTGCCGCACTACCTTTGTGTGCGGATCGGTGCCGTCGGCATTGCTGATGAAGCTGTCGGTGAACCTTTTTCTCATCACCATGGTGACTGGCCTGTGCGAAGCCGCGCACTTTGCCGACCGCAATGGCCTGGACATGGAGCTGTTCCGCTCGGTGCTCGATGCAGGGCCCATGGCCAGCAGCGTGTCGCAGGTGAAGCTGGCCAAGCTGGTGGCGCGCGACTTCGAGGTGCAGGCCGCCATCCACGACGTGCTCAAGAACAACCGGCTCGTGGCCCACGCGGCACGCAATGCACGGCTGGCATCGCCGCTGCTGGATGCGTGCCACGCACTGTTCGCGCAGACCGCCGACATGGGCCTGGGGCAGGAGGACATGGTGGCGGTGGTCAGAGCGCTGGAGGCGCGTACCGAGGCGCTGTAGCGGAGCACTTCGCCCGCAGCACGCCGCGATATGCGTGCCGGTATGGCGACCCGGCCCTTTGGCTGGCGCAAAGGTTGGGCGTTCCACAATGCCGCCATGTTGTACGAGATGAGGAGGAGTTCCATGGCGCCAAGATGGATAGGGTGGTGTGCGGTGTTGTCGGGAGTTTTGTTGGCGGGCTGCGCCAGCGGCCCGACGCATCCCACACTGGCAGGAGCCCAACTGCCCGAATTGATCCCCGTGCGCGACTTTGTGGCCAGCCGCCAGTCCACCGGCGGCTACCGCGTATCGCCCGATGGAAAGCGCATCGCCTGGTTCGGCACCGACGGCGTGGTGCCTGCGATCTGGGTGCAGTCCATCGATGGGGGCGACGCCAAGGCGTTTCGCATCCGCGCGCGCGCCATCCGCTTCAGTGCCGATAGCCGCTGGCTCGGCATCACGGCCGACCCCACGGGCGATGAAAACACCCGCATCTATGCGGGCCCGGTTGAGGGCCCAGGCACAGAGTTGCGTGAGCTGATGCCAGCGCCGCGTTCGGTGGCGCATTTCGCGGAGGCGGTGGATGCCTCGTCCGACTTCATCGTCACCTCCAACCAGCGCGACAAGAAGGTGTTTGACCTGTACCGCGTGAACCCTGCGGGCGGCGCGCCGGTGCTGCTGGCCACCAACCCCGGCAACGTGAACTGGTGGGGTGTGGACACCAAGGGTCAGCTGCGCGCCCGGGCACAGATCCAGGGCGAGCAAGTGCTGCTGGAGCGGCCCGGCACCAAGCCAAGCACCTGGGTGACGGTGGCAGAGCGCAGCCGGTGGGACACGCTGAACATCTTTGGCCTGCACGACGAGGGGCGCAAGGCCTGGGCGCTGTCGAACCGCGGGCGCGACAAGCTGGCGCTGGTGCGGCTGGACCTGACCACGGGCGCCGAGGAAGAGTGGTTTGCCTCGCCCGATGTGGACCTGGACATCGTGACCCTCAGCCGCCGCACCCGCGAGCCGCTGCTGGCGCATTTCATGCCCGGCTACCCGGCGCGCAAGGTGTTCGACCCTGCGCTCGATGCCCGGCTGTCTGCGCTGGCCGGCGACAAGCCTGCAGAGGTGCTGGTGACCAGCCTGGACCAGACCGACAAGGTGCTCACGGTGGCGGTGGCCACCGACCGGGGCACGCGCAGCTACCTGCTGCGCGATGGGCAGGAACCCCGCTTTCTGGGCGAGAACCGCCTGAGCCTGATTGCCAAGGACCTGGCCCCCACCGCGCCCATCACCTACACCGCGCGCGATGGTCTCACCATCCACGGCTACCTCACGCTGCCCGTGGGGGCAGCGCCGCAGCGGCTGCCCACTGTGCTGCTGGTGCATGGCGGCCCGTGGGCGCGTGACCGCTGGGGCGATGGCGCCACCAGCCGCGCCATGCAGCAGTTTCTGGCCAACCGGGGCTATGCGGTGCTGCAGGTCAACTACCGGGGCTCCAGCGGCTACGGCCGCAACCACATGGAAAAAGCCCGGGGCGAGTTCGCGGGCCGCATGCACGACGATCTGGTGGACGGCGTGCGCTGGGCGGTGGAACGCGGCGTGGCCGACCCGCAGCGCGTGGCGATCTACGGTGCCAGCTACGGCGGCTATTCGGCCCTGGTGGGCGCCACCTTCACGCCCGAGGTGTTTGCCTGCGCCGTGGACGTGGTGGGCGTGACGGACATCGCGCGCCTGCTGGAGTCCGCCCCGCCGTATTGGGAGCTGGGCCTGCCGTGGTGGCACCGCTATGTGGGCAACCCGGCCGTGCCGGAAGACCGCGCGCGCATGGATGCGAAGTCGCCCCTGTATCGGGCGGAGCATGCGCAAAAGCCCATCCTCATCATGCACGGTGTGAACGACCCGCGCGTGAAGCTGGAGCAGTCCGAATGGATGGTGGCGGCCCTGCGCAAGGCGGGCAAGCCGGTGGACTACGTCACCTTCACCGGGGACGGCCACGGCAACCAGCGCTGGCCCAACAACCTCACCATGTACCGCAAGACCGAGGACTTCCTCGCCCAATGCCTGGGTGGGCGGACCAGCGGTTTTGACTACTACCAGCTGGGCGCGTGGGCGTTCTGATGGGGCAGGCCGTCACTTGGTTGCTTGCCCGCTGGGGGCCGCGCGGCTGCGGGTTTTCCACCGCACTGGCCTTGGCCGCCGCGTGTGGTGCGGCAGGCGCCCAGCCCGTTGCACCAGCGGGCGCCGCCTCGGCTGCTGGAGAGGGTGCTGCCCCTGCGGCTCCGGTCTACACCCGTGCGCGGCTGGTGTCTGTGGAGATGGATGCGAGCGGCAACGCCACGCTTGTGCGGCTCAAGCTGCTGCCCCGCGCCAAGTTGCCATTCACCACACAGACCTTCCGGGTGGTCAACCCCGCGTTGCTGCACGGTATTTCGCAGGGGTCCTGGGTGCAGTTCACTGCCCGGCACATCGACGGCGAAAACACGCTCACGTCCATCCGCGTTACGGCGGAGTGCAAGCGGTTGGAGCCATGTGACTGACTGACTGCCCGGCAGGGCAAGGGCCACTGCAGCTTGCGCTGCATCAAGGAGAGATTGCGACGGCGACCACTGCGATACAGATATTGGTAGAATGAGAATCACTATTATTTGTATCGAGTCCAGTCACCATGAAAACCATGGACGATGGCGCTGCGGCGCGGTTGCATCTTCCTACGCAGCAGAACCTGTCCTCGCGGCTGGACCAGTTGCCGCGCCGCGCCTTGGGCCGGGTCACGGGCTTGTTGCCCGCGCAGGACGCGCAAGAGCACAGCATGCTGCTGCGCTTGCTGGAGATCGGCTTTCTGCCCGGTGAAACCGTACAGGTGGTTGCGCGCGGCGGCTGGGGCGGCGACCCCATCGCGGTGCGGGTCGGGCAGGCCACGTTTGCGCTGCGCCGCCAGGAGGCCTCCATGGTGCAGGTGCAGCCGCTGGATGAAGCCACACTGCCTGCCAAGGAGCTGGCATGAACGCCCAGGCCACTGTGCAGCCCACCCCCGCCGATGCGCCCCTGCGCGTAGCGCTGCTGGGCAACCCCAACTGCGGCAAGACCGCGCTGTTCAACCTGCTCACCGGCGCGCGCCAGAAGGTGGCCAACTACGCGGGCGTGACGGTGGAGCGCAAGGAAGGCCTGCTGCAGACCGCTGCCGGCCGCCGCGTGCGCGTGCTGGACCTGCCGGGTGCCTACAGCCTGCATGCACACAGCGTGGACGAGGCCATTACCCGCGACATCGTGCGCGGGCGCCGCGCGGGCGAGCCCGTGCCTGATGTGCTGGTGTGCGTGACGGATGCCACCCACCTGCGCCTGAACCTGCGCCTGGTGTTAGAGGCGCGCGCCCTGGGCCTGCCCATGGTGCTGGTGCTCAACATGATGGATGTGGCCGAGCGCCAGGGTATTGCCATCGACCGCGAGGCGCTGTCGCGCGAGCTGGGCATGCCCGTGCTGGCCACCGTGGGCGTGCGCGGCAACGGCGCCCAGGAGCTGGTGCAGTGGCTGGACAGTGCCAACCTGCAGCAGCTGCAGCGCCCCGTGGTGGCGCCCGATGCGGCAGCGCGCCTGGATGCGAGCGATCTGGAGGCGCAAAACGACGTCATCCGCACCCACCAGGAGGTGCGGCGCATTCTGGACCAGGCCGTGCGTGTGCCGGTGGTCAGCCTGCGCACGGACGACCGCATCGATGCGGTGGTGTTGCACCCGGTGTGGGGCCTGTTGATCCTGGCGGCCACGCTATTCCTGATGTTCCAGGCGGTGTTCAGCTGGGCCGAGCTGCCCAAGTCGTGGATCGAAGATGGCGTGGGCTGGCTGGCAGCCCTGGTCAACGCCCACATGGCGGACGGCCCCTTGCGCAGCCTGCTGACCGACGGGGTGCTGGCGGGCGCGGGCGGGGTGCTGGTGTTTTTGCCGCAAATCCTGTTCCTGTTCCTGTTCATCCTGGCGCTGGAGGACTCGGGCTATCTGCCGCGTGCGGCGTTCTTGCTGGACCGCGTGATGGGCACGGTGGGTCTGTCGGGCCGCTCGTTCATCCCGCTGCTGTCGAGTTTTGCCTGCGCCGTGCCAGGCGTGATGGCTACGCGCTCCATCACCCACTGGCGCGACCGGCTGGTGACCATCATGATCGCCCCGCTCATGACCTGCTCGGCGCGTCTGCCGGTGTATGCGCTGCTGATTGCGGCCTTCATCCCAGAGCGCACCGTGGCCGGGGTGTTCAACCTGCAGGGCGTGGTGCTGTTTGCGTTGTATGTGGCGGGCATCGTCAGCGCCATGGCCGTGGCGGCGGTGGCCAAGCTGGCCCGCAGCGACACGCGCGCCACGCCGCTCATGATGGAGCTGCCCGCGTACCGCTGGCCCAGCGTGCGGGGCCTGGCCTATGGCCTGTACGAGCGGGCGGTGATTTTCATCAAGCGGGTGGGCGGCATCATCCTGGCCGTCACCGTGTTGTTGTGGTTCTTGTCCACCTACCCCGGCGCGCCGGAAGGCGCCACGCAGCCCGCCATCACCTACAGCCTGGCAGGCCAGCTGGGCCGGCTGCTGGAGGTCATCGTCGCGCCGATTGGCTTCAACTGGCAGATTGCGATTGCCCTGGTGCCCGGCATGGCGGCGCGCGAGGTGGCGGTGAGCGCACTGGGCACGGTGTACGCGCTGTCTGCCACGGGCGACGAGGTAGCCAGCCAGTTGGGGTCGCTGATTGCGGGGTCTTGGTCGCTGGCTACCGCGCTGTCGCTGATGGCCTGGTATGTGTTTGCGCCCCAGTGCATCTCCACCATCGCCGCCGTGCGGCGTGAGACCAACGGCTGGCGCTACCCGCTGCTCATGGTGGGGTACCTGTTTGCCATGGCGTATGCCGCCAGCTTTGTGACCTACCGCGTGGCGCTGGCGCTGGGCGGGGGCTGAGGAGAAACGTCGTGATGGCTCAGCAATTCATCGTTGGTCTGATTGTGCTCGCTGCAGCGCTCTATGTGCTCTGGCGGTACCTGCCTGGGCGCTGGCGCCAGGGGTTGGGCAAGGTCCACCCGGGGCTGGTCCAGTCGCCGGGCTGTGGCGCGAGCGATGGTGGGTGCAGCAGCTGCGGCAGTTGTGCGGCGCCATCCGATGCAGCAGCTGCAAAACCCGTGGCCATGCCTGTTCGTCGCGGGCCTGCTTCTCAGTGATTGCTATATTTTATATAGCTGCTGGCGCATGATTCACTAGCGCTACAGGCCGTTTTGGCTCCAATTAACTACTGGTACAGCTGGCCCTGGCCCAGCGCGCTCAGTGCCTGTTGCAGGTTGGCGCGCGCCTGGGCCTCGTAGCGCTGCGCAAAGTAGTCCGTGCCGTAGATGTGCGGGCGGTCCAGAAAACCCTGCAGCACCGCACTGCGCCCCGCCACATAGCGCGGCCAGCGCACAAAGAAGTATTCACGCCGCACGTTGCGTTCGAACTGGCGGTACACCGCGGCGTTCTGGCCCAGGATGGCAAGGTCGATATCCACCACCCACAGCGCATCGCCGGTGAGCGGGCCCGGGGTGTGGCGGGTGTCCATCACATGCTGGTGCACGGTCTCGGCCAGTGCGGTGGGCTGCCCTTGGCTCAGCAGAAACTGGCGCGCCCAGTCGGCGCTGCGCTCTTCGTTGTGTCCGCTCCACGGCCAGTAGATGGCGTCGTGGTACCACAGGGCGAGGGCCACAGCATGGGGGTCATGGATCGCGCCGGGTTGGTGGCCCTGCAGCGCCTGCAGGTGCCGCAGGCAGGCCCGCAGGTGGGTGGTGTCGTGGTAGGCGCGGGGCCAGCGGGCCCAACTGCGCAGCAGGCGCCGGCCCTCGGCCCGCCAGGCGGGCGTGTCGCGCCCCAGCGATTGGCCCAGTGCGTTCCAGTGGGCCAGCAGTTCGGCGCTGTGCGCGGGCTGGCGGCGCCAGGGCATGGGGTCTGTCAGGCCAGTTTGCCCAGCAGCAGGTACTCCATCAGGGCCTTCTGCAGGTAAATGGTGTTCTGGCTATGGCCCGCAGCCTGCGGCTGCTTCACGTCCGCTGCGCGGACGTGAGCCTGCGCCGAAACAGGTTGCTGGCGCTGGCGCGCCACCGCATTGCATTTCATGCAATACGGCCGAGCAGAAGGTACTCCATGAGTGCCTTCTGCACGTGCATCCTGTTTTCCGCCTCATCCCATACCACCGACTGCGGCCCGTCGATCACGTCGGCCTCGACCTCTTCGCCCCGGTGTGCGGGCAGGCAGTGCATGAAGAGGGCGTCGGGTTGGGCCGCAGCCATCATTTCGGTGTCCACGCACCAGTCGGCAAAGGCCTTCTTGCGCGCTTCGTTCTCGGCTTCGTAGCCCATGCTGGTCCACACATCGGTGGTGACCAGATCGGCACCCCGGCAGGCCTCCATGGGGTTGCTAAAGAATTGATAGCTGTCAGCGCTGATTCCATGGGCGCCAGCGGCCAATTTCTCGTCCACTTCGTAGCCGCGTGGCGTGCTCACATGCACCTTGAAGCCCAGCAGCGACGCGGCCTGCAGCCAGGTGTTGGCCATGTTGTTGCCATCGCCCACCCAGGCCACCGTCTTGCCCTGGATAGAGCCACGGTGCTCGATGTAGGTGAAGATGTCCGCCAGGATCTGGCAGGGGTGGTATTCGTTGGTCAGGCCGTTGATCACGGGCACGCGCGAGTTGGCGGCAAAACGCTCGATCTTGCTTTGCTCGTAGGTGCGGATCATCACCAGGTCGGTCATGCGGCTGATGACCTTAGCGCTGTCCTCGATGGGCTCGGCGCGGCCCAGCTGGCTGTCGCCCGTGGTCAGGTGCACCACACTGCCGCCGAGCTGGTACATGCCCGCCTCAAAGCTCACGCGCGTACGGGTGCTGGCCTTCTCGAAGATCATGGCCAGCGTGCGGTCCACCAGCGGGTGGTGCTTTTCGTAGGCCTTGAACTTCTTCTTGATGAGCGCGGCGCGCTCGAACAGGTAGGCGTACTCGTCGGCGGTGAGGTCGGTGAACTGCAGGTAATGTTTCAGCGTCGTCATGGCAGTGGGACTATTCTTCATTCAGCCAGGATGGCTTTGACCAGCGGGGTCAGCTTGGCGACGATTTCGTCGGCTTCGGTGGCGGTGAGGATCAGCGGGGGCACTAGGCGGATCACGCTGTCGGCTGTCACTGACAGCAGCAGGCCTGCCTCGGCCGCGCGGCCAATCAGCGCGCCGCAGGGCTTGTTCAGCTCGATGCCCAGCATCAGGCCCTGGCCCCGGATCTCCTTCACACCGGGCAGGCTGCCCAGCTCGCGCTGCAGTGCCGCCTTGAGGTGCTCACCCACCGTGGTGGCATTTTGCAGCAGGCCGTCTTCTTCCATGATGCGAATGGTTTCGACCCCGGCGCGCATGGCCAGCGGGTTGCCGCCAAAGGTGGTGCCGTGGTTGCCGGGCTGCAGCACATTGGCGGCCTTGGGGCCCGCCACCACCGCGCCAATCGGCACACCCGACCCCAGGCCCTTGGCCAGCGGCATCACGTCGGGCACGATGCCGGCCCACTGGTGGGCAAACCACTTGCCGGTGCGGCCCATGCCGCACTGCACTTCATCGATCATCATCAGCCAGCCGCGCTCGTCGCACAGCTTGCGCAACTGCTGCAGGTATTCCACGCGCATGGGGTTGATGCCGCCTTCGCCCTGGATGGTCTCGAAGAACACGGCCACCACGTTAGGGTTGCCTTCGGTGGCCTTCTTGATGGCTTCAATGTCGTTGAGCGGCACGCGGATGAAGCCCTCGACCAGCGGGCCGAAGCCGCTGTAGATCTTGGGGTTGCCGGTGGCCGACATAGTGGCAATCGAGCGGCCGTGGAAGGCCTTTTCGTAGACCACGATCTCGGGCTTGGCGATGCCCTTGTCCACGCCGAACTTGCGTGCAATCTTCAGGGCCGCCTCATTGGCCTCCAGGCCCGAGTTGCAGAAGAAGACGTTCTGCATGCCCGACAGCTCCACCAGCTTGGCGGCCAACTGCTCCTGCAGGGGCGAGTGGTAGTAGTTGGAGGTGTGGATCAGCTTGGTGATCTGGTCCTGCAGCGCGGGCACCAGCTTGGCGTGGTTGTGGCCCAGCGTGTTCACGGCAATGCCGCCCAGCCCGTCCAGGTATTCCTTGCCATTCACGTCCCACACGCGGCTGCCTTGTCCACGGGCCAGCGCGATCGGTACGCGGCCATAGGTGTTCATCACGTGGGGCGAAGCTGCCTCAATGAAAGCGGTCATGCGGAAATCTCCAGACGGTGCAGTGGCGAAAAAACGAGTCACGATTCTAGGGGGAGCAGGGCGACGGTCTGTTGACGATTGCGCATCACTGCAATGCACCTTGCTAGCCGACTTTGGCCCGCTTGGTGGAGCCTGGCATAGGGATTAGAGGGGTAGCTCTTATATAAGAGTTAGAATGTCGCGCTGCGGTGCAGCATGCAGTGATCCTGCGTCTGAACCCTCACTACCACTCCAATCCCCGATGGTTTCCCCCTCCTCCAAAGAAGTCTTCATCCAGGGCATCACCCACGACGGGAAAACCTTTCGTCCCAGCGACTGGGCCGAGCGGCTGGCCGGGGTGATGAGCAGCTTTCGACCCGGTGGAGCCCGGCCGGGCAGCCACTTGAGCTACTCGCCCTGGTGCATTCCCACCACGCTCAATGGCGTGAAATGTGTGGTGGTGCACCGCGACCTGCAGGGGCACGAACCCATGGCCTGGGACTTCGTGATCAATTTCGCCCGCGACAACAACCTGCAGGTGGCCGAGGCCTGCCTGCTGCCCGACGTTCCCCCGCTTCCAAAGCCCTGAGCGCGTGTGGACCGGAGCGCCGACGGTAGTTAGCGCGGTCCTGGCACCCCTCAATAGCGCACGTTGAGCGCAACGATGCCAAGGAACGCGGCCACCGCTGGTTCCATGCCGGGCAAGTCGATCACAAGTTCCCGTTTGAAGGTGATGGCCGACCTCTCCCGGATGCACCCCAGCGGTTGTCCGGTGGACGTGCGGGTGACGGGGAAATATTTTGTGAGCCAGCCGGAGGACGTTCCGACCTCGATGTCCGCTGGCTGCGCCGTCACGATGCGCGGCAGTCGCGGACCGGCGCTTTGGCCCAGAACGTCTGCCTGGGCGTGGATGGATTCGTCGGTGGTTTCGAGCGTGTAGCGGATATCGCTGACGTACCCCCACTTCAGGTAGCAATGCCGCATCCTCCAGGCTTGGCCGTGCAAGGTCATCTGAATGTCGCCCTTGGCGGCATCTTCGGCGCTGAAGACGCGCAGCCGGGCATTTTTGGCCTGCGCAAACCACGCGTAGTGGAATCCGCCCACCACCAGGCTTTCGGTGTCATCCAGAAACTCGTAGGCGAAACCATCCAACGCTGATTTCTGACGCAGGATCATGGGGCCTCGTGGAGTGGGGGGTATTGCCGGGCAATGTAGCCGGTTGCTATGTGGACGCCCACAACGAAAAAACCGCCCGAAGGCGGTTTGTTCGTTTTTTTGCTGGCAGCGCACCCGTTACAAACGGCGAACGGCCGGTGCCGTTCGGGCTGTTTGCCTGCCGGGGCAGGCGATGAATTGATTAAGCGGCTGCGGGTGCCAGGGCTTTCACCTTGGCAGACAGACGGCTCTTGTCGCGAGCAGCCTTGTTCTTGTGGAAGATGCCCTTGTCAGCCACGGTGTCCACCACGGCTTGCATCTTGGCGAACAGTTCGGTCGCCTTGGTTTTGTCGCCAGCCAGAACAGCCTTTTCGACGTTCTTGACAGCGGTACGGTATTTGGAACGCAGCGAGGTGTTTGCAGCGTTGATCTTGACGTCCTGACGGACGCGCTTGCGGCCCGACGCCAGGCGCGGGTTCTTCTTCTTGGGTTTTGCGGATGCCATTGTTTAGTTCCTTGGGTCTGTGGATGATGCCAGCAAAGCCTGCGATTATAGCCCAGAGCCTTTCGTTGCGCCACTGCGACAACGCTTCACGCCCACTTCACCCACTTCCTGTTGGCCTCACGCGCACTGTTCACAGTGGGTGATCCACTCCCTCATGAAGGATCATCCCTTGAAGCTTCTGCCGCCTACTGGGTCTGCCCTGCCCGCTGAAAGTGTGCGCCTGCAAGCGCATACACTCCCGCCGGTGTCACTGTTCAAAGCCGCCTCCACCGTTTCCCTGTTGACCCTCGTCTCCCGCATCACGGGGCTGGTGCGCGAGTTGCTCATGGCCTCCGTCTTCGGGGTCAGTGCCATGACGGACGCTTTCAACGTGGCGTTCCGCATTCCCAACCTGTTCCGCCGCGTGCTGGGCGAGGGCGCCTTCAGCCAGGCCTTTGTGCCGGTGCTGGCCGCCACCCGGGCCGAGGAGGGCGACGACGGCGCCAAGGCGCTGATCGACCACGTAGGCACCTTGCTCGCCTGGACGCTGCTGCTGCTGTGCATCGCCGGTGTGCTGGGCGCGCCCTGGATGGTGTGGGCCATGGCCAGCGGCATGAAACAGTCCCCCCAGGGTTTTGATGCCGCCGTCACGATGACGCGCTGGATGTTCCCCTACATCGGCTTCATGTCGCTGGTCGCGCTGGCGGGGGGCATTCTCAATACCTGGAAGAAGTTTGCGGTGCCCGCCGCGTCGCCGGTGCTGCTCAACATGGCCCTCATCCTGTCCATCACGCTGGGCGCTCCCTTGTTTGCACGCCACGGCATCGAGCCCATCTATGCCCAGGCAGCGGGCGTGATGCTGGGCGGTCTGCTGCAACTGGGCATTCAGGTGCCTGCGCTGCTGCGCCTGGGGTTGCTGCCGCGCATTGGCGTGCGCTGGGCGGCCATCCGTGCGGCCTGGGCCGACCCCACCACCCGCAAGGTGGCGCGCCTGATGCTGCCCGCCTTGCTGGGGGTCAGCGTGGCGCAGGTCTCGCTGCTCATCAATACGCAGATTGCCTCGCACCTGGCCACGGGCAGCGTGAGCTGGATCACCTACGCCGACCGCTTGATGGAGCTACCCACCGCGCTGCTGGGTGTGGCGTTGGGCGTGGTGCTGATGCCGCAGCTGGCCAGCGCCCGAGCCAAGCAAGACGACGAACGCTATTCGGCCATGCTCGACTGGGGGCTGCGGCTGGTGGTGGTGCTGTCGGTGCCCTGCATGGTGGCGTTGCTGGTGTTTGCCAAGCCGCTGGTGGCTGTGCTGTACCACTACGGCGCCTTTGCCGACCGGGATGTGCAGCAGACCACGCTTGCGCTGGCGGGCTACGGGGTGGGCATTGTGGGCATCGTGGCCATCAAGGTGCTGGCGCCGGGCTACTTTGCCAAGCACGACATGCGCACCCCCATGCTGATTGCGGTGGCGGTGCTGGTGTTCACGCAGATGATGAACCTGGTGCTGGTGCCCTATTTGCAGCATGCCGCGCTGACGCTGTCCATCGGCGTGGGGGCGGTCATCAATGCCACCTGGCTGCTGGTGGGGCTGCTGCGGCGTGGCAGCTACCGGCCGCTGCCGGGCTGGGGGCGGTTTGCCCTGCAGGTGGTGGCTGCCAGCGCCTTGCTGGCCGTGCTGCTGGCTTGGGGTGCGCAGCATTTCGACTGGGTGGAAATGAAAGCGCAGCGCCTCCAGCGCATCGGCCTGCTGGCCGCGATGATGGTGGCCGCTGCGGTGCTGTACTTTGGCGCCCTGTGGGCCGCCGGCCTGAAGCTGCGCCAGTTGCTGCGCCGCTGAGCGGCAGCGGCCCGCCCGGCGCCCGAAATACCCTGCAAAGCCCGTGCTTCTGTGGCTTGACGCCATGGCAGCGGCCCCTTACAAAGCTGCCATGTCCCTGAGCCTTTCCGTGCCCACCTCGCTGGAGTACTTTGCATCGCTGGTGCAAAGCGACGACCACTTTCCCTTGCTCGAAGCGGCCGCCAGCCTTGCGCAGGATGAGTACCCAGAGTTCGACATGCAGCAACTGCTGGGCGATGTGGATCAGCTGCAGGCCCGCATCAAGCGCCGCCTGCCTGCCGATGCCCCCGCACTGCAAAGGCTGCGCACGCTCAACCAATTCTTTTTTGCCGACCTGGGTTTTGGCGGCAACATCAACAACTACTACGACCCCGAAAACAGCTACCTGAACGCCGTGCTGCGCACGCGCCGGGGCATTCCCATCAGCCTGGCCGTGCTGTGGATGGAGCTGGCGCAGGGGCTGGGCCTGCATGCACGGGGCATTGCGTTCCCGGGGCACTTCATGGTCAAGGTGCTGCTGCCCAAGGGCCAGGTGGTCCTGGACCCGATCTCGGGCCAGTCACTCAGCCGCGAGGAGCTGGCCGAGCGGCTGGAGCCCTACAAGCGCCGCAATGGTCTGGTGGACGACTACGACGTACCGCTCGGCCTTTATCTGCAGGCCGCCACACCGCGCGACATCATTGCGCGCATGCTGCGCAACCTCAAGGAGGTGCACCGCACCCAGCAGGACTGGCAACGGCTGGTCGCCGTGCTGGACCGGTTGATCGTGTTGTTGCCCGAGGCCTGGGGCGAGCGCCGCGACCGGGGGCTGGCGCACGCCGAGCGTGGCAACACAGCCGAGGCCGTGGCCGACCTGGCGGCCTATCTGGCCCACAGCGAAGATGGGCTGGATCTCGACCTCATCGCCGACCGGCTGAGCGCGCTGCGCAACGCCAACGGCTGATGTCCGGCGCCTGACTCAAAAATAGTTCTAGAACGGCGTGCTGTCTGCAGGCAGCGCTGCCTGCAGCTGCGCCACCTGGCGGCGCAGCTCGGTGTTCTCCGCCGTCAGTTCCGCCACACGGATGCGCAGTGTGTGCAACTCGTCGCTGGCTGGAACGGAGTCCGTGGGGGTGTCTGCCGGGCTACCTTCTGCCGGAGCCTCCTCGCGCGGCTTGCGCTTGTTGAGTTCGCGCACGCGTTTGGCCGCCTGCTTGAGTTCGTCCTTGCCGGCCACGGCCGCTGCCACCTGTTCCTCGGCGGGTAGGGTGGCCACAGCGGCTGCTGCGTTGATGGAGATGGTGCCGGACTTCACAGCGGCCACCAGCTCGGGGGCCGCCTGTTTCTGGATCTTTTCGATCATCACCACCTGGCTGCTGCTCAGCCGCGCAGCCTTGGCAATGGCCTCGCGGCTGCTCAAAGGGTCGGGGGCGGGCAGGGTGGCTGCGGCTTCGGGCACGTCAGCCGCGGGGGTGGCTTCGGCGGTCTCTGTGGAGGTGGCTGCGCGGGCCTTGCGCTCGGCCATGATCTCGCGCTTGCGCAGCGCCAGCACGCCGCGCTGGAAATCCGACACGCTACGGCGGCCCAGGTGCTGGTCGATCATCCACAGGTGCACGTCTTCCATCGACTGAAAGCGCGGGTTCTGCACGGTCTGGAAAGGCAGGCCATGTTTCTGGCAGATGCCGTAGCGGTTGTGCCCGTCCACCAGCACATCGCCCCACAGCACCAGGGCGTCGCGGCAGCCTTCGGTGAGGATGCTGCGTTCCAGCGCGTCGTGTTCGTCGGGGGTCAAGGGTTCGATGTAGGCTTTGAGTTCTTCGTTGACGACGATGTTCATGGTGGCAGGGGGTCCGGGGAGCTGGGCAAGGGGCGGCATTGTAGTGGGGCTTGCCACCGGGCCTGTCGGGCGATCACACCTGCCGCACGGTCCCACCTACTGATCGCGCGTGCCCCGAAGGGCCAGCCAGCCCGCAACCGCCGTGAAAGCCGCCACCACGGCCACGATGATCCAGAAGCCGTGGCCGTTGTCGGCCAGCGGCACCCCGCCCACGTTCATCCCAAACAGGCCGGCCAGAATGTTGATGGGCAAGGCCAGCACGGTCACCACTGTCAGCACGAACAGGCTGCGGCTGTTGGCCTCCTGCACGCTGGCGGCGATTTCTTCCTGCAGCAGCTTGATGCGCTCCTGCAGGCCCTGCATGTCGCGCAGCACCACCGAAAACTCCTCGGTCGAATCGCGCAGCTCCTGTGCATCGTCGGCGCCCATCCACGCGGGCGGGTGCTGCAGCAGGCGAAACAGTGCCGCCGGCTCGGGCGCCAGCAGCCGCTGCAGGCGCACCAGCAAGCGTCGCAGCACACCCAGCCGCGCGCGCTTGTGGTCCAGGCGCCCGGCCAGCAGTGCGTCTTCTACATCGTCGATGCGTTGTGTCACGCCCCGCACGATGTCCACCAGGCCCGAGGCTTGGGTGCGCATCAGCTCGGCCAGCAGCGCCACGCTGGAGCAGGGGGCATTGCCGGTGCGCACGGCAGTGCGCAACACGTCCACCGACCGCAGCGGGCGCGTGCGGCCGGTCACCATCAGGTGCGGCGCCACGCTGGTCCACAGGGTCGCAATGTCCGAAGGCTCGACCGCAAAATCAAAGTGTGCGTCGTTGAGCACGGCAATCAGCGTGTCGTCGTCGCGCTCGATGCGGGTCGAGACCGAGCGGTCCTTGAGCGCATCAAAAAAGGCTTCCGGCAGATGGGCGTGCCGCTCCATCCAGCGCACCGCCTGCGCGTGGCTCAGGTTGAAGTGCAGCCACAGAAACTGCCCTGACGGCGCGGCGCCTGCCTGAAGGTCGGCCAGCCATTGCGCGGCCTGGGCCGAATCCACCTCCTGCGGCGGGGTGTCGGTACCCAGCAGGTAGCCGCAGATCAGCCCGGCGGCATCTCCGCCGTAGTTCAGGCTGGCGTTGGGGGCGAGGGAATGGGACAAAGCGGCGGGGTGGTCTGCGGGCGGCACGGCCTCGCATGCTGGCCTCTGGGTATGACAGCGTTGTGACGGATCACGCCAGTGTCACGGCGTTGTCACCGCAGCGGTCCACCATCGCGCATCTGTTTTGCACTACCGCCGGATGGTTGCCCATGTTCCACAACAACGCCCTCGACACACAGGAGCTGATGCAACGCATCGCCAACGACCTCATTGACAGCTACGACGAAGAGATTGAGCTGGAGATCGAAGACCGCGAGGTCGATGACATCGGCGCCCCCAGCCCCGGCGACAAGCTGGCGCGCCAGCAGTACTTCAAGGACCTTTTCCGCCTGCAGGGCGAGTTGGTCAAGCTGCAGGACTGGGTGCAGCACAGCCGCCAGAAGGTGGTGATCCTGTTCGAGGGGCGCGATGCGGCGGGCAAAGGGGGCGTCATCAAGCGCATCACGCAGCGCCTGAACCCCCGTGTGGCCCGGGTGGCGGCACTGCCCGCACCCAACGATCGAGAGCGCACGCAGTGGTACTTCCAGCGCTATGTAGCGCATCTGCCTGCGGCGGGCGAGATGGTGCTGTTTGACCGCAGCTGGTACAACCGCGCGGGCGTCGAGCGGGTGATGGGCTTTTGCACCGACGACGAATACGAAGAGTTCTTCCGTACCGTGCCCGAGTTTGAAAAGATGCTGGTGCGTTCGGGCATCACGCTCGTCAAATACTGGTTCTCCATCACCGATGAAGAGCAGCACCTGCGCTTTCTGGGCCGTATTCACGACCCGCTCAAGCAGTGGAAGCTCAGCCCCATGGATCTGGAAAGCCGCGTGCGCTGGGAGGCCTACACCAAGGCCAAGGAAACGATGCTGGAGCGCACCCACATCCCTGAAGCCCCCTGGTGGGTTGTGCAGGCGGTGGACAAGAAAAAGGCGCGCCTGAACTGCATTGCGCACCTGCTGTCTCAGCTGCCCTACCAGGAGGTGCCACACCCGCCCGTGGTGCTGCCCGACCGCGTGCGCAACCCCGAGTATTTGCGCCAGCCCGTGCCTGCCAGCATGTACGTGCCGGAGATCTACTAAGACATCTGGCGCGCGCCCTGCGGGGCCGAGTGAGGCTACGCGTCCTTCAGCAGTGCAATGGTGGCGATCACATCCCGCACCTTGAAGGGCTTGATCAGCACCCGTCGCACCTGCAGGGCCTTCATTTTCACGGCGGTGGATGCGTCCACCTGTGTGGTGGTCACCGCCACCGGCACATCGGCGCTGACGGCCAGGGCGTCGTTGCGCACCTGCTCCAGCAGGGCGACAGCCTCTTGCTCTTGCTCGTCCAGCGAGACGATCACGCCCGCATAGCTCTCATGGCTCAGCCGTTGCTGGGCCATGCGTACGCTGTTCACCTGCCGCACCACGGGCAGGTTCAACTGGCGGGCCGTGGCCACAATGATGCTGCCGGTCAGCGAGCTGGGTTCGATCAGCAGGATGTCCTGGGGGCTGTGGTCGCTCATGGGGCCGGGGCTCTCTGTTCGCGCCGGACCAGCTCTTCCACTGCCAGGTCGCGCAGCGAGCCCAGGATGGCCAGATCGATGTCGTCCAGGGTGCGTGGTTTGTTATCGATCAGGCACAGCGTGCCCACGTTCTGCCCGCCCGGCAGCTTGAGCGGGGCGCCGGCATAGAACTGGATGTGGGGCTCGCCCGTCACCAGCGGGTTGTCGATGAAGCGCTCGTCCTGGTTCACATCGGGCACCACCATGATGTCGTCCTGCAGGATGGCGTGGCCGCAGAACGAGATGCCCCGCGAGGTCTCGCACTGGTCCATGCCCACGCGGGACTTGAACCACTGGCGGTCGTCGTCGATGAGCGAAAGCAGCGCCGTGGGCACGTCGAACTCCTGCGCCGCAAAGGCCGTCAGGCGGTCAAACCGCTCTTCGGGCGGCGTGTCCAGAATCAGTAGCTGGCGCAGCGCCTGCAGGCGGTCGGGCTCGTTGGCGGGGCGGGGTGGTTCTTGCATGGTGGCGACCCGGCGGGTGGTGCGGCAAAGGGCTTGATTATCGGCGGGTGCTGGGTCGCGTGCGTCGCGCGGCACCACGCCGGGCGGGCCCCTCAGTGGCTGCGCGCACTGCCCTGTGATGGCGTGCCGCCGCGCCCGAACTGGTGCCAGGCCCGGCGCAGCTGCGTGTCGGAGCTGAACCCCGCCATCAGCGCCGCCTGCGTCACGTTCTGGCCGGACCGCAGCGCGGCCTCGGCCGTGGCCAGGCGGATGCGGCGCAGGTATTGCAGCGGGGCGATGCCCGCATGCTCCAGAAACAGCCGTGTGAGGTGCCTTGGCGAGGTGTGTGCCACCTCGGCCATTTGCGGCACGCTCCAGTCGGCCTGGGGCTGCTGGCCCACGGCGTCCTGCACGCGGTGCAGGGCCGGGTGCAGGTGGTTGCGGTGGTGCAGAAAGGGCGAGAACTCGGGGTCGTTGGGACCCCGGCGCAGGGCCACCACCATGGCCTGTGCCACCTGGGCCGCCAGTGCGGGGCCGCAGGTGTCGGAGATGCGGTGCAGCAGCAGGTCGATGCCCGTTGTCACGCCCGCGCTGCTGTACACGGCGCCGTCGGCCACAAACACGCGGTTGGCCACCACGTCGCAGCGCGGGTCCACGGCGGCCAGCTCGTCCAGATGCTGGTGGTGGGTGGTGGCGCGGCGCCCCGTGAGCAGGCCGGCATGGGCGGCCAGCACCGAGCCCGCGCACACGGTGATCAGCTCCAGCTGCCCCGCCACGGGCCGCAGCCCGCGCAGCCAGTGCAGCAGCGCGCGGGCCTCGTCGCCGTCCACCGAGATGTGTTGCCCGGCCAGGCCCACCAGCACCACCCAGGCGGGGCTGGGCAAGTTGGCAGGCAGCGGCTCCAGCTGGGTCAGCACGGCACCTACCGACGAGACGGACTCGGGCGTGGGGCTCACAAAGTGCTGCACAAACCGCTCGGGCTGGCCTTGCTTGGCCAGAGTCTGGTTGGCAATGCGCAGCGCTTCGGCCGGGCCCGCCCAGTCCAGCACCAGGCTGCCCGGCAGCAGGGCGAAATAGACGTGGATGGGGGACGAGGCCGGGTTCTGCATCGATGGCTTTGGGTCAGGCTAAAAGCGTGTCAGGGCTGGGGGTTCCAGGGCGTGTCCATCTGGCGGGCCGTGCGCTCGGACAGCGCCGCGCTCAGCAGCCGGGTGACCAGGTGCAGGCTCATGTCGATGCCGGCGCTGATGCCGGCCGAGGTCACCAGCGCGCCCCGGTCCACCCAGCGCACATTCTCCTGCACGTCGAGCGTGGGGTACTGCGTGCGCAGGTCGGCGGTGTCCTCCCAGTGGGTGGTGGCCGGGCCTTCGGTCAGCACACCGGCTGCGGCCAGGATGAAGGCCCCTGTGCACACCGAGGCCGTGATCTGCGCACGGCCTGCCGCCTGGGCGACCCAGGCGCGGGTGGCAGGGCAGGCCGCAGCGGCATCGACCACGCCGCCGGGCACGATCAGCACATCGGGCACGGTGGCGCTGGCAAAGTCCGCATCGGGCAACACGCGCAAACCCGCCCGGGCGCGCACCGGGTCCAGGCTGCGGGCCACGCACTGCACCACAAACGGTGCAGGCGCGCCGGGATGTTGCCGCTGGTGCATGCGGCTGGCAGTGGTGAAGACCTCATAGGGCCCGCCCAGGTCCAGGGCCTCCACGTCGTCGAACACCAGGATGGCGACCTGCAATGGCTGGGTGCTCACTGTTGTACCTTCGGCTTCGCCTGCGGTGCGAGCTTGCTTGGGGCGGCCCGGCGCGGCGCTCATGCGGCCGCCCGGTCCAGCGCCTGTTGCACGGTGCACAGGGTCGCAAAGCGGCCTTGCAGCACGGTGGCGGTGCGGGTCTTGATGTCGGCCGCCGCCAGCACCTGGCCGTCGGGCTGCAGCATGTCCCAGGTCAGCGTGGCATCGGTCACGTAGTCCACGTCCCAGCCCAGGTCGGACGCGTGGCGGGTGGTGGTTTCGCAGCATTGTTCGGTGCGGATGCCGCTGATGATGAGGCGCTGAATGCCATGGCGCGTGAGCCACACATCCAGCCCCGTGCCCACCAGCGCGCTGTGGCGCGACTTGGTGAAGGTGGCCGCCGCCTCGAAAGGCGCCAGGCCATCGAGCGCACGCACCTGGCCGGAGGCCTGCGAGAACGGGTTCTCGGCCACTTCGGGGCCGTCGCTGTGGAACACGCGCAGCACCGGGATGCCCTGGGCGACGCAACCGGCGATCAGCGCGTTCTGCGCCTGCAGGTAGGCGGGCAGGTCGCGTTCGGTGAAGAAGGGGCGGTGGCGGAAGGATTCCTGGACATCAATCACTATCAGACAGGTTTTCATGGAAGGCTCGCAGAGGCAGTGGTTGGGATGCGCTTATCTTCCGTGCGCAGCGAGCCGACGTCCGAACCGCCGAGGACAGGATTCGATCAATTTCAGCCATCAGCAATTTGCTGGCGAAGTGGCCTGGCTGTCGCCGCTTGCCGGGTGGGGTGGCCTGGGTTGCCGCTGGAGGGTGGTTTAAGAAAAAAACAGCCTCAAGCGCTAGTGAATTATGCCCTGATAGCTATAAAAAAAGTAGCAATTCGCCAGGCATGGCAAGAAGCTGTTAAGGTGCCTAGGGTTTTCCCTGTGTTTTGAACATCGCCCGCACGCCCTCCTGCCTATGCCCCGCCGTTCCCGCCTGTTTTCCCTGTCGTCCCTGGCACGGGCCTACCAGCGCAATCTCAAGGCCTTTGCACGTGCGGCAGGGGCGGCCAGCAAGCCCGTGCGGGTCAAAGCGGTGTCAAAGCTGCGCGCTGCACCGCGCAAAAGTACGGTGGCCCCAGGGCCGTCCACCGCCCGTACGCCGCGCGCGGCCACCAAGCCGGTGTCGCTGCGGGGCGAGTGGATCTCTGGCGTGGCCCCGGGCCCGGCAGGGGCGCGGCGGTTCCATGCCTACGTGCCCACCGGGCTGGCCCTGCACCCGGACGAAAAGCTTCCGCTGCTGGTCATGCTGCACGGCTGCGGCCAGACGGGGCGGGACATTGCCGCCGTCTCGCGCATGAACCGGCTGGCAGCGCGCCATCGGTTTGTGGTGCTGTACCCCGAGCAGGAGCGCGTGGCCAACGCCCAGGGCTGCTGGAACTGGTTTGAGCGCCGCAACGGCCGTGCCGAGGCTGAAGCCGCCACGCTGCTGGCCGCCGTGGACAAGGTGGCGCGCCGCCTGCCGGTGGACCTGGCGCGGGTGGCTGTGGCCGGGTTGTCGGCGGGCGCCAGCATGGCGGTGCTGATGGCGGCGCTGTTCCCCCACCGGTTCTGCGCCGTGGCCATGCATTCCGGCGTGGCGCCCGGTACGGCCGAATCGGCGGCCACCGCCCTAGCGGCCATGCATGGCCGCCGCGAAGCCCATCTGCCCGACCTTCCTGCGTCTACCGCTGCAGCCACCCCGGCGCTGCCGGTCGGCGCCCCTGCGGTCTTGCCTCCGCTGCTGATCGTGCACGGCGACGCTGATGGAGTGGTGTCGGTGCGCAACGCGGCAGCCACCGCGCAGCTGTGGGCCGGTGCGCTGGGTGCGCGGGCGGGGGCTGTGCGTACCTTGCAGCGGGGCCAGCGCTACCCCATGCGGGTGACCGAGTTCAAAGCCCGGGGCCGCACCGTGGTGGCGCTGCGCGAGGTGGTCGGGCTGGCGCATGCCTGGAGTGGAGGCGCTGCCCAGCGGCCCTACAGCGACCCGGCCGGGCCGGATGCGTCAGCGCTCATCTGGGCCTTTGTGGCCCGGCAATTCGGAAAATAAGCAAGAAAATGGCCGCAAGCGCTAGTGCGTATTGCGCTGGCTGCTATCAAAAAATGACTGATACAGCCCAGGGCTGCCTCCTGGGCACGGTGAGCAACCCCGGGGTCACACCAGCCGTGCGGCCACCAGTTCCTTCTTGAGGTAGGCGTAGAACAGCGGCGCCGCCACCAGCCCCGCAGGGCCAAACACGGCCTCCGCCACGAACATCACACTCAGAAGCTCCCACACACCCATCTGGGTGCGGCGGCCCACCACCTTGGCGTTAATCACATATTCGGCCTTGTGGATCAGGATCAAAAAACCCAGGCAGGCGGCGGCTGCGAGCGGTGACACCGACAGCCCCACGATGGTGATCACCACGTTGCACACCAGATTGCCCACGATGGGCACCAGCCCGGCCACGAAGGTGAAGGTGATCAGCACCGGCGTGTAGGGCAGTTGCAGCCCCCAGATGGGCAGCACAAACAGCAGGAACAGGGCGGTGAGCAGGGTGTTGAACGCCGCGATCCAGAACTGGGCGGCCACGATCTGGCGGAATGCCTCGCCGAACAGCGTGATGCGCAGCTTGAGCTGCTGGGCCAGCGGGCCGCGCGCCAGCACCGGCGGGCGCACCGCAGCCAGCGCGCCAATGAGCAGGCCCACGTAGGCAAACAGCACACCGGCCAGCCAAGCCCGCCCCGCCATGGCCAGCGCCCCGGCCTTGGCGCCCAGGTAGCTGGCAATGATACGCTGGATGTCGGCCACACCCTCGGGCAGGTGGGCGGCCATGTCGGCGGGGAGCTTCAGGCGCAGCTCCAGCACCGTGCGGGCCATGTAGGTGAGCAGTTCTTGGTACTGCTGCGGTGCACTGACCAGGTAGCCGCGCGAATGGGTCAGGCCCAGTGCCAGCAGGGCCAGCGGCAGAAGCATCACCAGGCCTGCAGCGGTGACCTGTGCCACGCGCAGGCTGGTGGCGGACGGTGTGGCCTGGCGCTGAACGCGGCCCAGCCCTGCGGCAAACCAGCCCGTGAGCGCGCGGGTGAGCAAAAAGCCCAGGCACACGCACAGCAGCCCGGGCAGCAGGCCACGCCACATCACCAGCAGCAGTACAGCGGCCACCAGCAGGTAGCTGGCCACCACGATGCCCTGGTTCAGGGCGCGCGGGGGCAGGGTGGTGGGCGTGGGCTCAGTCGGCGCTGAGGGGGCGGGGGCTGGAGCGGGGCGCTGCGCCATGCGCGGTGAGGGGGCAGTGTTCCAGGCTGGGTATCAGGCCACCACCACGGCGGCGCCTTCGCCACGTGCTGCAATCGTGCCGATCGCGTAGACCTGCTCGCCGGCCGCACGCAGTGTGGCGGCCGTGGCTTCGGCGTGGGCCGCATCCACCACCACCACCATGCCGATGCCGTTGTTGAAGGTGCGGTTCATCTCGATGTCGTCGATGCCCGCCGTCTTCTGCAGCCATGCGAACAGCTCGGTCTGGGGCCAGCTGCCCTTCTTCAGGTGGGCGGCGGTACCGTCGGGAAGCACGCGGGGAATGTTTTCGAGCAGGCCGCCGCCGGTGATGTGGGCCAGGGCCTTGATGGGGTGGGTGGCCAGCGCGGCCAGCACGTTCTTCACATACAGGCGGGTGGGTTCCATGATGGCCTGCTTGAACGGCTTGCCGTCCAGCGTGGCGGGCACGGTGCCAGCGGCTTCGGCACGGTCAATGCACTTGCGCACCAGCGAAAAACCATTGGAGTGCACGCCAGCCGAGGCCAGGCCCAGCACCACGTCGCCGGGCTTCACGTCCTTGCCGGTCAGGATCTTGGATTTTTCGACCGCGCCTACGGCAAAGCCGGCCAGGTCGTATTCGCCCGCAGGGTACATGCCGGGCATTTCAGCGGTTTCGCCGCCGATCAGCGCGCAACCGGAGAGTTCACAGCCCTTGGCAATGCCGCCGACCACGGCGGCGGCCGTGTCCACGTCCAGCTTGCCGCAGGCAAAGTAGTCCAGGAAGAACAGGGGCTCGGCGCCCTGCACCAGCACGTCATTCACGCTCATGGCCACCAGGTCGATGCCCACGGTGTCGTGCATGTTCCATTCGAACGCCAGCTTGAGCTTGGTGCCCACGCCATCGGTGCCGGAGACCAGCACGGGCTCCTGGTACCGCTTGGGCACCTCAAACAGTGCGCCAAAGCCGCCGATGCCCGCCAGCACGCCTTCGCGCATGGTCTTCTTGGCCAGCGGCTTGATGCGCTCGACCAGGGCGTCGCCCGCGTCGATGTCAACGCCGGCGTCTTTGTAGGAGATGGGGGTGGAGGGGGCAGAAGAGCTCATGGATGGTGTGGTGCTGGTAGGCCCGCCGGGCGGGCTGGAATCCGGGGATTTTAAGGGGCACGCCTCGGCGCTCTCACTCAGCCCTGTGTGGCAGGGGGCTTTGGGGTGCGACCGTGCCAGGTAGATTGCATCAGCACGCCGGCCAGCGCCAGCGTGGCAAACAGCATTCCGGCGCCAAACGTGGCGCTGGCGCCCAGCCGGTCCCACAGCAGGCCTGCCAGGCCGCTGGCCACCAGCAGCGCCACGCCGCTGACCAGGTTGAACATGCCAAACGCCGTGCCCCGCAGGTCGGCGGGCGCGGTGTCGGCCACCATGGTGGCCAGCAGCCCTTGCGTCATGGCCATGTGCAGGCCCCACAGCGCAATGCCCAGCCAGGCGGCGGCGCCCCGGTCGCTGAAGGCCAGCAGCGCATCGGCCGCGATCAGCACCACCAGCCCCCAGGCCAGCAGCGTGGTGTGGCGGGTGCTGTCTGCCAGTTTGCCCAGCGGATAGGCACCCAGCGCAAACACCACGTTCATCAGCACTAGCACCAGGGGCGTCCAAGCCAGCGGCAGGCCGCCCTGCTGCACGCGCAGCACCAGAAACGCCTCGCTGAAGCGGGCCAGTGTGAACACGGCGCCCAGCGCCACCACCCACCAGTAGGAGCCACCCAGGCGGCGCAGGTTCTCGCGGCGGATGGGGTTGTTGCGCATGGTGCTGGCGGCGCGCTCGGGCTCTTGCACGCCCACCAGCAGCAGGGCCACACACAGGGCCGCCGGAATCACCGCCACCCAGAACACGGCGCGGAAGTCATTGGCCCACAGCAGCATCAGCCCCATGGCCAGCAGCGGGCCCAAAAAGGCGCCCGCGGTGTCCAGCGACTGCCGCAGCCCGAACGCCGCGCCCCGCATGCCGGGCGGCGCCAGGTCGGCCACCAGTGCATCGCGCGGCGCGCCGCGGATGCCCTTGCCCACGCGGTCGATGAGGCGCGCGGTGACCACCCAGCCCACGGTGGGCGCGATGGCAAACAGCGGCTTGGACAGCGCCCCGAGTCCATAGCCCAGCACCGCCAGCGGCTTGCGCCGCCCCCACCAGTCGCTCAGTACACCCGAGAAAACTTTCAGAACCAGCGCCGTGGCCTCGGCGGCCCCCTCGATGAGGCCCACGGCCAACATGCTGACCCCCAGCGAGGTGACCAGGAATACGGGCAGCAGGCTGTGGATCATCTCGGACGACACGTCCATCAGCAGACTGACGAAGCCCAGTGCCCAGATGCTCGCGGGCAGGCGCTTGGCGGGGGAGGCGGGAGCTGTCATGGTGCAAGGCAGGCGAGGGTGGGGCCGAGCGGCGGCTGGCAGCAGACTAAAATCGCGGCCATTGTCGCCCAGCCCCTGCCAGGGAGCCGGTCGGTGACCACGCGCCGTACGCCACTTTGTCGCCGCGCCTGGCCGGAGTCATCGACGGCCCGGTGCCTTCCCACCCACTTGTGATGCCGCTGCTGACCCTCTTCCTGACCGCCGTTTCCGCACCTTCTGCCACGGTTCAGCCTGCGCTGTGCGGGTGCCGCGCATGACGATGAAGCAACTGGCGCTGGACATCGGCCTGGCCACCGGGCCGACCCTGGAGCGGTTTTTTGCCGGGCCCAACGAGGCCGCGCTGCAGCACCTGCGCCTGGCCGCCGGGGCGGGCAGCAGCGAAACCACGCGGTCGCCGGTGCCCACCTACCTGTGGGGCGAACCGGGCAGCGGCAAGACCCATTTGCTGCAGGCCGTGCGCCAGGCCCTGCGCGAGCAGGGCTCCAGCGTGGGCTGGCTGGACCCCACGGTGGGCGAGCCGCCAGACTTTGACGAGCGCTGGGCCGCCGTTGTCATGGACGACGTGCATCTGTACGACACCGCCCAGCAGGCCACCGCCTTCAACTGGTTTGTCAACGCCATCAGCCCCGCCAGCGGCAGCCAGCGCTGGGTGCTGGCGGCGGGCGACCTGCCCCCCGCCGATCTGCCGCTGCGCGACGACCTGCGCAGCCGCCTGGGCTGGGGCCATGTGTTCCAGCTGCAACTGCTGGGCGAGGCCGAGCGCCGCGCCGTGCTGCGCCAGGAGGCCGACGCCCGCGGCGTGTTCCTGGGCGACGAAGTCATGGACTACATGCTTAACCGCTTTTCGCGCGACCTGGGCAGCCTGATGCAATTGCTGGACCAGCTCGACGCGTTTGCCCTGCGCACCCAGCGCGCCATCACGATTCCGCTGCTCAAGACGATGCTCGAATCGGAATGAAGCAGCGCACCTCTTTTTGCCCTTTGTGACACTGAATGACTACTGAATCTCGCCGCCTGCGGCTTGCGCTGTTTGACCTGGACCACACGCTGCTGCCGCTCGACTCCGATTACGAGTGGGGCGAGTTCACCATCCGCATCGGCTGGAACGACCCGGTGGAGTTCGCGCGCCGCAACGACGAGTTCTATGCCCACTACCAGGCTGGCACGCTCGACGTGCACGACTACGTGCGCTTTGCCACCGAGGCCGTGCGCCTGCGCGGGCCTGAGGCCGCAGCAGCGGCGCACCAGCAGTTCATGCGCGAGGTCATCACCCCCGCCATCAAGCCCCAGGCGCTCGACCTGATCCGCCAGCACCAGGCGGCGGGTGACGAGGTGCTGATCGTCACCGCCACCAACGAGTTCGTGACCACCCCCATCGCCCAGGCCCTGGGCGTGCCGCAGCTCCTGGCCGTGCAGCTGGTGCGTGATGCCAGCGGCTGGTACACCGGCGAGATCGACGGCATCCCCACCATGCGCGAAGGCAAGGTGCGCCGCATGGAACAATGGCTGGCCGAGCGGCAGCTCAGCTGGGCCGACGTGGAGAGCACGTTCTACAGCGACTCCATGAATGACGTGCCCCTGCTGGAGAAGGTGAACCACCCGGTCGCCACCAACCCCGACCCGCGCCTGCGCGCCCTGGCCCAGCAGCGCGGCTGGCGCATACTGGACCTGTTTTCGGCACCCTCCGGCGAGCCCGCCAGCCAGACGGCCTCCTGACCCCTGCGCGCGCAGCCCCCTGATACCTCCCTACCCATGATCAAGAAGTTCATCGACAAACTGCTGGGCAAATCGACGCCCGGCACCGCGGGCGGCAAGCCCCATTTCGGCAAGCGCGAAGAGGTGCCTGCCAGCGTGCATGGCATCAACCCCGAACTGGTGGACCGCCGCGCGGCCGAGGTGGTGCAGACGCTCAAGGACGCGGGCTTCGAGGCTTACATCGTGGGTGGTGCCGTGCGCGACCTGCTGCTGGGCCTGCGCCCCAAGGACTTCGATGTGGCCACCAATGCCACACCCGAGCAGGTCAAGGGACTGTTCCGCCGCGCCTTCATCATCGGCAAGCGCTTTCGCATCGTGCACGTGGTGCATGGCCGGGGCCGCGAGCACGAGGTGATCGAGGTCTCCACCTTCCGCGCCTACCTCGACAACAGCGCCGCAGGCCAGGTCAGCGGCAACGAAAAGACCTCCAAAGCGCAACTGGCGGGCATGCAGCACGCCGTGGACGCCAGCGGCCGCGTGCTGCGCGACAACGTCTGGGGCCCGCAGGACGAAGACGCCACGCGCCGCGACTTCACCGTCAACGCCATGTACTACGACCCTGTGAGCCAGATCGTGGTGGACTACCACAAGGGCATCCAGGACGCGAAGAAGAAGACGCTGCGCATGATTGGCGACCCCGCCACGCGCTACCGCGAAGACCCGGTGCGCATCATCCGCGCCGTGCGTTTTGCCGCCAAGCTCAGCCCGCTGGGCTTCACCATCGACGCCAAGTCGGCCGCGCCCCTGGTGCAGTCGCAGGCCCTGCTGGCCGAGGTGCCCCAAAGCCGCATGTTTGACGAAATGCTCAAGCTGCTGCAAACCGGCCACGCCATCGCCACCATCGAGCAGCTCAAGAAGCTGGGCATGGCCAAGGGCATCTATCCGCTGCTGGACGTGGCCGTGGAGCGCGCTGACACCCCGTTTGTCAAAGCCGCTTTGGTCGACACCGACCGCCGCGTGAACGAAGGCAAGCCCGTGGCTCCCAGCTTCTTGTTGGCCTGCGTGCTGTGGGAAGACGTGCGCAACGGTTGGCAGGAGCGCCTGAACCAGCGCCAGCACCCGCTGCCCGCTTTGCAAGAGGCCATCGACGAAGTGTTCGACAAGCGCATCGGCGACGTGTCCGGCCGGGGCAAGCTGGCCGCCGACATGCGCGAGATCTGGGTCATGCAGCCGCGCTTTGAAAAGCGCGTGGGCAACACGCCGTTCGGCATGGTCATGCAGCCGCGTTTCCGTGCCGGGTTCGACTTCATGCGCCTGCGTGCCGATGTGGGCGAGGTCGAGGAAGCACTGGCCGAGTGGTGGCAGGACTTCCAGGCGGCCGACGATGAGCGCCGCGACGACCTGATGGACCAGGCCAAGGAAGAACAGCGGGCCCGCCAGAAGGCGCAGCAGCCAGTCGTCAAGCGCGTGCCTCGCAATGCACCCGTGGCGGCCCAGCGTGCTGCGAGCCCTGCAGGGGATGCGGAGGTTTCAGAAGAGGGCACGGAGTTTGCCACCGAAGGCAGCGCCCCCAAAAAGCGCCGCCGCCGTCGCCGCAAACCCGGTGGTGGGGCGGGCGGTGGTGAAGGCGCTGCGCCTGCCGCTGCAGGCGAGTGAGTGATTCAGTGAGTCTGCGGGACGTGGGCGCACAGCCCACCCTGGTCTACGTCGGCCTGGGCGCCAACCTGGGCGAGCGCGAAGCCGCCCTGCGCAAGGCCCTGGCTACCCTGGGCCAATACCCAGGCACCCGCGTGCTGCGGGTGTCGCCGCTCTATGGCAGCGCACCCGTGGATGCCGGTGGGCCTGACTACCTGAACGCCGTGGCCGAAGTGGCCACCACCCTTACCCCCGAGGCCCTGCTGCAGGCGCTGCAGGCCATCGAACAGTCCGCCGGGCGCGAGCGCCCCTACCGCAATGCACCCCGCACGCTGGACCTGGACATCCTGTGGTTTGGCGACCAGGTGATCGACACCCCCACCCTCACCGTGCCCCACCCCCGCATGGCCGAACGCGCGTTTGTGCTGCGCCCCCTGGCTGACTTGGTGCCTGAGCGCGTGGCCGCAGAAGCCCTGCAGGCGGTGATCACGCAGAGCATCTACCCGCTGGCCGACGGGCGCTGGGCCGAGGGTGTGGTGGGTGGTGCTTGCTCCTGAATCAGGAGCTGCTTGCGCTTGATGGACGGGCGCAAGAGGCCAAAAAGCTCAAAAACCTGCTTGCCCTGCGCCGGGTTTACCCATACCGGGTGATGCGGGTGAGATGCCCCACACCAGCGCTACCGTGGAACCGGCTCCGCCGGGCCACGGGTCGCGTCTCCCTGGTTGGAAGACGCGCAGCGGCTCAGGGGGTCAATCCACCTTCGCGCCCGACGCCTTCACCACCTGCTGGTACTTGGCGCGTTCGCTGGCCATGAAGCTGTCGAACTGCTGCGGCGTGGTGGCCACGGGTTCGGCCAGCAGGGCGGCAAAACGGGTCTTGGTCTCGGGCGCATTCAGCGCTGCCACGAAAGCCTTGTTCAGCTTGTCGATGATGGGCTTGGGAGTGGCCGCAGGCGCCACCAGGCCCCACCAGGTGTCGATGGAGAAGCCCTTGAACGTGGCGGACAGGGGCGGCACCCCCGGCAGCGAGGTCGAGGCGTCGAGCGACGTCACGGCCAGGGCCTTCAGCTTGCCCGCGCGGATATTGGGTGCAGCGGCGGCCAGGTTGTCGATGTTGAAGTCCACCTCGCCCGCCAGCAGCGCCAGCTGGGCCGGGTTAGCGCCCCGGTAGGGGATGTGCAGGGCATAGATGCCGGCGCGCTGTTTGAACATTTCGCCTGCCAGGTGCCCCGCGCTGCCGTTGCCGCCGCTGCCGTAGTTGAGCTTGGCGGGGTTGGCCTTGGCGTAGGCAATCAGGTCGGCCACGGTGTGGATCTTGAGCTGCTCGGCCTTGGCAGCGTTCATGACCAGCACGTTGGGCACACGCACCATCTGTGTGATACCGGCAAAGTCCTTGCCCGCGTCATACGGCATGCGCGCATACAGCCAGGGGTTGACTGCATGGGTGGCGGTGGCGGCTATGCCGATGGTCAGGCCATCGGGTGCGGCCTTGGCAATGGCGTCGGCGCCGATGTTGCCGCCTGCGCCGCCCTTGTTGTCGATGATCACCGTGCCCAGCGAATCGCGGACGCGTTCGGCCAGCGCACGGGCCGTCACGTCAATGGGGCCGCCGGGTGCGTAGGGCACGATCAGGCGGATGGGCTGGCCCGTGTCCTGCGCCGAAGCGATGGCGGGAGAAAACACCGTTGCGGCGGCAACGGCGCTGGCGAGGAGGATGTTTCTGCGGTTCATGGGTGCCATTGTGCAAAAAATTCGTAAGAAAACTTATGAAGCCATGAGGTGGTGATGGTTGGGCGGTGATGGTCAGGCGGCGATATTTATGCCAGACGGTTTGTGCCAAGCGCCACCCCCAGGTCTTCCACCAGCATGCCCAGTTCGTGCGATGAGCGGATGTCCAGCTTCAGGAAGATGGCGGACCGGTGCGTGTCCACGGTGCGTGGGTCGATGGGGCGTTCCGGGTCACGCTGCGCCAGTGCGCGGGCCACTTCCTTGCTGCTGAGGCCCGTGCCCAGCAGTTGGGCCACCTCTTGCTGGCGTGGGCTCAGGGCGTTCCAGCGCTCGCGCAGTTGCTGCTGCCGTTGCGTCTGCCGTGCCTGCGCTTGCGACAGCGCGGAGGCTTTCTCCACAGCGGCCAGCAAGGTGGCTTCGTTGCAGGGCTTTTCGAGCCAGTCCACCGCCCCCTGCTTGACGGCCGCCACGGCGGAGGACAGCTCGCCATGGGCCGACAGGAACACGGTCTTGAGCACGCTGTGGCGCTGGCCGAGTTCGTGGAATACCTGCAGCCCGCTCAGGCCCTCCATGCGCAGGTCCAGCAGCACGCAGCCGGGGTGGTCCAGCGCTGCCTCTGCCAGGAAGGACTCGCCGCCTCCAAAAGTGTGCACCGTGTACCCGCGCGCCAACAGCAGGGCCGCCAGCGATTGGCGCACGCCTTCGTCGTCATCCACGATGTGGACCACGGTGTCATCGGGCGGCTCGGCGGCGGTGGGGAGGGTGTCGTGGGTCATGGTGCGTCGGCATTCCCAGGGGTTCTCAGGGGGGACTCAGGTGCGTTGGCGAGCGGCAGGCGGATTTCAAAAATGGCGCCGCCTCCCTCGCGGTTGCGGGCCTGCAGCTGGCCGCCCATGCTCTCAATGATGGAGCGGCAGATGTTGAGGCCCAGGCCCAGCCCGTCGGAACGGGTGGTGAAAAAAGGCTCGAACAGGCGCTCGGCAATGCCGGGCGGCAGGCCCGGGCCCCGGTCGAGCACCTGCACCAGCGCGTGGCCCGGGTCTGCGGCCAAACGCAGCCGCAGTTCGTGCCCCTCGGGTGGGGGCTGGTGCGTCTGCATGGCCTGCAAGGCGTTCAGGCCCAGGTTGATCACCACCTGTTCGAGCAGCACGCGGTCGGCATGCACCTGCAAAGGGGCTGCGGCCGGCTCGACGCGCACCGCAATCCCCTGGCGGCGGGCCTCAGCGCGCAGCAGCAGCTCCAGCGACTGCTCGACGATGGCCGACAGGTCGCAGGGCTCGCGGCTTTCAGGGTGCTGGCGCACCCAGCGGCGAATGCGGCCCACGATGTCGGCAGCCCGCAGTGCCTGGGCCGACAGGGCTTCGAGGCTGTCGTTCAGTGGCCCGGTCTTGCCCTGGGCGGCCAGTGCGCGTGCCGCCGCCGCGTAGTTGACCAGGGCCGCGAGCGGCTGGTTCAGTTCGTGCGCCAGGGTGGAGGCCATCTCGCCCACCGTGATCACGCGCTGCACCCGCTGCAGCTGGGTCTCGCGTTGCTGCTGCTGTTCCTCGGCCCGCTTTTGCGCGGTGATGTTGACCACCGAACTCATCCAGCCGATGTGCTGGCCGCTGCCGTCGATGAGGCGCGTGGTGTAGAACATGGTGTACACGTCCGACCCATCGCGGTGCCGCAGGCGGTTTTCCCGTCCCTGGGGAAACGCGTTGCCAGCCAGTACGGTATCGCTGTCGTTCCAGTGCCGGTCGAGGTCGTCGGGGTGCCAGTAGGGGTAGGGCGGCAGCTGGCCGATGAGTTCGTCGGCCCGGTAGCCCACCATGTCGCACATGGCGGCGTTGACGTAGACGATGCGGCCTTCGAGGTCGCGCGCGCGCATGCCCACCAGCAGCGAGTCTTCCATCGACTGGCGAAACGCCTGGGCTTGCTGTAGTGCGTGGGTGCGTTCCTGCACGCGCTGCTCCAGTTCGATGCGAGCCAGTCGGGTCTCTGCCAGCCGCCGCTCGCGCAGTTGCCAGTAGAGCGCGCCCAGCACCAGCAGGCCCGAAGCCAGCGTGGCCAGCGCCCAGGCTTGCTGCCGTGCCAGGGCCACCACGCGGCTGTCGGCGGTGACGGTGAGGGTCCAACCCAGATCGGGCAGCTTTTCCTCAAAGGCCAGATACCGCTTGCCACTAGGGCCATCCAGGCGCAATTCGGCGCCGGGCGAGTCGTCCTGGGGGCGCAGGGTCCAGGGCACGGCGCGCGGGGCCCAGCCCGTGCCGTACTGTTCGTTGTGCTGCAGCTGCTGTACCAGCGGCGCGGGCAGGGGGCGGCTGGTGCGGTAGAGCCAGCCGGGCACGGAGCCCAGAAACACAATACCCTGCTCGTCCGTCACGAACACCGGGTCACGCAGCTGGGCCCAGGGGTCGGAGATGGGCTCCATGCGCACCTTGACCGCTACCACGCCGATCACCCGGCCCGCTTCGATCACAGGGGCGGAGACAAACAGGCCGGGCTCGCCCGTGGTTTTGCCCACGCCATAAAAGCGGCCCGTCTGGCCTGCCAGGGCATCGCGAAAGTACGGGCGGTTGCCGTAGTTCTGGTGCACAAAGCTGTTGGGGGTGTCCCAGTTGCTGGACGCGAGCGTGAGGCCCTGCGGGTCCATCACGTACAACATGTCAGAGCCCGCGTGCTGGTTCACCGCCTGCAGGTAGGCGTTGGCGGCGTCCCGCACGGCCTGTGATGCGGGACGCTGCAGTAGCTGCCGCACCAGCGGGTGCTGCGCGGCCGTGAAGGGCAGGTAGTTGTACCGCGTGGCCACGCCACGCAGCGCCAGGGCTTGTACCTCGCCCAGGCGGCGCAGGTTGTCCCACTGGGCATCGCGTTCGCTTTGCTCGGCCCATTCGCCTGCGCCCCACACCAGCAGCGCTGCCAGGCACAGCAGCGTGGCAATGAAGCCTGCGCGCCGGGCCTGGGGCCAGCGCTGCGGCGCGCCCTGCGGGGTGGGCTGGGCGGGCGCTGGGCGCACGGTCAGTGGGGTGGCTGGTGCCGTGGGGTGGCCAGGTCAGCCGCCGTGCTTGTCGGCTTCTGAGGTGAAGGCGTCGGCAAAGAATTCCTCGGGCGGCAGGCCGCGTTGGGCACTATAGGCATCGCGGGCGGATTCGACCACGATGGGGGCGCCGCACGCATAGACCTGGTGACCCGAGAGGTCTGCAAAATCATCCAGCACCGCCTGGTGCACAAAGCCTGTGCGGCCCGTCCAGCCGTCCTCGGGCAGCGCGTTGGAAATGACCGGAACGTAGCGCAGCCACGGTAGCTCTGCCACGCGGGCCTGCACCCAGTCGTCCAGATAAAGGTCGCCCGGGCGACGGCCGCCCCAGTACAACACGGTGGGGCGGCTGATGCCCTTGAACTGCAGGTGCTCGATCAGTGCCTTGATGGGGGCAAAGCCGGTGCCGGATGCCAGCAGCACGATGGGCTTGTCTGAGTCTTCGCGCAGGAAGAAGCTGCCGAACGGACCTTCGACGCGCAGGATTTCCTTCTCTTTCATCGCGCCGAACACATGGTCGGTGAACTTGCCGCCCGGCATGTGGCGGATGTGCAGTTCCACGCCCGGCGCCTCGGCCTGGGTGTGCGGCGCGTTGGCCATCGAGTAGGCCCTGCGCGCACCGTCGCGCAGGATGAATTCAATGTACTGGCCCGCGTGGTAGCGGAAGGTGTCTGCCGCAGGCAGCTGCAGGCGCACCTGCATCACGTCGTGCGACTTCTTTTCGAGCGAGGCCACGCGCACGGGCATCTTCTTGATGGGGTAGGCACTTTCGTCGGTGACCTGGCGCGATTCGAGTACCACGTCGGACAGTGGCTGCGCGCAGCAGGTCAGCACCAGGCCTGCGGCTTCTTCGTCGGCCGAGAGGGCCTTCGACTGGTGGGCGCCGTGCTGCACGGTGCCGCTGATTTTTTTGCACTTGCACGAGCCGCAGGCGCCGTCTTTGCAGCCGTAGGGCAGGCCCACGCCGCTGCGGATGGCGGCGGCCAGGATGGCTTCGCCCGCATTGGCACTGAAAGCGCGGCCGCTGGGCTGCACGGTGATCTGGAAAACGGACTCAGCACTGGTCATGGAGTGGGTATCCTCGGGGGCTCTTGTAGTCAACGGACGGTCCCGATTTTGCCTTCAAACCAAAACCCCCTCGGCGCCCTGCCAGCCCGCTTTCGCCGGGAACGCCTGCTGATCGTGGGCTGTGGTGATGTAGGTCAACGGGTGCTGCGCAATGTGCAGACCGGCCCTGGGGCTGGCCGCATGCAGGTGCTGGCGCTGACCTCCAGCGCAGGGCGGGTGGCGGGGCTACGTGCGCAGGGCGCCCGCCCGCTGGTGGGCAACTTAGATGATGCGGGGACGTTGCACAGGCTGTCTGGCCTGGCCACGCGCGTGCTGCATCTGGCGCCACCGCCGGGCGAGGGCGCAGGGGGGGATGCCTGGTGGCGTGACCCGCGCACCGTGGCGCTGACCCGGGCCCTGCGGCTGCGCAGTCTGCCCGTGTCACTGGCGTATGCGTCCACCAGCGGCGTATATGGCGACTGCCAGGGCGCCCTGGTGCCGGAGACGCGGACCGTGGCCCCTGGCACACCGCGCGCCCAGCGCCGTGTGAACGCCGAACGCGCCGTGCGCCACCTGGGCCGTGCCGGCGTGCGGGCCACGGTGCTGCGCATTCCGGGCATCTATGCGCCTGACCGGGAGGGGGGCACCCCGGAGGCGCGTTTGCGTCGGGGCACGCCCGTGCTGGTGGCTGAGGACGATGTGTTCACCAACCACATCCACGCCGACGATTTGGCCCGCGCTTGCATGGCGGCGGTGTGGAAGGGCCGGCCGCAGCGCGCCTATAACGTGAGTGACTCCACCCACATGAAGATGGGCGACTACTTTGACCTGGCAGCGGACCTGTATGGTCTGCCGCGCCCGCCGCGTGTGCCACGCAGCACGGCGCAGGAGCAGCTGTCGCTGATGCTGTTGAGCTTCATGAGCGAATCGCGCCGGCTGGACAACCAGCGCATGCTGCGCGAATTGGGGCTGCGGTTGCGCTACCCCAGCGTGGCCGAAGGGCTGCGGGCCTGAGAAGCCGCGCAAGAGCCTTGAAGGTTGCTCAATCCACCTTCAACGGGCGCCCAATCAGCGGGGGTAGCTGTTGCCCTGAGCGTCGTAGCAGCGGAACACGTTGCACTGCGTGAATTTTTTGGGGGCGGGCGTGGGCGGCGGTGGCTGCACGGGCGTAGGCCGCACCGGGTAGTACGGAGGGGGAACGACCACCACGGGTGCCGTGGTGTTGGACCGGGGCCGGGATTTTTCCACCTCTGCATAGCCCTGGGGGCCCAAGCAGTCCAGGTCGACCTGTCGTTGCGCCGCCTCCACCCGCAGGTTTTGTTCGTAGCCACCACCCGTGGCGCTGCTCAGCACCACATCCAGGTTCCGCCGCGAGCGAGCGCACTCCGGAGAGCGCGCATAGTCGATCGTCTTGGCCGGGGCCACGTTGTCACGCGGTGCGTTGCGCCGGGATTCGGCCTCTGCAGCCGTTGCTTCGGCCTGCAGACGCTGCTGTTTGCGGGCCAGCGCTTCGGCAGCTTCTTCGCGCTCCTGCTGGATCTCTTGTGGGGTCTTGCGGGCCTCTACCTCGCGCTCGGTGGCGCCGCTGGCGCACTTGCCGTCAGTGTAGGTGACCTTGCCCGTGACGGCATCGGTGCAGCGTATCACTTGCGCCTGGGCTCCCAAGGGAGCCCACGCACCCAGGAAGACCACGCACAGACCGGTGATGAGGATGTGTTGACGTGGCTTCATGGTGATGAAAAAGTGACTGGGACAGCGGGTTCAGTAAGAGGCCATCAAGGCTTTTCCTGGCTATTGGATTGCTGGCGCGAGCGCCAGTCGTACGGGCTCGGGGTGTAGCTGTCAGGCGCCAGACGACCGGGGCGGTTCTCGCGGTTACGGCGGTCTTCGGCGGCACGGCGGTCCCGTTCGGCCTGCTCTCGGCGGGCTTGGTCTTGCTCACGGGCGCGGCGGTCGGCTTCGCGGGCTTGCTGGTCGCGCCGCTCACGTTCGCGGGCGGCCCGGTCGCGTTCGGCGCGGTCACGCTCACGTTCCCTTTCACGCCAGTCACCGCGGTTTCGGTCGTTGTCCCAGCGGTTGTCGTCGCGGTCACGTCCGCCGTAGTACACGGCGGGCGGTGGGGCCGAATAGATCACGCCGGGCGCGCGGTACACGGGCGGGGCCTGGTACACCGGCTGCGGCGCGCTGTAGATGTAGCCGGGCTGTTCGTACACGGGGTAGCGTGGAGCGTCGTAGTACGCGTCGCCGGGCACGGTGGCGCACCCTGTCACCAGGGCCCCCAGAACCGTGGCCGAAAGGATGCGTGTGATGGTGTAGGTCATGGTATTCAGACTCCGGCCGGAATGGCGCGTTCCGCCCCGTCCGTAAAGCCCATGAAAAGCGCTCCGGTGGAACGTTACAAATTTCAGGAGCCTGGCACAGGGGTGCCAATCACTTTAGCGCGTGGGGCGGGCGTTTGGTTGACCCGCCGTCAGCACAGGTGCAGAGAAAGGCTGTAACAACCCGTGAAGGCAGGCGCGCCCTGCCGGTAGGTACCAATAAAAATGATAGCTACCGAGGCATATTCAATCGGCGCTACGAGCTATCTGGACGCAGTGTGGCATCCTTCAAAACAGAACGGCCCCGCAGGGCCGTTGTGATGGCGGAATGGGCCGCCGGTTTACTTGGGGAGCACGCGGCGGATGGTTTCCGCCAGGTCTTCCGCCACGAACTTGGCCACGTAACCATCCGCCCCGACGCTGCGCACATGGTCTTCGTTGGCCGAGCCCGACAGCGAGGAGTGGATGACCACCGGCAGGCCATGAAAACGGGCGTCCTGCTTGATGTTGCGCGTCAGCGTGAAGCCGTCCATTTCGGGCATTTCCAGGTCGGTCAGCACCATGGCTACGCGGTCGAGCACGGTTTTGCCTTCGGCCTCGGCGCTCTTGGCGATGGCATTGAGCCGGTCCCAGGCCTCCTTGCCGGACTTGACCATTTCGTACGGTGCGTTGAGCACCTTGAGTTCTTGCTCGATGAGCGAGCGGGCGACAAACGAATCGTCGGCCGCCAGGATGATGCAGCCGGGCTTGAGTTTGAGCTTCGCGCCCACCTTTTCCTCAGTGACCTCATGACCGTCAGAAGGCGAGATCATTTGCAGGATCGCCTCCACGTCCAGCACCTGGGCCAGGCGGGACTCGTCGGTGTTGCCATCCAGGCGGGCAATGCTGGTCACCAGCTTGCCGGCTGCGCCGCTGGTCTCTGCCGACAGCACCTGCTTCCAGTCCAGGCGCACGATGTCTTCCACCGACTCGACCGCAAATGCCTGAGTGGTGCGCGCGTATTCGGTCACCAGCATAATGTTCAGTCCCGTCTGGGGCTTGCAACCCACGATGGAGGGCAGGTCCAGCACCGGAATCACCTGTCCGCGCAGGTTGACCACCCCCAGCGAATGGGCCGTAGTGCCAGCGATCGGCGTGATGCTGGGCATGGCCACGATCTCGCGGATCTTGAAGACGTTGATGCCGAACAGCTCGGACTTGCCCAAGGCGCTGTCGATGCCCAGGCGGAACAGCAACAGCTCGAACTTGTTGGTGCTGGTGAGGTTGGTCCGCTCGTCGATGTCCTGCTGGATGGCTTTCATGTTGGATCCTTCGCGCGGTAATGAAGATACGAAGATACGCGCTTTTACAAATTCTAGGACCCAAACGGCATGCGCAGTGCGCTAAATCTTCAGGCAATACCCGAATAGTGCGCTGCAGCATCCGTGCGTGGCGGCGCCATCACACCCTGTCCGGCGTGACGGGCTCAAAGTGCACAACCGTGGGGAACGGATCGTAAAAATGGTGCAGCAGCCGCTTCCATTCCTGGTACTGGGCGGACTGGCGGAACCCCACCTCGTGGTCGGTCAGGGTGGCCCAGCGCACCAGAAGCACATAGTCCTGCGGTCGCTCCATGCAATGGCCCAGCTCATGGGACAAATAGCCGGGCATGGACGCAATGATGCGCTGCGCCTGGGCAAAAGCCTGCTCAAACGCGCTGTTCTGACCGGTGCGGACAGTGAGGTGGGCAACTTCAAGAATCATGGATGTCTCCGCAACGGTCTGGTCAAGATATCAGCCCCTGTGCAAGGTCTGCCCCGGGGGCGTTGCGTTGCCGTGGGGCTTCCGCGCAGTAGTGGGCCGGCAGGGTTTCACAGTATCGCCGGGCCTCAGTCCGAAATGCCCGGCACCTGCTTCAGGTAGGCGTGCAGCGCTGCAATCGCCTGGCGCACCTTTGCGGGCTGGGCATCGCGCTGGGGCGTGACGGCCCAGATATCCAGCGTGCCAAACGACCACTCCGGCAGCAGCCGCACCAGCCGCCCGGCCTGCAGCGCATCGTGCGAATCCATGCTGCCCACCAGCGCCAACCCCAGCCCGGCTTCGCACATCTGTTGGATCGAGAGCTGGTTGTTGCTGGCAATGCGCGGCTCCACGCGCAGCGCGCGGGGCTCGCCGGTGGGGCTGCGCAGGTCGATGAGCAGCCCACCCCCCTCCCGCGCAAAGCCCAGCCAGCTGTGGGACAGCAGCGCGTCCGGGTGCTGGGGCATGCCATGTGCGGCCACCCATTCGGGCGATGCGCACAGGTACCAACGCATGCCCCCCAGGCGTCGTGCGGCCCAGGTCGAATCCGCCAGACGCCCGTAGCGCACCGCCAGATCGATGCGGGCGTTGATGAGGTCGATGGTGGAGTCGTCCACCAGCAGCCGCAGGCGCAGCGCCGGGTGCGCGGCCAGCAGTTCTCCCAGGGCGGGCGCAATGTGCCGCGCAAAGCCTACGGTGGCCGACATCCGCAATTCGCCACTGGGCGCATCGCGCGAGGCCGCCAGCTCGGCCCGCGCCTGCTCCGCCGCCGCCCACATGGCAGCGCAGCGCGCGTGGTACCGCTGGCCCGCCTCGGTGAGCGCCAGCTTGCGTGTGGAGCGGTGCAGCAGCGTCACGCCGCCATCGCTTTCGAGCTTGCGCACCTGCTGGCTCACCGCCGAGGTGCTCATGCCCAGGGCGCGCGCGGCGCCGCTCATCGAGCCGTGTTGCACCACAGCGGCAAACACGGCCATGCGTTTGAGGTCTTCCATCTGAGGTAGCGCGACGAGGTAAGAAGGTAAGAAGTTGATTGTGAAGCAGTACTTTAAAGAAAAGGCTCTTTTAGCCCTCTACCGCGTGCTTTGACAAGCTCCTATTCTCACTGCATCGCAACTTTGACCCCAAGGACACTGTATGAACATCGCCCTGATTGGCGCCACCGGCTTTGTCGGCTCGGCCGTGCTGAACGAACTGCTGCAACGCGGCCACCGCGTGACCGTGCTGGCCCGCAACCCGGCCAAGCTCACCCCCCGCGAAGGCCTGACCGTGGTCGCCGCCGACGCGCAGGACGCTGCCCAGGTGGCCAAGGCGGTCGCTGGCCACGACGCCGTGGTCAGCGCCTACAACCCTGGCTGGACGGTGCCCGACATCCACGACCAGTTCCTCAAGGGCACGCGCGCCATCATCGACGGCACCAAGGCCGCCGGTGTGCGCCGCTTGCTGGTGGTGGGCGGCGCAGGCAGCCTGTTTGTGGCGCCCGGCGTGCAGCTGGTGGATACCCCCCAGTTCCCCGCCGAATGGAAGCAGGGCGCTCTGGCCGCGCGCGAAGCACTGAACTGGATCCGCACCGAAAACACGCTGGACTGGACCTTCCTCTCGCCCCCCATCCTGCTGCAGCCCGGCGAGCGCACCGGCCAGTACCGACTGGGCGACGAGGCCCCGCTGATGAATGGTGACCAGCCCGGTAGCATCAGCGTGGCCGACCTGGCGGTGGCAATGGCCGACGAGCTGGAAACGCCGCGCCATGTGCAAAAGCGGTTCACAGTGGCGAACTGAACAGCGTTTAGGAGTGATTAACTCCTGATTTGATAGCTGCAAGCGCAATATCCACTGGCGCTTGCGGCATTTTTTGCTTCAAACCTGTAGATTCATCCCGTAAACCACCGCATCGGCACCAGCACGAGCGACGGAAACAGCACCATCAAGAACATCACCGCAAACTGCGCCACCATGAACGGGATCACGCCCCGCGTCACGTCGTCCATGCGCATCTTGCCCACTCCGGCCACCACGTTCAGCACCGTGCCGACCGGTGGGGTGATGAGCCCGATGGCGTTGTTGATGATGAACAGCACGCCGAAGTAGACCGGGTCGATGCCCGCAGCCTTCACCACCGGCATCAGCACGGGCGTCAGGATCAGGATGGTGGGCGTCATGTCCATGGCGGTGCCCACGGCCATCACCAGCACCATGATGGCGATGAGCAGCAGCGTGGGGTGCTCCATCAGCGGCTTGAGCAGGCCCACCAGCTGGCGCGGGATGTCTGCCACGGTGATGAGCCAGGCGCTGACCATGGCGGCCGCCACCAGGAACATGATCACCGCCGTAGTTTTGGCGGCGCTGGTGAACACCTCGGTCAGCTGGCGCCAGTGCAGCTCGCGGTACACCACCGTTGCCACAAACAGGGCGTAAACCGCAGCCACCGCCGCCGCCTCTGTGGGCGTGAACACGCCCATCTTCAAGCCCACAATCACGATGACGGGCAGGAACAACGCCCAGGTCGATTCCTTGAGCGCCTGCAGCTTCTCGGCCGTGGAGGCCTTGGGTGGTGGCGTGACGTTTTCGCGCTGCGACACCCAGTACCAGGTGACCGCAATCGCGAGGCCCATCAGCAGGCCCGGGACGATGCCCGCCAGGAACAGCTTGCTGATCGACACATTGGCTGCCACGCCAAACACCACGAAGCCGATGGAAGGCGGAATGACCGGCGCAATGATGCCGGCCGAGGCAATCAGCCCGCCCGCGCGCGCCTTGTCGTGCCCCGCCTTCACCATCATGGGCAGCAGCAGGGCTGCCAGTGCTGCCGTGTCGGCCACGGCCGAACCCGACAGCGCCGCCAGCATGCAGGCCGCGAGGATAGCCACAAAGCCCAGCCCGCCGCGCTTGTGCCCGACCAGCGTGAGCGCGAGCTTGACGATGCGCTGCGACAGCCCACCCACGTTCATGATTTCGCCCGCCAGCATGAAGAAGGGCACCGCCAGCAGCGGAAAGCTGTCGGCGCCGTTGATCACGTTCTGCGCCAGGATCTGTGCGTCAAACAGGTCCAGGTGCCACATGAGGGCGACGCCGGACACCAGCAGCGCGTAGGCAATCGGCACGCCAATGGCCATGGCGGCCAGCAGGGAGCCGAGGAAGATAAAAACGGTCATGGAAGAGCGCTCCAGGTCATTGCGGTGTGGGGCTCACTGGCGCGAGGCCGTGGGCGCGGGGGCTGCGTGTGGCAGCTGGCTGCCCACGGCGGCCAGTTCTTCGGATTCGGCGATCTGCACCAGCTCGCTGTCCGGCATCTGCCCCGACACAATGCGCCACAGGTCCAGCGCCAGCAGCAGGCCCGCCGCCACGGCAAACACCACGCCGGACGCATAGAAGATGGCCATGGACGCACCCGTGACCGGTGCATCCACATCCCAGTTGATGCGCGCCTGCGCCAGCGCGCCGCTGAACAGCAGCCAGGTGCACCAGATCATCAGCGCGTAGCTGATGGCGAGGCAGATGCGCTGGCCCAGCGGCGGCAGGCGCGCCAGCAGAAAGTCCGTGCCCAGGTGGCCCCGCTCGCGCACCGCCACGATGGCGCCCAGGAAGGTGATCCACACAAACAGCCAGCGCGAAACCTCCTCGCTGATGGCGATGCCGGAGTTGAACGCGTAGCGCAGCACCACGTTGCCAAACACCATCACCACCATCACGGCCAGCGCCAGGGCGATGAGCAGGTTGATCCAGCGGCAGCAGCGGTCGATGAAGGCATTCAGCATGGGTGTCTCCTGTTTTTATTTTTCAGTCAGAGCGCTGTGCCCTGCAGCAGCCCGCGCTGCGCCAGGTTGGCCATGAAGGCGCGCAGGCCAAAGCGCCACGGCGGCGCGGCCTCGCTGTGCGCCACGCGGTTGTGAAGGCCACCCAGCCAGGCACTCTGGATGGAGACCAGGTCGCCCAGGTGGTGGGTGAAGCCGCCACCTGGCTGGTCGCGGTCTTCGATGGGGGCGAACAGCGTGCCCATGAACAGCATGAACCCATCCGGGTACTGGTGCGCGGCCAGGGTCTGCGCCACCAGGTCGGTAGGGTCGCGGCTGATGCTGGCCATGGTGTTGATGCCGCGCAGCTCAAAGCCGTCCGCGCCCGCCACACGCAGGTGCACGGTTTCATTGCGCACCTGCTCCAGCCCGAAGCTGCCGTCAAACAGGCGGATGAACGGGCCTAAAGCGCACGACGCGTTGTTGTCCTTGGCCTTGCCCAGCAGCAGGGCGCTGCGGCCCTCGATGTCGCGCAGGTTCACATCGTTGCCCAGCGTGGCGCCCACGATCTGGCCCCGGCTGTTCACGGCCAGCACCACCTCGGGCTCGGGGTTGTTCCAGGCCGAGTCGGAGCGGATGCCGATGTCGTCCCCGCAGCCGACGGACGCCAGCACCGGCGCCTTGGTGAACACCTCGGCATCGGGGCCGATGCCCACCTCCAGGTACTGCGACCACAGGCCTTTGTCTTGCAGCAGTGCTTTCAGGCGCATGGCCTCGGGCGAGCCCGGGCGAATGTCCGCCAGGTTCTGGCCGATGAGGCCGATGACCTGGCTGCGCAGGCCTTGTGCGCGGGTGGCATCGCCGCGCGCCTGTTCTTCGATCACGCGCTCGATCAGGCTGGCCGCAAAGGTCACGCCCGCCGCCTTGACCACCTGCAGGTCGCACGGCGCCAGCAGCCAGGGGCGGGTGGCCTCGCGCGCGCCGGGTTGGCTGTTCGCCACCAGGTCGTCCACACTGCACAGGTACTGGCCGGTGGCGGTGCGCGCTGCCTCGGCAGGTGCCAGGGTGTCGAGCAGCGTGCTCATGGTGGGGTAGTGCGCGCTGAGGTCAAAAACACCTTCGGGTCGCAGTGCCACCACGGCCGGGCCGGGAACGGCACCACTGGGCGCCCACACACGGCCGACCAGCGTGCCTTGCAGGCCGTCGTCGGGAAGCACTTGCAATGCGGCCTGGGGCGCACGGGCCCGTTCGGCAACTGCTGCTGCCGTCATGTTGTTCATGGAGAGTCCTTTTGAAAAAAACCGGGTGAGCGCGAGTGCCTCACCTGGTCGTTGTCAGTGGTTGTGGCGTGGCGTCTTTTCGGAAATGCGCTGAAATTCCAGCGCAAAGTCCAGCGTCGCGCCATCCGCCAGCTGCCCCGTTTTCTCGCGGTACAGCGCTTCCCAGGGCGACTGGCTCGCGGGCACGGGCGGGGCGGGCAGGTCACGCTTGCGACGCGCGATCTCTTCGGGGGCGACCAGCGCATCGCAGCGGCCGGTGTTCAGGTCGATGCGGATCGTGTCGCCGCTTTGCAGCCAACTCAGCCCCCCGCCCACGGCGCTTTCGGGGGATGCGTTAAGGATGGATGGGCTGTCTGCCGTGCCCGACTGGCGCCCGTCACCCAGCGTGGGCAGCGTGTTGATGCCGCGCTGGATCAGCGCGTCGGGCGGCTGCATGTTGACCACCTCGGCCGAGCCTGGCCATCCGATGGGCCCCGCGCCGCGCATGACCAGGATGCAGCCCTCGTCGATATTGAGCGCCGGGTCGTTGATGCGCGCGTGGTAGTCGTCCGCGCCCTCGAACACCACGGCACGCGCCTCAAAAATGCCCTCCGCGCCCGGCTTGCTCAGGTAGCGCTGCCGGAAGGCTTCGGAGATCACCGAGGTCTTCATGATCCCGAAGTCGAACAGATTGCCGCTGAGCACCATGAACCCCGCCTTGTGCATGAGCGGGTCGCTGAAGGGGCGGATCACCTCGCGGTCGTGGGTCTCGCGGCCTTGCAGGTTTTCGCCCACCGTCTTGCCGGTCACGCTGGCGCAGTCGGCATGCAGTTTGCCTGCCTGCTGCAGCTCCCACATCAGTGCAGGCACGCCGCCTGCGCGGTAGAAGCGCTCGCCCAGAAACTGGCCCGCAGGCTGCATGTTCAGCAGAAGGGGCAGGTCATAGGCGTGGTCGGTCCAGTCTTGCGCATCGAGCTGCACACCCGCGTGGCGCGCCATGGCCATGATGTGCACCTGCGCGTTGCTGCTGCCGCCGGCCACGCTCACCACCGACAACGCGTTCAAGAAACTCTCGCGCGTCAGGATGCGTGAGGGGCGCAGGTCTTCGTACGCCATCTCCACGATGCGCCGCCCCGTCTCGTAGGCCATCTGGCCACGCTCGCGGTACGGCGCCGGGATGGCCGCGCAGCCCGGCAATGACAGGCCCAGCGCCTCCGCCACGGCGTTCATGGTGGAGGCCGTCCCCATGGTGTTGCAGTGCCCGGCGGAGGGCGCGCTGTTGCAGGCGCGCTGCAAGAATTCTTCCTCGTCGATCTCGCCCGCAGCCAGCTGGCGGCGGCTGCGCCAGATCACGGTGCCGGAGCCCACGAGTTGGCCTTCATGCCAGCCGTCCAGCATCGGCCCACCCGAGAGCACGATGGCGGGAATGTCCACCGTGGATGCCGCCATGATGCCCGCCGGCGTGGTTTTGTCGCAGCCCGTGGTCAGCACCACCGCGTCGATGGGGTAGCCGTACAGGATCTCCACCAGGCCCAGGTAGGCCAGGTTGCGGTCCAGCGCGGCCGTGGGGCGGCGGCAGTTCTCAAAGATGGGGTGGACGGGGAACTCCATCGGAATGCCGCCCGCATCACGGATGCCGTCGCGCACGCGGCGCGCCAGATCCAGGTGGATGCGGTTGCAGGGCGACAGGTCGCTGCCCGTCTGCGCAATGCCGATGATGGGCCGGCCCGAGCGCAGTTCTTCGGGCGTGAGCCCGTAGTTCATGAACCGCTCCAGGTACAGCGCGGTCATGTCCGAGCGCTCGGGCGCGGCAAACCATTCGCGGGAGCGGAAGGGGCGGCGGGGTGTTTTTGTCATGGGGTCGGGGCGTCGCAAAAGAGGGGCTGGGCGCAGCCGGACGCTGCGCCCCGGGAAGCGTGCAAGTTACTTGCCGCCCCGCGCCTTGGCCAGTTCGCCCATCAGCTCGCTGGTGGTCTCTTCGCCAAACTCCTTGCCGTACTTGGCCAGCACGGGCTGCAGCTTGGTGCGCAGCTTGGCCTGCTCGGCGGCGGGCAGCTCGGTGATCTGCATGCCGGCCTTCTTCAGCTCGCCCAGGGCGGTTTCGCTGAAGGCGCGGATGGTCTTGCGCTCGAACACCGTGGCTTCGCGCGCGGCTTCCTGCACGATCTTCTTCTCGTCGGCCGAGAGGCCGTCCCAGGTCTTCTTGGAGATGAGCAGTACCCAGGCGCTGTACATGTGGCGCGACAGCACCAGGTGCTTTTGCACTTCATAGAACTTGCTGGCCAGGATGGTGGCGGGCGGGTTCTCCTGGCCGTCCACGGCCTTTTGTTCCATGGCGGTGTACAGCTCGGTGAACGGCATGGGCGTGGCGTTGGTGCCCAGGGCATTGAAGGTGTCGAGGAACAAGGGGCTCTGGATCACGCGCAGCTTCAGGCCTGCCAAGTCGTCGGCCGTATTGATGGCCCGGCGCGAGTTGGTCACGTGGCGAAAGCCGTTCTCCCAGAAGCCCAGGCCGATCAGGCCCTTGTCGGGCAGCATGGCCAGCAGTTTCTGGCCGAAGGGGCCGTCCAGCACCGCATCGGCTTCTGCCTCGTTGTTGAAGGTGAGCGGCAGGTTCAGCACGCCAAAGGGCTTGATCAGCGACATCAGCGTGGACGAATCCGGGATCGTCATCTCCAGCGTGCCGCCGCGCAGGGCCGAGGTCATGCTCACGTCATTGCCCAGCGCGCCGCTGGCAAACAGCTTGGCGTTCATCTTGCCGCCGCTTTTGGCCTGCAGGCGCTCGGCAAAGTGCCGCACGGCCTGGGCCTGCGGGTGGTCGTCGCTCAGGCCGATGCCGACCTTGAAGGTGTGTTCCTTGACTTGCGCGGCGACGGGTGCGGCGAGGGCCGCCAGCAGCGTGGCGCCGAGTGCCAAGGATTTGGCGAGGGAAGTGAATTGCATGGTGTCTTGTCTCCGTTGGAATGGCTGACCCCGTTGGCGAGGCCTTTGGCGCCTGCGGCTTTTTGGGGCCAGCCGTTATCGACGCAGAGACAAGGTTAGGTTTCGCGCCCCGGCCGGTCCACTGAATGTTTTGCGACAATCCATTCCAAACGCTTATGAGTCCAGACGAATTTCCGGGTAAACCCTTGTCTTTGGCGCAGGCCTGCGCGCGGCTGCGCTTTCGGCATTTGCAGTTTCTGGACATCCTGGGCCGCACGCGCAATCTGCGGCTCACGGCCGAGCAGATGCACGTCACGCAGCCTGCGGCCACCAAGATCCTGATGGACATCGAGGAGATCCTGGAGGCGCGCCTTTTCGACCGCCTCTCGCGCGGCATGCGGCCCAACGAGCTGGGGCTTTTCACGCTGCGCTACGCCAGTGCGGCGCTCGATGGGCAGCGCAAGTTTGTCGATGAATTCAATGCGTTGAAGCAGGGCGGCCACGGCCATGTGACGGTGGGCGCCATCACCGGCTCGGCCGCGCATGTGCTGGTGGCGTCGGTGGTGGAGCTCCAGCGCTTGCGGCCCCTTTTGGTCATCAAGATCCTGGAGCAGAGCAGCGACCAGCTCATCGCCTGGCTGGCCGAGCGCAAGATCGACCTGATGATCGGCCGCTTTACCACCGAGGACCAGCGCAGCCAGTTCCACTACGAGCACCTGTCCGCCGAGCCGCTGCATGTGGTGGGTGGGCAGCACCACCCGCTGCGCGGCGCCACCGACCTGTCGCTGACCGAGCTGGCGCATTGGCCGTGGATTCTGTACCCCGCCTCCACGGCCGTGCGCAAGGTGTCAGACGACCTGTTTGGCGGCGCGGGGCTGGCGCTCACCGCAGGGGTGGTGGAGACGCCGTCCTTTTTGTTTGCGCTGGAGCTGATGAACACCACGCACATGATGTCGCTGCAGCCTGCCGCGCTGATCCAGAAATACGTGGACCGGGGGCTGCTCTCGCGCATCCCCGTCGAGCTGCCCGACCGCATGCCGAGCTATGGCCTCATCACCCGCCTGGGTGAGCCGCCCACGCCCTCGGCGCAGGCCTTCATCGACGTGCTGCGTGAGACGGCGGGTGTGGCGCCGGACGTTTTGAGGGAGTAACCAGGCCTGCGCCATGCGTGGCCCTTTTCGATAACCAATGGTTATTGAAAATTGGGGACACAGGGCCCTGCCGTTATGCTCTGCGCCCTTTCCCGCAACCCAGGCCTTTTTCTCCATGACCGACGCACCCGACACGCCCGACACCATCCAGGAACCCCGCTGCTGGAGCGATGGGCGCTGGACGGCGCAGGTCATCAAGAACGAAGACGACGATGGCTGGGCCGTGTCCATGACACTGAAGGGCGAGGCCGAACCCGCGCTGGTGGGCCCCTGGACCATGGGCCGCGACAAGAAGAACCCCAAGCCGCTCGATGTGTCGGCCTTCCACACCCTGGTCAAGACCGCGAGCGAAGTGGTGCGCCGCCATGAGCAGCAACTGCACGCACAGCTGAACAAAAGCGTGCACATCACCACCGCCGACGGCCAGCGCCTGCGCGTGGCGTTGGCCATCGTGCCCGATGAGGAAGGCGCCACGGCCACGCTGAGCGCGCAGGACGAGCTGGGTGAAGAGGTTGCCCGTGCGTCCGCGCCGCCCACCTTCAAGCTCACGCCCGCCAGCGCAGCGGCCTGGGCCGAAGGCGGGTTTCAGCGCGTGCGCTGAGCAGACTTCGGCATTCAATACAGCCCACAGCCGCAGAAACCGGCACTGCCAGTGCAGGCAATCGCCTGCGCGACGGCGTACTGCGTGCCCGCCGCCTAAAATCCCACCCGTCGGCCCCGGATGACCTTCGGGGCCGACAGCGTTCTCAGGGCGGGGCGGAATTCCCCACCGGCGGTATTTGTTGGCTGAAAAGCCCGCAAGAGCCCGCGAGCGCCTGCGGTGCCGTTCTTCGGATCGGCCTGCAGGGTCAGCAGATCTGGTGCGAAACCAGAGCCGACGGTCACAGTCCGGATGAAAGAGATCGCGAAACCCACAGCTCCCGCCATGGGTGGCTGGGCCCTTGGCGTTTGCCTGCGTGCTTTGTTGCGCGCTGGCATGGCGCAGGGCCTGCGCCGCCCTGTGCAGGCGCCGTGTTCGCGCGCGCCCTGATTCTGGTATGACCTGTTTTGAGGAACCCATGAATCAGTCTTCTTCACCTTCCGTTTCCCCCCTGGCTCCCGTCGCCGCCCACCGTGGCGCCCGCGTGGCCATCATCAGTGCCAGCTGGCACCAGGACATCGTGCACCAGGCCCGCGACGCGGCCCTGGCCGAGTTTGACCGCCACGGCCTGCCCCCCGCGCAGGTGGCGCTGTTCGATGTGCCCGGTGCGTTCGAGATTCCGCTTTTGGCCCGCAAGCTCGCGCGCAGCGGGCGCTACGACGCCATCGTGGCCTGTGCGCTGGTGGTGAACGGCGGCATCTACCGCCACGAGTTCGTCACCACCGCCGTCATCGACGGGCTGATGCGCGTGCAGCTCGACACCGAGGTGCCTGTGATGTCGGCCGTGCTCACGCCGCGCGACTTCCACGACCACGAGGACCATGTGCGCTTCTTCCGCGAGCATTTTGTGAAGAAGGGCACTGAGGTGGCCCAGGCCTGCCTGCAGACCATGGCCTACCTGCGCAAGCTGGCCTCGCCCACGCTGGCCACCGTGCAGCAGGCAACCCCTGCGCTGGCTGAAGCCTGAGAAGGCGTCATTTGCTACTATTTATGTAGCTACTGGCGCATGATGCACTGGCGCTTCAGGCCGATTTGGCTTGAAATGGCCGCGCCATGTCAGCTTGCGGCCAACCGGGGCTGGCGTTGGCCCGCAGCGGGCATGCGGGAGGCTGGGGATGGGCTCGTCTGCGCATCTGCCAGCCGGAACACTGCCACCGCCTGCACCAGCTGCTGGGCCTGCACCTTCAGGCTGTCGGCAGCCGCTGCGCTTTGCTCGACCAGCGCCGCGTTTTGCTGCGTGGCCTGGTCCATCTGCATCACGGCCTCGCCCACCTGGGCCACGCCTGCGCTCTGCTCGCTGCTGGCGGCGCTGATCTCGCCCACGATGTCGGTCACGCGGCGGATGGAGGCCACCACCTCGGTCATGGTGGCACCCGCCTTGTCCACCAGCGTGGTGCCCAGCTCCACGCGCTCCACGCTGGCGTGGATCAGGCCCTTGATCTCCTTGGCGGCTTCGGCGCTGCGCTGCGCGAGGTTGCGCACCTCGCTGGCCACCACGGCAAAACCCCGGCCCTGTTCGCCTGCGCGGGCTGCTTCGACCGCAGCGTTCAGCGCCAGGATGTTGGTCTGGAAGGCGATGCCGTCGATCACGCTGATGATGTCGGCGATCTTCTTGCTGCTGTCGTTGATGCCCTTCATGGTGGTCACCACCTCGGCCACCACATCGCCGCCCTGCGCGGCCACGGTGCTGGCGCTCACCGCCAGCTGGTTGGCTTGGCGCGCGTTTTCGGCATTGGCCTGCACGGTGGAACTCAGTTGTTCCATGGATGCCGAGGTTTCTTCCAGAGCGCTGGCCTGCTGCTCGGTGCGCGCGCTCAGGTCGTTGTTGCCCAGCGCGATCTCGGTGCTGGCGGCGGCCACGCTGTCGGCGTTGTTGCGCACGTTGCTCACCACCTGCGACAGGCTGTTCTGCATGTCGTGCAGCGCGTTCAGCAGCAGGGCGATCTCGTCCTTGCCCTGCACATGCCGCGCCACCGTCAGGTCGCCGCTGGCCACGGCCTGCGACACGCGCACCGCGTTGTCCAGCGGGTTCACCACCGTGCGGCTGAAGGCAATGGCGCCGGCAATGCCCAGCGCGCACACCACCAGCATCACCACCAGGCTGATGGTGGTGGCGCGCTGTGCGGTGGCGGCGGCACGTTCGGCCACGGCGCTGCTGGCCTTTGCGATCAGGTCGCCCGCCTGGTCCAGCAGTTGCGAGGGCTCGCGGTCCATGCCGGCCACGGCCTTGTCGCCCGCCTGCGGGTCGTGGTCGGCGGCCTTGAAAGCCTCGAATCCCTTGCGGTATGCGGCGCCCATGCGTTCGTGCGCTTGCGCAAACTGGCTCACGCGCTCTCGGCCTTCGCCGGCGGGCAGGGCTGCGATCAGCTTTTGCGCCTCGTCCTTGATGGCCTGTTCCTGCTTTTCAAACGCGGCCCAGTAGCGCGTGAGCTGGGCCGGGTCCTTGCCGCGCAGCAGCACGTTTTTCCACTCCTGCACCTGCACCTTGAAGTTGTTGAGCATTCCTGCTGCCATGCGCTCGTGCTCAAAGCTCTGGGCCACGGTGGTCTGGTAGGTGTCGAGCGCCTGATTCAGACGGCTGATGCCAAACAGGGCCGCTGCAAACAGCAAGAGCAGCGACACGGTGAAGGCCAGGGGGAGCTTGAGGCTGAGCTTCATGAGGAACTCCTTGAGGGTCCAGAAACGTCGCAGTGGGGCCAGTGGCCCTCCATCCTGGTTCAGCGGCGCGTGGTGGGCAGGGCCGCGGGCAGGGTGTCTCTAGGATTATGGAGACGGATGTAAATTTTTGTACATGTCTTTTTTGCCGTGGGGCAGGCGTGCGCGGAATAGGGCCAGTGACTTATCGAATGCAGCCAGCCCAAACAAAACGGCCTTGCCGGTGAGGGCAAGGCCGTGCAGTGGTCAGGGCATCGCGCAGACCGATGCCGCGATGGGCTGATTACACGACCCCGCTGGCCCGCAGCGCTGCAATGCGCTCCGCATCCAGGCCCATCTCGCTCAGCACTTCGTCGGTGTGCTGCCCCAGTGCCGGTGGCGCATTGCGCAGCACAGGCGGCGTGGCCGACAGGCGCAGCGGGCTGGCCACGCCGGTGATCTGCTGCACCTTGTCGGTGGCGGCCTCGCCGTCCTTCCAGCGCGGCAGCGTCACGGCCAGGCCACGGGCCTGCACCTGCGCGTCGTCAAAGGCCTGGGCAATGGTGTTGATGGGGCCGCAGGGCACGGCCTTGTCTTCCAGCAGCGCGATCCAGTCGGCCGTGGTGCGCGTGCGGGTCACGGCCTCCATGGCGGGGATCAGTGCGGCACGGTTTTGCACGCGCAGCGTGTTGGTGGCAAAGCGAGGGTCCGTGGCCCATTGCGGCTGGTTGGCCGCTGCACAAAAGCGCTGGAACTGCCCGTCGTTGCCAATGGCCAGCAGCATGTTGCCGTCCTGTGTGGGGAAGTCTTGGTACGGCGCCAGGCTGGGGTGGCTGTTGCCCATGCGGCCGGGTGCCTTGCCCGTGGCCAGAAAGCCCGAGGCCTGGTTGGCCAGCACGGCCATACCCACGTCGAGCAGGGCCATGTCGATGTGCTGGCCCTGGCCGGTGCCATTGGTGGCGTTGTCGCGCACATGCAGCGCGGCCAGGATGGCGTTGCTGGCGTACAGGCCGGTGAACAGGTCGATGACGGCCACGCCCACGCGCATCGGGCCACCGCCGGGCTGGTTGTCGGCCTGGCCGGTGATGCTCATCAGACCCGTCATGGCCTGCACCATCAGGTCGTAGCCTGCGCGCTCGGCATACGGGCCGTCTTGCCCAAAGCCGGTGACCGAGCAGTAGATTAGGCGCGGGTTGAGCGCGCGCAGGCTTTCATGGTCCAGGCCGTACTGCTTGAGGCCGCCGACCTTGAAGTTCTCCACCACGATGTCCGCCTCCAGCGCCATCTGCTTGATGAGCGCCTGGCCGTCGGGCGAAGCCATGTCGATGGTGACCGAGCGCTTGTTGCGGTTGCACGCGGTGTAGTAGCTGGCCTGGTTGGTGTCGTTGCCGTCCGCGTCTTTCAAGAAGGGCGGGCCCCACTGGCGCGTGTCGTCACCCACGCCGGGGCGCTCTACCTTGACCACGTCCGCGCCCAGGTCGGCCAGGATCTGCGTGCACCACGGCCCGGCCAGCACGCGGGAGAGGTCGAGCACCTTGATGCCTGTGAGGGCGCCTGGGGCGGTAGAAGAGGTGGTCATGGTGTGCTTACTATGAAATTGATAGCTTTTAGCGCATGATGGACTAGCGCTACAAGGCAAAAACACCGCAAAGGCGGTGTTTTTGCCAGTTCTCGGTGCGCAGGTCGATCAGTTGGCGAACGCGGCGATGCCCGTCTGGGCGCGGCCCAGGATCAGCGCGTGCACATCGTGCGTGCCTTCGTAGGTGTTCACCACTTCCAGGTTCACCAGGTGGCGGGCCACGCCAAACTCGTCGCTGATGCCGTTGCCGCCCATCATGTCGCGCGCCAGGCGGGCAATGTCCAGCGCCTTGCCGCAGCTGTTGCGCTTGATGATGGAGGTGCCTTCCACGCTAGCCGTGCCCGCGTCCTTCATGCGGCCAAACTGCAGGCAGGCCTGCAGGCCGATGGCGATCTCGGTCTGCATGTCGGCCAGCTTTTTCTGGATGAGCTGGTTGGCGGCCAGGGGGCGACCAAACTGCTTGCGGTCCAGCGTGTACTGGCGGGCGGTGTGCCAGCAGAATTCGGCCGCACCCAGCGCGCCCCAGGCGATGCCGTAGCGTGCGCTGTTCAGGCAGGTGAAGGGGCCTTTCAGGCCTTGGACTTCAGGGAAGGCGTTTTCTTCGGGCACGAACACATCGTCCATCACGATCTCGCCGGTGATGGAGGCGCGCAGGCCCACCTTGCCGTGGATGGCGGGGGCCGTCAGGCCCTTCATGCCCTTTTCCAGAACGAAGCCGCGGATGGGGCCCACGGCGCCGCCTTCGGAGACTTCCTTGGCCCAGACCACGAACACGTCGGCCACGGGGCTGTTGGTGATCCACATCTTGCTGCCCTTGAGCTTGTAGCCGCCGTCCACCTTGTAGGCGCGGGTGGCCATGCTGCCGGGGTCAGAGCCGTGGTCGGGTTCGGTCAAGCCAAAGCAGCCAATCCACTCGCCGCTGGCGAGCTTGGGCAGGTACTTCTGGCGCTGGGCTTCGCTGCCGAATTCATAAATAGGCACCATCACCAGCGACGACTGCACGCTGGCCATCGAGCGGTAGCCCGAGTCCACGCGCTCCACCTCGCGGGCAATCAGGCCGTAGGCCACGTACGACAGGCCGGGGCCGCCGTACTGCTCGGGGATGGTGGGGCCCAAGAGGCCCACTTCACCCATCTCGCGGAAGATGCTCACGTCCATCTTTTCGTGGCGAAAGGCGTCCAGCACGCGGGGGGCCAGCTTGTCTTGGCAATAGGCGGCGGCGGCGTCGCGGATGGCGCGCTCGTCGTCGGTCAGTTGCTGGCTCAGAAGGAACGGGTCATCCCATTGAAAAGCGGCGTGGGCCATGTGTGTCTCCAGGTCGAAAAAAGGGTGAACAAAAACGAATCTGGAACGCATCGTAGGCCTGGGGGTAGTAGTCCGCAAGCGAGTTCTTTTCATCCAGACATGCGTTTGTGGAATGTATGGAATACTTGCTGCGGCCAGCCTGAAGGGCTGGATGCCTCTTTACAAGTTCCTCTTCATCATGCGCCGCAACATTCCATCGACCCAGGCCCTGGCCTGTTTTGAAGTGGCCGCCCGCCACGAGAGCTACACCCGCGCCGCGCAGGAGCTGTCGCTCACCCAAAGCGCGGTGTCGCGCCAGATCCAGGCGCTGGAAGAGTTTTTGGGCGTGGCGCTGTTCCGCCGCACGCGCCACGGCGTGGTGCTGACGCCTGCGGGCGCTCACTACGGCCGCCAGGTGGCGCGCTGGCTGCAGGGGCTGGAGCGTGACACGCTGGACGTGATGGCGCACCAGGGCGAGGGCGGCACGCTCACGCTGGCAGCGGTGCCCACCTTTGCCACGCGCTGGCTCATCCCGCGCCTGCCGCAGCTGGCGCAGGCGCACCCCGACATCGTGGTGCACATTGACACGCAGACGCGGCCTTTCTTGTTTGCCGACACGACGTTTGATGCCGCGCTGTACGCGGGCACGCCCGAGCAGGTCGCCAACTGGCCCGGCGTACAGGCCCAGCTGCTGATGCATGAAGACGTGGTGCCCGTGTGCAGCCCGCGCCTGCTCGAATCCGCCGCGCCCCGAGGCCGGGGCCGCGCCCACCAGCCCGTGGCCGCCGAGGCGCTGGCCGAGCTGCCGCTGCTGCAGCAAAGCACGCGCCCGTATGGCTGGCGCCAGTGGTTCGATGCCATGGGGGTGGATGCGCCGCATGCGCTGGATGGCCCGCGCTACGAGCTGTTCTCCATGCTGGCCGTGGCCGCCACGCATGGCATGGGCGTGGCGCTGATCCCGCCGCTGCTCATCGAGGCAGAGCTTGCCAGCGGCGAGCTGGTGGTGGCCTGCAACCGCCCGCTGCGCGGCGAGCGGGCGTACTACCTCATCAGCCCCACGCAGGCACAGCCGCCGGTGCTGGCCACGTTTGCGCGCTGGCTGCAGCAGATGGCCGAGACGGCGGGTGCCCCGGTGGCGGGTTGATGCGCTTGCGTCCACCCGGGCGGTGAACTAATCTGGTTGCGCGGAAGTCTGTCTTTCATTCAGCAACCTTGTTGGAGAGCGACCCCCATGACCACTTACCACGCTCCGCATTTCGATCCCACGGTGGATGAGATCGAAACACTGAAGCAGCTTGAAATGGGCGAAGTCATCACGCTGCCCCATGCGCTCAAAGACCATGTCTCCGGGCGGCTGCTCGAATGGGGCTTCATCACCAAGGGGACGGGTGGCGAGCTGGCCATCACCGCCAGTGGCCGCCAGTTGATCCGGCGACAGGACAACTGACTTCCAGCTCACCCAGTCTTTGGTTCGCAGCCCTCACAGGGCTGTACTGGCTGTACTGGCTGGGTTCGGGCAGGGGCGCATCCGGGTGAAATCCTGGTCTGCGGGCTGGGGTATCCGTGCCCTATGGCCGCCGCAGCGGGCATTGGGCCTATCCTGCGCTGTCCTGATTTTCTGGAGCTGCCGTGCCTGCTGTGTCCCGCCTGCGCACCACCCTGTGCATTGCCGCCCTGGCCCTGGCCGGTGCGTTGCTTGCGGGCTGCAGCACGGTGCGGCTGGCCTACAACCAGGTACCCCACCTGGCGTACTGGCAGCTCAACCGTTACCTTGACCTGTCGGACGCGCAGACAGAGCGCGTGCGGGGCGACCTGGGCGAGCTGCACCGCTGGCACCGCGACACCATGCTGCCCCAGCATGCCGAGCTGCTGCAAAGGGTGCAGCAGCAGTTGCCCGCCACCATCACCGCCGAGCAGGCCTGCCGCATCTACGAAGAAGCCCGCGCCCAGCTGGACAAGGTACTGGCCCAGGCCGAGCCCAAGGTGGTGTGGCTGGCCTCTCAGTTGACCGAGGCACAGATCCGCAACCTGGAGCGCAAGCAGGCCGACAGCAATGCAGACTGGAAATCCGAGTGGCTGGACCTGCAACCGGACAAACTGCGCGAGCGCCGCTTCAAGGACTTCTCATCGCGGCTCGAAACCTTTTATGGCCCGCTGGACGAGCCGCAGAAGGCCGTGCTGCGCGCCTTCGTCGCCCAGTCGGCGTTCGACCCGCAGCGCACCTATGCCGAGCGTGTGCGCCGGCAAAAGGACCTGGTGCAGGTGCTGCGCAGCATCCAGGCCGACCGCAGCAACACCGCCCAGGCCCGCACGCTGATGCTGGGTTTTCTGGACCGCGTGGTGACGTCGCCGGATGGCGCCTACCAGCGCTACGCGCAAGCGCTGGTGGCCGAGGGCTGTGAGGGGTTTGCGCGCCTGCACAACGCCATGACGCCAGCCCACCGGCTGCGCGCGGCGCAATCCCTCAAAGGCTATGAGCAGGACTTCCTGTTGCTGGCTGCGCGCTGAGGTGCCATGCCATCGGTAGTGCGCAAGCGTTGCTGCCGCAGGGGCGTGAAGGTCAGCAGAACATCATCGCCAGCAGGGCCGCATCCTCGGCCATGTTCTGCAGGGCATAACCCGCCAGCCGGTAGGCCAGCACGGTGGCGTGCGCGATCAGATCCTGGGCGGTCATGGCGGTGGCTGGGTGTACGGGGCTGGGTGTGGGCGGAAATCACATGCCGCCGCCACAGCGGCTGGCCCAGCAAAAAGGCCGATAGCTCGTGGAAGCTACCGGCCTTGTTGACTGTGGTGCCCGGGGCCGGAATCGAACCGGCACGCCTTGCGGCGGGGGATTTTGAGTCCCCTGCGTCTACCAATTTCACCACCCGGGCGGAATATGTGAAGCCCTGAATTATGGCACAGTAGGGCGTATGAAATATCCGACGATTGAAGACGCGGTAGGCAACACGCCGCTGGTGGCGCTGCAGCGCATTGGGGCCCAGGACAACGCGGCGCGTGGCAATGTGGTGCTGGGCAAGCTCGAAGGCAACAACCCCGCAGGGTCCGTCAAGGACCGGCCTGCACTGTCGATGATCCGCCGCGCCGAGGAGCGGGGCGACATCCGCCCCGGCGACACGCTGATCGAGGCCACGTCGGGCAATACCGGCATCGCGCTGGCGATGGCCGCAGCCATCAAGGGCTACCGCATGGTGCTGGTGATGCCGGAGGACTTGTCCATCGAACGTGCGCAGACCATGAAGGCCTTTGGCGCCGAGCTGGTGCTGACCCCCAAGAGCGGCGGCATGGAGCACGCCCGCGACCTGGCCGAGGCCATGCAAAAACGGGGCGAAGGCAAGGTGCTGGACCAGTTTGGCAACCCCGACAACCCGCGCATTCACTACGAAACCACGGGCCCCGAGATCTGGGAGCAGACGGGCGGGCGCATCACCCACTTTGTGAGCGCCATGGGCACCACGGGCACCATCACGGGCGTGTCGCGGTTCCTCAAGGAGAAGAACCCGTCCATCCAGATCATCGGCGCACAGCCTGAAGAGGGCTCTCGCATCCCGGGCATCCGCAAGTGGCCGCAGGAGTACCTGCCCAAGATCTACGACGCCAGCACCGTGGACGAGCTGGTGTACGTGAGCCAGGACAACGCCGAAGACATGTGCCGCCGCCTGGCGCGCGAAGAGGGCATCTTTGCGGGCATCTCTGCCGCCGGCGCGTGCTGGGTGGCGCAGCAGATCGCCGCCCGCGACAGCAATGCCACCATCGTCTTCATCGTGTGCGACCGGGGCGACCGGTATTTGTCGACCGGGGTGTTTCCTGCATGACCGGTGGTGCGGGGTGCAGGATGGGCTCCATGGCCACCGCCCGACGCCTCTGCGCAGGGTTTTTAGTCAAAATGGCTGCTAGCGCTATTTGAATATGCCTCAGTAGCTACATAAAAGATAGCATATGCACTACGAAGTCCGTTTTTGCCCCCACTGCGCGACCGAGCTGCAGCCCATCACGCTGGCCGAAGATGGCGGCGACAAGGAGCGGCTGCGCTGCCCCGCCTGCGGCTGGACGCACTGGAACAACCCCACGCCCGTGCTGGCCGCCATTGTGGAGATCGACGGCAAGGTGCTGCTGGCGCGTAACGCGGCGTGGCCGGGCAAGATGTTTGCGCTGATCACCGGCTTCATGGAGGCAGGCGAGTCGCCCCAGGAAGGCATTGCACGCGAGGTCAAGGAAGAGACCAACCTCGATGTGCAGTCCACCACCTTGGTGGGTGCCTACGAGTTCTTGCGCATGAACCAGGTCATCATTGCCTACCACGTGGTGGCCACCGGGCAGGTGCAACTGTCGCCCGAGCTGGTGGACTACCGGCTGTACGATCTGCCAGATCTCAAATGCTGGCCTGCGGGCACGGGCTACGCGCTGGCCGACTGGCTGCGCACGCGCGGCCATGAGCCCGTGTTTTTCACGGCTGAAGAAAATGCAGAGCGCCGCCGGGGGCTGGACGAACAAGCCCCGGCCGCGACGCCGCCTAAGGATTGATGACCATGGACATTCACAAAGAAATCGACACGCGGGGCCTGAACTGCCCCCTGCCCATCCTCAAGGCCAAGAAGGCGCTGTCGGACATGGCGAGCGGCCAGCTACTGAAGGTGGTGGCCACCGACAACGGATCGCTGCGCGACTTTCAGGCGTTTGCCAAGCAGACCGGCAACGAGCTGGTGGAGCAGCAGACCGTGGGCGAGGAGTTCATCCACATCCTGCGCCGCCGTTGAGCGTAAAAATAGCTGCCAGCGCTTATCCAATAAGCACTGGCAGCTATCGATTTTGAAGTTTTAGAGGGCTTGGCCGGCTGCGTTTACAGCGCCAGGTTCTTCAGGTACTCCCGGAAGTGCGCCCCCACCTGCGGGTGTTGCAGGGCCAGTTCCACCGTCGCTTCCAGAAACCCTTCCTTGCTGCCGCAGTCGTAGCGTTTGCCTTCGTACTGGAAGGCGTAGACGGCTTCATTGTTCATCAGGCGCGCAATGCCGTCGGTGAGCTGGATCTCGCCGCCCACGCCCCGTGGCTGGTTGCGGATCTCGTCAAATACGCCGGGCGTGAGGATGTAGCGGCCCGCCACGCCCATGCGCGAGGGGGCCTCGGCGGCCTTGGGCTTTTCGACAATGCGCTGGATGCGGATCAGCGGGCCACCGGCGGGCTCGCCCGCCACGATGCCGTACTTGTGCACCTGGTCCTCAGGCACCTCTTGCACGGCGATCACCGAGCGGCCTTGCTGGCGGAAGGCGGTTGCCATCTGCGCCAGTACCGGCTGACCGCCCTGGGGGCCGACCATCAAATCGTCAGCCAGCAGCACGGCAAACGGCTCCTTGCCCACCAGCGGCTCGGCGCACAGCACGGCGTGGCCCAGGCCCAGCGAGCGGGGTTGGCGTACAAAGGCGCAGTCCATGTCGCTGGGCTGGATGGAGCGCACCAGCTCCAGCAATTCCTTCTTGCCGGCCGCTTCCAGCTCGGCCTCCAGTTCGTAGGCGGTGTCGAAGTGGTCTTCAATGGCGCGCTTGCTGCGGCCTGTCACAAAAATCATGTGGCGGATGCCGGCGGCGTAGGCCTCTTCCACTGCGTACTGGATCAGCGGCTTGTCCACCACGGGCAGCATCTCCTTGGGGCTGGCCTTGGTGGCGGGCAGAAAACGCGTGCCCAGTCCGGCAACGGGGAAAACGGCTTTGCGAACGGTCGTGGCAACAGTCATGGGGCTCCTCTGGACGGATGGGTGGCGGTGTGCCCGGGCTGCGCTGCAGCCCGCAACCCACACCGGCAAAACATGAAAACGAGGCGGGCAGCCCCGACGGGGCGGGCTGCCATGGCGCAGTATGGCCCGGGTTTTAGCCCAGCCGTGTCAGCTGATCGCGCAATCTGCCCAGCGTGGCGCCGAAGTCGGCAATGCGCTTTTTCTCCTGCTCGATCACCGCCGCAGGGGCCTTGGCCACAAAGGCTTCGTTGGACAGCTTGTTGTTCGCCTTGGTGATCTCACCGTCGATGCGGGCGATTTCCTTGGACAGGCGGGCCTTCTCGGCCGCCACGTCGATCTCCATGTACAGGCACATGCGGGCGTCGCCCACCACGGCCACGGGTGCAGCCTGGGCGGCGGCGGCCCAAGCGGCCTCGTCGTCAAACACCTTGACCTCGCTGAGCTTGGCCAGGGCCTGCAGCACCGGGCCCACGCCACGCATGAACTCGGCGTCGCCCACCACGTACAGGGGCAGGCGGGTGGAGGGAGACACGTTCATCTCGCCGCGCAGCGCGCGGCATGCGTCCACCAGGCCCTTCACGCGGCCCATGTGGGCGATAGCAGCTTCGTCGATCTTGGCCGGTTGGGCTTCGGGATAGCGCGCGATGCTGACCGATTCGCCCGGGATGCCCGCCACGGGCGCCACCACCTGCCACAGGGCTTCAGTGATGAACGGGATGATGGGGTGGGCCAGGCGCAGGATGGCTTCCAGCGTGCGGATCAGCGTGCGGCGCGTGGCGCGTTGCTGCGCTTCGGTGCCGTTCTGGATCTGCACCTTGGCGATCTCCAGGTACCAGTCGCAGTACTCGTTCCAGACAAAGTCGTAGATCGTGTTGGCCACGTTGTCCAGGCGGTATTCCTCGAAGCCCTTGGCCACCTCGGCCTCGGTCTTTTGCAGCAGCGAGGTGATCCAGCGGTCGGCCTGGCTGAACTGCATGTACCCGTGGGCGCTGCCGCCGGGCTGGCATTCTTCCTTGGTGTGCTCTTTCAGGCCGCAGTCCTGGCCCTCGCAGTTCATCAGCACGAAGCGGCTGGCGTTCCAGAGCTTGTTGCAGAAGTTGCGGTAGCCCTCGCAGCGCTTGCTGTCGAAGTTGATGCTGCGTCCCAGCGACGCGAGCGCCGCAAAGGTGAAGCGCAGGGCATCGGCACCATAGGCCGGAATGCCCTCGGGGAATTCCTTTTGCGTGTTCTTGCGCACAGTGGGCGCGGTCTCGGGTTTGCGCAGGCCGGTGGTGCGCTTGTCCAGCAGGGGCTCCAGCGCAATGCCGTCGATCAGGTCCACCGGGTCGAGCACGTTGCCTTCGGACTTGGACATCTTCTTGCCCTGCGCGTCGCGCACCAGACCGTGGATGTACACGTGCTTGAACGGCACGCGGCCCGTGAAGTGCGTGGTCATCATGATCATCCGGGCGACCCAGAAGAAGATGATGTCGTAGCCCGTGACCAGCACGGTGCTGGGCAGGTACAGGTTGAAGTCGTCGGTTTCGGTGGTGCCTTGGTTCGGCCAGCCCATGGTGCTGAAGGGCACGAGGGCGGACGAGTACCAGGTGTCCAGCACGTCCTCGTCACGGCGCAGCTTTTTACCTGGGGCCTTGGACTGCGCCTCGGCTTCGGTGCGGGCGACGATCACGTTGCCGTCTTCGTCGTACCAGGCCGGGATCTGGTGGCCCCACCACAGCTGGCGGCTGATGCACCAGTCCTGGATGTTGTTCATCCACTGGTTGTAGGTGTTCACCCAGTTCTCGGGCACGAACTTCACATCACCGCTGGCCACGGCGTCGATGGCCTTTTGCGCAATGCTCTTGCCGGTGGGGTCCTGGTCGCTGACCTTGCTCATGGCGACAAACCACTGGTCTGTCAGCATGGGCTCGATCACCTGGCCGGTGCGGGTGCAGATGGGCACCATGAGCTTGTGCTTCTTCACCTCCACCAGCGCGCCGATGGCTTCGAGGTCCGCCACCACGGCCTTGCGGGCCACGAAACGGTCCATGCCCTGGTACTTGGCGGGCGCGTTCTCGTTGATGGTGGCCTGCAGCGTCAGCACCACGATCATGGGCAGCTTGTGGCGCTGGCCCACGGCGTAGTCGTTCTGGTCGTGCGCGGGGGTGACCTTGACCACGCCCGTGCCGAATTCCTTGTCCACGTACTCGTCGGCGATCACCGGGATCTGACGGTCGCACAGCGGCAGGTTGACCATCTTGCCGATGAGGTGCGTGTAGCGCGCGTCCTCCGGGTGCACCATCAGCGCCACGTCACCCAGCATGGTCTCGGGGCGGGTGGTGGCCACCGTCAGGCTGCCCGATCCATCGGCCAGCGGGTAGGCGATGTGCCACAGCGAGCCGTCTTTTTCTTCGCTCTCGACTTCCAGGTCGGACACGGCGGACTGCAGCTTTGGGTCCCAGTTCACCAGGCGCTTACCGCGGTAGATCAGGCCTTGTTCGTACAGCTTCACGAAGGTGTCGGTCACAACGGCACTGAGCTTGTCGTCCATGGTGAAGTACTCGCGGCTCCAGTCCACGCTGTCGCCCATGCGGCGCATCTGCGTGGTGATGGTGTTGCCGGACTTTTCCTTCCACTCCCACACCTTGCTCACAAAGTTCTTGCGCGCCTCGGGCGGGGTCGGGCCCATGTCGTAGCGGCTGATGCCTTGCTCTTGCAGCTGGCGCTCCACCACGATCTGCGTGGCGATGCCTGCGTGGTCGGTGCCGGGCACCCAGACGGTATTGAAGCCCTTCATGCGGTGGTAGCGCGTGAGGCTGTCCATGATCGTCTGGTTGAACGCATGGCCCATATGCAGCGTGCCCGTCACGTTGGGCGGGGGCAGCTGGATGGAGAAAGCGGGCTCGCCCGCCTGGGGCTGGCCCGTGCCACGGTGGCCTGCGGTGCCATACCCGCGCTTTTCCCATTCGGGGCCCCAGTGGGCTTCCAGTGCAGCGGGTTCAAACGACTTGGACAGGCTTTCGAGGCCGGGTTGTGGTTGGGGCGTGCTCATGGGTCTGGCAGTGGGGTGTGGCAGTGGGGGCCGTGGGGCGGAGCAGCCGCAGGGAGCGCTCCGACGAACAAGAGGGTGAACCGCACATTTTAAGGGACCGCCACCCCGGCGCTGGCCCCGCAGGGCCTTCGCCCGTTCGGGGGCGGCGCACCGTCTGTCGGCCGATTCTTTCCAATGGTTACCTTGTGCCTGGGTGTGCGGGTGAATGCGTCCTGATAATCCCGCCCGGCGGAGTGGGAAGGGCGCGGCAACGTGAACCAGGCTCCGCTTACGGATCACGATCTACAACAAGGTCTGGTGCAGTGGCTTGCGGGGCGTTCAGCCTTCCGGTGCCACGGAGCCAGGCCGTCACAATCATCCGAACCTATGACGTTTCAATCTGCCTGGCGCCTGGGCCTGGTCAAGGTCTTTGCCTATGCGCTGCTGGCGCTGTTTCTGGTGCCCGCGGTGACCTACGTGTTCACCCGCCATGTCCAGACCGACCAGGACACCCGTTTTGTGGCCGGCATCAGCCAGCGCATCGATGCCGAAAAGGGCCTGCCCGCCGACGAGAAGCAGGCGCGCAAGGACTATTACCGCAGCAACCCGCCGTCCACCATCTGCAGCAATGCAGACCCCGAGGCCCGCGAATACCGCGAGGCGCTGTGCGACACCTTCGCCGATGTCTGGCAGTTCCACATGGCGCGCAAGCTGTCGCTGTGGACGCTGGTGGCCAGCGCGGCGCTGCTGCTGGCGGTGCTGGGGCTGGGGGCGCTGGCGTTTGCTGACCGCACGCTGCAGTACGCGAGCTTTGTGGCGGGCTGGCGCCTGACCTCCTGGGCCAGCGCCACGGCGCTGGTGGTGCAAGGGGCGATGGCAGTGTGGCTGTCGTTCTGGGTCACGGCGTTTTTCTTCCACAAGTACTCGCCCAAGCTGGTGCTGTTTGTGGGGTTTGCCGTGGCGGCGGGTGTGCTGGTGGCAGTGGCGGGCATCTTCAAGCGGGTGCAGTCCAGCAACCAGGTGGTGGGCGAGCTGGTGGCCGAGGCCGATGCGCCGCTGCTGTGGCAGCGCATCCGCCACCTGGCGCAGCGCCTGAAGACAGAGCCGCCCCGGCACATCGTGGCTGGCATTGATGCCAACTTCTTTGTCACCGAGGCCCCGATCACCGTGGGCCAACAGACCCTCACGGGCCGCACGCTGTTTGTGAGCCTGCCGCTGCTGCGCATCCTGGACCAGACCGAGGCCGACGCCGTGCTGGGCCATGAACTGGCCCACCTGCGCGGGGGCGACACGCGGCGCAGCGCACAGCTGGGGCCCAAGCTGGTGCAGTTTGACCACTACCGCCACGCCATCCGCACGGGCGGGCTGTCGGCCATGGCGTCGCCGCTGCTGGACCTGTACCGCACCATTTTCGAAATCGCCCTGGCCAGCGACAGCCGCGAGCGTGAGTTCAAGGCCGATCGCCTGGCAGCCAAGCTGGTGAGCCCGGCGGCGATTGCACAGTCGCTGGTCAAGATTGCCGCCTACGCCCAGTACCGCTACCGCATCGAGGACGAACTGTTCGGCCGCAACGAGCGGCACGACAACAGCACGCTGGGCATTGCCAGTTTTGTGGCCCAGGGCCTGGCGCCGTACGCAGCATCGCCCGACTTTGTGGATGCGATGAAGACGGCCAATGTGCCGCACCCCTTCGACTCGCACCCCGCAATGCCCGAGCGCCTGCGCAACGTGGGCATGGCCCTGAAAGAGCGCGACTACGGCGCGATTGCCGTGCGTGCGCCCGCCACCACCTGGGTGCAGGAGATATTGACCGCCGACGCGATTGAGCAGCGGCTGTGGAGCGCTTACGAGCAGCAGTTTGCGCAAGACCACGAGCGCAGCCTGGCCTACCGCTACGAGCCCGCCAACGAGCAGGAGCGGGCCCTGGTGTTGCAGTACTTTCCGCCCGTGGTGTTTGCCCTCAAGGGCGACGCGACGGTGGAGGTGAGCATCGACGGCATCCGCACCTCGGCCGATGAGACCACAGTGTTCTGGGACGCCATCAAGGGGCTGGAATTCAAGGAAAGCAGCTTTGGCAACGCGCTGATCGTGACCCACCCCGAGAAGAACGCCCTGGGCCTGGGCGCCAAGACCAGCAAGATCAAGCTGCCCGGCCTCAAGAAGGACAAGGACCAGTTCAACGCCGTGGTCAGCCACTACTGGCAGCGCCACCAGATCATGCGGGCGCAGCAACAGGCAGCGGGATAGTTGCTATCTTTTGTATAGCTGCTCGGGCAATGGGATGTAGCGCTTCAGCGCTATAAGAACCTGTTCAAGATCTTTTAGGGAATCGCATCGGAGTGCAATCGGGATGAGTGGATGCTTCGGATGCGCCGCATGGGCTCGTGCCCATGCGAGCAGCCGGGGCGTCCAATCGCCCGATTTCACTCCAACCCTTCGGGCAAGTGCCTTGCCGGGCGGTCTGCGGCGTTGCGGCGCTCGCGGATAGCCGGGCTATCCACTGCGCCCCGCGCCTTGCATCCCATCCCGGCAAGGTACTTGTGCGACCCCGAAAAGATCTTGAAAAGGTTCTAAGGCCCAAAATTCCATCGCAAAGCGGTGGGAGGGCCGTTTGACGGGGCTGCGCACCCCCTCCAGCGCAGCCAGCCCCGTGGACCGTGGAGGTCTGGGGGCAGGTTGGCTTACTTGCGCACAAACTCCGGCCGGTCGTTCTGCTGGGGCTTGAGCGGCGCATCCACCTTGCCTTCGGCGCGTTCCTTGCGCCATTGCTCCTTGCGCGCCGTCCACTCGCGCAGGCGGGCGTGGGCCACAGTGCTGTCTTTTTCCATTTGCTCGTCGTTGGCCAGCTGGGCCGACAGCTCCAGGCGGATGCCGTTGGGGTCGAAGAAATAGATGCTCTTGAAGATGTGGTGGTCCGTCACGCCCAACACTTCCACACCATGCGCCTCCAGGCGCTGCTTGGTGTTTTCCAGCTCCTGCACGGTGTTCACGCGGAACGCAATGTGGTTGACCCACAGGGGCGTGTTGGGCGAGGGCTCGGCCTTCACGTCGTCGCCCAGGTCGAAAAAGGCGATGAACGAGCCGTCCCGCAGGCGGAAGAAGAAGTGGGTGTAGGGGCAGTACTCGCCGGTGCTGGGCACATAGTCGCTCTGGATGATGTGGTACAGCGGCAAGCCCAGGATGTCTTCATAGAACTGGCGCGTTTCCTCGGCGTCGCGGGCCTTGTAGGCGTAGTGGTGCAACTGCTGGATAGGGGCGGGTGCCGGCAGGCTGGCCAGGTCGGTCGGGTTCAGAACGGCGTTCATGCAGAGTCTCCTCAAATCGGTGAACGTAATTCTACTATTCGTAATTGATTTACGTTAAGTTAATTTTCGTCTGTCCGCCGGTGGATTACACTGCGCGTCCCTTTGGTTATTTCCGCCGTCGCGGAGGCCCGACTCCCATGCGCCTGTAAGCCCCTTCCAAGCAGTTCCCCCTGATCGCCCGCACCGGGCCGGGGGTTGTGTGTCTTGTACGGAGCGCAGGCTATGCCGACATCCAAGCGAGGGGCTGGAGCCCCTGGCATCCGCCGTGTTGCCAATTCTTTTACTTCTCCATCGATTTCTTCTTCGTCCGTGGCACCTGCGCATACCGATGCGGCAGGCTCCCCCACGGGACCGCTGCATCTGAGGTTTCAGGATGTCCGCTGGCATCTGCCAGATGGGCAGGCGCTGTGGGACCGCCCGCTGAACGTGGCCGTGGGCCCTGGCCTGACCGGTGTGGTGGGCGCCAATGGCAGCGGCAAAAGTGTTTTTCTGCGGTTGGCGATGGGGCTCTGCCAACCCCATGGCGGGAGCGTTTGGCGTTGCGACGCAATCTTTGCCGTGGCGCAGGATGTCCCGGCAGACCCCGGCTCGACCGTGGCCGATCTCGCAGGCCTGGGACCGGTGTTGCAGGCAATGGCGCGGCTGGATACGGGGCAAGGCACTGCGGACGACCTGGTGCTTGCCGAAGGCCGTTGGGACTTGCCGGTGCGCTGGGCGCGGGCGTTGTCGGCCCTGGGCCTGGCGGGCTTGTCGCCAGGGCATGCGGCGCACCAGCTCAGTGGCGGCGAGCGCATGCGCGTGGCGCTGGCCGGGGCCTTTTTGTCCGGCGCCGACTTGCTGCTGCTGGACGAGCCCACCAACCATCTCGATCGCCCGGCCCGGCGATGGCTCCTGGACGCCCTTGCTCAGTGGGGCGGCGGCGCATTGGTGGCCAGCCACGACCGGGAACTGCTGGCCGGCGTGGGCAGCATCCTGGCGCTGTCACCCGCGGGGCTGCATCGCTACGGCGGAAACTGGGCCCTGTACCAGGACCAGCGCGCGGCCGAAGCCGCAGCGGCCCGCGCTGCACTGGAGCACGCCCGCACCGAGCGCAGCCGGGGTTTGCGGTCGCTGCAGCGTGAGCACGACGCCCAGTCGCGCCGCGCGGCCCGGGGGCGCGAGGAGGGGCGCACTGCCAACCAGGCGTCTGTGCTGCTGGACCGAAAGAAGAACAATGCCCAAGCCCATGCGGGCCGCGAACATGAACGCCAGCAACAGGAGCGCCAGCGGTTAAACGACGCGATACGCGAAGCGGCCGCCCGCGTGCCGCCGCAGGACTTGCCCACGCTGGTGTTGCCACAGAGCAGGGTGCCAGCGGGCAAGCTGGTGCTCGCGTTCGAGGACGTGCAGGTGCCCCACGCGCCACCGGGCCAGCCACGGCTGGACGGCACCTGGAGCGGCCCCCTGCGCATTGCCGTCACAGGGCCCAACGGTTGCGGCAAAAGCAGCCTGCTGCGGTTGATCGCTTCGCCCGATGAACCGGCGGCTGGCCGCGTTCGTCGCCCCGTGCGTGCGGCCTGGCTCGACCAGCACCATGCGGCGCTGCGGTCTTCGCAGCACGGGGTGCTGCACCACCTGCAATCGCTCCACACGCCGCTGCCCGAGGCCGTGTTGCGCACGCATCTGGCGCAGCTGGGGCTGGGGGCCGACCGGGTGCTGCGTCCCGCCTGCGCGCTCAGTGGCGGTGAGCGCATGAAGGCTGCGCTGGCCTGCGCGCTGTGGTCGGGCGAGCCCGCGCAGATGCTGCTGCTCGACGAGCCCACCAACCATCTGGATGTGGAGGCCACGCAGGCGTTGCAGTCCGCGTTGTTGGCCTTTACTGGCGCGGTGATTGTGGTGTCACACGACTTGGCGTTCCTGCAGGCCGTGCGCCCTGACAGGGTGTGGGCCTGGCGTCCTACCGGCTGGGATCTGGACGGATCGCTCGGCGATGTCTGAGCGCGCATAAAAAAGCCGCCCGCTGCGCCATGGCAGGGGCGGCTGTGCAGCGCCATGCCGCCGTGGGGCGGCCGCTGTGTTGCTGCGTGTTGTTTACTGCTTCACGGCTTCGATCTGCACCACCAGGCGCACGTTCTTGGGGAAGCCCCATTCCACGCCGTAGTTCATGCCCCACTGGGTGCGGTCGATGGTGGCTTCAAAGTCGCCGCCGCACACTTCGCGCTTGAGCATGGGGCTGTCGTAGCAGTTGAACTGGTTGGCCTTCAGGGTCAGGGGGGCGGTCTTGCCCAGCAGCGTGAGCTGGCCTTCCACGCTGGCGACCTTGTCACCGTTGAAGACGAACTTGCTAGAGACAAACTTCATCGTGGGGTGCTTGGCCGCGTCGAACAGGTCGGCGCTTTGCAGGTGCTTGTCAAACGCAGGGGTGCCCGTGTTCACCGAGGTCACGTCGAACGTGATCTCTGCCTTGCCCGACTTGCCGGCCTTGTCGAACTGGACAGTGCCTTCCTTCTTGTCGAAGCGGCCACGGTTCACGGCAGCGCCAAAGTGGCTGATTTCGAACGAGGCGAAGGTGTGCGTCGGGTCGATGGCGTAGTTGGCCGATTGGGCTTGGGCAGCACCGGCGAACAGGGTGGCAGCGGCGGCCAGGGCGAAGAGGGACTTGCGCATGGAAACTCCTGATGGGTCAAAAAGGAAAGGACAAAGGGAAAGGGGAGGCCGCTAGCAGCGGCGGCCAAATGCAAAGGGGCGCAGCGCTCAGAGCTTGCCGATGCCGGTCAGCGCGAGCTTGAACTTGACCTGTACGTCGTCGGCCACCATGGAGGTGTCGGCCCACTCGTTCTCGCCGATCTTGAAGGCCAGCCGCTTGATGGGCAGCGCGCCTGTGGCGGTGGTGGTGGTGCCGTTCTGGGTCAGCGTCACGGGCACCACCACGTTCTGGCTGTTGCCCTTGATGGTGAGCGCACCCGCCACTTCAAACTTGCCGCCGCCCAAGGCCTTGATGCTGGACGACACGAACTGGGCTTGCGGGAACTTGGGCACGTTGAACCAAGCGGGCTTGGGCAGCTCCGCATCGGTCTCGCGCGAGCCCAGCGTGGCGCTGCCGGTGTCCACTGTGAACGCGATCTTGCTGGTGGCCAGCTTGGCGGGGTCAAACGCGACCTGTGCGCTGAACTTCTTGAACTGGCCTTCGAGCGGCACACCCATCTGGCGGGCGGTGAACTGCACCTCGCTTTGTGCGGGCACCAGTTGTTGCTGGGCCAGGGCGGCCTGCGCGCCAGCGGCGAGCGCAGCGCCGATCACGATGCGGGACAGGGTAGTGGACAGTTGCATGCAGAAACTCCGTTCAAATCTCAAAAAAGGTGAAAGCGGCGGCCGGGGCGCGGATGGGTGCGTGGCCTTTGGGCTGGCCAGGCGCCGGCCTTGCGGGGCGGCGGCGCCTGAAGGGCGGAAGCGGGTTATTTCCCCGGCAGCATGCGGTGCAGCAGGCCGTCCCGGTCTACCAGATGGTGCTTGAGCGCGGCGGCGATGTGCAGCACGGCCAGTGCAGCCAGTGCAAACGCGGTGTACTGGTGCCAGGGCTTGATGGCCTCGGCCAGGTCCTTGCTCACCGGCACAAAGTCGGGCAGCTGCCACAGGCCCAGGAACACGATGGGGAACCCCGCTGCCGAGCTGTAGGCCCAGCCAATCAGGGGCACGGCAAAGAACAGCACGTACAGCAGATGGTGGGTGCCGTGGTGCGCCAGCTTCTGCCAGCCGGGCATGGTCATCTCAACCACCTTGGGCAGCGCCGGGGGGCGGTGCGTGATGCGCCACAGCAGGCGCAGCGCCGACAGCACCAGGATCGTCACGCCGGCCCATTTGTGCCAGTTGTAGAGCTTGAGCCGCTGGGGCGAAAAAGGCAGGTCGGCCATGTAGACGCCGACGCCAAACAGCGCGATCAGCGCCAGGCCCAGCACCCAGTGCAACAGCATGGCCGTGCGCGTGTAGCGGCGGGGGGTGTCGAGGGTCGTGGTGGCAGTGGCTGTCATCAGCGAATCAAAAAAGTGCGTGTGAAAAAGAGAGGGAGCGCGGGCTGCGAAGGCCATCCCGTGGGGTACCGCCATAGTGCGGCGGTGGGGCAGTGTAGGAAGCGCTGGCGACGATCTGCTTCAGGCAGATTGACGCTTTAGTTCAAATTTATTGAACCGATAGGCCTTGAGCGCTCAAAGTTCCCCAATGCTGTGGAAATTTTGTAGCGCAGCCATAGGGCACGTTGGCACTGCACCGGCGTGGAGCCTGCAGCGCACACGCTGGTGCACGCGCGCGGCCAGTGAATGCAAGGGGCGGCGGTTGAAAAAGCACAGCGGTGAAGGCCGCTGTGCAGGTGCGGAAGGCGCTACAGCGCCCCGGCGGTGCCTGCCTGGGTAGTGCCTCGGTAAGGGGCTTGTCGGCTTATCGGGCCAGCGCAGCCTGCTTCCAGGCGCTGGCAGCGGCGGTGTCGTCGCCGCGTTGCTCGGCCAGCTCGGCCAGGTGGCGCCAGGCGCTGGCACGCAACTGAGGATCGCTGAGCTGCTGCGTTGCCTGTGTCAGCAACTGCTGGGCCTTGCCCCACAGCTGCCGCTTGAGGCACGCCATGCCTGCCAAGTACTGCAGGCGCGCGTCGCGCGGGTTGGCCTGCTGGGCCGATTCGATGCGGGCCAGCCAGGGGGCATCAAGCGCATCCAGCCCCGCCTCCAGTGCGCGCACCAACTTGAGGGCGTGTTGCTCGGCCAGGGCATCGGGCAGCTCGACCATGCGGTCCCACACGGGCAGCAGCCAGGCCCGCACCTGCGTGGCATCACCGCCCAGGGCCGCCAGCCGCTGGGCGGCGTGGATGGCCAGTTCGGGCATGTTGCGCTCGCTGGTTTCCAGCGACAGCCAGATCTGCTGCAGCTGGGCGGTGTCGTGGGCGCTGTTGATGAGTTCGGTGGCCAGGCCGCGCACGATGCTCTGCGCCGCATTGGGCGAGAACGCGCGGTGTTTGCCCAGCAGGCGTGCGGTGTCCAGCGCCTCTTGGGTCTGGCGTGCCAGCCGCGTCGCCTTGAGCTTGATGCGCAAGGCCAGGGTGCGGCGGGCAGCCCCCAGGGGCAGGGCTGCCAGGCGGTCGAGCGCTGCAGGGGCATCGCGGTCGTCCAGCGACCAGCGGGCGGCGCGCATCTGGGCGCCTTCGTGCATTTCCTGCTCGTTCACGGAGCCGCGCATGGGGGCTTCCTGCAGTGCGTCCTGCAAGTGGCTTTCGCGCGTGGCGCGGTCTTGCAGGGCGTGGGACGCTTCTGCCGCAATCATGTGGGCCAGCGCGCGCAGCTGCTTGCCGTGGGGCACGGCCTCGCCGCTGGCCTCCAGGGCGTGTTCTTGCGACAGCGCCGCCACAGCGGCCTTGCGCGAGCGGATGAACCGGCCGCCCAGCATGTGGGTCAGCGCATCAAGCAGCGCGCCATGCATGGCACGCTCTTTTTGTTGCACGCGCCAGCGGCGTGCCTGGTGCGGCAGTTCCAGCAGTGCCGCAAGGGCCCGCAGCGCCGCGTACACGGTGACGAAACCGCCGACCAGCAGCAGCACCACCATGTTGAGCGACAGGTCGATGCGGTAGGGCGGCCAATACAGGGTGACCGTACCCTGGTTGTTGCCCGCAAACAGCGCGGCCGCAACCGCCACCCCGAACAAGCCCAGAAGCCAAAGTGCTGCGCGCATGGTGTCAACGTCCGGCAGCGGCGGTGGCCAGGGCCGACAGGGTTTCGTCCAGACGCGGCAGCTCGGCCGCCTTCATGCTGGCCTGGGCCTGCTGCAGGGTCGAAGCCACGTTCTGCGTGCGGCGCGATGCGGGGTCGAAATATTTGTTGAGGGCTGCGGTGGCCGCGGCCAGGTCCGAGCGGGCCGACTCGAACTGCCGGGCCAGGATGCCCAGGCGCGCGTTGAGCAGCTTGAACTTGAGGTTTTCGCGCAGGAAGAAGGTCTGCTCGGGGGCCAGCAAGATGGCCTCGGGCTGGTCGATACGGCTCACGCGCACCAGGCTGCGGGCCTCGTCGCGCACCACCTCCCAGCTGCGCTGCAGGGCCGCCTGCCACCACGCCAGGCCCTCGGTGGGGGCGGGGGTGCTGCCGGGCATTGCGGGGCCGGTGGACAGGCGCTTGGTTGAGGCAGCCTGGGCCACGGCATTGAGCACGGGCAGGTCGTCCACCTGGCGCACCAGTTCGTCCAGGCGGGCGAGCAGGCCGGCGGTGTCGGTCACGGTGGCGCGGGTCAGGCGGTCCAGGTCGCGGCCGATGGCGCGCTGCACAGGGGCGAGGCGGGGCTGGGCAGAGCGCTCGATGCGTTGGTTGGCGCTTTTGAGGGCAGCCACCAGGGGCTCCAGGCTGCCGGTGAGCTGGGCCTGCTGTTGCGCCAGACGGATGGCCGACTCAATGTCCACCACGAGGTTTTCATCGCGCGAGCGCGACAGGCTTTGCATCAGTTCTTCGAGCTGGCTGCGCTGCAGGGCGACTTCGCTCACGCGGGCCTCGGCCACCGACAGGCGTGCGGCCGTGTCGCGCACCAATTCTTCGGCCTGGCGGGCCATGGTGCGGGCCTCGATGGCCAGGGCGCCCGAGTCGGCGGACTGCCGGGCCAGTTGTTCCTGGATGGCGCTGAGCTTTTGCCACAGCAGGCCGCTGCTGACCAGTGCGGCCACCGCCACGGTGCCTAGCAGCAAGGTCATGGCGCCGCTCCGGCCGGCGGCGGGTGCTGCGGCCGAGGGGGCCGGGCTCACTGCCGGCGCGCCCACGGCGGCAGCCACAGGGGCTGGAGGGGGCGTGGAGGGCAGATCGTCAGGGGGCGCAGAACTCATGCGGTCGATTCTATCGAGGCCACCACGTCTTCCAGCGCCGGACGGCATTCCCGCACGGTGCCAAAGCCCGCTGCGCGGGCCGCTTCGGCGATGCGCGGGTGGGTGGCCAGCGCATGGGCAGCGCCCCAGTGCTGGACCGGCAGGGCCTCGGCCAGGTGGGCCACCGCCTCCGAACTGCTCAGCAGCCAGACGGAGCCATCACGCGCCGCCTGTTGCGCCAGCGCCACCTCTTGCGCCGTGAAGCGGGGGGCGCCGCGTTGGTAGGCCACCACAAACTCCACCTGACCACCCCGCGCCTCGATCTGCTGGGCCAGCCACTCGCGGCCGTTGCCTTGGGGCGATTCGTGTGCGCTCTGGGGTGTGGCGGAGCGGCCGCGCACGATCAGCACGCGGTCGCCGGGCTGCACCTGGGGGGCCACCTGCTGCCACAGTGCCTCCGAGTCGAACTGGGGCGCGTCGGGCGCAGGTCCGTCGATGGCGCTGCGCGGCACGCCCGCCTGCTCCAGCGCGCGGGCTGTCCCCGGGCCGGGTGCCCATGCTCTTGTTTTTGTAGCTGCCAGGGCATGAACATCTAGCACTACAGGGCGGTTTTGCTCAAAAAAGTGCACCACGGCATTGCCGCTCACAAACATCAGGGCGCGGTAGGTGTCGACGTTGGCGCGGGCCGTGTCCAGCGCCTGCTGCATGGCGGTGTCCGTGCAGGGACCAATCGCAATCAGGGGCAGCGCCACAGCCTGTATGCCGTGTGCGCCCAGTTGCGTGACCCAGTGCGCCGCTTCGCGGGCGGGGCGTGTGACGATGACCCGGGGCGCTGAGGTGCCCATCTCAGGCCGGGGTGATGCCGCGCGCACCCCCAGCACGCAGGCGTTGCGCAATCGCGTCGCCCAGGGCTTCTGCCTGCGCCAGCGTGGTGACCGCGGCGGAGGCCTGGGCGCGCACCAGCGGGGCTTTGTCCTCGGGGTCGCCCCAGGCGGCGTCCAGCTGCAGCACGCCCTGGGTGAAGGTGCCGTGCGCTGCCAGGGGCATCGAGCAGCTGCCGCCCATGGCGCGGCTGACGGCGCGCTCGGCGGCCACGGTCAGCCAGGTGGTCTGGTGCGCCAGCGGCGCCAGCGCGTCGATCAGGTCTTGCCGGTCGCTGCGCACCTCGATGCCCAGCGCGCCCTGGCCTGCCGCGGGCAGCATCGCATTGGGTTCGAAGGTGGTGCGTATCCGGGCTTCCAGCCCCAGGCGCTTGAGGCCTGCGGCCGCCAGCACGATGGCGTCGTACTGGCCTTCGTCCAGCTTGCGCAGGCGGGTGTCGAGGTTGCCGCGCAGGGGCTCGATCTTCAGGTCAGGCCGCAGGGCCTGCAGCAGCACCTGACGGCGCAGGCTCGATGTGCCCACCACGGCACCCTGCGGCAGCGCGTCCAGGTTCTCGTAGCGGGGGGAGACAAAGGCATCGCGCGGGTCTTCGCGCTCCATCACGCAGGCCAGGGCAAAGCCCTCGGGCAGCTCCATGGGCACGTCCTTGAGCGAGTGCACGGCAATGTGGGCGCGGCCTTCTTCCAGCGCCACTTCTAGCTCTTTCACAAACAGGCCCTTGCCGCCCACCTTGCTGAGGGACTTGTCCAGAATCTGGTCGCCCTTGGTGGTCATGCCCAGCAATTGCACGCTGTGGCCCCGGGCTTCGAGCAGCGCTTTGACATGCTCGGCCTGCCACAGTGCAAGGCGACTTTCGCGCGTGGCGATGACGATGGGGGGCGTTGGCGAGGGGCTCAAGTTCGTAACCTGTTTGTAATTATTCGGCGGCGCAGGATGCTAGCATGCGCCCGCACTGGGGCTGGTGCGGCCTGCGGCCATGCGGGCTCCACGCGCCAGGCCATCCCACCCATCCCGGAGACTCCCGCATGAAACGATCCGACAAGGACCAGCCCCTGATTGACGACATCCGCCTGCTGGGCCGCATTCTGGGCGACGTGATCCGTGAACAGGAGGGGGTGGAGGCCTACGAGCTGGTCGAGCAGGTGCGCAAGCTCTCGGTGGCCTTCCGCCGCGACGCCGACCAGGAGGCCGACCGAGCGCTCAAGAAGCTGCTCAAGTCCCTGTCGGGCGACCAGACGGTGAGCGTGATCCGCGCCTTCACCTACTTCAGCCACCTGGCCAACCTGGCCGAAGACCGCCACCATATCCGCCGCCGCGCCGTGCACGAGCGTGCGGGCGACACGCAGGAGGGCAGCATCGAGGTCGCCCTCTCGCGCCTGCGCTGGGCTGGCATCGCGCCCAAGACCATTTCGCAAACGCTGGCCGGTAGCTACGTGGCGCCCGTGCTGACCGCCCACCCTACCGAAGTGCAGCGCAAGAGCATTCTGGACGCCGAGCGCGACATCGCCCAGTTGCTCGCCACGCGCGACGACATCCAGGTGCGCGCCCAGCTCTACAACAGTGCCAAGGATGCGCTCACCCCGCGCGAGCTGGCCGCCAACGAAGCCCTGCTGCGTGCCCGCGTGGCCCAGCTGTGGCAAACGCGCTTGCTGCGCTACAGCAAGCTCACCGTGGCCGACGAAATCGAAAACGCGCTGTCGTATTACGAAGCCACCTTTCTGCGCGAGATCCCCAAGATCTACGCGGACCTGGAAAACGAGCTGGGCCAGTACCCGGTGCACAGCTTCTTGCGCATGGGCCAGTGGATTGGTGGGGACCGCGACGGCAACCCCAATGTGACGGCGCAAACCCTGCAATACGCCCTGAGCCGCCAGGCCGAAGTGGCCCTGCGCCACTACCTGACCGAGGTGCACTACCTGGGCGGCGAGCTGTCGCTATCGGCCCGCCTGGTGCAGGTGTCGGCCGAGATGGAGGCCCTGGCCCAGCGCTCGCCCGACACCAACGAGCACCGCGTGGACGAGCCCTATCGCCGCGCGCTCACTGGCATCTATGCGCGCCTGGCAGCATCGCTGAAAGACCTGACCGGTGGCGAAGCCGCGCGCCATGCTGTAGCGCCACAAAACGCCTACGCCAGCGCCGAAGAGTTCCTGGCCGACCTGCGCGTGATCGAAGCGTCACTGAAGTCCCACCACGGCGAAGCGCTGGCCGCAGAGCGCCTGCACCCGCTGATCCGCGCCGTGCAGGTGTTTGGCTTTCACCTGGCCACGGTGGACTTGCGCCAGAGCTCCGACAAACACGAAGAAGTGGTGGCCGAGCTGCTGGCCAAGGCGCGCATCGAACCCAACTACGCCAGCCTGCAAGAAGCCGCCAAGCGCGCCCTGTTGATCAAGCTGCTGAACGACGCGCGCCCGCTGCGCGTTGTGGGCGCTGAATACTCGGCCCACGCCCAGGGCGAGCTGGCCATCTTTGAAACCGCCCGCGTGATGCGCGAGCGCTTCGGGCATGAGGCGATTCGCCACTACATCATCAGCCACACCGAAACGGTGAGCGACCTGCTGGAGGTGCTGCTGCTGCAAAAGGAGGTGGGGCTGATGAACGGGACCTTGGACACCGAGTCCAAGAACCACCTCATCGTGGTGCCGCTGTTTGAAACCATCGAAGACCTGCGCAACGCCGCGCCCATCATGCGCGAGTTCTATGCCCTGCCCGGTGTGGCAGCATTGGTGCAGCGCAGCGGCGGCGAGCAGGACATCATGCTCGGCTACAGCGACAGCAACAAGGACGGTGGCATCTTCACCAGCAACTGGGAGCTGTACCGCGCCGAGATTGCCCTCGTCGAACTCTTCGACGAACTTGCCACCACCCATGGCATTCAGTTGCGCATGTTCCATGGCCGGGGCGGCACGGTGGGCCGGGGCGGTGGCCCCAGCTACCAGGCCATTCTGGCGCAGCCGCCCGGTACGGTGCGCGGGCAGATTCGCCTGACGGAGCAGGGCGAGGTCATTGCGTCGAAATACGCCAACCCCGAAATCGGGCGGCGCAACCTCGAAACATTGGTCGCCGCCACGCTCGAAGCCACCCTGCTGCAGCCCACCAAGCCTGCGACCAAGGCCTTCCTGGACGCCGCCGCGCAGCTCTCGCTGGCCAGCATGGGCAGCTACCGCGCGCTGGTGTACGAAACGCCCGGCTTCACCGACTACTTCTTCAACTCCACGCCCATCCGCGAGATCGCAGAACTCAACATCGGCTCGCGCCCCGCATCGCGCAAGGCCAGTCAGAAGATCGAAGACCTGCGCGCCATTCCGTGGGGCTTCAGCTGGGGCCAATGCCGTCTCACGCTGCCCGGCTGGTTCGGCTTTGGCTCGGCGGTAGAGGCTTTCATCAACACCGAAGGCAAGGACCCCAAGGCCCAGCTGGCGCTGCTGCAGAAGATGTACCGCCAGTGGCCGTTCTTCCGCACCCTGCTGTCCAACATGGACATGGTGCTGGCCAAGAGCGACCTGGCCCTGGCCTCGCGCTACAGCGAACTCGTCACCGACGCCCGCTTGCGCAAGAAGGTGTTCACCAGCATTGAGGCCGAGTGGCACCGCACGGCCGACGCGCTCACCCGCATCACGGGCGACAAGCAGCGCCTGACGCACAACGCGGCGCTGGCGCGGTCCATCAAGCACCGTTTCCCCTACATCGATCCGCTGCACCACTTGCAGGTCGAGCTGGTGCGCCGCTGGCGTGCAGGGCAGGGCGACGAGCGGGTGCAGACCGGGATTCACATCTCCATCAACGGTATTGCAGCAGGGCTGCGCAATACGGGCTGATCGGACCGCAGGGCAGTCCCGTCTTCGCCTCTGGACCTGCCGCCTGCGCGGCGCGAACCCATAACAAAAAGGGCTCCTAATGGGAGCCCCGTTTGTTTGGCCAGTGCGGGAGCGTGTGTCTAAAACACCTCCCATGGCAGCAGCACCCGCACCGCGCGAAGTGCCACCACCATGGGAAGTCCCGCAACTGCGTCAATCGGTCATGCGATTACATCGCGCTGAATTCGCCCGAAGGGATCTGGCCGGTGCGCACAGCTTCAGCAGCCTGGGCACGCACAGCAGCGCGGTCAGCGGTGGACTTGTAGGTCACCACACGCGAGCCTGCAGGCTCGATGCTGCGGGTCTGTGCCACGGTAGCGGCTTCGGCAGCCACTTCAGCGCGGGTGCGGTTCGTGTCGAACTTCAGGGCAAATTGCGAGCCATCGGCTTCATCAGCATGGGCGCCAAAGGCGGCGAAAGCGGCAACAGCGGCGACGGAGAGGAAACGGGCGGTCTTGTTCATGATGAAAATCCTTGAAAGTTAAAAAGCGTCTCAAAAAAGCCGGGTCAAAAACCATTCCTGAACCGGGTTCGGTGAGTCGCCTTGCGGGTTCGGCTCATCGATGGGATGAACTGTACGCCGATGGTGTTCAGGGAAAAACCACTCAGTCGCGAACTAACTGTTCCAGTATTGAAAACAATCACCAAGAACGGTGGGCTGGGTTTGGTGTGCCCTGAGGTTCAGCAATGTTTGGAGCTGTACCTCTGGCGCGAAGCCAGAGGCCGTGCGTGGAGCAGGCGCAAAGACACTGGCCGCGCGAGACGCAGAGACGGCATGCGTGGCAGCTGCCGCGTTGCTTGTGGGCTCAGTCGCCCAGCAATTCGCCCACGGCCTTCAGGTCTTCCACCCGGTCGCACACAGCCTTCACGGCCATCATCACCGGGATGCCCAGCAGCAGGCCCCACAGGCCCCACAGCCAGCCCCAGGCCAGCACGCTGATGAACACGGCCACGGGGCTCATGCTGCTGGTGCGGCTGGTCAGCCAAGGCGTGAGCAAGTTGCCGATCAGCGTGTGGATGACCAGCGAGGCACCGCCAATGGCCATGGCCATGTCGAGCGTGCCGAATTGCAAGAACGCCACCAGGGCCGACGCCCCTGTGACCAGGGCCGAGCCGATGTACGGCGCGAGGTTGAGCACCGCGGCCACCACGCCCCACACGGCCGCGTTTTCCAGACCCAGTGCCCAATAGGCCGCGCCGGTGGCCAGCCCGACCAGCACGCTGGTGAACACCTGTAGCAGTAGATAACGCTGTATCTGCTGCGTGATGTCCTGCAGCACATGGATGGTGACCTTGCGCCGCTCCAGGCTGGTGCCCGCAATGCGCAGCAGCTTGTCGCGAAACAGGTTGCCCGAGGCGAGGGCAAAGTAGGTCAGAAACACCACCACCATCAGCTGCCCCAGGGCCGACATCAGGCCCATGGTGCCGCTCCACAGGTAGTCGCGGATGTTGAAAGGTGGGCGCTCCACGATCACCCGCTGCACGCCCCGGCGGGGCGCAGTGGTGGCGGTGCTGTTTTCGTTGGCGGCCTGCTCGATCTGGGTGGCTGCCTTCTGCACGGTGTCCAGCGGGCTGCTGCCACCCGCGCGCGCCTTGAGGTTGTCACGCACCTTTTTGGCGGCGACGGGCACCGAGTCCACCAGTTGCGCCGCCCCGTCACTGAGCGACCAGGCCGTGCTGGCCAGCCCGGCAACGATGGCCACCAGCAACACCCCCGCCCCCAGCGCCCGTGGCACATGCCACTGGGCCATCATCTCCACGGCGGGCCGCAGCGCAATGGTCAGCAGCAGGCTCAGCATGATCGGGATGAACACCGCACTGGCCCAGTGCAGCAGCGCCACGCTGGCAAACAGTGCCAGCAGGGCGAGGGAGAGGTTGCGCACGTCCACGGGCATGTGGAGCATGAGGGGCGCTGCGTGGGGCGCTGGGTCGACTGCCGGGCAGGGGGCTGCAGCAGCAGGGGCGTTGGAGTCCTCAGGGAGAGCAGCGTCCCTCACCTGCGCAGCTGTTGCTTGACCCTCCCCGTGGGGGGATTCCGGGGAGTGCGTGGTGGTGGGCTCAGTCGTCATGCGCCGATTGTGGGGGAGCCTTTAGAAAAAGCATGTAGGCGTTCAGCGCTTGGCATGGCCCCCGGCCTTCAGCACAGTGGCAACGTGCGCTGCTTGTTGAGGGCGTCCACCGTGCCCAGCAACTGTGGCCAATAGGTGGGCAGGGCTGACCAGGGAGCGCCGATGGCGAGATTGGTGGCGTAGACCATGCCTGTGTTCAGGCGTGGGCGGTTCGCATTTTTCACGGCCGCCTGCATTTCCGTGCAGGTGCTGGCCGAGTGCACCAGCATGGCCTGTGCAGTGTTGGCCTTGGCATAGACCCAGGTGCTTGACGGTTGGGGGTCCACGTTCTGGTAGGCGGCTGCATTGCCTGCGTAAGTCACCAGCGTATCGGCGACCGCTGCATAGGCGGGGACAGGGTAGGTGCCGGGGTTGCCGATCAGCAGCGGGGTGCCCGGAGCCGTGGCGCCCGTGCTCATGCCCGAGGTCAATCCCTTGACGTAGTTGTAGATGTCCTGGAAGTAAGCCACCCGCGCGCTGTCGGTGGCCATACCGTCCAGGAAAAAGCCATCGAGCAGACTGGGATACAGCCGGATGTAGTTGTCGATGGTGGCCTTGACATCAGCAACGGAGAGGGCACCGCCGCTGCTGGATGCAGTCGCCACATACCCGATCACGCGGTTGCTGGTGCCCGACACCGCCCGGAAGGCCTTGATGGCGGTGGTGAGGTCAGTATCCTCTTTCGTGGTGGCGGTCAGGATGCCGTTGCTAGTGCTCGCAATGGCGTTGATCTGCACATCGGGGTAGCTGGTTGCGCCACTGGTCAGGGTGGTCCACGGGGATGTGGTACCGGTGGCCGTGAAATAGGCGGGAACCAACACCTGCAGCGGCTTGTGCGCCGGGCGCACATAGTAGGTCAGGCTGTCACTGGCGGAGTTGGCGCTGCTGGTAGCGGTTGCTGTCACCTGAAATGTCGCGGTGGGTGGCAGGCTGCTGACCGTCAACGTCGTGCTGGCGACACCTCCTACTGTTGTGGGGGCCACCGGGGCCAACGTACCTGCGGTGGTGGGGTTGACGGCGAACGTGGCAACTGTGCCGTTTGCGGCGGTGCTTCCGTTCGTGTAGACGTTCACAGAAAGAGGTTCCGAGCTGCTGGGTTCCAGCACGTTGTTGGCGGACTGCACAAAGCTCACGCTGACCGGAGCCGCAGCTGGCGGTGGGGGCGGGGCCGGTGGAGCGGGAGTGGTGGTCTTGTCCGAGGCGCCACCGCAGCCAGCCAGCGCGGCGGTCAAGGCCAGCAGGGACGCGAGGCGGTGGGTCGAGTTCTGGGTGTGCATGGTCTTCCGGGGTTTGTTGTGCGTGCGACTATTGTGAGTGCTTGTAGTGCGGTCACCAAGCGCGGAAATCGTGGCTTAAGGTGGGGAAAGACGGCTTTGTTGTGCCGATCACGGATGGCTGGCGCCACTAACATGGCTCCATGCGATCCTCCTTCCTGCGCATTTCGACCGTTGTGCCGTTGCTGGCCGCAACGTTGCTGGCTGGCTGCGGCACCCTGGACGTGCCGCGTGCCGACAACTATCCCGCCACCGGCCAGAAAAAGGCCCGTGCCGTGCACCATTGGGATGTGCTGGCTGGCGATGTGGCTGCACGCGTTGCCGAGAAGATCGCGTCCTGGCCTGCGGGCGAGTACCCCATTCACGTGACGGTGGCAGACAAATCCAGCTTCAACGCGGGTTTCCTCAAACTGCTGACGGTGCATTTATTGAACCGAGGTGTTGTCCTCTCCACCGTTCCCACGGCGGTGGAGCTGGAGGTGGAGACCCAGGTGGTTCAACACCAGGCTGGCGTACCGCCCAATTTTCCTGTCCCGATCGCGGGGACCCTCATCGGGACCGGCGTGGGAGTGTGGCGGGACTGGAAGGTGCATTATTCGGACCGCACTTTGCTGCCAGGCGTGGCGACAGCCTTGGGGGTCGGGGCCGGTCTCGCATTGGACATGGCCCATCTGTACACGCAGGGTGCTGCAGCGGGCGGACCCACGCGGACGGAAGTTCTGATCACCACCACGCTCAAGACCCGTGACCGGTACTTGGCGGGCTCTGCAGACCTGTATTACATCGAGCGGGAAGATGCTGCGCTGTACCAGCCACAGGTCCCGGTGCCTGCGCCTGCACCCACCCCCGTAAAAACTTGGCAGGTGGTTGCGCCATGACGCGCCGTTTACAACCCGGCAAGCTCAAGTCCATGTGGTGCCTGGGCATGGTCGCTGTGTCGGCCCTGGCGCTGCAGGGCTGCACGACCAACCCGGTCCACAGCTACTACTACGGCAGCAGTGCGGGCGGCATGTCGCGCACCGACCTGATTGAGGTCAACGAGCGGGCGACAGATGCCTTGCTGCTCAGCGTGCCGTTGGATGCGAGCCAGCCGGTGTTGGTGGCCACCTTGGTGAATGTGGACCGGCTCAACGAGTCGTCGCGGCTGGGGCGTATCTTTTCGGAGCAGATCGCGGGGCGCATGGTGCAGCGCGGGCTGCGTGTGACGGAGGTGAAGCTGCGTGACAACCTAGTGCTGCACCGCGAGCAGGGCGAGTTGCTGCTGTCGCGCGAGGTGCGGGAGGTCAGCCAGGCGCAGAACGCGCAGGCCGTGGTGGTGGGCACGTACGCAGTGTCGGCCTCGGTGGTGTACATCAGCCTCAAGCTGGTGAACCCGGTGGGCAACCAGGTGATTGCGGCACACAACTACGCGGTGCCTGCAGACGAGAACGTGCGGACCTTGCTAGCCGGGCGTTGATGGGAAAGGTTTGTGCTCTGCCGTGCACCACATTCCATCGGCAGACAGCAGAAAGCAAAAAAGGCCCCGAACAGGGCCTTTTTGTTTGCTATCTGATTGATAGCTATCACGGCAATATGCACTAGCGCATTGGGCGCTTTGGGCTCAAAAGAAAATGCCAAGGCATCAATGCAGCATCAGTGCGCCGGCGGTCTTGCTCTTGCCTGCACGGGCGGGAGGGTTGCACAGGCCGCAGGTGAAGTGGCGGTTCTCGTACAGCTCGGTCACGAACTGGCCGCTGCACTGGCTGCACTTGGTGCGGGTCAGCATGCCGGCGTCCACAAATTTCACCAGGCGCCAGGCGCGGGTGAAGGACAGCAGGGGCTCGATCTCGGCCGTGGCGACTTGTTCGTTGTACAGGCGGTAAGCCTTGGTCAGCAGCTCCACCGAGTCCAGGTCCACGCCTTTGGACAGATATTCGTAGATGTTCAGGAACAGCGAGCTGTGGATGTTCTCTTGCCACGTCAGGAACCAGTCGGTGGAAAAGGGCAACTGGCCTTTGGAGGGTGACTTGCCAGCGATCTCCTTGTACAGGCGGATCAGGCGTTCATACGACAGCGTGGTCTCGGACTCCAGCACCTGCATGCGGGCGCCCATCTGGATCAGCATGGCGGCGCGTTCGATCTGCTTGGATTCGTTCAGAACGCTCTTGGCAGGGGCTTTGGCGGCGGTGGTGGTGGACATGGCGGGCTTTCGGTGAGAACGGGGCAACTACGCTGCGGGCAACTGCTTCAGAGCACTTCCGACACGCGGCTGGCCATCAGAATGTTGGCGTGCAGGGTGTTGGTGGCGTCGTTGCCCACCTTCTTGGCCGAGTGGTTGGTTAGCAAGCTCCACACCAGGTTGTCGTCCACACGGAAGCTGCAAAGTAGCGTGTTGCGGGAGGCCAGTTTCATCACTTGCGCTGCGGACAGCGAAGCGAGAATATCGGCAGACTCTTCGTTCATGCCCAGACGGAAAACTGCTTCGGCCTTGTCCTGACGGATCAGGGTTTGGGCCAGCATCAGGTAGGTGAGGTTGGCTTCGCGGATTTCAGCGAGGATTTGTTCGTTGGTCATGGCGGCTTCCTTTTTTCCAGTACAGGGTCTTGCGTTGCCTGCTGACTGCAGGTTTTGCGTGATCCGTTGAAATGGATTGTGAAACCGCCCCAATCAGAAATTAAGTCGGGGTTTGGCTGCGCCGCGTGTCTGGTTTCGCGGTGGGCTGTGTAGGAATTTGCCCTACATGCAGATCAGGCGTTGGCTGGCTTTCAAGAGGGGCGCATCTGCTGCGCTGGCAGGTACCGGTCCCCGAATTCTGCTCATGGTTTTGATAGCGCCTGCAAAACCATCTTTTTTGCGCTTTTGCAACCCGCGGCGTCCGTTAGACGCCGCAACTGGGGCGTTTCAACCCTTTTCGACCGGGCGCGTGGGGTCTGAACACCATTCGCTCCAGCTGCCCGCGAACAGGACGGTGTGCCCCAGGCCGGCAATCTCCATGGCCAGCAGATTGGGCACCGCGCTCACGCCGCTGCCGCACTGGTGCACCACGGTTGCAGGATTGCGGCCTGCCAGCAGGGCATCGAACTCTGCGCGCAGTGTGGCTGCGGGTTTGAAGCGGCCGTCGGCGCCGATGTTTTCGGCAAACGGCCGGTTGAGTGCTCCCGGAATGTGGCCGGCCACCGGGTCCAGCGGCTCCATCTCGCCCCGGTAGCGGGCACCGGCGCGGGCGTCGATCACGGTTTGGTCTGCGGGGCTCTGCAGGCGGGCCAGGACATCGCTGGCCGTGGCCAGCTGGCGCAAGGGCTCGTTCAGTGCAAAGTGGGACTGGAAGTGCGAAGGCTCTTCGCCGCTGTTGACTGCGCCCCCTGCGGCCTGCCAGGCCTGTAGCCCGCCGTCGAGCACGGCCACGGCGTCATGGCCCGCCCACTTGAGCATCCACCACAGGCGGCCGCAATAGTTGGCGCCCTGGCGGTCGTAGACCACGGCCTGCATGTTGTTGGCAAAACCCACGCTGGACAGCCACATGGCAAACCGTTCGCGGCTGGGCAGCGGGTGGCGGCCGCCCGATGCGGGCTGGTCGGCCTCCTGCGCCGTCACAGTGCCGGTGGCGCCGGGTGCGCCGTGCTTGGCGCTCAGGTCGTTGTCCAGGTTGGCATACACGGCGCCGGGGATATGGGCCTGCGCATATTGCTGCGCGCCGGCGGTCGGTTGCATGAGTTCGAAGCTGCAGTCAAACACCATCAGCGGCGCACCGCTGGCGATGAGGGCTTGCAGGTCGGGGGCGGAGATGAGCGTGGTGTAGGTGGTCATCGGCAGATCAGGTGCAAAGCAACCGGTAGGACTGGGAGGCCTCCATTGTGGCCATCCCGATCGGCTGTGTCCTCGCCAGCGCGCATGGGTTTTTGTATCGGTCAGTGTTCTTCGGCCGGTGCGCCGGGTGCGGCCCGGGCCCGCAAGATGGTGGCCACAATGCCGCTGCCCACGATGAGGACCATGCCGATCCAGCCGATGGGCGGAATCTTGTCGCCAAAAAGAGCCACGCTGTAGATGCCCGCAAACACGATGCCTGAATACTGCAGGTTGGCCACCACCAGCGTGCCGCGCTGGGTCTTGGCGCTGGCATAGGCGCGCGTCATGCACAGCTGCCCGCCCGCAGCCAGCACGCCGATGGGCAGCAGCCACAGCGCTTGCCAGCCCGGCCAGTCCGACATGCCGGTGAACAACATGGCCACGCCGCCCGCGACTGCAGAGCCCACCGCAAAGTAGAAGACGGTGCGCGATTCAGGTTCGCCGAGGCGCGACAGCGCCACCACTTGCATGTAGGCAAAGGCGGCTGACAGGCCCGACATCAGACCGATCATCCCGGCAAAGGCCTGGTTCTGGTCCAGGCTGGGGCGCAGCATCAGCACCACGCCGACGAACCCGGTGAGCACCGTCAGCACCAGCGGGCCTTGCAGGGCGGGCCGGGGCGTGGCGGCAGAAGGCCGCCAGGCCAGCAGCGTGCCGCCGACCAGGAAGGCCGCGATCCACACGCTGCTCATGTAGTTGAGCGTCATGGCGGTGGCCAGCGGCAGGTGCGCAATGGCGTAGAACCACGCACCCAGCGACGCCACCCCTACGAGGCTACGCCAGGCGTGCATGCCGGGGTACCGTGTGGCGAGCGTCACGTTTTGTGAGCGTGACAGCAGCCACAGGATGAACATGCCGATCAGCCCCCGGTAACACACCAGCTCCGCCGAGTTGAAGAAGTCCGAGGCGATCTTGACGCACACGCCCATGCTGGCAAACAGGAACGCGGCCAACACCATCCAAAGGGCTTGCATCGGGTTGTGATCTCTTGAGGGGCGCCGTGGAGCGCACAAATGAAAATAGCTGCCAGCGCTTATTTTTTAAGCACTGGTAGCTATTGTAATGAGAGCAAGCCCCGGCGGGCCTGCAGATTGGCGGGGTTTTGCCTCTGTATTCAGCGTTTTGCCGCAGCCGGGTCGATGGTGCCGCTCCCCATGGCCTCGCGGTACCACTCGTGGAAGTGCTGCATGCCATCTTCCATGGGGCTCTGGTAAGGGCCCACCTCGTTGTCGCCACGGGCCAGCAAAGCCTTGCGGCCGGCGTCCATGCGCTCGCCAATTTCGTCGTCCTCGATGCAGGTCTCCATGTAGGCAGCCTTCTGCGCCTCGACGAATTCGCGCTCGAAAGCGGCGATTTCCTCGGGGTAGTAGAACTCCACCATGTTCAGCGTTTTGGTCGGGCTGATGGGGTGCAGCGTGGATACGGTGAGCACATGCGGGTACCACTCGATCATGATGTGCGGGTACAGCGTGAGCCAGATGGCGCCGTACTTCGGCGGCTTGCCTTCGCGGTAGTCCAGCAGCGCCTTGTGCCAGCGCTCGTACACCGGGCTGCCCGCCTTGCCCAGGCGGTTGGCAACGCCCACGGTCTGCACCGAATAGTTCTTGCCAAACTCCCAGCGCAGGTCGTCGCAGGTGACGAATTGCCCCAAGCCCGGATGGAACGGGCCGACGTGGTAATCCTCCAGATAGACCTCGATGAAGGTCTTCCAGTTGTAGTTGCACTCGTGCAGCTCCACGTGGTCGAGCACGTAGCCATCAAAGTCCAGGTCGGCGCGGGGTCCCATCTGGGCCAGGTCGGCGGCTACGTCATAGCCGTTGTCTTCAAATAGAAGACCGTTCCATTCGCGCAGCTTGTAATTGTTGAGGTTCAAGCATGGGTCGTGCGCGAAGTGCGGCGCGCCCAGCAACTCGCCTTTGGGGTTGTACGTCCAGCGGTGCAAAGGGCACACGATGTTGCCGCCCGCGCTGCCCTTTTGCTGGGTGTTCAGCGATCCCTTGCCTTTGAGCATGACCGCTTGCCGATGGCGGCACACGTTGGAGATCAGCTCGATGCCTCCATGGGCGTTGCGCACCAGGGCGCGGCCCTCGCCCTCCTGGGGCAGCGCGTAGTAGTCGCCCGTGTGGGGCACAGCCAATTGATGCCCCACGTAGCGGGGCCCGCGCTGGAAGATGGTCTCCAGCTCGCGCTGAAACAGCGCATCGTCAAAGTAGCTCGAAACTGGTAGTTGGCTTGCGGCCTGCTGCAGTTGAAGACTTAAATCAGACATGGGTGACCTGACCTAAAGACTCCCCACAGAGAGAGTGCGGGAGGTGCGCCGGTGAAAGCGCATCTGGAAAAAGAAAACCGGCTAGGGTGGGTAGCCGGCTCGACGGGAATGGGATTATAGGCGGTGGGGTTATTCCCGCACCCCCGCTACGTGAATAGAAAACACCGGTTCCATCAAAAATAGAGGCCTCCCACGGATCGGCCGCTGTCTGACACGGGCGTCACAGCGCTGCGCCTAAAATCACCGATTTTTCACCCGCGCACTGCCGCCCCCTCCATGCCCAAGGCCCCCGCAACCCCTGCTCCTCCCGCCGAACCTGCCAGCTACGAGGCGGCCCTGGAGGAACTGGAGCAACTCGTGGCCCGCATCGAATCGGGCCAACTGCCGCTGGACCAGATGCTGGCGGGCTACCAGCGCGGCGCCACCTTGCTGGCGTTTTGCCGCCACCGGCTTGACGCCGTGCAGGACCAGATCAAGGTGCTGGACGACGGCCAGCTGCAATCATGGAACCAGGAATGAGCGCATTGCCGATGACTTCCTCGACGGTGTTGAACCCGCCCCTGGATACGAATCTCTGGAGCCAGAATCACCTTGCCAGTGTGGAGCAGGCTCTGTCCTTGTGGGTGGGCGAAGGCGCCCCGGCAGGGCTGGGCGACGCCATGCGTTACGCTGTGCTGGATGGCGGCAAGCGCCTGCGGCCCCTGCTGGTTTTGGCCGCGTACGAGGCGGCGCGCAGCGGTTCCTCGGATTCCGCCGCACCTGAGGGCGCGGCGGTGCTAGCAGCTTTGGATGAAGCCGCCTTGCGGGCCGCGTGCGCAGTCGAACTGATCCATGCCTATTCGCTGGTCCACGACGACATGCCCTGCATGGACAACGATGTGCTGCGCCGTGGCAAGCCCACCGTGCATGTGCAGTTTGGCGAAGCCCAGGCCCTGCTGGCGGGCGACGCACTGCAGGCCTTCGCGTTTGAACTGCTGACCCCCGACAACACGTTGATCCCCGCCGCCACGCAGGCGGCCTTGTGCAGGCTGCTCGCGCGGGCTGCGGGCTCGGCCGGCATGGCGGGTGGCCAGGCGATTGACCTGGCCAGCGTGGGCGTGGCGCTGACGGAGGCCCAACTGCGCCAGATGCACCGCCTCAAGACGGGCGCCTTGCTCCAGGGCAGCGTGCTCATGGGCGCCCTGTGTGGCCATGCGGCGCCCGCTGCCTACCAGGCACTGTCCGACTACGGCGCCGCCATGGGGCTGGCGTTTCAGGTGGTGGACGACATCCTGGATGTGGTGGCGGACTCTGCCACCCTGGGGAAAACGGCTGGCAAGGACGCTGCGGCAGACAAACCCACTTACGTCTCGTTGCTCGGTCTGGAGCGTGCGCAGGCTTACGCGCAGGAGCTGCTGGCCGAGGCCCATGCAGCGCTGGGGCGCAGTGGCCTGCCCGACACCCGTGCCCTGGCAGCCCTGGCGGACATGGTCGTGCGCCGCTCGCACTGAGCCCGGCCCTGGTCCTTTGCGACTCCATGAATGTCCAAATGCCTGCTAGTGCTTGAATCTCTTGCGCTGGTAGCTATCAAAAGAATAGTCAATGTCCACGACACCCTTTCCCTTGCTGCAGACCATCAATGACCCGGCAGACCTGCGTCGGCTCTCGCGCGCTGACCTCAAGGTGCTGGCGACCGAGTTGCGCGAGTTCGTGCTGCAGAGCGTATCGCAGACCGGTGGCCACCTCAGCTCCAACCTGGGCACGGTGGAGCTGACCGTGGCCTTGCACCATGTCTTCAACACCCCAGAAGACCGCCTGGTGTGGGACGTGGGCCACCAGACCTACCCGCACAAAATCCTGACCGGCCGCCGCGACCGCATGCATACGCTGCGCCAGCTGGGCGGCATCTCGGGCTTTCCGCAGCGTGCCGAGAGCGTCTACGACACCTTTGGCACCGCGCATTCCAGCACCAGTATCTCGGCAGCCTTGGGCATGGCACTGGCCGCCAAGCGCAAGGGCGACAACCGCCATGCGGTGGCCATCATTGGTGATGGCGCGATGAGTGCCGGCATGGCCTTCGAGGCGCTCAACAACGCGGGCGTGGCCGACTGCAACCTGCTGGTGGTGCTGAACGACAACGACATGAGCATCAGCCCCCCCGTGGGCGCTCTCAACCGCTACCTTGCGCAGCTGATGAGCGGGCAGTTTTATGCCGCCGCCAAGAACGTGGGCAAAACCGTGCTGCGCCCTGTGCCGCCCCTGCTCGAATTTGCTAAGCGCTTCGAGCAGCAGGCCAAGGGCATGGTGGTGCCCGCCACGCTGTTCGAGAAATTCGGCTTCAACTACATCGGCCCCATCGACGGGCACGACCTCGATTCGCTGATCCCTACGCTGGAGAATATCAAGAGCCTGAAGGGTCCGCAGTTCCTGCACGTGGTCACCAAGAAGGGGCAGGGCTACAAGCTGGCCGAGGCCGACCCCGTGGCCTACCACGGCCCCGGCAAGTTCGACCCCAGCGTGGGCCTGACCAAGCCTGCCACGCCCCCCAAGCAGACGTTCACCCAGGTGTTCGGCCAGTGGTTGTGCGACATGGCGGCCCAAGACCCGCGCCTGGTGGGCATCACCCCGGCCATGCGCGAGGGCTCGGGCATGGTCGAGTTTGAAAAGCGCTTTCCCGACCGCTACTACGACGTGGGCATTGCCGAGCAGCATGCCGTCACATTTGCCGCAGGCATGGCCTGCGAGGGCGTGAAGCCTGTGGTGGCCATCTACTCCACCTTCTTGCAACGCGGTTACGACCAGTTGATTCACGACGTGGCCTTGCAGAACCTGCCCGTGGTGTTTGCGCTGGACCGTGCGGGCTTGGTGGGCGCTGACGGTGCCACGCACGCAGGTGCTTACGACATCCCGTTTGTGCGCTGCATTCCGAACATGAGCATGGCTTGTCCCGCCGACGAGCGCGAGTGCCGACAGTTGCTCAGCAGTGCGTTTGAGCAGGACCACCCCGTGGCCGTGCGCTACCCGCGCGGCAGCGGCGCAGGTGTGGCGCCGCTTGCAGCGCTTGACGGCCTGCCGTTCGGCAAGGGCGAGATCCGCCGTGAGCGCAAGGGCGAGGCCGACGGCAAGGCGCCCCGCATTGCCATCCTGGCATTTGGCACCTTGCTGTACCCCGCGCTCGAAGTGGGCGAGGCGATCGATGCCACCGTGGTCAACATGCGCTGGGCCAAGCCCATCGACGAAGCCTTGCTGCGCGAAGTGGCGGAGCGTCATGATGCGCTTGTGACGGTGGAAGAGGGCGCCATCATGGGGGGGGCGGGCAGTGCAGTGACCGAGGCGCTCAACGCCATGGGCATCGTGCGCCCCGTGCTGCAGCTGGGGCTGCCCGATGTCTTCATCGAGCATGGCGACCCGGCCAAGTTGCTGGCTTTGCAGGGGCTGGATGCGGCAGGTATTCGCGCATCGATTGCCGCCCGGTTTTTGCCTGGCAACGCGGGCTGAACGGAGGCGGGCGGCGGGCAGCCGTCGTGCTGGCCGTGGGTGCCGTGAGGTCTTTCGCACTGCTGTCGCGCAGATGCTTGCAGAACCCTGAAGGTGTGTGTTGAGGCCGGAATTTCGCGGGAAAACCCGCAAAAGTCCTGGGGGTCATGTTCCTACAATGGTCCCGGCTGAAACATGTCCTTGGTGGGCCGTGCACAACGCGTGCGCGCCAAGTTTTGCAATCAATATATCGGAGAGAACCTCATGGATCGTCGTTCAATCATCAAGCACGCTGGCATCGCCGGTGTGCTGGCTGCAGGCGCTGCGCCCGCCGTCCACGCCCAGGCTGCCATTCGCTGGCGTCTGGCCTCCAGCTTCCCCAAGTCGCTGGACACCATCTATGGCGGCGCTGATGTGTTCTCCAAGGCCGTCAAGGCCATGTCGGGTGGCAAGTTTGAAATCTCCGTGCACGCTGGTGGCGAGCTGATGCCTCCCTTCGGCGTGGTGGACGGCGTGCAGCAAGGCACCGTGGAAATGGCACACACCGTGCCTTACTACTTCTACGGCAAGAACCCCGCTTTCGCGCTGGGCTCTGCAGTGCCTTTCGGCTTCAATGCCCGCCAGATGAACGCCTGGATGCTGCATGGCAATGGCCGCAAGCTCATGAACGAGTTCTACGGCGGCTTCAATATGATCAGCTTTGCAGGTGGTAACACCGGCACGCAGATGGGTGGCTGGTTCCGCAAGGAAATCAAGTCGCCTGCCGACTTCAAGGGCATGAAGATGCGCCTGGGCGGCGGTCTGATCGGTGAAGTGATGCAGAAGCTGGGTGCAGTGCCCCAGAGCATCCCTGGCGGCGAAATTTACCAAGCCCTCGAAAAGGGCACGCTGGACGCTGCCGAGTGGGTGGGTCCTTACGACGACCAGAAGCTGGGCTTCAACAAGGTCGCTCCGTTCTACTACTACCCCGGCTGGTGGGAAGGTGGTCCTGAAGTGGACTTCTTCGTCAACCAGAAGGCTTTTGACGGCCTGTCGGCTGAGAACAAGGCCATCATCGAAGCTGCTACCAACGTGGCCCACGTGGACATGCTGGCCAAGTACGACGCGCTGAACCCCACGGCCCTGAAGCAGCTCGTGGCTGCCAAGACCAAGGTGCTGCCTTTCTCGCAAGCCGTGATGGACGCTTCGTTCAAGGCATCGATGGAAGTGTTCGCCGAGAACGACGCCAAGAGCCCCGAGTGGAAGAAGATCTACGCCGACATGCGTGCCTTCCAGCGCGACCAGATCCTCTGGTTCCGCTTTGCCGAAGCCCGCTACGACACCTTCATGTCCGCACAGAAGATCTGATGGCCCTGCTGCGGCGCAAGCCGCAGGGCATTTCGATCAGAAAACCCGCCTGGTTCGCTTGGCGGGTTTTTTTGCGCCTGGTGGTATGGGGTGGGTGCTCGGTCCCGAGGTGCTTTGGTGCAGAAGATGCTGCTGGGCTGCAGGACGATGTTCGGTTGGCTGGAGCTCAAGGTATCGCGCGTGTTGCTGTGATCGGCATGTTTGCGCGATCCCGCGGTGTACACGCTTTGATGTGACGCCATGGGTGGTGGTTTAGGACATCCGCTTCCCGTTGTGTGCGGGTCGGTCTGGCGCCCTCGGTAGACGCTTGCCAGCGGGTTCAGTGGTCCGCAGAAGGAAACACCTCAAGACGCCGCGGCCTGTGGGCTGTGGGACCAGGTCGAGCATGGTGTTTGCGTACCTTGGTTGGGTTGGGTGCCGAGCCGTCCGGTCGTGGCCCTGTTTTGGGCCACGCGTTGCGCGGGACAAGCCCATGAAAAAAGCCCCGGCAGACGCTATCTGCCGGGGCTTCTTTTGTCTCCAGGGCTGGTCAACAGCCCTGGGGGTTCATCCGATCACTTCTTCTCGTTGGCCATCGAGTCTTGCAGGGCCTTGAGCGGGTCGTCTGCAGCAGGGGCTGCAGCGTCGCCAGGGGCCGCGCTGGCACCTTCCATGCCTGCGGTGGGGTCGGTGGCCTCGGGGGCTCCGGCCGCGTCGGGCATGGTGGCTTCCATTTCCATGCGGACCTTGTCCAGGTCGTAGACCTCGGCCTTGTCCAGGCCGCTGGAGACGATGCCAGGGAAGGCGATGATCAGGCCCACCATCATCAGCTGGATGACCAGGAACGGAATCGCACCCCAGTAGATCTGCGGTGTCGTCACCGGCGCAATCATCTTCTTGGTGACCTTGTCGAGGTACTCCTTCGCCGGGGCTACGCTGCGCAGGTAGAACAGCGCGAAGCCGAACGGTGGGTGCATGAACGAGGTCTGCATGTTCACGGCCAGCAGCACACCGAACCAGATCAGGTCGATGCCCAGCTTGTTGGCCACCGGGGCCAGCAGGGGCACCACGATGAAGGACAGCTCAAAGAAGTCCAGGAAGAACGCCAGGAAGAACACCATGATGTTCACAACGATCAGGAAGCCCAACTGGCCACCGGGCAGGCCGGTCAGCAGGTGTTCCACCCACAGCGGGCCGTCCACGCCCTGGAAGGTCAGGCCGAACATGGTCGCGCCCACCAGAATAAATACCACAAAACACGACAGCTTGGTGGTGGTGGTGACTGCCTGCTTGAGCAGCGAGATGCTCAGGCGACCACGGATGATGGCCATGATGCCTGCGCCCAGCGCGCCCATGGCGCCGCCTTCGGTGGGAGTTGCAACGCCCAGGAAGATGGTGCCCAGCACCAGGAAAATCAGCAGCAGCGGGGGGATCAGCACGAACGTCACGCGTTCCGCCGCCTTGGAGAGCAGGCCCAGGCGGGTGATCTTGTTGACGCTGGCGACCACGAAGGCCAGGGCCACGCCAAAGCACATGGCCACGACGATGGTTTCGTCCAGCGCCACGCGTTCCACCGTCTCGCCCGACCACCAGGTGTGCAGGGCGGCCATGTTCTTAGCCACATACATCGAGGCGGCCACGCAGATGCCGGTCAGCACCAGCAGGGAGGTCACACCGCTCTTGCCGTTTTCGTCGCGCAGCGTACGGGCTTCGGGTGGGATGGCAGGCACCCACTGGGGCTTGAAGATTGCCAGCAGAATGACGTAGCCTGCATAGAAACCGGTGAGCATCAGGCCGGGCAGGAAGGCGCCCTTGTACATGTCGCCCACGCTGCGACCCATCTGGTCGGCAATGATGATCAGCACCAGCGACGGCGGAATGATCTGTGCCAGCGTTCCGGACGCAGCAATCACGCCCGCAGCCAGCCGGCGGTCATAGCCATAGCGCAGCATGATGGGCAGCGAGATCAGGCCCATCGAGATCACCGATGCGGCCACCACGCCCGTGGTGGCTGCCAGCAGCGCGCCCACGAAGATCACGGCCAGAGCCAGGCCACCGCGGATGGGGCCGAACAGCTGACCAATGGTGTCCAGCAGGTCTTCCGCCATCCCGCTTCGCTCCAATATGAGCCCCATCAGCGTGAAGAACGGAATGGCCAGCAGGGTGTCGTTCTGCATGATGCCGAAGATGCGCAGCGGCACGGCTTGCAGCAGGGCTTCGGGCAGCACGTTGAGTTCGATGCCGATGAAGGCGAAGAACAGTCCGCAGGCGCCCAGGCTGAATGCGACGGGGAAGCCGACCAGCAAGAAGCAGATGAGCCCCGCGAACATGATCGGGGCGAGGTTGTGGGCAATAAATTCCATGGTGTGTGCTCCGCTCAGTGGGCCTCGGCCTTGTTCTTGCCATTGCCCTTGGCCGCTTCGGCCAGGTTGCGGATGGATTCAGCCAGTTCTTCCTCGGCCGTCTTTTCGACCTTCTTGACCGTCGGATCTTCGATCAGGCCTTGCAGGAAGCCCAGGCGCTTGATGAGTTCAGAGATGCCTTGCAGCCACAGCAGCGTGAAGCCCAGGGGCATCATCAGGTACACGGGCCAGCGGATCAGGCCGCCTGCGTTGTTGGACATTTCGCCCGACGCCAGGGCGCGCGTGAAGAACGGAACCCCGTACCAGAGCACGGCCAGGCACATGGGCGTGAGGAAGACGATGTAGCCGAACACGTCGATCCAGATCTGCGTGCGCTTGGAAAAGCGGCTCGAGATCACGTCCACCTTCACATGCTCGCCCTGCAGCAGCGTGTAGCCAGCTGCCAGCAGGAACGATGCAGCGAACAGGTACCACTGCACTTCCAGAAAGGCGTTGGAACTGATGTTGAACGCCTTGCGCACCACGGCGTTCACACCGCTGATGACCGTGGAGGCCAGGATCAGCCAGACCACGTACTTGCCGACCTGGGTGTTAAGCCAGTCGATCCCTCTTGATAACTTCAATAGAGCCTGCATGGTGTCTCCAATAAAAAGGCTGTGTGTGCGAGATGCCCGGCCCCCGCGCGGGTGGGCGCTGGGGCTGGGCATGCTGTGACGACGGCGCGATTCTACGGAGCACTGTAGGCGGAGTCTGACAGCAGCGTGACGGTGTTATCCCGCAGCGGCTGCTTATTCTTTAGCTATCAAAACTGCAGCAATTAGGGTTTCTTCTTAGGCGCTGAGGCGCGCTTTTTCCGCGCAAATTGCCACCACGGCAGCACGGTGCTCATGGCCAGCACCTCGCCGCAGTGCCAGGCGCTGTAGCCCGGCAGCGTGGCCATGTGCGCCAGCCACTCGGGGGTTTGCAGCAGGTTGCGCAGTGCCAGCGTGGCAGGCTGGTCCAGGCTGTCTTTCAGGCACGCCAGGTGGTAGCGCTCGTGCACCAGGGGGACAAAGTCCAGCCCGCGCGCACGGGCCGCCAGCTCGATGCCCATGCCCACATCGGCCGCCCCTGCGGCCACGGCTTGGGCAATGGCGGTGTGGGAGGGTTCGTTGAGGGCGTAGCCCACGATGCTTTCTGGGTCCATGCCGGCCTGGGCCAGCAGGTCATCCAGCAGCACCCGCGTGCCCGAGCCCAGCGGGCGGTTGATGAAGCGGGCACCGGTGCGGGCCACATCGGCCAGGCTGTGCAGGCCCAGCGGGTTGCCGGGCGCCACCATGAGCCCCTGGGTGCGCTGCGCAAAGCCAATGATCTTGTGCAGCCCGGGCTGCAGCAGCGGCTGGTAGGTGCGCGCCGTGAGCGACTGCGCAGCCGCATCGGCCACGGTGTGAAAACCCGCCAGGGTGCAGCGCCCCTCGTTCAGCGCACGGATGGCGTCCACGCTGCCAGTGAACCGGATGTCGAGGTGCAGTGCGCCCACATCGGTCTGCGTAGCGGCATGGGCGCGCAGCGCCGCCAGCGCATCGTCATGGCTGGCATAGAGAGTGAGCACGTGGGCATTGGGGTCGAAGGCCACGGCAAATGCGCGCTCCAGGTCGGCGTGCAGCGCGGCAATCTGCGGCGCCAGGCGCGCCTGGGCCTGGCGTTCGGCCCACAGCAGCTTGCTACCGAACTCGCTGAGCTGCGCCGACTGGCCCTTGCCCCAAATGATCAATTCGCCGCCCAGCTGGTCTTCCCAGCGCTTGAGAGCACCCCAGACATGGCGGTAGGACAGGTCCAGTGCGCGCGCGGCGCCTGAGATGGAGCCGCGCTCGGCCACGGCCTGCAGCAGCTCGGGCAGCGGGTTGCGGATGAGCGCAGTGCCCGCGTCCCGGCTGAGTGTGTAATGAAGTTGGACCCTATGCACGGGAGTTCATATCGCTGGATATTGGATGGGTGCCTACGATAGCCCAAACCGATCCCCTGGCCCATGTCCACCCTTACCGAAAGCGCGACCACAGCGCTTGAACTCACCCTCTCGTCCGACCCCGTCCTCTGGACCATCGTGGGCCGCTCCTTGTCCGTCAGCGCCACCGCCTGTGTGATGGCCTGCGGGGTGGGCCTGGTGCTGGGCGCGTGGTTGGGCGTCGCGCGCTTCGCGGGCCGTGGCGCCGTGCTGGCCGTGCTCAACACCTTGCTGGCTGTGCCGTCGGTGGTGGTGGGGCTGGTGGTGTACCTGGTGCTGTCGCGCAGCGGGCCGCTGGGCTCGCTGGGCTGGCTGTTCAGCTTCAAGGCCATGGTGCTGGCGCAGGCCATTCTTGTGCTGCCGGTGGTCACCGCGCTCACGCGCCAGACGGTGGAAGACGCCGAGCGCGCCCATGGCGAGCAGTTGCGCTCCATGGGCGCGGGCCCGCTGCTGCGCAGCCTGCTGCTGGCCTGGGACGAGCGCTATGCGCTGCTCACGGTGCTGCTGGCATCGTTTGGCAGGGCGATCTCCGAGGTGGGCGCGGTGATGATCGTGGGCGGCAACATCGACGGCTTCACGCGGGTGATGACCACCGCCATCGCGCTGGAGACCAGCAAGGGCGATTTGCCGCTGGCGCTGGCGCTGGGCATGATCCTGCTGGCTGTGGTGCTGGCGCTGAATGTGCTGATTGCGTTGCTGCGGCGCTGGCGCGAGCGGGTGGATGGCTCGGCCTCCAGTACGCCGGTGGGAGTAGCCGCATGAGCGGGCCCGTGCCAAACCCCTGGGTGGATCTGCGCCAGGTGACTGTGCGTTACGGCCGTGTGCAGGCGCTCGACCAAGTCACGCTGCGCATTGCGCCTGGCGAGCGCGTGGCGCTGGTGGGCGCCAACGGCAGTGGCAAGAGCACCCTGTTGCGCGTGCTGCACGGTCTGGCCGACACGCATGGGGGCGGTCTGCAGTGCGATGCATCGCTGCGCCAGGCCATGCTGTTCCAGCGCCCGCACATGCTGCGCACCAGCGCCCAGAACAACGTGGCGCTGGCCCTGTGGCTGCGTGGTACCCGCTGGCGCGATGCGCGCCCACTGGCCCTGACGGCCTTGCAGCGGGTGGGCCTGCAGGGTATCGCGGCGCAGAACGCACGCACCCTGTCGGGCGGCCAGCAGCAGCGGGTGGCGCTGGCCCGCGCGTGGGCCCTTCGGCCCGACGTGCTGCTGCTGGACGAGCCCACCGCCAGCCTCGACCCCCATGCCAAGCGCGAGGTCGAGGCCCTGATGGCCGACTTTGCGGCCAGCCATGGCGCTGCCGGTCCGGCGCACCCCGTGACCATGGTGTTCAGCAGCCACAACCTGGGGCAGGTCAAGCGCCTGGCCAGCCGCGTCATCTACATGGAGCACGGCCGCCTGGTGGCGGACTTGCCGGTGCACGATTTTTTCAACGGCCCCTTGCCGGAGGCCGCCCGTTTGTTTGTCAAAGGAGAGCTGGTATGACGAGTTTTAGGTCTTTTCGCGCGGTAGCGCTAGTGTCCAAAGCGGTGACAGCTATCGTTTTGGTAGCGTCTGGTTCCGCGTTCGCGCAGAGCATCACCATGGCGTCCACCACCTCCACCGAGCAGTCGGGCCTGTTTGGCTACCTGCTGCCCGAGTTCAAGAAGGCCAGCGGCCTCGACATCAAGGTGGTGGCGCTGGGCACCGGCCAGGCGCTCGACATGGCACGCCGGGGTGACGCCGACGTGCTGTTTGTGCACGACCAGGTGGCCGAAGAAAAGTTTGTGGCCGATGGCTGGGGCGTGAAGCGCTACCCCGTGATGTACAACGACTTCATCCTCATCGGCCCCAAGAACGACCCGGCGGGCACCAAAGGCAAGGACATCGTGCAGGCGCTGCAGAAGCTGGCCGCCACCAACGGCAACTTCATCTCTCGCGGTGACAAGAGCGGCACCCACGCGGCCGAACTGCGCTACTGGAAGCTGGCCGGTGCCGAGGCCGCAAATACATCAAAAGGCAGCGGCTACAAGGAATGCGGCTGCGGCATGGGGCCCGCGCTGAATATTGCGGCATCGAGCGGCGCCTACGTGCTGGCCGACAGGGGCACCTGGCTCAACTTCAAGAACCGCGCGGACCTGGCCATCCTGGTCGAGGGCGACACCAAGCTCTTCAACCAGTACGGCGTGATGGTCGTGAACCCCGCCAAGCACCCGCATGTGAAGTCGCAGGACGCGCAGAAGTTTGTGGACTGGGTGGTGTCGCCCGTTGGCCAGCAAGCCATTGCGGGCTACAAGATCGGCGGCGAACAACTGTTCTTCCCCAACGCCACGCAGTGAGCGGACGCGATGACACACCGTTCCGTGTTGGCGGTGGCTGCAACCGCCGTGTGGGCCCTGGCCGGTTGTTCTGCGGGCCCTGCCAAGGTACCCATGGCTGATACAGCCCCCGTGCAGGTGTATGCCGCTGGCAGCCTGCGCGAGGCGTTCACCGAGATCGCGCGCGACCACGAGGCCCGCACAGGCCAGAAAGTGGCGCTGACCTTCGGCGCCTCGGGCCTGCTGCGCGAGCGCATCGAAAAGGGTGAGCCCGCACAGGTCTTTGCCTCGGCCGACACCGACCACCCGCAGCGCCTGGTGGCCCGGGGTGGCTGGCAGGCGCCCGTGGTGTTCACGCGCAATGCGCTGTGTGCGCTGACCAGCGAGCAGATCAGTGCCACCCCCGACACCTTGCTGGCCACCTTGCTGCGCAGCGATGTGCGCGTGGGCACGTCCACGCCCAAGGCCGACCCGTCGGGCGACTACGCCTGGGCGCTGTTCCGCCGAGCCGACAAGGTTCAGCCGGGTGCCTACGCCCAGCTGGACGCCAAGGCCATGAAGCTTACGGGCGGCGCGGACTCGCCCAAGCCGCCTGCGGGTCGGGGCACCTACGCCTGGGTGATGGACCAGCGCCAGGCCGATGTGTTTCTGACCTACTGCACCAACGCCGTGGCCGCCCAGGCCGAGTTGCCGCGCCTGCGCGTGGTCCAGCTACCGGCCGCGCTGCAAGTAGGCGCGGCCTACGGCCTGACCGTGCGTGCCGACGCGCCTGCTGCAGCGCAGGCGTTTGCCAGTGCACTGAGCCAACCGCCTGCCCAGGCGGTGTTGCAACGCCTGGGGTTTGGGCAGCCCTGAGCACGGACTGCGGTCTGGCTGTGAGTGTGTGCGCACGCCGCGTCTGCCTGCCTAGTGGGGCGGCGCGGCGTGTGTCGTTTAGAACTGCTGCCTGCTGCGCTCAGTCGTCATCACGGTGATGGCTGCTGCGCCAGATGGCGCGTACCAGCCACAGGCCACACACCACCGCGCCGAAGAACCCCAGGAAGCCAAACGCGGGCAGGCCGAACAGCGTAGGCCCGCCCTTCACGGTCATCACGATGGACGAGCCGATGATCAGCGCCGCAATCACCAGCGCCATCGCCAGCCGGTTGGCAGACCGGTCGATCTGGTCGCCCACACGCTTGAGGTGCGCCAGCTCGATGCCCACCTGCAAGTGCCCGCGCCGCGCGTTGCGCAGCAGCCGTCCGATGTCGTCCGGCAACTGCTCCACGGTGGCCAGCGCGCGCCGCAAGGTGCTCCAGGCGCGCCCGGCCAACACCTTGGGCTCGTAGCGCGCGCGCACCACCTGCTTGAGCAATGGCAGGGCTTCGGTCGCCATGTGAAAGTCTGGGTCCAGGTTGCGGCCCATGCCTTCGAGCGAGATGAAGGCCTTGATCAGCAGCGCGAGGTCGGACGGCAGCCCCAGGTGGTGTTCACGCAGGATGGCCGTCACGTCGGCCAGCATCTGCCCCAGGCTCAGCTGCGCCAGGGGAACGCCGTGATACTGGTCCACAAAGGCCTCGATCTCGGTCTCCAGCTGGCCCAGGTTCAGGCCCTGCGCGTCGCCCGTCCAGTCCAGCAGCACGTCGGCCACGGCCTGGGGCTGGTGCTCGACCAGGCCCAACAGCAGCTGCAGCAGCTCGTCGCGCCGGCGCTGCGACAGGCGGCCCACCATGCCGAAGTCAATGAAAGCAATGCGGTTGCCCGGCAGGTAAAACACATTGCCTGGGTGCGGATCGGCGTGAAAGACGCCGTCCTTCACGATCATCTGCAGCACCGCCTGCGCGCCCCGCTGCGCCAGCACCGTGCGGTCAAAGCCGGCCTCGGGTGTCAGCGCGGCCAGGGCGCCACCGGGCGTGCCGTCGATGAAGTCCTGCACATTGATGCGTTCGCGGGTGTAGGCCCAGTGCACGCGTGGGATCACGATGTGGGGCAGCACGGCCATGTTGGTGGCAATGCGCTCGGCCTGGCGGCATTCGCCCGCCAGGTCCAGCTCGCGGCGCAGCGAGCGGGCGAACTCGCGCACCAGTTGCTGGGGCCGGTAGGGCTTGAGCGCGGGCAGCTCGGCCTCGGCCAGCGCAGCCAGGCGCTGCAGCAGGCGCAGGTCGGCCTGGATGGTGTCGGCAATGCCGGGGCGGCGGATCTTGACGATGACCTCGCTGCCGTCCTGCAGACGGGCGTGGTGCACCTGAGCAATCGATGCGGCGGCCAGCGGCGTGGTGTCGAACCAGGCAAAAACGGCTTCGGGCTCGGCACCCAGGTCTTCGCGCAGTTGCGGGCGCAAGGCGTCGATGGGCAAAGCGGGCACGTTGCTGTGCAGCTTCTCGAACTCGGCAATCCATTCAGGGCCAAACAGGTCGGCCCGCCCCGCGAGGATCTGGCCAAACTTGACGAACGCGGGGCCCAGCTCTTCGAGGGCCAGCCGCACCTGCACCGGCGGCTCCACGCGGGCCAGGTCGGCTGCGTGGGTCCAGTTCAGCGCCTGGCCGGCGCGCTCCAAGCGGTCGGTCAGGCCCAGGCGGCGTACTGTGTCGCCAAACCCGTGGCGCACCATCACGCCCAGGATTTCCTTCAGGCGCCCCAGGTCGCGGGCAGTGTCGAGGGTCTCGATCAGCATGGGGCGATGATAGGTTCAGAAGGTCAGGGCGGGTTTGTTCACCATCAGGTAGAACACCACGGCCATGGCCACAAAGGCCGGGTAGCCCAGCGCCTCCCACCAGCGGGCGTAGCGCCAGTACAGGGGCGGCAGCATGCCGTCGCCTTGAGCGGCCTGCGCTGCCTCTGCAGTCTCGATTGCCATGTCCCGCATGCGTAGCTGCAGCCACACCACGGGCAGCCAGCAGGCACCGGCCACCAGGTACAGCGCCATCGACACCGCGAGCCACGGCGTGCTCCAGGGCAGGCCCGCCATGGCTGCCATGGCCAGCCCCGTGGCGGGCTGGAGGAACACCGTGGGTGTGGTGAACCACCAGTCCGCCCGTACCACCAGGCGCGTGACCACCGCCTGCGCCTGCACATTGCCGCTGCGGTTGGTAAAGAACATGTAGAACGCCGATCCCAGCCCGGTGCCCACCAGCAGCACGCTGGAGATGATGTGCAGCCATTTGAGGGTGAGGTACAGGCTCATGGCTTTTGCTGTGAGGTGGCCTCGTCTTGCAGTAGCACCCATAGGATGGCGGCAATCGGCAGGTTTTTGGTCAACGGCCCGAAGGGGTGCAGCCACCAGGCGGGTTGTATGGCCGTGGCCAGCAGTGTCATGGCCAGCATCATCAGCAAAGCAGCGCCATACGCTTTGCGGCCCGGGCGGAGCGCTAGCCACAGCCCCAGCACCGCGTCGGCCGCCGCCCCGGCCAGGATGATGGCAGTGGGCAGCCATGGGGCATGGCCCTCGGCCCACGCGGTGGGCAGGCCCGCCAGCAACTCGCGGCTTTGGCCGTGCAGCTCCCACACGCTGACCACGGCGGTGGCCAGCCAGACTACCACGAGGCTGGCACGCAGCAGGCGAGCTGACGCGTGGTTCATGGGCGGGCCTTCTGCGCTGCGGATTTCGCGACGCTCTGCGTCTGTTGCCAGTCTGCAATGTCCGCAGCACGGACCGCCAGGAACTGCGCCAGGCGCTGGAACCGCTGGCGCGTCTTGCGGACAAAGACCCAGTCCACCACAGGCTCCATGACCGCCCGCAAGGCTGCTGGGCCGACTTGAAAGGTGTAGGTGTAGATCAGCAGGGATTGGTGGGGGCCCTGCTCCTGGTGGCGCATGGAGGCGGCCCACTGGGTGAAGGGAAACGACTGGCCCACCATGGCCGCAGCCGCGACCACAGGGCGGTCATAGCTGACGAACTGCGTGCGCATGGACAGCGCCCGCAATGCACCGGCGCCCAGGTTCTCGGTGGTGGCGCCCACACTGGGGCAGGGCGCACCGCTTTCCACGCTGGTGCGGCGCACCAGCGAATCCCACTGGCACCGCCACTCGTGGTAGTGGAAGGCATCGAACACAACGTCGGCCCGCGCTGGCATGGGGAAGGTCAATTTCCGGTGGGTCATGGGCTCATTCCTCCACCACATCCGTCACCATGCCCCACTTCGCAAACTCGGGGGCAAAGGCCTCTAGGGGCAGCAGGCCGGTGCTGGTGTGCGCCCCGGTGGGCAGCGGCTGCCCGGCTGCGAGCTGGCGGGCCAGCAGGATGGCGGCCATGCAGGGGATTTCGGGGCCGTGGTCGTTATCGGCCGCAATGTGCCATGCGCGGCGCCGGGGCTGGCCTTGTGCTTCGGCACCCGCCACACGCACCACCATGCCGCCCAGCGGCGTGCCCAGAAAGTCCAGCGCGCCGCCCGCGTGGTGCATCAGCCAGGCCAGCTTTTCGGGGTGGGGCAGTACGCCCCAGCGGCGCAGCGTTGCCAGGGTGGCGAAGGCTCTTTGCGCCAGGCCGACCTCCAGGGCCGCGCGGAAGGTGACGCGGTCGCGGGCCCGATAGTGGGCGGGGAAGATTTCCAGGTCCGGGATGTCGCAGACCGCCCCCAGGCGAGGGCGCAGTCGCTGAAACTGGACGGGGCGGGGCCGCGCCCAGCCGCTGTGCGGCTGCCAACGGCCACCGTCCCACACGTCAATGGGCAGACCGCAGTAGCTCAGCACCGCCGCCAGCGTGGCCTGGCCCCGGGGTGCCCGTTGCGCAGGGGCAATGCAGATGTCGATGCTGTCAATGCGCTGCCAGCCTGCGCACAGGTGGTCGATGACGGCGGAGGACAGCGCGGGCACCGTGCTGGCACCCGCGATGGCTGTGCGCCCGGCGGCCGTGAATGCAGCCTGCATGGCGGCGGGAAAGTCGCACACAAACCGGCGGCCGTCGGCCAGGTCGATGTAGTGCGCGCCCGCCTCGGCCGCCGCCTGGGCCACGTTGTAGGCCTGTGCCTGAAAAGGGCCTGCCGTATGGATGACCAGACCCACACCCCACTCGCGCAAGGTGGCGACCAGGCCGGGCGCCTGGTGGTCCAGCGCCACGCCCTGGGCACCGTGGCCCAACGTCGTGGCCAGGGCCTTCGCTTGCAATGCATCCCGGCCCGCCACCAGCAGGGCCATGTGGTGGCGTGTGGCCTCATCGCTCACCAGCGCGCGGCAGATGCGCGCCCCAAAGTTGCCGTAGCCGCCCAGGACCAGGGTTTTGAATGCAGCCATGGCGGTCATGCGCCCGAGGCCCAGTGCATGCTGGGCTGCGTGGGCACAAAGGAGGTATCGCTGCCCCTGCCACTGCCCGGCGTGTGCAGCAGGGCCTGAAGGGCGGCACGCTGCGACTGCAGTTGCGTGCGGTGCCAGGTGGGTACGTCAGGCGCTGCAATGGGGCGGCTGAACAGGTAGCCCTGGATGTGGTGCAGTCCGGCGGCGGCCAGGGCCCGCAGCTCCTCCGGCGTCTCTACCCCCTCGACCACCACCGACAGGCCCAGGTCCCGCGCCAGTGCGCTGATGTGCCGCAGCAGCTTCTGGCGGCGGCGGTCCTGCGGCAACTGGCGCACGAACAGGCGGTCACACTTGATGCCCGCAATGGGGAGCTCCGCCAGCATGCCCAGCGACGAATAACCGGCGCCAAAGTCGTCCATCAGCACGGCCACGCCCAGGGCGCTCAGCGTGCTGATGGCCGCCACCATCTGGGGGCCCAGCGCAATGACGGCATGCTCGGTCATTTCGAGCTTCAGGGTGCGCGGGGGCAGGCCGCGCTGGGCCAGCTGCAGGCCCAGCCAGGGCGCAAAGCTTTCGTGCATCAGCGTGACCGGTGCCACATTGACGCTGATGGCCACTGCATCCAGCCCCTGCGCCCGCCAGTTGCACAGATGGTCGAGCGCATTGCACACAATCATGCGGTCCACCTCCGCCGTCTTGCCCTGCAGCTCGCACACCAGCAAGAAGGTTTCGGGGTTGATGCGGCCCAGTGTGGTGTCGGTCAGGCGCAGCAGTGCCTCCAGCTGCACCCCGCTGCGCTGGGTGTGGATGATGGGCTGGAAATGCAGGGCCAGGTTGTCGGGGTGCAGCAGCCGGTCCAGGTGGTCGGCAATCAGCGACTGCTGAATGTCGCTGTGGGCGTTGTGGGCCAGTGCCGAGGTGCGCATCATCGACAGCCCGCGCCGCAGCAGCTGCTGGCGCCCCGCGTCCGAACGCAGGTTGCTCAGATGCTCCATGGCCACCGCCAGCGCAAACACCAGCATCACAACCAGCAAGGCAGCTCCATCGGACGCCGCATCGTGGTTGCCCTGGTGCATGGGAAAGGTATTGACCAACAGCCAGTGCAGTACCAGGATCGCGCCGCCGCACAGCAGCTTGTCTGCCCAGTTCTGGGCGCGGTAGCGAGGGCTGAGCACACTGAGCTTGGCGGCGCGATGGCGGATGGCGCAATAGCACGAAATGCCGGTGGCAATGCCCAGCGACAGCACGGTGGCCAGCAGGTTGATCTGCCCAAAACTCTGCACATGGCTGCTGGTGATGGTGAAGTGCCCGGCCAGCGTGCCCACCGCCAGCCACAGGCTGGCCAGTGCAATGCGGCGTTTGCTGGCACCGGTGCTGAGGGTGGGGATGGTGAGCCGCGCACTTACCACCATGATGACCAGGCCGCTGAGCGCGGGCACCAGCTCCAGCACGTGGTGCGACAGCTCGTTGTAGAGGAACAGGCCCACCACATCCAGCGCCCACACGATGGAGCCAATGCACAGCGATGCGTGGGATGCGCTGATGCGGCGGCTGGACGGGTCCACCGAATACGCGGTGTGCTCCACCAACTGCTGGCACACGTGCACGACCAGTGCTGCAAACACCCAGAACAGCAGGCTCTGCAGCAGTGGCGGAAACCCCACCACAAACACCTGCATGGCGCCCTGCCAGATTGAAACCATATCGTCCACGTGCTCCCGCCCTTTTTTGTACGCGGGTCATCATACGACCGTGGAGCGGAGCCAAAACGTAACGGCCTGTGGCGGGTACGCGCTCTTGGGCACTTGGCGACCATCTGTGGCAAGAGTGGTTTTCCAATACGTGTTTGGAAGCCTCTTTTAATAATTCAACAATCGTTGTATTATCGATCAATGCAAGAAACCGATGTTGTCCGAGCCCTCGCAGCCTTGGCCCAGGAGGTCCGCCTGCGGGTCTTTCGTGCGCTGGTGGTGGCGGGCCCTGCGGGGTTGACCCCCGGCGACTTGGCCGCCCAGCTGGAGGTGGCGCCCAACACCCTGTCCTTTCACCTCAAGGAGCTGTCGCACGCAGGGCTCATCAGCCAGGAGCGACAGGGCCGCAACCTCATCTACCGCGCCGCGTTCGACACCATGAATGCGCTGCTGGCCTACCTCACCGAAAACTGCTGCGAAGGCCAGGCCTGTACCCCTGACGGCGCAGCTGCTTCCTGCCATTGCTGACCGTTCCTCACCGTTGCCCCAAGGAGAACCCCATGAAACGCTTCCACGCCCATGTGCATGTCGATGATCTGGCCCAAAGCATCGCCTTCTATTCCAAGCTGTTTGCTGCCGCCCCCGCGCGGGTGGAGGCGGACTATGCCAAGTGGATGCTGGAGGACCCGCGCGTCAACTTCGCGATCTCCACGCGCGGCGCCAAGCCAGGCCTGGACCACTTTGGCATGCAGACCGACGACGCTCAGGAGCTGGCCGAACTGAAGGCGCGTGCCGAGGCCGCCGACATGGCCTTGCTCGACGAGGGCAACACCACCTGCTGCTACGCCCGCAGCGAAAAGCACTGGGTGACCGACCCGCAGGGCATTGCCTGGGAGCACTTTCACACCCTGGGCGACATCCCCGTCTTCAACGAAGCCACACCGTCTTCATCTGCGGGCGCCTGCTGCGCGCCAGCGGCGGTGGCAGCCCCTGCACCTGCGGCCCCTCGGGCGGCGTGCTGCGGCCCGGCCACTGCCACAACCGCCAAAACCAGCTGCTGCTGAGAGCGCCGCATGACCGCTTTGAACGTTCTTTTTCTTTGCACCCACAACTCGGCCCGCAGCATCCTGGCCGAGGCCTTGCTCAACGACATGACACCGGGCCGGTTTAACGCGTACTCGGCGGGCAGCAGCCCGCGCGACAACCAGCAACCCAACCCGCTGGGCCTGGAAGTGCTGCGCGGCGCTGGCATCTCGACCGAAGGCCTGCGCAGCAAAAGCTGGGACGAGTTTGCCGCCCCGGGCGCACCCGTGATGGACCTCATCATCACCGTCTGCGACGACGCGGCGGGCGAGGTCTGCCCCATCTGGCCCGGCCACCCGGCCACGGCCCACTGGGGTTACGCCGACCCGTCCGCAGGGGAGGGCTCGGACGATGAAAAGCGCGAGGCTTTCCGCAAGACCTTGCACGCTATCCACCAGCGGCTGGAGCTGCTCATCAACCTGCCTGCCGACAAGCTCGAAAAGACCCTGTTGCAGCACACCGCGCGCGAGCTGTCGCGTGCCGCAGCCACGCCATGACGGCGCGGTGCGGACCGGCCGGCGCGCCAGTGCCGGCCCCCATGAGCGTGTTCGAGCGCTACCTCACCGTGTGGGTGTTGCTGTGCATCGTGGTGGGCATTGCGCTGGGGCAGTTCTTGCCGTCGGTGTTCCAGGCCGTCGGCCGCATGGAGATCGCCCAGGTCAACCTGCCCGTGGGCCTGCTGATCTGGGTGATGGTGATCCCCATGCTGGTGAAGGTGGACTTCAGCGCGTTGGGCGAAGTGCGCAAGCATGCCCGGGGCATTGGCGTGACGCTGGTGGTGAACTGGCTGGTCAAGCCGTTTTCGATGGCGCTGCTGGGCTGGCTATTCATCCGCCACTGGTTCGCGCCCTACCTGCCAGCCGACCAACTGGACAGCTACATCGCAGGCCTCATCCTGCTGGCAGCGGCCCCCTGCACGGCCATGGTGTTCGTGTGGAGCCGCCTCACCGGCGGCGACCCGCTGTTCACGCTGTCGCAGGTGGCACTGAACGACAGCATCATGGTGGTCGCGTTTGCGCCGCTGGTGGCGTTCTTGCTGGGCATCTCGGCCATCACCGTGCCGTGGGACACCTTGCTGACTTCGGTGGTGCTCTACATCGTGATCCCGGTCGTGCTGGCCCAGTGGCTGCGCCGGTCGTTGCTGGCCCAGGGGCAGGCGGTGTTCGATGCCGTCATGGCGCGCATGGGGCCCTGGTCCATCGCCGCATTGCTGGCCACGCTGGTGCTGCTGTTTGCGTTCCAGGGCCAGGCCATCCTGCAGCAGCCGCTGGTGATTGCGCTGCTGGCCGTACCCATCCTGATCCAGGTGTTTTTCAACGCGGGGCTGGCCTACTGGCTCAACCGCGCAGTGGGGGAAAAGCACAGCGTGGCCTGTCCATCGGCACTGATCGGCGCCTCCAACTTTTTCGAGCTGGCGGTGGCCGCCGCCATCAGCCTGTTCGGCTTTCACTCGGGCGCCGCGCTGGCCACCGTGGTGGGCGTGTTGATCGAGGTGCCGGTGATGCTGCTGGTGGTGTACATCGTCAACCGCAGCAAGGGGTGGTACGAGCGGGCGTGAGTAGCGCGGCGCAGCCCGCCCGCACGCTCAGCCCCTGGCCGTGAGCAGCGCCACCGCCTTGCGGGCCAGCGGCGCTGCCAGCATCACCGCCGGAAAGGCAAACAGCCACCCAGTCAGCCACGCGCCCGCCCAAAGGCTCACAAAGTCCTGCTGCGACTGCAGCGCGCGAAAGGTGGAGATGCCCGACACCAGCAGCGACATCACCCCTGACAAGATCAGGCTGAACAGCACCGGGCCATAGCGGGCGGGGATCATGCGGCCACCTCTTCGCCAGGCTGGCGTGCGGCTGCACCGCCCACACTGCCCAGGCGTTGCAGCGTCTCTGCGAAATGCTGGCCGAACATGCGGGCGGTCTTGGTGTCGCCGGGCACAAACGCATCGGCGGCCGCCCCATGGCCTGCCTGCGCCATCAGGCCCGACCAGGAGCCGAGGCGGTTGGCCGCCTCGTCGTACGGCACCCCGGCATGCTGCTCTGGCAGGATGGGGTTGCCCACCCACACCATGCCGTGCTGCATGGCGAATACCCACATCGACATCAGCGTGGACTGCTTGTCGCCTGCGGGCAGTGACGACACGGTAAAGCCCGTCGCCAGCTTGTTCTTGAGCTGTTGCGTCTTCCACAGGCGGCCTGTGGAATCCATGAAGGTCTTGAACGGCCCGGAGACCCCGCCCAGGTAGGTGGGCGAGCCCAGGATGACGCCGTCGTAGCGCAGCAGGCGGTCGGGCGCCTGCGCCAGGTCTTCGGCCCGGACCAGTTCGGCGAGCACGCCCGGCACGGTGCGGGCGCCGTCCAGCACGTGGTGGGCAATGTGCGCGGTGTGACCGTGGGCGCTGTGATAGACGATGGCAATGTGTTGCATGGTGTGGTTTCCTTGAGAGCGATTTCGGGGGAGAAGGCGCGGGACAGGTCAGCGTGAAATCAGTGCGATGACCAGCGCGGAGAGATACAGGCCCAGGCCAAACACGGTGTGGTTGGCGAGGCTGCGCAGGCAGTTCTTGAGCGGGGTGGGCGTGCGCGATGCCGCAAAGCCCGAGCCCATGGCAGGCTGCATGACCAAGAGCGGCGCCGCCACGGTGCCCATGCCCACGGCCAGCGCGGGCAGCAGGGTGGGGCTGTGAACCCACGCGGCGCCCTGCAGGGACAGCAGCACCCCGGCAAAGGCCACGCCCACGGCGTAGTGCGTGAGCCAGCCCCAGGCCAGCTCGCCGCGCACCGGAGCCGCCTTGGCGATGGCCGCGTGGGCCACCTGCCCGCGCAGCAGGTGGCCCACCCAGCGGCCGATAAAAGCGAAGTTGAGCGTGGGCACGCCCAGCCTTTTGAGCAGCAACAGCCACGCATCCATGACGGCTGTGGCGCCGATGCCCAGGAGCACGGCGAGGGGAATGTCTTGCAGTGAGAGAGTCATGAAAACACCTCGAAAAGTTGACGGAAGAAGGTTTTGAACGGAATATAGAAGTTCAAGTCAACTTGAGGTCAAGAGGTTTTTTCATGGACATTGCCGAAGTCGCCAAACGCTCCGGTCTGAGGGCGTCCACGCTGCGGTATTACGAGGAGAAGGGGCTGATCCAGTCGGTGGGGCAACCCGGCGAGCGCCGCCGGTTTGCGCCCGGCGTGATGGACCAGCTGGCGCTGATTGCGCTGGGGCAGTCGGCCGGGTTCTCGCTGGACGACATCCGGTCCATGTTCTTGCCCAGTGGCGAGCCCAACATCGACCGGCAGCTACTGTCAAGCAAGGCCGACGAGCTCGACACCATGGTCAAGCGCCTCAAGGCCATGAGCAACGGCCTGCGGCACGCGGCCGCCTGCCCGGCCGAGAGCCACGCCCAGTGCCCGTCCTTCCAGCGGCTGCTGAAAGCCGCCGCTGACGGAGCGCTGGACCGTCAGCAGCGGCGCAGCGCGCAGCCCGTGGTGGGCCTGCGCCGGCCGCGTGCCTGAGCGGCCGGAGGCGCCTCGGTTGATGGGGTGATTGAGTTGCTACTTATTTGATAGCTGCTCGGGCATATTGCACTGGCGCTATCGGCCAAAAAGGCTTGAAATGCAGCCGCCGGACGCCTGTACGGCGGTGTGGGCCGCGGCGCGGGCCTGTCACCCGCCTTTGGGGGCGCCCAGCTTGCGGTACACCGTGGCGCGGCTGATGCCCAGCGCACGCGCCGCCTCGGCCACGTTGCCGCGCGCTTCCTGCACCGCGCGGCGGATCATGGCCACTTCGGCCTCGCGCAGCGGGGCGGGCGCGGATGCAATGCCTGGCAACGCCGCCGTGTGGGTGTCGCCCACGGTGCGGGCGTGCGCAGGCAGCTGCGCCAGCGCGTGCAGCCGCAGGCCCGACCACAGCGGCAAATCCAGCGGCTCCCTGCGCTGCTGGCGGGCCGCGTCGAACAGCATGGTCCAGGGCATGGCCAGCAGGTCGCTGCAATGGGTGCGGGCGCCGGGCAGGCCGGGCGCGCGCAGGGGCTGCGGCACCAGCTGGCGGGCCATGCTGTTGGCACCCACCACGCAGCCGTCGGCGTCCAGCGTCAGCATGCCGTCGCCTTCGCCGCCCAGCGGGCAGCCCGGCCAGTTCACGCGCAGCAGCAGGGCGTGGGGCAGCTGCAGCAGCAGTGCGTCTTCCATGGCGCGGGCCGACCGGGCCACCAGGTGGCGCAGCTCGGGCCGTTCGGGCACATCCACACCCGTCAGGTCCAGCATGCCCATGCAGCGGCCCTGGGGGTCGAACAGCGGCGCCCCGGCGCAGCTGTAGCTGGCGTTGTCGTCAAAAAAATGCTCGCCCCGATGCAGCCACACGGGCTGCAGCTCCTCCAGCGCGGCGCCGATGGCGGTGGTGCCCACGGCGGCTTCGGACAGGTCAATGCCCACACGGCCGATGGCGCTGGCGCGCGGGTCGCTCCGGTCGCAATGGCCCTGCACATCGACCACGATGCCGCGTGCGTCGGTCAGCATGGCGAAGTAGCGCATGCCCGCAATGGCCCTGGTCAGCTGCTCCAACACCGGCCGGGCCGCGCGCAGCAGGTGATGGTGCTGCTCCTGGCTGTGGCGCAGCGCCGTGGCGCTGACGGCGTCAAACGCCACGCGCCGCGTGGGCTCCAGGCCCCGCGCCAGGCAGCGCTGCCAGGACCGCGCAATCCACGGTTCCACCTCGGCGCGCACGGGCGCTGCACCGTCGGACAGCAGGCTCTGGCGCGCCCGCGCAATCAGCGCGTGGCGGTCAGCAGCGGGGTGGGGCGCGGAGATCAGCATGGTGAACAGGCTCCTGGAGGTCCGCATGATGCGCCGGTGTGCAGTGCAGCATGTTTCATTTTGAGAATATCCAGCCAGGGGCCCCGGAAATCTAGGGTTGTCCCTAGGGATGGGGCGTGGGGCGCGGCAGAAGATGCGCGAGCGATGAGCGTGATCCTGATCCCCTCCGCGAGGTCGTGAGCGCGCTCCTATCCAGCCAGAACCACTCCAGGAGACAGCCAGATGCAAGTCCAGTTCACGGTCAACGGGCGCGCCGCCAGTGTTGACGTCCCTCCCAATACCCTGCTTGTCCATGCGCTGCGAGAGCACCTGATGCTCACCGGCACCCATGTGGGTTGCGACACCAGCCAGTGCGGGGCGTGTACGGTGCATGTGAACGGCCGGGCCGTCAAATCCTGCGCCATGCTGGCGGTGCAGGCGCAGGGGACCGAGGTGACGACCATCGAAGGCATGGCGTCGGCAGACGGCACCATGCACCCCATGCAGGCGGCGTTCAAGGAGTGCCATGGCCTGCAGTGCGGCTTCTGCACGCCCGGCATGGTGATGAGTGCGGTGGACCTGTGCAAGAACCATCCCAACGCCAGCGAAGGCGAGATCCGCGAGCTGCTCGAAGGCAACATCTGCCGCTGCACCGGCTACCAGAACATCGTGCGCGCAGTGCAGGTCGGCCAGAAGGCCATGGCTGGCGCCTGAGCGCGCCCGCCGTTCCCACGCCAGAACAATCCAAGGAGACAAGACCATGGGTGCATCCGACTTTTCCAAGCTACCGCACATCGGCGAATCGCTCAAGCGCAAGGAAGACTACCGCTTCCTGACCGGCGCGGGCCAGTACACCGACGACGTGGTGCTGGCTGCGCAGAGCCATGCGGTGTTCGTGCGCTCGCCGCACGCCCACGCCAAGATCAACAGCATCAACATCGACGCCGCCAAAGCCGCGCCCGGTGTGCTGGGCGTGTTCACCGGCGCCGATGTGGCCGCCGACAACATCAACGGCCTGCCCTGCGGCTGGCTCATCACCAGCACCAACGGCGAGCCCATGAAGGAGCCGCCGCACCCCATCCTGGCCCAGGGCAAGGTGCGCTATGTGGGCGACCACGTGGCCATGGTGGTGGCGCTGACCCAGCAGCAGGCGCGCGATGCGGCCGAGCTGGTGGAGGTGGACTACGACGTGCTGCCTGCAGTGGTGAACGTGGCCGACGCCGCATCGGGCGCCGTGGCCGGTGCGGCGCTGCACGACATTGCGCCCGACAACCACTGCTTCAAGTGGGCCATCGGCGACAAGGGCGCCGTGGACGCCGCATTTGCCAACGCTGCGCACATCACCAAGCTCGACCTTATCAACAACCGCCTGATCCCCAACGCCATGGAGCCGCGTGCGGCCATCGGCAGCTACAACCGCGCGAGCGACGAATACACGCTGTACGTCAGCAACCAGAACCCGCACGTCGAGCGTCTGCTGATGACGGCCTTTGTGATGGGCCTGCCCGAGCACAAGGTGCGTGTGATTGCGCCCGACGTAGGCGGTGGCTTCGGCTCCAAGATCTATCTGTACGCTGAAGACGTGTGCCTGACCTGGGCGGCCAAAAAGCTCAACCGCAACATCAAGTGGGTGGCGGACCGCAGCGAGGCGTTCCTCTCCGACGCACATGGCCGCGACCACGTGAGCCATGCCGAAATGGCGATGGACAAGGACGGCAAGTTCCTGGCCATGCGGGTGCACACCCACGCCAACCTGGGCGCTTATCTGAGCACCTTTGCCAGCGCCGTGCCCACCATCCTGTACGCCACGCTGCTCGCCGGCCAGTACACCACGCCACAGGTGTATGTGGAGGTGGATTCGTGGTTCACCAACACCGCGCCCGTCGATGCCTACCGGGGCGCGGGCCGGCCCGAGGCCACCTACCTGCTGGAGCGGCTGGTGACCCGCTGCGGCTGGGAAATGGGCCTGGGCCAGGACGAGATCCGCAAGCGCAACTTCATCACCAGCTGGCCGTACCAGACGCCGGTGGCACTGCAGTACGACGTGGGGGACTACCACGCGTGCATGACGCAGGCGCAGCAGCTGGCAGACGTGGCGGGCTTTGCCGCGCGCAAGGCCGCCAGCGAGGCCAAGGGTCTCAAGCGCGGCATTGGCTACAGCAGCTACATCGAAGCCTGCGGCATTGCGCCGTCCAACATCGCAGGTGCTTTGGGCGCACGCGCAGGCCTTTTTGAATGCGGCGAGGTCCGCGTGCACCCCACGGGCAGCGTGACGGTGTTCACCGGCTCGCACAGCCACGGCCAGGGGCATGAGACCACCTTTGCGCAGGTGGTGGCCGCGCGCCTGGGCATTCCGGTGGAGAACGTGGACATCGTGCACGGCGACACGGGCCGTGTGCCGTTCGGCATGGGCACCTATGGTTCGCGTTCCATCAGCGTGGGCGGGGCGGCCATCATGAAGGCGCTGGACAAGATCGAGGCCAAGGCCAAGAAGATTGCCGCGCATTTGATGGAGGCCAGCGACGCCGACATCGACTTCAGCGGCGGCGAATTCACCGTGCGGGGCACGGACAAGAAGATCCCGTTCGGTCAGGTGGCACTCACGGCCTATGTGCCGCACAACTACCCGCTGGACAAGCTGGAGCCGGGCCTGAACGAAACCGCGTTCTACGACCCCACCAACTTCACCTTCCCGGCAGGTACCTACATCTGCGAGGTGGAAATCGACCCGCAGACCGGCGTGACCCGCGTGGACAAGTTCACCGCCGTGGACGACTTTGGCACCATCATCAACCCCATGATCGTGGAAGGCCAGGTGCACGGCGGTCTGGTGCAGGGCATTGGTCAGGCGCTGCTGGAGAGCTGCGTGTACGACCGCGAAACCGGCCAGCTGCTCACCGGCAGCTTCATGGACTACGCCATGCCGCGCGCTGACGACTTCCCCGAGTTCAAGCTGGGCCATGTATGCACGCCCTGCACCCACAACCCGCTGGGCACCAAGGGCTGCGGCGAGGCCGGGGCGATCGGCTCGCCACCGGCGGTGATCAATGCTGTGCTGGACGCGCTGCGGCCCCTGGGCGTGAAGGACTTCGACATGCCCGCGTCGCCGCATCGCGTGTGGGAAGCCATTCAGTCCGCCAAGGCATAAGGAGACCAACCATGTACGCATTCACCTTTGAGGCTCCTTCCTCCACCGCGGCGGCCGCGCAGCTCATCGCCCAGGGCGGCAAGCTGCTTGCGGGTGGGCAAAGCCTGCTGCCGTCCATGCGGCTGCGCCTGGCCAACCCCGAAAAAATCGTGGACCTGAACGGCATTGCCGAGCTGGCGGGTATCCGCCGCGAAGGCAACGCGCTGGTCATCGGTGCCATGACGCGCCACATGGACGTGGCGGCCAGCAGCGAGGTCAAGTCGGCCATCCCGGCACTGGCCGACCTGGCCGCCCACATCGGCGACCGCCAGGTGCGCGCACGTGGCACGCTGGGCGGCTCGGTGGCCAACAACGACCCCGCCGCCTGCTACCCCAGCGCGGTGCTGGGCCTGGGCGCCACGGTCATCACCAACCGCCGCGAGATCCAAGCCGACGACTTCTTCGTGGGCATGTACACCACGGCGCTGGAGGAGGGCGAGATCATTACTGCCATCCGCTTCCCCATCCCTAAGCGTGCCGCGTACATGAAGTTCAAGCAGGCGGCATCGCGCTTCTCGCTGGTGGGGGTGTTTGTGGCGCAGACCGACAGCGGTGTGCGCGTGGCCGTCACCGGTGCGGCCAGCAGCGTGTTCCGCCATGCGGGGCTGGAGGCGGCGCTCAACCAGAGCTTCACGCCGCAGTCGGCGGCCAGCGTCAAGATCGACGCGAGCGATTTGAACGCCGACATCCACGCCAGCGCTGCCTACCGCGCTAACCTCATCAGCGTGCAAACGCAGCGCGCTGTGCAGCAGATGCTGGGATGACATGAGGGCAACCCCGCTACCGTGGTGCGGCACCCGGTGGCGGGTTTTTGAGTGAAATTGGCCGCTAGCGATAGAAGCATATGCGCTAGCAGCTATGAATTGGATAGCAATGAACTCGTTGAACGCCGCGCCGGTTCCGGCTTCCATCGACGCCCTGGTGCAGGCCCTGCAGAGCGTGGGCTATTTTGCCGACCGTCGCCTGGCCACGGCGGTGTTTCTGGCGCTCCAGCTGCAGCGGCCTTTGCTGCTGGAGGGTGAGCCCGGCGTGGGCAAGACGGCGCTCGCCAAAGCTCTCTCAGAAGTGCTGTCGCGCAGCCTGATCCGCCTGCAGTGCTACGACGGCCTGGAGCAGCGCGAGGCGCTGTACGAGTGGAACTACGCCGCTCAGTTGCTGCACATGCGGGCTGCGGAAGGGCAGGGCGGTGCCGACATGGCGCAGGTGGAGCGCGAGGTGTACCAAGACCGCTACCTCATCCGCCGCCCGTTGCTGCAGGCGCTGCAGGCGCCAGCACCGGGCGCCGTGCTGCTGATCGACGAAGTGGACCGCGCCGACGAACCGTTCGAGGCCTTTTTGCTCGAGTACCTGGGCGAGTACCAGGTGAGCATTCCCGAGATCGGCACCGTGCGTGCAACGGCCACGCCGGTCACCATCCTCACCAGCAACCGCACGCGCGATCTGCACGACGCCGTCAAGCGCCGCTGCCTGTACCACTGGCTGGACTACCCCGAGCGCGAGCGTGAGCTGGCCATCGTGCGCGCCCAGGTGCCGGGTGCGAGCGAGGCACTGGCCGTGCAGGTGGCAGAGTTTGTGGGCCGGCTGCGCAGCCAGCCTTTTGCCAACGCGTTCCAGCGCGCACCGGGCATTGCCGAGAGCGTGGAATGGGCCAAGGCGCTGGTGGCGCTGGACACCCTCGTGGTGGACCCCGAGGTGGTGTCCGATACCGCAGGCATCCTGTTCAAGCAGCGCGAGGATGTCGCGGCGCTCACCCGCGACATGGCGGTGCAGTTGCTGCAACCCGCCGATGTCGATGCATGAGAGCCGTCCCATGGCCGAGGGTGCGATGTTCTCTCAACTCGGCGATGCCCGCACCGGCAAGCTGGCCGACAACCTGAGCGGCTTTGGCCGCACGCTGCGCCGCGCGGGTGTGCGGGTGGACGCTGCCCGCATGGCGCTGGCCCAGCAGGCGGTGATGCTTGTGGGCCTGCAGCGCGAGGATTTCAGCGCTGCACTGGAGGCCGTGCTGGTCAGCCGGGAGCAAGACCGCATGGTGTTCCGCGAGCTGTTTGACGCCTACTTTCGCAACCCCAACGTCGCGCAGAAGCTGCTGGCACAGATGCTGCCCAGCGCCGAGTCCAAGGCCGAGCCCGTCAAACGCCGCCCGCGTGTGAGCGAGGCGCTGGCGCCGGTACGCGCGGCACGCAACGCGCCGCCCGCGCGTGAAGAAGACAAGATCGAATTCGATGCCGCCATGACGGCCAGTGACCTGCAGCGCCTGCGGCAGGCTGACTTCAACCAGCTCTCGGCCAGCGAATACATCCTGGTGGAGCGCTTGGCGCGTGATGTGCCTTTGCCCTTGCCGCACTACGCCGCCCGCCGCACCCGGCCGGGCGCACGCGGTAGCCGCCCGCACTGGCCCGGCGCCATGCACCATGCGGCGCGCAGTGGGGGCGAGGTGCTGCACATCCCCTTGCTGCAGCGGCGCCAGCAACCGCTGCCACTGCTGGTGCTGGTGGATGTGTCGGGCTCCATGGAGCGCTACGCGCGCTTGCTGCTGGCCTTTTTGCACGCGGCCACCGCACCGCGCCACACCGGCGCCGCCGTGCGCCGTGACGTGTTTGCGTTTGGCACCGGCTTGACCGACCTCACGCCCGCCTTCCGCCTGGCCGACACCGATGCGACGCTGGAGATGGCCAGCCACGCCATCACCGACTTTGCCGGGGGCACCCGCATGGGCGACAGCCTGGGCCAGCTGCGCCTGCAGCATGCACGGCGCCTGGTGGGGCGGCGGACGCTGGTGCTGTTGATCAGCGACGGGCTGGACACGGGCACGCCCGAGGTGCTGGAGCGCGAGCTGGCCTGGCTGCGGCGCCACTGCGGTCGCCTGCTGTGGCTTAACCCCCTGCTGCGCTACGAGGGCTATGCCCCCACGGCGCGCGGTGCGTCGGCCTTGCACCGCCAGGCCCACGGCATGGTTGCCGTGCACAACCTGAGCCATCTGAAGGACCTGGCCGCCAGCCTGGCGAGCGTGCTGCGGCAATGACGGCGCCGTGCCCCACGCCGCACCGAGTCCAGCCACGCAGCGGACCGATTGAATTCCCACAACATCCACACCATTTGAAAATCGAGAGGACCCACCATGGAAATGCAAGCCAGCCGAACCCTTGCCGTCAGCCAGCAACAGGCCTGGGAGGCGCTCAACGACCCCGAAGTGCTCAAGCTGTGCATTCCTGGCTGCGATAAGGTCGAGCCCACGGGCGAGAACCAGTACTCGGTGGCCATGGCGCTCAAGATCGGGCCCGTGTCGGCCAAGTTCGCGGGCAAGATCACGCTGTCCGACATCGTGCCGCCCGAGAGCTACAACATCGCCTTTGACGGCTCCGGCGGCGTGGCGGGCTTTGGCAAGGGCAACGCCCAAGTCAAGCTGGTGCCGCTCCCCGCCGATGCGGCCGGGCAGGCCAGCTGCGAGCTGCACTACACCGTGCACGCCTCGGTGGGCGGCAAGATTGCGCAGCTGGGCCAGCGCCTCATCGACGGCGCCGCCAAGAGCATGGCCGAAGACTTCTTCAAGCGGTTTGACGACGAGATGCAGCGCCGCTTTCCGCGCGCTGAAGCCCCTCCAGCAGACGCATCGGCCAGTGCCGATGCCATCACCCAGCCAGGCACCGTGGAAGAGGGCAGCGCCACCCAGGGTGGCGGTATCCCTGCGTGGGTGTGGGGTGTTGGCGTGACGGCCCTCGTATTGCTGGCCTGGTGGTTCAATCGGGGCTGATTGCTCGGGGCAGCGGAAGGAAGTGAGTCATGGAAAATTTGGACGTCGTCGTGCTGCGCACGCTGCAGGGCTGGCGGGCCACGGGGCGCCGTGCGCTGCTGGCCACGGTGGTGCGCACGTGGGGCTCGTCGCCCCGGCCGGTGGGCTCGATCATGGCACTGTGCGAGGACGGCGCGGTGGTGGGGTCGGTGTCGGGCGGGTGCATTGAAGACGATTTGATCGACCGCCACACACGCGCCTATGCACAGGCGGGTGCGGCGGCAGACGGTACCGACCACCGCATCCCCAGCGGCCCGCCATCGTTTGTCAAATACGGCGTCAGCGCCGACGAGGCCCACCGCTTTGGCCTGCCCTGCGGCGGCACGCTGGAGCTGCTGCTTGAGTACGACCCTGATCCCAACCTGCTGGCGGACCTCATTGCCCAGCTGGCCGCCGGGCGCCTGGTGCAGCGCACCGTGCGCCTGTCTGACGGCGCCGTGACCCTGGCACCCACCCAGGCCCCCGAGGATCTCAAGGTGGATGCACAGCAGCTCACCAACACCTTCGGCCCCGAGTACCGCATGCTGCTCATCGGTGCGGGGCAGCTCACCGAATACCTGGCCACCATGGCCTTGTTCAACGGCTTTGCCGTGACGGTGTGCGACCCGCGCGAGGAATACCGGGGCAGTTGGAGCGTGCCCGGCGCCACGGTGGTGAGCGACATGCCAGACGATGTGGTGCTGGCCTTCAAGCCCGACCGCCGCACCTGCGTGGTGGCCCTCACGCACGACCCCAAGCTGGACGACCTGGCGCTGCTGGAGGCGCTGAACACCGAGGCGTTCTACGTGGGCGGCATTGGCTCGCGCCGCAACAACGAGGCGCGGCGGGCCCGCATGATCGAGCACTTCGACCAGACCGAAGCCAGCCTGCAGCGCCTGCGCGGGCCCATTGGCATCTACATCGGCAGCAAGACACCACCCGAGATTGCAGTGAGCGTGATGGCCGAGATTTTGGCCGTGAAGAACGGCGTGACCTTGCCGCGCGATATGGAAGTGGCCCAGGCCAAGAACGACCGGGAGCTGGCCCACAACGACCCGGGCGCCCTGGTGTGCGGCGTGCGGTAGCTCGGGCCGTCCCGGTGGTCAGTGCTGCACTGGTGGCACCTGGGCCTGCAGCTGCCGCTGTACGTGCCTGAGCAGCCCTTCGCAGGCGTCTTCTACCAGATCCAGCACCTCTTCAAACCCCTGGCTGCCGCCGTAGTACGGGTCGGGCACCACCGGGCTGTCGAACTGCAGGCAGAACTCCGTCATGCGCCGCAGCTTGTGCGCGTGTGCGGGTGGGCACAGGTCTTGTGCCAATGTGAGGTTGTCCTAGTCCATGGCCAGGATCAGGTCGTAACGCGCAAAGTCCGCATCCGTGATCTGTCGGGCCCGCAGGTCCGACAGGTCATAACCGCGCTGCGCCGCGTGGCGCTGGGTGCGGGTGTCGGGCGGCTCGCCGGGGTGGTAGTTGTGCGTGCCGGCTGAGTCCACCACCACGCTGTGCGCCAGGCCGCTGTGGGCGATCTTGTGGCGGAACACGCCGTGGGCTGTGGGGCTGCGGCAGATGTTGCCCATGCACACAAACAGGATGGCGTAGCGCGACATGGTGATGGCCGTGTGCGTTCAGGCCTCGATCACCACCGGGCCGCCCTTGGCAATGCCGCGCTGGTAGGCCGGGCGGGCATGCATGCGTTCCAGGTAGGCCTGCAGGTGCGGGGAGCGGCTTGCGTCGTTGGCGCGGGACATCAGCGCCTCCACCGCAAAGCTCATCTGAAAATCCGCCATGGTCAGGTGCTCCCCGGCAAACCAGCGGTGGGTGCCCAGGTGCTCTTCAATGAATGCCAGCGCCGTGTCCACGTTGGGGTCGATGAGCTTTTGCTGCACCGTGCCGCACAGGGCGCGCGCAATGGGCTTCACGAAGAAGGGCATGGGCTGGGTGGGGATGGTCTTGAACACCAGCTTCATCACCAGCCAGTTCATCAGCGAGCCCTCGGCATAGTGCATCCAGAAGCGGCACTGGCGGTGTTCGGTTGTGCGTGGCTGGGGCTGCAGGTGGGCCAGGTCGCCCCGGGCCTGCTCGCCGTAGGTTTCTACCAGGTACTCGATGATGGCGCCTGATTCGGCAATCACCTCGTCGCCATCCGTGATGACCGGTGACTTGCCCAGGGGGTGAATGGCCTTGAGCGCCGGTGGGGCCAGCTTGGTGGCCTTGTCGCGCGCGTAGATCTTGAGCTCGTAGGGCACGCCCAGCTCTTCCAACAGCCAGAGAATGCGCTGCGAGCGCGAGGTTTCGAGGTGGTGCAGGGTGATCATGGCCGCCATCTTATTGAAGAGTGGACCCAATCCACCCTGCCTCGGTCCTTGTTTTTTTGCGAGCTTTGGCTGATCTGGTGGGTTCAGGCGGTGCGGCGCCGCTGCTGCCCGATGGAGCGCTGCATCCACTGCACGTACAGGTCTACAGAAATAAGCACAGCCATTGCAAAGGCGCAGGCGGCCACGGTGGGACCCAGGCCCAGCGAGCTGACCAGCCCGGGGCCCTGCACGGTGGCAAAGCGGTTGGGGGTGGTGCAGATGAACTCGGCCGCGCCCATGCCGGTGTAGTGCATGGCGCACACGGCAGCGGCCATGAGCAGGGCGGCCCCTGCGCGGCTGGGCATGCTGCGGGTGTTGAAGGCCAGCCACAGGGCGGCCGTGCCTGCTGCCACCGCGATGAGCACTGAAAGCGCCACGGTCCGCAGGTCCCAATTGATGTAGCCGCCAATCTTCATGCCGTACATGCCCAGGTAGTGCATGCCCGCCACACCCAGGCCCAGCAACAACCCTGCGCCCAGAATGCGTTCCAGGTCCCGAGGCGCCTTGGACACGACGATGAGTGCGGCCGAGGTGCAGACCACGGCAGCCACCAGGGACACCGCGCTTTCGACGATGCCGTAGCTGCTGGCCACATCCAGCCGCAGCGCCACCATGCCCACAAAGTGCATGGACCACACGCCGATCCCACCCAGGGCCACACCCGCCGTGACTGCGGCTGCGCGGTTCAGCGAGCCGTCCTTGTGGCGGATGCGGCGCGTGACCATCAGCGCGATCAGTGAACCGATGAACGCCAGTGCGAACGAGGCGGCGACGAGGTGGGGGCGGTATTCGGAGACAACGGTGGAGTCCATGGAGATCTGCCTGTGAGGGGTGAAAGGGGCGTTTCACACCGCTCAGGGAGCAGTTGAAACCAATTGTTTTCATATTAGACCAATTGGTTATTTTTTGCTCTGAATGGTTATTTTGGAGAAAAGTGGTGCCGTCCCCCGATAGGGTGGGTGTTTTCAGGTGGGGGTGGCTGGGTGAGAGATCGCCCGCTGTCGGACCTCTGCAAGGCCACGCGGTGGGCCCGCAGCGCCGCTGGCGCCGGGTCAGAGCTGCAGGAGAAACGCCCGCAGCAGGCGCCAATGTTCCAGGCACGCCTCGGGGGCAGGCTGGGCGGCCGCGTTTTCCAGCTGGCGCGCGCGCACGCTCTGGGCTGGGTGGCCGAGGGTAAGCAGCACGGTGGCCAGGCTGTGTGCCAGGCGCCGCAGCGCGGGCCAGTCTTGCGCCGTGCAGGCGGCGTCGCCTTGCCGTATGTCGGCCGGGAACTGCTGCAGGCAGCTGGCGCGGTAGGCCTTGAACAAAAACTCGTCGCCCGCAAAGTGGGTGGCAATGGCCTGCGCCTCATCGTCGGCCGCTTCATCGGCCAGCGTGGTGCTTGTGGCCGGCGCGTTGGCAGGGGGCTCGGCCACCAGCGCCAGCGCATCGGTCACGCAGGCCTCCAGCTCTGCCACCGACGCGGGTTTGGACACCATGCGCCACACCTTCATGGCCTGCAGTTGTTCGCGCACGGGGGGTGTCAGGCCTGCGCTGAACACCGCGACTGGAATCCGGCGGCCGTGCACGGGCTCTTGCAGTAGCCGCTGTACGAGGTCAATGCCGGACTCGCCGGGCAGCATGAGGTCGGTGATGATGAGTTCCACCCCCCCGGCGTGCAGCGCCTGCATGGCGTCCGGCACATTGGCGCAGGTCACCAGCTCAATGGGAAGCTCCTCCAGCGCCATCTGCACAAAGCGTGCGATGGAGCTGTCGTCTTCCACCAGCAGGACCTTGGGCGTGCTCATGCGGGCACCTGGGCCTGTGGAATACACGCAGCCAGTGCGCTCGGCAGCTCGGCCACTAGTCGGGGTTTGTGAATGACCTTCACGCCCTGCAGGGCGAAGGCGTAGGGCTCGCGCTGCTGCTCGTCGAGTGAGGTGACCACGATAAGGTGGCTGCGCGCAAACTGAGGGTGCGAACGCAGCGTGGTGATCAGGGTGGCGCCGTCAATGCCCGGCAGCAGGATGTCCACGATCAGCACCTCGGGCTGTATCTGCCCATACAGCGCCAGACCGGTGATGCCATCGTTGGCCACCTGCAACTGCACACCCGGAAAGTGTTGCTGCACGATGAGGCCGACCAGATTCTGGAAATGGATCGAGTCTTCAATCAGCAGGATCTGCGGCGCGCGCCCTTTGGCGGGGGCCACGGGTGGTGCCAGAGGGGGGCGGCTGGCCACCGGCGTGCCGGCTGCGGGTGCCGGGGCCGCGCCCCCGGCGCCGTGGGCGGTCATCCAGCGTTCCACCGATGCGCGGGAGATACGGCGATGTCCGCCCGGCGTCTTCCAGGCCTCCAGCTCCTTGCGGTCCACCATCAGCTGGACGGACCGTACGGCCATCCCCAGCATCTTGGCGACTTCGAGCGTTGTGTAGTGGTCGGCCATGGCGCGCTCCGCGAGGGAATGGTCAGATTGCATAGATCGCGCATTTTCTCCTAATTTTTTCAAACACGTGTCTTGTATTTGATAAAAATGATTGATATGATTCTATCAATGGCAAAAAAACACCCTGATCTGTGCTTTTTTGTATTTCCAAGCCGACCTCTGCCCCACAAGGGTTCCCGCCATGAAAAAGATTCTCATCGTCGAAGACCACATCGATATCCGCAAGCTGCTCAAGATGACGCTGGAGTTTGATGACTTCGAGATCCACGAAGCCGCCACGGGCGACGCGGGCTGGGTGCTGGCCCAGGAGCTGCAGCCGGACATCGTGCTGCTCGACGTGATGATGCCGGGCACCCTGAACGGCCTGGATGTGTGCCGCCGCATCAAATCGGCCCCGGGCATGCGCCACACCAAGGTGATCATGCTGACGGCCCGGGTGCAGTCGGATGACCGGGCGGCAGGTTTCGCGGCAGGAGCCGACGACTACCTGATGAAGCCCTTCAGCACGCTGCAGGTGCTGGAGACCATCTACCGCATGGAGGCAGCGCAGTGACTTCGCTCCCAGTGCTGGAGCCTGCGCCCCAGGCGCCGCCAGACACGCGGTGCTTTGACGAGGCCGCAGCGGCGCAGATGGAGCGTTTTGTGCGTGACTTCGGCCGCATGTACCGGGAGCGCAACGAAGCGCTGCGCGAGGTCACCCGCGCACACCACGCGGCACTGCTGCACCTGTCGGCCGCCGCAGACCTCAAAGACGATGACACCGGCGTGCACATCGTGCGCATCGGCTATCTGGCCGAGGCCTTGGCCCTCGCGCTGGGGCAGACGGTGGGCTACGCCCGCATGCTGCGCAAGGCGGCGCCCATGCATGACATCGGCAAGATCGGCACCCCGGACAGTGTGCTCAAGAAGCCCGGCAAGCTCACCCCGGAAGAGCGCCAGACCATGAACTGCCATGCCGCCATGGGTGCCGAGATCCTCGGGCGTTCGCAGATTCCCGTCTTTCGCATGGCGGCCGAGGTGGCGCTCACGCACCACGAACGCTACGACGGCCAGGGCTACCCTGCAGGCCTTGCGGGCGATGCCATTCCGCTGTCGGGCCGCATCACGGCCGTGGTGGACTTTTTTGACGCACTGACGATGGACCGGGTGTATCGCCCCGCCTTCACCGTGCCGGTGGCGCTGGAGATGCTGGCAGCCGAGCGTGGGCGCGCGTTTGACCCGGTGATCGTGGACACGTTTTTGGCGCATGCTGCGGCCATTGACGCACTGCGGTGCAAGATCACGCAGGAATGCCCGTCGTTTGATGCACTGATCGATGCGCCCTGACCCTTTTTTGGCCGCTCTGCGGCAGGCCACTGTGGGTACGGTGGTTGGATTGATTCAAGGATTCCCCATGATGATGACGATGATGCAGTGGCTGAAACCGGGGGCACGTGCCATCACCCGCCTGCTGCTGGCGGCGTGCGCCACCAGCGCGCTGGCAGGGCCTGTGGCCGACCGGGTCCAGAGCCAGTCGGTGCTGCGCGTGTGTGTGTGGCCGGACTACTACGGCGTGACCTTTCGCCACCCGCGCACGCAGCAGCTGGGCGGCATCGACATTGACCTGTCGGGCGAGCTGGCGCGCGATCTCAAGGCCCGGGTCGAATACGTGGACTCTTCCTTTCCCACCCTCATTGATGACCTGAACCAGGACCGTTGTGACGTGGCCATGTTCGCCATTGGCATGCTGCCCCAGCGCATGGAGAAGCTGGCTTTCACCCAGCCCTATATGCGCAGCGACATCTATGGCATCACAACCAAAACCAACACGGTCATCAAGCAGTGGGCCGACATCGACAAGCCAGGCGTGCTGGTGGGGGTGCAGGCGGGCACGTTCATGGAGCCCATCATGGCCCAGCGCCTCAAGCAAGCCACGCTGGTGCGCATCCAGTTGCCCGCAACCCGGGAGCGCGAGCTGACGGCCGGGCGCATTGACGTGTTCATGACCGACTACCCCTACAGCCGGCGCCTGATGGACAACGCCGACTGGGCCCGGCTCATCGAGTCTCCCGAACCGTTCTCGGTGCTGCCCTACGGCTATGCAGTCAAGCGCGGCGACGCGGCGTGGCTGGCCACGGTCGAGGCCTTTGTAGCCCGCATCAAAGCGGATGGCCGCCTGCAGCGTGCGGCCTCCCAGAATGGCCTGAGCGCCATCGTGGTGCGCTGACATGGCAGCTCTTCAGCCTCTCTACCGGCGCTGGGCTCGACTGCGCGCGTGGGTGTTGCAGACCAGCCACCTGGTCCTGGTCATCGGGGGGCTGTCGGCATTGGCGGCGTTGGTGGGGGTGGGTGCGTTGGCCGTGAACGACTTTCGCACGGTGCGCATCAGCCACCAGAACCATGCAGCCATGCTGGCCCGGGTGCTGGAGGACCAGGCCACGCGCACCATGCAGACGGCCGAGCTGGCATTGGAGTCACTGGCTACATCGCCCGCCCTCACGGCTGTGGCCTCCGAGCCCCGGCGCATGCAGGACGCCCTGGGACAGGCACTGGCTGCGCTTTCGTTTCTCCGGGGGCTGACCGTGGTGGACGCAGGGGGGCGAGTGATCGCAAGCACATTGCCGGGCGATGCCGAGAGTTTTGTGGATCTGGCCCAGTTGGGCCCGCCGGTGGCGGTGGGGCGGACGGTGCAGGGCGGCCTCACGCCGGGCCGTAGCCTGCAAAGCGTGCGCCTGGGGGGCAAAGCGGTGGCAGCGCCTGCCGGGGTGGCTTTCATCCCTGTGATGCATGGCTACAAGACGGAAGCCGGGCAAGTGCTGGTGCTGGTGGCCTTGGTCAACCCTGATTCGCTGTCCAACTTTCAGCACCTCACGCTGGAGTCCGAGATTTTTGATTCGGTGGTGACGGCGTACAACGGCCAGGTGCTGGCGACCTCGGGCACAGCGGCGGCGCTCGCAGGCGCGCGGGTGAATCACATCCCCGTGTTCAGCCAGTTCTTGCCCCGGCAGGAGCATGCCACCTACCTGGGCGCGGGCGTGCTGGGCGAGCGGCAGATCGTCAGCTTTCGAGCCTCGGCCGCCTTGCCGCTCGTGGTGGTGGTAGAGACTTCGTACCAGGCCGTTGTGAAGAGCTGGCTGGCGGACGCCAGAGCGTTGCTCGGCATTGGCCTGGCCCTGGTGGCGCTGGTGCTGGTGTTGACCGTTGCGATATGGCGGGGCATCCGCACCCGTGAGCGGGCGCGGCTGGCCATTGATGCGGCGCAGGCCCGCATTGCCCGTAACGAGCGGGACCTGTCGGTGCTCATGCGCAGCGTGCAGGAGCTGATCTTTCGCACCGATGCCCAGGGCGTGATCACCTATGTGAACGCCCACTGGACCGTCATGACGGGCACTTCCCCCGACCGCGCCATTGGCAAGCGCCTGCACGATCTGGTGGAGCCGCAAAGCCGCAACGAGGTGGTGCGGGCCATCGACCCGCGATCGCCCGATGGCGTGCGGGTGTGCCAGGTGCTGTCCCGCTCTGCGGCGGGCAAAGAGATGACGTTCAAGGTGGCAGTGGTGCCCTTGGTGGCGGCCGGGCGCGTGATCGGTTTCGCAGGCAGTGCGGTGGATGAAACCGAACGCTGGATGGCCCAGCAGCAGCTGCAGGCGCAGATTGCTTTCCAGGATCTGCTGCTGGAGACCAATCCGCTGCCCATCTCTGTGACCGATGCGCAGGACCGCTTTGTGCGCGTGAACAAGGCGTGGGAGGAATACAAGGGCCGCGAGCGCGTCACCGTGCTGGGCAAGGCTGTGGCCGAATGCCTGCCCCCTGACGAAGTCAAGGTGCACCAGTCGGCCAACAAGCAGTTGCTGCGCTGGGGTGGACGGACGCTGGTGGAAACACAGGTGCGCCATGGCGATGGATCGCGCCGCGATACGCGCCTGGCCAAGGCGGCCATTGCAGATGAACATGGCCAGGTCACCGGCGTGCTCACTATCTTGATGGATGTGAGCGAGTTCCGCGAGGCCGAGCGCGCTACCCAGGAGGCCCGCGATGCGGCCGAAGAGGCGTCACGTGCCAAGTCGGAGTTCGTGGCCAACATGAGCCACGAGCTGCGCACCCCACTGCAGTCCATTCTGGGCTTTGCCGAGCTGGGTATGTTGCGTGGCCGCACGCAGCCCAAGCTGGCGGGCATGTTTGAAGACATCCATTCCGCAGGCCAGCGCATGCTCACGTTGGTGAACGACCTGCTGGAGGTCTCCAAGCTGGAGAGCACGGTGGGGACCTTCCACATGGAGCGCATCGACCTGCGCGGTGTGGTACGCCCCGTGATCCGCGAACTGGAGCCCTTGCTGGAGCGCAGCCATCTGATGATGGATTTGCGTATGCCCGACCTTCCGTTGGTGGCCAAGGCCGACCCGCTGCGCTTTCAGCAGGTGATCCGCAATGTGGTGGCCAACGCCATCAAGTTTTCCCCGCCCGGTAGCACCATCACGCTGGAGGGCTACGCAGACCCGCAGGGTCAGACGCACCTGGTGGTGCGCGATGAGGGCCCGGGCATTCCCCCATCAGAGCTGCACAGTATTTTTGAGGCCTTCGTGCAGTCCAGCAAAACCAAGGATGGCTCGGGCGGCACGGGCCTGGGCCTGGCGATTTGCCGCAAGATCGTCGAGGCCATGGGTGGGCGAATCTTCGCCGAGAACGTGCCCGCCAGCGGCGCCGCGTTCCACATCATTCTCCCCGCCAGAGGCCAGGCGGAAACCATGCCCGCGCCGCTGGAGTAGGCAGTGGCAATAGGCAGTGCAACGCCAACAAAAAAGCCCTCGGATGAGGGCTTTTTTGTAGATGCTGGCGGGACGCCATAGCGCCCCGGGTGGCCGATCAGCCGCCCTTGCGCGAACGCTTGCCAGGGTTCTTCTTGCTGCGCGTGGCGACACCACGCTCCAGGCTCACGCGCTGGCCGCGGCCGGGGGTGTTCAGCGTCACGCCGGGCAGTGGCTTGGGTTGGGGGGTGCGCTTGCGGTCTGCTTCGGTGACGATCTTGTTGCCCATGATTGGTCTCTGAGAAAGTGGAGAAAAGGGTCATATTAGGCCACAGGTGCAGCGCGGGCCCCAAAAGGGGTAGCACCACGCCCTGCAAGGAAAGGGGCTGAAGCTTCAGTCAGGCAGGGTCCAGCGCGCCAGAACCTGCGGGGCAGCGCCGCCCTGGTGGCGCAATATGAGTGCCTCGCCCGAGCGCGTGCTGTCCTGCGCCAGGTCGGCCTGCACAAACATGTGGCTCACCCACACTTCAAACCGGCCGCTGCGTGCGGAGACGGCGGTCAGCGCGTCGCGCAGAGCGCGCAGATGGGCCGCTCCGGTCGTCTCGGGATAGCCCCGGGGCGAGCCCAGCGGCGCCCAGACCTGGGGTGCGCCGAAGGCCAGCGTGGCGGTGTCGATGCACCGGCACCACGGGCTGGACAACACCTTGCCGGGTTGCAACTGCCGCGCCTGAAACCATTCGCCAATGCGGCGCGCCTGGGCCCGGCCTTCGTCGCTCAGGTTGCGCTGGGTGCCGCAGTCGCCCAGACGGAAGCCCGGCGGATCGAACGTGCCAGGGGCCAGCGCATGGCGGAATAGCGCCACCACGCCCCCCTGGCGCAGCAAGGCTTCTGCTCCCGCCTCCTGGGCGGCCCAGCTCTGCAAGGCTGCGACACCCAGGGCTCCACCCACGGCGCCCGCCGCGCCCCTGCCCAGCAGGGTGCGCCGCGTGAGGCGTGCGCCGTCCGCACCCGCCGTACCGCCGGCAGCGTCGATGTCTGTATCAGGCCGCAGGCTGGAAGGCATAGCCATTGCCCGATGCCGCCATGCGGCCAAACGCGGGGAACGGGAAGTGGAAGCCACCCAGCATGGCGTTGCTGGCGGTGATGCGGGCAAACACTTCGCGCCGTACCTTGCGGGCTGCCTCGGCATCCATGTCAAAGGTCACGGCCCAGTCGGGGTTGCGCGCGAACAGCGCGGGCACGTTGGTCAGGTCTGCCACATAAAAGAAGTTCTGGCCTGCCGACTTCAGCTCAAACAGCGTGTGGCCCGGCGTGTGGCCATAGGCGGCCACGGACTGGATGCCCGGCGCCACTTCGTTGCCCGCTTCAAACCGCACCAGCGTGTCGGCTGGCATGGTGGCGAAGGTGCGGCGCGCGTTCTCGAACGCGCCCTTCATGCCGGCCGGAGCCGCCGCCATGCGCGCATCGTCCATCCAGAAGGCGTGTTCCGCCGCTGGCACCATCACCTTGGCCTTGGGGAAGGTCCATTCGCCTGCCTTGTTGCGCAGCCCGTTGATGTGGTCGCCATGGAAGTGGCTGATGAGCACGGTGTCGATGTCCGAGGCCTGCATGCCAGCGGCACGCAGGCTGTCGAGCAGCTTGCCGGTGGTGGGGCCGCCAAACTCGCCCAGCCCGGTATCGATGAGGATCTTGCGCGCCCCTGCCACCACCAGAAACGGGGTGTAGGGCACGTCGATGTAGTCGGTGGGCAGATTCTGCGATGCGAGCAGCGCACGCACCTCGGCCAGCGGCGCGTTCTTCACGAACTCTTCGCCCAGGGGGCGGCGCGTGATGCCGTCGTTCAGTGCAATCACTTCCACATCGCCCACCTTCATGCGCCTGAAGCCTGGGCTGGGCAGGGTGGGCGTACCAAAGTTGGGGGCGTTCTGAGCCCAGACGGGCACGAACGAGCCTGCAGCGTAAACGGTGGTGGCCAGGCTTGCGCCCAGGAAGTGACGGCGTGACAGCATGAAACTCTCCAGTCTCGGGTTGAACTAATGAGTCGCAACTGTAACGCCGGACCTCATAAAGGCGTGGCCTGGAGCACTAACCTGTTTGCAACGTGGGGCTTTTTGTCGCTAATTGGGGATAAGCATGTCCTGCATCACTCCCTGCGGTCTGTGATAGCGCGGCCTCGGGCCATCCGCTGCGTTGCTTTTCTTGCCAATAGCCGGGCTATTGGCTGCAAAAAGACGCCTTGCGGACTGTCCCGATCCGCACTATCACCGACTCGCGAGGGTGATGCAGGACATCCTTGACCCTTTGGTCTGGCTTGGGGAGACGGGTCGTGAAGAGGGGGCTCATTCCATCTCGAAGGCTTCGCGCAACGCGGTGCAGAAGTCGCTGCTGCCGCTGAGGGTCAGGGTCAGCGTGGTGCGTGGTGGCGCGGCACCGCCTGTGGTCGTGTGCAGTTGCCCAGTTGCTTCGTCAAAGGACAAAGTCAGCGGGCTCTGCACCTCTTGCACACCATGCAGGTCGTAGTGCCAAGTGCCGCCGTCTTCCAGCGGTGCGCAGGCACCAGGCCAGTGCGCATGCGCCCAGGCCAGCACGGCGGAGATCTCGCTCTGCAAAGCGGTCAGTTGTGCGGGCAAGACGCTGGCCATGGCATCCAGGGTGCCGTTGCCATCAGCGTCTTCGCTGTAGTCAAAGTCGAGGTAGTTCAGTGGCATGGTGAGAGCCGGTGTGAATGCGTCAGGAGTTGCTGTGTGATTGCTCAAGCCCAGGTCCTGCCCAGGGCCTGTGCGGCCTCTCCCAGCCGGGGCACCAGTTGCAGCGCGCGCGTCAGCGGCATGCGGGCCGCAGGTGCCTGCAGTGCCACGGCGCTGCGCACCTGGCGCCGCACGCCGGCCATCACGGGCACGGCCACACAGACGAGGCCGTCCACAAACTCCTCGGCGTCGGTGGCATAGCCTTGCCGCAGGATCTGCTCCAGCTCGGACTCCAGCGCGGCGCGGTCGGTGAGGGTGGTGGCGGTGTGGCGGGTGAGGGGCAGGCCGTCGAGGATGGCGGCCCGGCGTGCGGGCGACAGGTGGGCCAGAAACAGCTTGCCGCTGGCTGAGCAGTGGATGGGCACGCGGGTGCCGGGCCGCAATTCCATGCGCAGCGGAAAGGCTGACTCCACCCGGTCCAGGTAGATCACTTCAGCGCCGCTCAACGCCGTGAGGTTGCAGCTTTCTCCAATATCGGCCACCAGTTGCCGCAGCACGGCGTGGCGCACCCCATGCTGGGTGCCCGCGCTCAGCGTGCTTTCAGCCAGGCGCAGCAGACGTGGCGCGGGCGTGTAGCGCCGCCCGTCGGGCTCGCGTGCCAGCAGGCCGCCAGATTCCAGTTGGTCCAGCATGCGATGCACGCTGGGCTTGGGCCAGCCGGTGGCCTCGATGGCATCGCCCAGGCTGAAGGGCCGACCGTGCGCGCACATCGTTTCCAGCAGTTCAAACAGGCGCAGGCTGGGCGGCGTGTTGGTCATAAATCTCGGAATTCGAGACGAATTCATAAAACATTTCGGGATTATTCAGCATTGTGGCTAAGCTGCAAACCCAATTCACCGGGAGCTTCATGACCGCCTCTTTCCAGAACGTAGTGCTCACCGGCGCCTGTGGCGGGCTGGGCCAGGCGCTGGCGCGCGAGCTGATCGGCCAGGGCGCTGCCCTGGCGCTGGTGGGCCTGAACCGGCCCGTGCTGGAGACCCTGGCCGCGCTGGCGCCAGAGCGCTGCACCGTCTATACGCCCGATGTGGCCGACACCACCGCGATGCAGGCCATGGCCGCCGACTGGATGGGCCGGCGTGGGACGCCGGACCTCGTCATCGCCAATGCCGGGGTGGCCGGTGGCTTTGACACCGCCCATGCCGACGACCTGGCCGTGATGCGGCGCATGCTGGAGATCAACCTGCTGGGCGCTGCCACCACTTTCCAGCCGTTTGTGGCAGCGATGCGGGCGCAGCGGCGCGGCGCGCTGGTGGGCGTGGCCAGCATTGCGGGCTGGCGGGGCATGCCGGGCAACGGCGCGTACTGCGCCAGCAAGGGCGGGCTGATCCGTTACCTGGAGAGTCTGCGTGCCGAGCTGCGCAGCGATTCCATCGTGGTGAGCACGGTCAGCCCCGGCTATCTGCGCACCGCGCTCACCGCAGGCAACCGTTTTGCCATGCCTGGCCTGTTGGAGCCCGAGGACGCGGCGCGTGCCCTGCTGGCCGCTGTGGCCCGGGGGCGCACCCACATCGTGTTGCCCGCGCGCATCGGTTGGCTGGCGCGCCTGTTGAACCTGTTGCCCGACGCCCTGCACGACCGGCTGCTGCTGGGCCAGCCACGCAAGCCGCGCGTGGGCGAGGCGGGGGCCACCGCCATTCCGGGGCTGCCCATGCGCGCCGACAAGAACATCGACACCTGAGAGAGAAAACAGCGAATGACAACAACAACAACGATGCCGGAGACAAGCCCTGCAACGCCCGCCGCGCAGGACCTGCGCGGCCACATCGCCGTCATCGGCGCCGGCCCCAGCGGGCTGGCCGCGGCGCGCAACCTGCAGAAGCTGGGTGTGCCTTTTCAGGGCTTTGAAGCACACACCGATGTGGGCGGGCTGTGGAACATCGACAACCCGCGCAGCACCGTCTATGAATCGGCGCACCTGATTTCGAGCAAGCACACCACGGAGTTCACCGAGTTTCCCATGCGCCCCGAGGTGGCCGACTACCCAAGCCACCGGGACATGCGCCAGTATTTCTTCGACTTTGCAGAGCACTTTGGCCTGCGCCAGCACTACTGGTTTGGCACGCGCGTGCTCCGGGTCGAGCCGGTGGGCGAGGACGCTGCGCCGCTATGGCGCGTGACGTGGACGCAGCACGGTGGCCCCGCGCAAACCGCAGAGTTCAAGGGCGTGGTCATTGCCAACGGCACGCTGGCCGAACCCAGCATGCCGCGCTTTGAGGGGCACTTTGACGGGGAGCTGCTGCACACCAGCGCCTACAAGAGTGCCGAGCTGTTCAAGGGCAAGCGTGTGCTGGTGGTGGGTGCGGGCAACTCGGGTTGCGATATTGCGGTGGATGCGGTGCACTACGCGCGCAGCGTGGACATCTCGGTGCGGCGCGGCTATTACTTTGTGCCCAAGTATGTGTTCGGCAAGCCTGCAGACACGCTGGGCGGCAAGTTCAAGATGCCGCCCTGGCTCAAGCAGAAGGTGGACAGCGTGGTGCTGCAATGGTTCACCGGCGACCCTGCGCGCTTTGGCCTGCCCAAGCCCGACTACAAGATGTACGAGTCGCACCCGGTGGTCAACTCGCTGGTGCTTCACCACCTGGGCCATGGCGACATCCACGTCAAACCCGACATCGCGCGCCTTGAAGGCCACACGGTACACTTCAAGGACGGCAGCGCCCAGGACTATGACCTGGTGCTCTGCGCCACCGGGTACAAGCTGCATTACCCCTTCATCGACCACAGCCTGCTCAACTGGCAGGGCATGGCGCCGCAGCTGTACCTCAACATCCTGTCGCCCCGGTTCGACAATCTGGCCGTGATGGGCATGATCGAGGCCAGCGGCATCGGCTGGCAGGGCCGCTATGAGCAGGCCGAGCTGGTGGCGCGCTTCTTCAAGGCACAGGCCGAGGGCTCGCCGCGCGCCGAGGCCCTGCGCCAGGCCAAGGCCGGGCCGCCGCCCGATCTGTCGGGCGGCTTCAAGTATCTCCAGCTCGAACGCATGGCGTACTACGTGCACAAGGACACCTACCGCAACGCGGTGCGCGCGGCCGCCGCAGCCCTGGAATGAAAGCCCCCCTGAGGCGCTGCGCGCCTTCCCCCCGCTCTCGCAGCGCTGCGCACTGCGAGCAAGGGGACGACGCCCTCGCTGCGGGGCGGCCCTTGCTCGGCGTCCCGCGCTGTCGCTGCGACAGTTTCGTGCGTTGCGCGTTTCGCAATACGCGGTGAAGAACTGAACTCAAAGGTTATCTATGCTGCCTGTGGACGAAATACGCCTCAACTTCAACCCCGCGTCGCTGGTGGTGCTCAATGGGGTGCTGGGTTTTCTCATGTTCGGCATTGCGCTGGATACACGCGTGGCGGACTTCAAGCGCGTGCTGCGTATGCCGGGGGCCATGGCAGTGGGCATTGCCGCGCAGTTCATCGTGCTGCCTGCGGTGACCTTTGTGCTCACGCTGTTGCTCAAGCCCGGGCCCAGCATTGCGCTGGGCATGATCCTGGTCGCCTGCTGTCCGCCCGGCAATGTGAGCAACATCCTCACGCACCGCGCGGGGGGCAATGTGGCGCTGTCGGTGTCGATGACGGCCATCTCCAACGCGCTGGCCATCGTGCTCATGCCGCTCAACTTTGCCTTCTGGGGCGGCATGCACCCCACGGCGGCGCCGCTGCTGCGCAGCATTGCGCTCGACCCGCTGGAAATGGCAGGGCACATCGTGGTGATCATTGGGCTGCCCTTTGTGCTGGGCATCCTGTGTGCCGAAAAGTTGCCGCGCCTCACACAGCGCGTGAACAAGCCCGTGCGCATCTTCAGCTTTTTGTGCCTCATCGGCTTCATCGTGGGCGCGGTGGCGGGCAACTGGCGTTACTTTCTGGACTACGTGGGCCTGGTGCTGCTGGCTGTGGCACTGCACGATGCGCTGGCCTTCGGCACCGGCTACGCCAGCGCGCGACTCAGCGGCTTGCCAGACTACGACCGGCGTGCCGTGAGCATCGAGGTGGGCATTCGCAATGCGGGCCTGGGCCTGGTGCTGATCTTCAGCTTCTTCGGCGGGCTGGGCGGTATGGCCGTGGTGGCGGGCGTGTGGGGCTTTTGGGACATCATCGCGGGCCTTGCGCTGGCTGGCTGGTGGGGGCGCAGGCCTGCGCAGCTACCGCCGGTCGACGCGCTTGGGGAGCAGCGCACATGACCGGCCTGGGGTGGGAAAGCCGCCGCATTCTGGTCACCGGCGCAGACGGCTTTCTGGGCCGCAGCGTGGTAGCTGCACTGGCGCGTGAAGGGGGAGGGACCATCGTGGCGGCCGATGTGCGTGAGGTGCCCGCCGAGCGCCACCTGCCCGGTGTGACCTACCGGGTGCAGGACGTGCGCGACCCTGCATTGGCGCAGACGCTGGCGGACCATGCCATCGACAGCGTGGTGCACCTGGCGTCCATCGTCACGCCCGGCAAGGGCTCCAGCCGCGAGTTTGAATATTCGGTGGACGTGCTGGGCAGCCAGAACGTGCTGGATGCCTGTGTGGCCAATGGCGTGAAGCAACTGGTCGTCAGCTCCAGCGGCGCGGCGTACGGTTACCACGCTGACAACCCCGCATGGTTGCGCGAGACCGACGCGCTGCGGGGCAACGAGGTGTTTGCCTATTCACACCACAAGCGGCTGGTGGAAGAGATGCTGGCGCAATACCGCACGCAGCACCCGGGGCTGGCGCAGACGGTGCTGCGCATCGGCACCATCCTGGGTGAGCGGGTGGACAACCAGATCACCGCCTTGTTTGAAAAGCCGCGCCTGCTCGCCATCCAGGGCAGCGAGAGCCCGTTTGTCTTCATCTGGGACGAAGACGTGACTGGTGCCATCCTGCATGCGCTGCGCACGCAGCGGGCAGGCTGCTTCAACCTGGCGGGCGACGGTGCCTTGCCTCTGCGCGAGATCGCCCGGCGCCTGGGCAAACCCATGCTGGAACTGCCCGCCGGGCTGCTGCGCACGGCGCTGGCCGTGGGCTCCGCGCTCGGTGTCAGCCGCTACGGCCCCGAGCAGCTCGACTTTTTGCGCTACCGGCCCGTGCTGCTGAACACAGCACTCAAGGAGGTGCTGGGCTATGTGCCGGGCAAAACCAGCGCCCAGGCGTTCGACGCCTTTGTCGCTGCCCGGGCGCGGCAGGGCCGTCCGGTGGCTGCGGGCGCTGCGGTGGCGGCAGCATGAGTGCGCCAGCGGCCTTGAGCCATGGCGACCTGTTGCGCGCCCTGGCGGTGGTGGTCATCTGGGGGCTGAACTTTGTGGTGATGAAGCTCGGCCTGCAAGGCCTGAGCCCCATGCTGCTGGGCGCGCTGCGCTTCACAGCGGCATCGTTGCCCTTTTTGCTCTTCGTGCCGCGCCCGGCTTTGCCCTGGCGCTTTGTGGTGGGCTACGGGCTGGCGCAGGGGCTGGGGCAGTTCGGCTTTCTGTTTCTGGGCCTGCAGCTGGGCATGACGGCGGGCATGGCGTCGGTGGTGATGCAGACCCAGGCGTTCTTCACCTTGTTGCTGGCTGCGCCGTTGCTGGGGGAGCGCGCCAAGCCCTGGCAGTGGGGCGGCTTGTTGCTGGCGTTCGGCGGCTTGATGACCATCGGCCTCGCGCATGGCGAGGGGCCGGGCCAGATGACGCTGGCGGGGTTTGTACTCACCCTCGGCGCCGCATTTATGTGGGCGGTGTCCAATCTGGTGGCACGCCGCGCGGCGCAGGCTGGGGCGTATGCGCCGTTTCCGTTCATCGTATGGAGCAGCGTGGTGCCCATTGGGCCGTTTTTTGCGCTTGCTTGGTGGAGCGATGGCTCCGCCGCCGTGTGGGCACAGCTGCAGTCTTTGAATGGCACGGGGTTGCTGGCCGTGGCCTACCTGGCTTTTTTGGCCACCTTGCTGGCCTACACGCTGTGGACGCAGCTGTTGCAACGCCATGCGGCGGGACGGGTCACGCCGTTTTCGCTGCTGGTGCCGGTGGTGGGGCTGTGGGCGGCCTATGCCTTTCTGGGTGAAACGCCTGCGCCTGTGCAGTGGGCGGGTGCGGCTGCGGTGCTCTGTGGGCTGGTGGTGAACCAGGTGGGGGGCTTGTGGTGGGCCCGCCGTGCCGCAGCTTCCTAGAATGGCCGCTTTCCGCGTCGAGGAGGCATGGTGGCTGAGAGCGCGTTTTTGTGGGTAAAAGGGTTGCGGTTTGCATACCCGGAGTGTGCGGTGCTGGACAACCTGTCGCTGGCCTGGCCCCCGGGTCTGGCTTTGGTGCGCGGTGATGAAAGCACCGGCAAAACCACGCTGCTGCGAGTGCTGGCTGGTGAACTGATAGCGCAGGCCGGCAGCATCACGCTGCAAGGGGTGGACCTGAACCCAGCCGCCAAGGCCTCGGCACCACTCGTCTTCTGGGCGGACCCGCGATCCAGCGAGTGGGACCCGTTCACGGCTCGGGGTTGGCTCGACAGCCTGCCCGCGCGCTATCCCCTGTGGGATGCGGCAGCCCTGATGGAGCACATCGACGGGTTCAGCCTGCACGAGCATCTGGACAAGCCTTTTTATGCCCTGTCTACCGGCAGCAAGCGCAAAGTGCTAATGGCCGGGGCCTTGGCGTCGAATGCGCCACTGACCTTGATCGACGAGCCGGTGGGTGGGCTGGACAAACCTTCCGTCCGTTACCTCGCGCAGGCACTGGCGTCGCAGGCGGCCCGATCAGACCGCCTGACCGTGGTGGCGCACTACGAAGCCCTGCCCGATGTGCCCTGGGGCTCGGTGCTGGACCTGGAGCGGTTGTAAGGCGCTCTAAGGTGGTCGATGGCGCCTTGGGGGCATGTGCCCTCGGGGCGGTTGTGTCGGCAAGGTCTGCCGTAGACTGCAGAGCTGATTGTTTTCTCTCACTTACGCCTCACCCTGCAAGGACCGCACCATGGATGCGCTGCTATTTGTTCCAGTTGCCATCGCCATTTCGCTCACCCCCGGGCCCAACAACTTTTGTGGCCTCAACAACGGCATCCGTGCAGGCGTGGGCCCTGCGCTGATCGCCACGGTGGGCCGCGCAGCGGCGTTTGCCATTTTTCTGACGGTGTCTGCGGTGGGGCTGGGCGCGATGCTGCTGGCGTCCGAGGCGGCATTCACGGCGGTGAAGTGGGTGGGCGCCGCCTACCTGTTCTGGCTGGGCTGGAAGGCCTGGCACAGCCGCGAGTTCAGCGGCCTGGCACTGGATGATGCGCCCGGCGGTGCCCTGGCATCGGGCCAGCCAGCGCAGTTCTCTCTGCGTGCGCTCATCACCCAGGAGTTTCTGCTGGGCATCACCAACCCCAAAGCCATCATCCTGTTCGCAGCGATCTTTCCGCAGTTCATCGACCCCGCGCAGCCTGCAGCGCGCCAGTTTCTGGTGCTTGGCTCCATCTATCTGGGCAGCGAATTCGTGTCGACTGCTGTGTATGCCAGCTTCGGGCGCCAGATCCGCCGCTTCATCCGCACTTCGCGCGGCGTGGCCCGACTGAACAAGGCCACGGGCGGTTTCTTCATGGGGGCTGGCGGCCTTCTGCTTGCCACCAACCGCTGATTTCGACCCCCGGGCGGGGCTGAGCCGATACATCGGTAAACCCCGCCCAAAGCGCGCGTAAATCCCCGGTAAAGGGGGCCTGCCGGACGGCAGCCCCGGGGGATGCGCTGGCTACCATACCCCTTCGCTCATTCCTGGTTGCGCCCCACCATGCCCCTGAACCGTTCGTTTGCCCGTCCACAGAGGCCCGCAAGATTGCAGTCCGGCAAGCTGCGTTGGACCTCCGCGTTGTTGATGGCCGCCATTGCGCTGGCGGCGGTGGGAGGTGGTGCCTGGTGGTGGAAGCAGCGCCAGGATGCAGCGGCTGCGGCCACCGCTGGTGGTGCCGCCACGGGCCCGAACGCGGCGCGCAGGCCGGGCGGCGGCCCCGGGCGCTTTGGCGGCGGCAACGTGCAGCCCGTGTCGGTGGGCACCGTGCAGCGGGGCGATGTGCGGGTGGTGGTGAGCGCCATCGGCACCATGAGCGCCCGCGCCACCGCCGTGGTGCGCGCCAAGGTGAGCGGTGAGCTGACGTCGGTGCGCTTCAAGGAAGGCGACGAGGTGCGTGCAGGCCAGGTGCTGGCCGAGATCGATGCGCGCAGCTACCAGGCTGCGCTGTCGCAGGCACAGGGCACGCTGCAGCGTGACCAGGCGCTGCTCAAGAATGCGCAGCTCGACCTCAAGCGTTATCAAGACCTGCTGGCACGCGACTCCATCGCCAGCCAGCAGGTGGACACCCAGGCCGCACTGGTGCGGCAGCTGGAAGGCACCGTGGCCTCGGACCAGGCGCAGGTTGACGCCGCGCGCCTGCAACTGAGCTACACCCAGGTCACCGCACCATTTGCCGGCCGGCTGGGTTTGCGCCAGGCGGACCGGGGCAACGTGGTGGGGCCGAGCGACGCGAACGGCATCGTCACCATCAACCAGGTGCGGCCCATCGACGCAGCGTTCTCCGTGCCCGAGGCGCACCTGCCCCAGATGCGTCGCCGCATGGCCGCAGGCGAAGAGCTGAGCGTGGAGCTGTGGGACCGCGACAGCCGCCGCCACCTGGCCAAGGGCCGCGTGGTGGCGCTGGACAACGCCATCGACAGCGCCACCGGCACCATCAAGGTGAAGGCCGCTTTTGCGAATGAAGACGGCGCCCTGTACCCCAACCAGTTCGTCAACGTGCGCCTGCAGGTCAACCTGCTCCAGGGCGTGCTGACCGTACCGGCCACGGCCGTGCAGAACAACTATGTCTACCTGGTGCAGGAAGACAGTACCGTGACCCAGCGCCGCATCCGCGTGGGCGTCACCGATGGCGACCGTGTGAGCGTCGAAGGCGAGCTGCGCGAGGGCGAGCAGGTGGTCACGGACGGCATCGACCGCCTGCGTGAAGGCGCCAAGGTCGCCGTCATCGATGCCGGTGCCGTCACCCGCGCCGACCAGGCAGCCCAGGACCAGGCCGCGCAGCGCCGCGCCTTCATGGCATCCCTGCCCCCCGATGTACGTGAAAAGCTGCAGAAGATGAGCCCCGAAGAGCGTCGCGCCTTCTTGCGCGAGCGGCGAGCGCAGATGGGCGCGAGCGGCGCAGCGGCTCCAGCGTCGGCGGCGTCTGCTGCTGCCTCTTCCGCGTCGGGTGTGGGTGCTCCCGCCGCTGCCCCGGCGTCTGCCCCGCAGGCCTCTGCTGCGCCACAACAGCAGCGCAGCGAAGCACCACCCAGAGCAGCTGCACCGCAAGCATCCCCAGGCGCTGCAGCGCCTGCACCGCATGCAGCCCCCGCAGCGCCTGCAGACCGTAGCCCTGAACCCCCACGGGGCATCCCTCCGCAGGTGAAGGCACTGCTGGACCAGATGCCCGCCGACGAGCGCGCCCGCGTGATGGCAATGCCGCAGGAGGAGCGCCGTGCCTACATCCGCGAGCGGCTGCAACAGCAGCCGCCGTCCCAGGGTGGCGCAGCCAGCCCGGCGCGCTGAGCGCAGCGGCACCCCGGTTTCTCCCCTGCCTGTCTTGCCAGCGCACTCGCCGCCATGAATCTGTCGCGCCTTTTCATCCTGCGCCCCATCGCCACTGCGCTGCTGATGGTGGCGATCCTGATCGCGGGGCTGATGGCCTACCGGCTGCTGCCCACCTCGGCCCTGCCCGAGGTGGACTACCCCACCATCCAGGTCACCACGCTGTACCCGGGCGCGAGCCCGGACGTGATGACCTCCAACGTCACGGCCCCGCTGGAGCGGCAGTTCGGCCAGATGCCGGGGCTGTCGCAAATGTCGTCCACCAGCTCGGGCGGGGCTTCGGTGATCACGCTGCGTTTTGCGCTCGACATGGCGCTGGACGTGGCCGAGCAGCAGGTGCAGGCGGCCATTAACGCGGGCAGCAACCTGCTGCCCAGCGACCTGCCCATGCCGCCGCTGTACAGCAAGGTCAACCCGGCCGATGCGCCCATCCTCACACTGGCCATCACCTCGCCCTCGCTGCCCGTGATCCGCGTGAACGACCTGGTGGAAAACCGCCTGGCACCCAAGCTGTCGCAGGTGCAGGGCGTGGGTCTGGTGGCGATTGCGGGCGGGCGCCGTCCGGCCGTGCGCATCCAGGCCAACCCCACGGCACTGGCGCAGCTGGGACTCACGCTGGAAGACGTGCGCACCTCCATCGCCGCCGCCAACGTCAAGCAGGCCAAGGGCGGCTTTGACGGCCCGGCCCGTGCATCCACCATCGATGCCAACGACCAGCTGCAGTCGGCGGCTGAATACCGCGACCTCATCATCGCCTTCAAGAATGGCGCCCCCGTGCGCCTGAAGGACGTGGCCGAAACGGTGGACGACGCCGAGAACACCCGCCTCGCCGCCTGGGCGGGCACGGCTGACACGGGCGCCAAGCCCGGCGTGATCCTCAACATCCGCCGCCAGCCCGGCGCCAACGTGATCGACACGGTGGATCGCATCAAGGCCCTGTTGCCGCAGCTGCAAAGCACCTTGCCCGCGTCGTTGGATGTGCAGGTGCTGACCGACCGCACGGTGACGGTGCGCGCCTCGGTGCGCGATATGCAGGTGGAGCTGGGCCTGGCCGTGCTGCTGGTGGTGGCAGTGATCTTTGTGTTCCTGCGCAGCCCCTCGGCCACGCTGATCCCGAGCGTGGCCGTGCCGCTGTCGCTCATCGGCACCTGCGGCGTGATGTACCTCGCGGGCTTCTCCATCAACAACCTCACGCTGATGGCGTTGACCATCTCCACAGGTTTTGTGGTGGACGATGCCATCGTGATGATCGAAAACATTGCCCGCTATGTGGAAGAGGGCGAGGCACCGCTCGCGGCCGCGCTCAAGGGCTCGCAGCAGATCGGCTTCACCATCATCTCGCTCACCATCTCGCTGATCGCGGTGCTGATCCCGTTGCTGTTCATGGGCGATGTGGTGGGGCGGCTGTTCCACGAGTTCGCCATCACGCTGGCCGTGTCCATCCTGATCTCGGCCGTGGTGTCGCTCACGCTCACCCCCATGCTGTGCGCGCGCCTGCTGCGCCACACGCCCGAGGAGAGCCACGGCCGCCTGTACCGCGCCACAGGCCATTTCTTTGACCGCACCATCGCGGGCTATGGCCGCATGCTGGGCTGGGTGCTGAACCACCGGGGCACCACCTGGCTGGTGTTTGCGGCCACGCTGGCGCTCACCGTGGTGCTGTACCTGTTCATCCCCAAGGGCTTCTTTCCGGTGCAGGACACCGGCACGCTGCAGGCCACCACCGAGGCCGACCAGTCGATCTCGTTTGCCGGCATGGCAGAGCGCCAGCAGGCTGTGGCCGAGCGGCTGCTGCAAGACCCCGCCGTGCGCAGCGTGTCGTCGTTCATTGGTGTCGATGGCGCCAACACCACGCTCAATACCGGTCGCCTGTTGATCGACCTGCAACCCCATGCAGACCGCGACAAGGCCGATGTGGTGCAGCAGCGCCTGGCCGAGTGCGTGCAGAACCTACCGGGCATCCGCCTGTTCATTCAGCCCGTGCAGGACCTGACCATTGAAGACCGGGTGGCACGCACGCAATACCAGTGGCTGCTGTCGTCGCCCGACATGCAGCAGCTGACTACCAGCACCACCGAGCTGCTGCGCCGCCTGCGCGCCCTGCCCGAGCTGACCGACGTGGCCAGCGACCTGCAGGACCAGGGCCGCCAGGCCTATGTGCAGATCGACCGCGCCCAGGCCAGCCGGCTGGGGGTGACGGTGGCGGGCATCGATGCCGCGCTGTACAACGCCTTTGGCCAGCGGCTGATCTCGACCATCTTCACGCAGTCCAACCAGTACCGCGTGGTGCTGGAGGTGGCGCCACAGTTCAAGGTGGGGCCCGAGGCGTTGCAGAGCATCTATGTGCCCTCCAGCGTGGGGGCGCCGGTGCCGCTGTCGTCGGTGGCGCGCATCGAGGAGCGCAACATGCCGCTGGTGGTCAACCACGTGGGCCAGTTGCCCGCCGCCACGATTTCCTTCAACACCGCGCCGGGCGTGTCGCTGGGCAACGCCGTGGCCGCCATTGAGCGCGAGAAGGCGGCCGTGCAGGCTGAGGGGCAGTTGCCGCTGTCGGTGGAGACGAGCTTTCAGGGCGCGGCGTTGGCGTTCCAGGCGTCTTTGTCGAACACGCTGCTGCTTATTTTGGCCGCGGTGGTCACCATGTACATCGTGCTGGGCGTGCTGTACGAAAGCACGGTGCACCCTGTCACGATCTTGTCCACGCTGCCCTCGGCTGGGGTGGGGGCGTTGCTGGCGCTGATGGCGGCACGGCTGGACCTGGACATCATTGCCATCATCGGCATCGTGCTGCTGATCGGCATCGTGAAGAAGAACGCGATCATGATGATCGACTTTGCGCTGGAGGCGCAGCGGGATGAAGGCCTGAGTGCGCGCGATGCGATCTATCAGGCGTGTCTGTTGCGGTTCCGGCCCATCCTGATGACGACGTTGGCGGCTTTGCTGGGGGCCTTGCCGATGATGTTGGGCACGGGGGTGGGCAGCGAGTTGCGGCACCCGTTGGGGGTGACGATGGTGGGGGGGCTGATTCTGAGCCAGTTGCTTACGCTGTTTACGACGCCGGTGATTTACCTCACGTTTGAGGGGTGGGCGCAGAGGTGGCGTGGGCGTTCCGAGGTCGTGAATGCCTGAAGCGTTGGCCCTTATGAATAGCGTGCCTGGTTTGAGCGCGGGAGCCGGGTTTTCGCCCCGGCGGGCGAGGTACTTTTCTTTGCTTCGCCAAAGAAAAGTACCCAAAAGAAAGGCGACCCCCAGTCTGCGACCCCTTCGCTGTGCGAAGGGGCAAACCTGCGGCGTGTCGGTTGCGGGGTGCGCCGTGGAACTCGCTTTGCGCTGCGCGCGCCGCTCGGACAGCCACGGCGAGTCAGTTCACGAAGCATGGGCGCTCCGACGCCCATGCTCACCCCGCAACCGCCCCGCCGCAGGCGCAGCCAGCAGGGGTGGGGAGCCAAACATCCAAACAGCCGGACATCCATTCGGGCCATCGCTGCGCTCGGCTTGGCCTGCGCAGCGCGTGGCGCTTGCGCCCGCGGGACGGGGCCGAGCGCAGCGCAGCGAAGCAAAGGCCCGTGTGGATGTTCTGTCCCCTTTGCCCCTCTGGATGCGCCGAGGAGCGCAGCGGGCGGGGTGGCGCGTGTGCCGCAGGACACACGCGCTTCGTGGACTGACTCGCTGCGGCTGTTTGAGCGGAGCGCGCCAGCGCGCAGCGAGTTCCGCAGCGCACACCGCCCGCGAGCACCGCAGGTTGCCCCGTAGCGAAGCGCAGGGGACGCAGACAGCGGGGTCGCCTTTCTTTTGGGTACTTTTCTTTGGCGAAGCAAAGAAAAGTACCTCGCCTGCCGGGCGACTCCCGGCCTTCGCCCTCAACAAAGGCATGCGGCCCAATCAGCGCCCAAAAGAAAACACTACAAAAACAATAGCTACCAGCGCATATCCCACTAGCGCACCCAGCCAAAAACACCCAAAAACCACCCGGAGAGCCCACCCATGAGCCTCTCCACCCCCTTCATCCACCGCCCCATCGGCACCATGCTCCTCACCCTGGGCCTGGCCCTGGCGGGTGCCGTGTCGTTCTTCCTGCTGCCCGTGGCCCCGCTGCCGCAGGTGGACTACCCCACCATCTCGGTCAGCGCCAGCCTGCCCGGGGCCAGCCCCGACACCATGGCCGCCACCGTCGCCACGCCGCTGGAGCGGTCACTGGGCGCGATTGCGGGCGTGACCGAGATCACCTCGCGCTCCATTCTGGGCAGCACTTCCATCACGCTGCAGTTCGACCTGGACCGCAACGTGGACAGCGCCGCGCGCGATGTGCAGGCCGCCATCAACGCCGCACGCACGCTACTGCCCACCGGCATGCCCAGCAACCCGACCTACCGCAAGGTCAACCCGGCTGACTCGCCCATCATGATCCTGGCGCTCACGTCGGACCTGCTCACGCGCGGGCAGATGTACGACGCGGCCTCTACCGTGCTGGCGCAAAAGCTCTCGCAGGTCGAGGGCGTGGGCCAGGCCACGGTGAGCGGCGGCGCGCTGCCTGCCGTGCGCGTGGAGCTGGACCCGGTGCGGCTCGCGTCCAACGGCATCTCGCTGGAGCAGGTGCGCAGCGCCATCGTCAGCACCAACGCCAACCGGCCCCTGGGCGCGGTGGAGCGGGAGGACCACTACTGGCAGGTGGCCACCAACGACCAGGCCCGCGTGGCAGCCGACTACGCGCCCCTGGTGTTGCGCTGGAAGAACGGGCAGGCCGTGCGCCTGCAAGACGTGGCCGAGGTGGTCGACTCAGTGCAGGATGTGCGCAACTTTGGCGTGGCCAATGGCAAGCCCGCGGTGCTGCTGCAGGTGTACAAGCAGCCCGGCGCCAACATCCTCGAAGCCGTGGAGCGCGTGCGCTCGCTGCTGCCCGCGCTGCAGGCGTCCATTCCGGCGGCCATCGACATCGAGGTGGTGTCTGACCGCACACCCACGCTGCGCGCTTCGGTCAAAGAGGTGGAACGCGCGCTGCTGATTGCGGTGGCGCTGGTGGTGCTGGTGGTGTTCCTGTTCTTGCGCAACGGGCGTGCCACGCTCATCCCCAGCGTGGCGGTGCCGGTGTCGCTGGCCGGCACGTTTGGTGTGATGTATTTGGCGGGTTACACGCTCGACAACCTCTCGCTGATGGCGCTCACGGTGGCCACGGGCTTTGTGGTGGACGATGCCGTCGTGGTGCTGGAGAACATCATGCGCCACATGGAGCGTGGCAAGACCGCGCTGCGGGCGTCGCTGGACGGCGCGCGCGAGATCGGCTTCACCGTGGTGTCGATGAGCATCTCGCTGATTGCGGTGTTCGTGCCCATCTTGTTCATGGGCGGCATCGTGGGGCGGTTTTTCCGCGAGTTCGCCATCGTCATGTCCTCGGCCATCCTGGTGTCGATGGTGGTGTCGCTCACCACCACGCCCATGATGTGTGCAGCGCTGCTCAAGCCCCACAGCCCGGCCCCGGCGCGGCGCTTCAGCTATCGGATCGGTCGCTGGGTGGACCGTATCCAGGTGCGGGGCATGCGCCTGTACCGCCGCAGCCTGGCCTGGTGCCTGCGCCACCAGCCTGTGGCCTTGCTGGCGCTGGCGTGTGTGGTGGGGCTCAACGTGTACCTCTACACCGCCATCGACAAGGGCTTCATGCCCGAGCAGGACACCGGGCGCATCTCGGGCTTCATCCGCGCCGACCAGGCCACGTCCTACCAGGCCATGGAGCAGCGGCTGCAGCGTTTCCTGTCCATCGTGCAGGCCGACCCGGCCGTGGAGCATGTGACCGGCTTCACGGGCGGCTGGCAGCGCAATGCGGCGCAGATGTTCATGACCCTCAAGCGCGGACCGGGGCAGGAGAGCTCGGAGACCGTGATAACGCGGCTGCGCGAGCAGCTCAAGAACGAGCCGGGCGCGCGCCTGTTCCTGGTGCCGCAGCGCGACATCCGCATTGGTGGGCGGCAGAGCGGTGCATCCTTCGACTACACCCTGCAGGCCGACGACATTGGCGACCTGCGCACCTGGGAGCCGCGCATCCGCCAGGTGCTGAGCCAGTTGCCCGAATTGGAAGACGTGAACAGTGACGTGCAGGACTTTGGCCTGCAGACCTCGCTGGTCATCGACCGCGATGCGGTCACGCGCCTGGGCCTGACCATGGCACAGATCGACGCCACGCTGAACAACGCCTTCGGCCAGCGCCAGGTGGGCGTGATCTACAACCCGCTCAACCAGTACCGCGTGGTGATGGAGGCCGCGCCGCGCTACCTGCAGAACCCCGAGACGCTGCGCGGCTTCTTCTTCGTCAACAGCCAGGGGCAGCAGATTCCGCTCACGGCGTTTGCGCGCATCACCACCACCAACACGCCGCTATCAGTCAACCACGACCGGGGCACACCCGCCAGCAGCATCAGCTTCAGCCTGGCGCCGGGGGTGTCGCTGTCGCAGGCTACTGAGGCGGTGAACAACGCGGTGGCCGAGCTGGGCGTGCCGGTGTCGGTGCGCGGTTCGTTCAGCGGCACGGCGGGGGCGTTTCAGGATGCACTGGCGGGCCAGCCGCTGCTGATCCTGGCGGCCATCATCACCATCTATCTGGTGCTGGGCATGTTGTACGAGAGCCTGGTGCATCCCATCACCATCCTGTCCACGCTGCCGTCTGCGGGCGTGGGCGCGTTGCTGGCACTCATGCTGTTCAAGACGGAGTTCTCGCTCATCGCACTCATTGGCGTGATCCTGCTGATCGGCATCGTGAAGAAGAACGCGATCATGATGATCGACTTTGCCCTCACGCGGCAACGCCAGCAGGGCGAGCCGGGCCGGGCGCCCGTCACCGCAGCGCAGGCCATCTACCGCGCATGCAACCTGCGGCTGCGCCCCATTCTGATGACCACCGTGGCCGCCATCTTTGGGGCCCTGCCACTGGCCCTGGGGCGGGGCGATGGTGCCGAGCTGCGCCAGCCGCTGGGCATTGCGATTGTGGGCGGCCTGCTGGTAAGCCAGTGGCTCACGCTCTACACCACGCCGGTGGTGTATGTGGCGCTCGACCGGCTGCGTGCGCGCGTGCTGCGCGCGGTGGGGCGGCGACGCAAGCCAGCGGGCGCCGCGCCTGCGGCCCCGGTGGTATTGCAAGGAAACGACGGATGACCTCTTTCACTTTTTCACGCCAGGTCACCTGGCCTGCGGCGCAGGTCAGGCGGGCTGCCATGCCTGCGTTGCTGGCCAGTGGCCTGTGGCTGGCGGGCTGCGCGCAGACGCCGCCGTACGAGCGGCCCGCCATGGACATTCCGGCCGCCTACAAAGAGCAGGCCGCCGCCCAGGCCCAGGGCATCTGGAAGCCCGCGCAGCCGCAGGCCTCCACGGCTCTGCCGGAGACCTGGTGGACCGTGTACGGCGACGCCGTGCTGGACCGCCTGCAGCAGCAGGCCGAGGCCAACAGCCCCACCCTGGCGCAAAGCGCCGCCCGCCTGCGCGCGGCCCAGGCGGCCGTGACGAGCAGTGGCGCAGCGGCCTTGCCCACCGTGGGGGCCAATGCCAGCAGCAGCCGTGCGCGCAGCGGCACACAGCTGTCCAGCCAGGGCGACGGTAGCAGCACCGCACGCATCAGCACCAGCCATTCGCTGGGCCTGTCTGCCAGCTGGGAGCTGGACCTGTGGGGCCGCGTCTCCGCCGGGGTGAGTGCGGCCCAGGCCAGCGCCCAGGCCAGTGCCGACGATCTGGCCGCTGCGCGCCTGTCGCTGCAGGCGGCCGTGGCGCAGACGTATTTTTCATTGCGCGCGGCCGAGGCCCAGGCGGCGCTGCTGGGCGAGACGCTCAAAGCCTACGACCGCAGCTGGGAGCTGACGCGCAACCGCCAGGCGGCGGGTGTGGCCTCCAGCGCCGATGTGGCCCAGGCCGAGGCGCAGTACAAGTCCACCCAGGTGCAACTGCTGGAGGCCCAAACCACGCGCAGCCAGCTGGAGCACGCGCTGGCCGCGCTGCTGGGGCAGGCGCCTGCCGCCTTTGCGCTGGAGCCCACCGCCACGTTGCCCGCACCGGCCGATGTGCCCCAGGCCCTGCCGTCCGACCTGCTGCAGCGCCGTCCGGACATTGCTGCTGCAGAACGCCGCGTGGCGGCGGCCAACGCTCAGATTGGCGTGGCGCGCGCGGCGTATTTCCCCACGCTCACGCTGTCGGCCGCGGGCGGATACCGGGGGGCGCCGCTGGCGGATCTGTTCAGTGCACCCAACCTGTTCTGGTCGCTGGGGCCGGCGCTGGCGGCGTCGATTTTTGATGGCGGTGCGCGCAGTGCGGCGGTGGAGTCCGCCCGTGCCAACCACGCGCAGGTCACAGCCGCCTACCGCCAGACGGTGCTGACCGCGCTGCAGGAGGTGGAGGACAACCTCACGGCCGCTGCTGCGTTGGCCCAGGAGGAACAACTGCAGCGCGAGGCCACCGCCGCCGCCCAGCGTGCGCTGGACGTGGTGGAGAACCAGTACCGTGCGGGCACCGTGGGCTACCTGAACGTGCTGGCGGCCCAGACCACCGTGCTGTCATCGCAGCGCAGCCTGATCGACGTGAAAAGCCGCCGCCTGACGGCCGTGAATGCGCTGCTGAAGAACGTGGCCGGGCGCTGGGAGGCGCTGCCGCCCGCTTGAAGCCCGCGTCAAGTCCACGTCGGGCCCGATTGAACTGCGGGGCGCAGCTACATCGCCTTGAACAGGTGCGCGTAGAGGCGGCTCACCGGCAGCCGCTCGGGCCGCCCGCGCAGGCTGATGTGCTGCTTGCCCGCCTCGTCGCGCGTGACGGTGGCAATGGCCGTGGCGCGCACGAGGGTGCTGCGGTGCACCTGCCAGAACTCCTGCGGGTCGAGCTGCTCGATCAGCTCCTTGAGCGCGGTGCGGATCAGGTATTCACGCTCGGCCGTGAGCACGCGCACGTACTTGTCGGCCGCCTCGAAGTACACAACGTCCGCCACCGGCACCATGTGGATCTGCGTGCCGTGGCTGGCCTGGATCACATTCAGCCGCGTTGCGGCGGTGGCAGGCGCGGCGGCGGGTGCAGTGCCCACGCCGGGCGCGCCCAGCAGCGCGCGCAGCTGGGCCATGGTGGCTTCGAGTTCGGGTGAGGACAACGCCGCCGAAGGTGCAGCGGGTGGCACAGCGGGGGGGGCGCCGGTAGCTGCAACGGCTAAAGCGCGCTGCGCCAGCAGGCCCTGCACCTTGGCCACGGTGCGGGCCAGCCGGTCGGCCTGAATGGGCTTGAGCAGGTAGTCCACCGCTTGGGCTTCAAACGCCTGCACGGCGTACTGGTCGTAGGCCGTGGCAAACACCAGCGCCGGAAAGGGCTGGTCATCCGGCCATGCGTCGGCCAGTTCTGCAGCCGCCTCGATGCCGCTCTGGCCGGGCATGCGGATGTCGAAGAACAGCACGTCCGGCCGCAAGGCCAGCGCCTGCTGCGCGGCCGAGCGGCCATCACCCACCACGGCCACCACTTGCAGCTCCGGCCACGCGCGGGCCAGGTCCTGCTGCAGGGCGGCGGCCAGCAGCGGTTCATCTTCGGCAATCAGGGCGCGTGGGACGGGCTCTGTCATGGTGTGACGGCAGATTTCAAGGGAAAAGTGACGGTAGCGCTGGTACCGTTTGGCTGAATAGCTATCAATTCAAGAGCGCCTGCGGCGCCGTGCAGCGTGGCCAGGCGTTCGCGCACCTGGGCCAGGCCAAAGCTCTGGCCGGGGCCTGGGGTGGGCAGGGTGGCGGGCAGGCCCGCCCCGGTGTCTTGCACTTCGATGACCAGCAACGGGCCGTGGGGACTGTCCTGGGTGGTGGCGCGCACGGCGATGTGGCCGCCTTCCACCTGTGGCTCCAGTCCGTGGCGGATGGCGTTCTCCACCAGCGGCTGCAGCAGCAGGGGCGGCACCGGCACATCGCGCAGGGCATCGGGCAGGTCAAGGGTGTAGGCCATGCGTGGGCCCATGCGCACGGCCATCAGCTCCAGGTAGTCGCGCAGGCGCTCAAACTCTAGCGCCAGCGGGTGCTGGGTGCTGCGCGATGCGCTGAGCGTGGCGCGCAGGTAGGCAATCATGCGGTCCAGCATGTGCTGCGCCCGGGCCGGGTCGGTGCCGATGAGCACGCGCAGGTTGGCCAGGGTGTTGAACAGCATGTGGGGTTCCAGCTGTGTCTCCAGCAGCTTCAGGCGCGACTCGCTGGCGTGCATGCGCGCCTCGGCCATCTTGCCTTCCAGGTACGCCGACTTGTTGACCGCGTAGAAGTAGAACGTGCCCACCAGCCCCGCAATGGCCGTGATCAGAATGGACGTGCGCTGGTCAGCGCCCGAGATCAAGGAGCCCGCCGGGTAGAAGTGAAAGTAGTGCACGCACAGCGTGTCCGCCAGCAAGGTGCCGGCCAGGTAGCCCACGACGATGCCTACCATGACCAGCGCAATGCCCTGCCAGCCGTGCGGCCAGCCGGTTTCGGCGGCGGACGGTATCAACTCCCGCCCCAAGTCGATGATGGCCCAGGTGAAGGTGCCGATCAGCACCGAATACACCACCGGTGGCCCGTAGGGCTTGTCGGGCATGAAGGTGCACTGGATGGTGGCCACCACCAGTGTGAAGGCGACCACCTGCAGGTAGTGCCGCAGCTTGCTGACCCCGTTGAACTCGCGGTGCAGCTTCATGGCCGGTCTTGGCGGCGCTGCAGGGCCTCGCGCTCGCGCTGCACCATGCGTTCGCGCAGGCCGCTGCCAGTGCCCAGCAAAAACACCGACACCCCATGCAGCACCAGCCCCAGCCCCCAGCCCAGCAGCGGGTACACCGACCACGGGCGCGTGCCAAACGCATAGCGCGACATGGCAAAGATGAGGGCGTTGACCAGCACGAAGGCCAGTGCATGCACGTACCAGCCCAGCTTGGCGTTGGCGCGGCGGCGGGCGAGTCGGTCGAGGTCTTCGGGTGTCATGGGCATGGAGCTTGGCATTCTAGGCGGCGCAACGGACGCGACAACGCGCCAGCATGGGCACTGTCATGGGCGTTGCGAGGCCGTCGCCGGTTTCAGCGGCTGCAGATGCTTGGCAAAGAACGCCACGGTGCTTGCATCCACCTGCGGCAGCACGCTGCGGTCAAAGCCGGGCGGGTCGCCCAGCAGCTCGCGGGTCAGGTCGTTCATGCGGTCCAGTGGCGGCATGGGCGACAGCATGATGCCGTGGCTGCCGTCTGGCAGGTCGGCAAGGTGGGTGCAGCGGTCCTCGCACGCGGCCAGCACGGCGCTGCTGTGAAAGCGGGGGATCTGGTTCACGTCCTTGCCTGCGGTGATGAGCCCTAGCGCGATGCGTGGGGTGGCCAGACTGCCCATGTCGAAGTCGGCTGCAAACGGCACTACGGCAATCGTGGCCGCCACGCGCGGGTCGGTGTGTGCATACAGCGTCTCGTCGCCAAACCGGTGGCGGATGATGGTGATGGCCACGGCCTTCTTGATGCCGTCCAGCCAGTTGCCGTGCAGGCGGGTGGTGAAGCCGACGCAGGATGAAAAATCCTCCGCCAGATGGGCCTCGCAGTGCTGCTTGAAGCGGGCGGGCGACCATTGCCCCCCGGCAAAAACCAGGGCGGTGTGGCCCCCGGCCGAGCCTCCGAAAACGCCCACCTTGTCCAGCGCCAGCAGCGGTGCCAAGCGTGCATCCTGCGCCACGGCGTCCACGGCGCGGGAGACTTCGGCGGGGCGGCGCTTCCAGCTCTCCGGGCCCGGGGTAGAGTGGTCTTTGTAGTTGTCGCCCGCATGCTCTGGCAGGGCCACCACAAACCCGGCCCGCACCAGCGCACGCGCCAGGTCGGTGTGTACCCAGGGGCTGCCGCCCGAGCCGTGCGACACCACCACCAGTCGGCCGTTGCCAGGCACGGGAGTGCCCTGCCAGGCCAGCTGAAGCGCAAAGGGGCCGCGCTGCACGGGCTGGTCGGCCTCTTGTGCGGGGTAGAACACCGTGACGGGGCCGTCGCCCTGCTGCCCGGGCAACTCTGCGAGGCCCACGCCCGCATGGGCAGGGCTCGCCGTGATGACTGCTGCGGCCAGCAAGGCAAGGCACCAGGCCATCCAGGTTTTCGTCATGGCCGTGTTTGGGCTGGAAGGAGTCATTATTGGCCGATCAGCGGGTGTTTTGTGCAGCGGCCAGGCGGTCACGTTCTGCCTGCACCATGCGCTCGTGCAGGTTGCTGCCGCCCGCCAGAAAGAACACCACCACGCCGTGGATGGCCAGGCCAATGCCCCAGCCCAGCGCAGGGAACACCGCCCAGTACCGCCCGCTGCCCACCGACAAGGCAACCAGCAGCAGGTTGACGAGCAGGTACACGCTGGCATGGATGTACCAGCCCATTTTGGCCCCAGCGCGGCGGCGGGCCAGGCGTTCGATGGGGTCGGTCGTGAGAGTGTGGTTGCGCATGGGATGCTCCTGTGCAGAGGGATGTTTGTGAGAGATCAGGCGGTGGCGGGTGACGTGGCCAGGGGGGCGCTGCGTTGCACCAGCTTCCACAGCCGCAGCGCGCGGGCCGCAAACAGGCCGTTGAACACGCCATACAGCGCGGCGATCTGCAGCGCAAAGCCGCTGTCACGGGCCAGCGCGGGTTGCAGTGCCAGTTCCACCCCCACGAGATATTTGGTGAGGAAGATGCCCAGGATCAGGGCCAGCGGCATGGCACTGCCGGGAATGTAGAAGCAGCGCGACTTGCTTTCGTACAGCGTGCCCTGGGGCGCCGCTGGTTGCAGCCACAGCGCCACGCCGGCAATCAGCACGCCGGCGGCCAGCCAGGCGCCCACCGGCAGCAGGGCCTGGCCTGCGGCGCCAAAGGCCGAGGCGATGCCGTACACCGACAGGCCGGTCATCGCCACTGGCATGACCATGGCCCGCACCAGGCTCACGTTGCGGGCCAGCAGCTGGCTGCCGCCCAGCCAGAGCAGCCCGGCCAGCAGGGCCCAGACCCAGTAAGGCGTGTTTTCGATAATGCGACCCAGCATCTGGGGTTGTTGGACAAGGAGGTTGAGCAGCATGGTGGTCGTCCTGTAAACAATGAAGGGAGGGGAGGGGGTCAGATCAGTCCGAGTGCGGACCAGACCGTGTGGCCCAGAAAACGCCCCGGCAGCAACGTGAACACCCCGGCGACCACGCAGGCGCCGATGTAGGTGCGCTGCATCATCTTGCGGTGACCCACGACGTTGCGGCGGGCCAGATAGACAAAGGCCATGACCAGCATCCCCAGCGTTACCGGGATCAGCAGGTGAATGAGCCCAAAGCTGCCCAGGCGCGGCCCGCCGCCGCCGGAAATGAAGAGGGCCGATACGGCAGTGGCGACCATCAGGGTCACCCAGGCGTAGCCGGCCGCGCGGTGAATACGGGGGCGCTGCGTGGCACCTTGGCGGGCCCAGAGGGCAATGGGGCCGATGGCAACGGCCGCCAGGGCGGCGGCCATGTGGATGGCGATGACGGGCGTGATTTGCATGGTGGGGGCTCCTGGCGGGTTCGATGGGGTGGACTGTGCCGGGAGCCCCCAGAGGCAGCCAGTGCCTTGCGACGAAATGCAGCCTTCGGGCCGTGAAATGCATGGGCGTGGCGTGAGTTGCGGGCCGTTTTTGCGCTGAAAGCGGCCCGCACAGGTGACAGAGGGGCCCCGCCGCCCGTTGCGCCAGCACGCCCGGCGGATAATCCCGCACCTATTTGCAAGGAGTGCGCGTGGACGTTGTATTGCTGGTCAAGGCCGCCATCATGGGGGTGGTCGAGGGGTTGACGGAGTTTTTGCCCATCTCTTCCACCGGTCACCTGATCCTGGCCGGGTCGCTGCTGGGGTTTGACGATGCCAAGGCCAAGGTGTTCGACATTGCCATCCAGACGGGTGCCATTTTTGCGGTGATCCTGGTGTACTGGGCCAAGATCCGCTCCACGCTGGTGGCCTTGCCCACCGAGCGCCAGGCGCAGCGGTTTGCGCTCAACGTGTTCATCGCGTTCGTGCCCGCCGTGGTGCTGGGGCTGCTGTTTGGCAAGGCCATCAAGGCGCACCTGTTCACGCCCGTGGTGGTGGCCAGCACTTTCATCATTGGCGGCTTCATCATCCTGTGGGCCGAACGGCGACCGCCCTCGGCCACCCGCATCCATAGCGTGGACGCGATGACGCCGCTGGATGCCATCAAGGTCGGCCTGGTGCAGTGCCTGGCGATGATTCCGGGCACCAGCCGCAGCGGGGCCACCATCATCGGGGGCATGCTGCTGGGCCTGTCGCGCCAGGCGGCCACCGATTTTTCGTTCTTTCTGGCCATTCCTACCCTGATCGGCGCCGGGGTGTACAGCCTGTACAAGGAGCGCGCGCTGCTGTCGGCGGCCGACATTCCGCTGTTTGCCACGGGGCTGGTGTTCTCCTTCCTCAGCGCCTGGCTGTGTGTGCGCTGGTTGTTGCGCTACATCAGCAGCCACAGTTTTGTGCCGTTTGCCTATTACCGCATCGTGTTCGGCGTCATCGTTTTGGTGACTGCGTGGACGGGCTGGGTGCAGTGGGCCGAATGATAATCAGGCCATGCGTTTCACTACCGGTCGGGTTTCCTTTCCCTTGATTTCCTTGCGGGCGCTGGCGCTCGCCGGCTTGTCGGTCAGCCCCTGGGTGGGCGCCCAGGGCTTGCCAGAGGCGGCCAGCACCGAAACCACGGTGTCTGACAAGGCAGAGAGCCAGCAGGCTGCGGCTCCCAAATTCAACTACGCGATTGGTGCCATCGTGGGCAGCAGCCCCGACTACGCCGGGGGCGATGGCCGCAAGAACAGCCTGCGGCCCGCCTGGGCCATCGAGTACCGCCGGTTTCGCCTGAGCACTTCGCGCGGCAGCGCCTTCATGGGCCACGGCCTGGGGCCCCGCGAGTCCGGCGCCAGCGCCACGCTGGCGCAAAGCGACCGCTTCAGCCTGAGTGCAGCCTTGCGCATTGACAAGGGCCGTGACGGCTCGGATGCCCCCATCCTGGTGGGGTTGCCGTCAGTGCGGTCCACCCTGCGGGCACGGATCAGCGCGGGCTATGCCATCACGGACCGCTGGGCCGTGGGGGCCGGGGTTTCGCAAGACATCCTGGGCCGCGACGGTGGCGCGCAATGGTCTACCAGCATTGGCTACACCTGGCCCGTGACGGAGCAGACCAAGGTCAGCTTCGGGGCGGGCGCGAGCTTTGGGGACCGCACCTACGTGCGGGGGCATTTTGGGGTGCCGGCCGGTGGCAGCAGCCCCTTGCCAGCGTTCGAGCCACGCGGGGGGCTCTACAGCGTCGACGCCGGGGTGGAGGTGATGACGGCGCTCAACCGGCACTGGGTGGTGCTGGGCGCGGCCCGCGTGTCGCAGCTGCAGGGCGATGCGCGCCGCAGCCCGTTGACCGTGCAGCCGGTGGGTTACTCGGTCTCGGTGGGCTTGGCTTATCGCTGCTGCCGCTAGGCCGTCCCCGGCGGCAAGGGTTGGCTGGGAGAGGGAGCGGCTGGCGAAAGTGCTAAGCTGCCGCTCACAGACAGTTACGCCCAGGCGGCCGCACCCTGTGCCATCACCCTCTCAGGGTATCTCTCAGGGTATGTGAGGCCGCCTCTTCGCTGATCCTCTCCCCCATTGGGGTATTGCCGCATGACGCCAGAAGCGCCTGAGTTGTCCACGCACCCGGAGACCGCCCGCCAGAAGGTGTGGTCCAAGGCAGACCTGCTGGATGTGATCACCCGCAGCGCGGGCGCCACCATGGCTGTGATCGACCGCAGCCTGTCGATGATCTATGTGAACGACGAATACGCGCGCTGGTTCGGCACCGTGCCGGAGGAACTGGTCGGCAAGACGCTGGTGGAGGTCTATGGCGAGCAGGATTGCGCCCGTTTCATGCCGTTTGTGAACCGCGTGCTCAGCGGCGAGCGGGTGCAGTATCAGCGCATGCTGCGCACGCCCTATGGCTTTGACGAGTGGCGCACCATCTGCCTGACGCCCTGGCACAACCCGCAAGGCGCGATCGACGGTTTCATCACCACGGCGCTGGACGTGCACGAGCTGCAGGTCACCATGAATGCGCTGCGCGCTGCCAACCAGCGCCTGTCGTCCCACATGGAGAACAGCCCCCTGGCCGTGGTGGAGATGGACCACCAGCTGCAGCTGCTGCATTGCTCGCAGCGTGCGGTGCAACTGCTGGGCTGGCTGCATGTGGCGGGGCTGGAGGGGCGGCTGCTGACGGACCTGCTGGCCCCCGCATCGATGGACGACAGCCTGCAGCAGGCGCTGCAGCGGCTGCAGTCCGGCCAGGAGTCGCAGAACAGAGCAGAGACCTGTTTTGTTCGCAGCGATGGCACCGAGGTGCACTGTGAGTGGTTCAACTCTGCCCTGACCGACGCGGACGGCCAGGTGACCTCGATCATGGCGCTGGTGCAGGATGTGTCCGCCAAGATCCAGATCGCGCGGCAGCAGCACTACCTGGCCAACCACGACTCGCTGACCGGGTTGCTCAACCGCGCTGCTTTCCAGGGGCGGCTGGAGCAGTCGCTGCTGCATGCGCGGCACACCGACGGGTCGGTGGCGCTGTTGTTCATTGACCTCGACGGGTTCAAGCACGTGAACGACGCCGAAGGCCACCGCGCGGGCGATGAGGTGCTGCGCATCGTGGCCCAGCGCATTGCCAGCACGGTGCGTGCAGGCGACACGATGGCGCGGCTCGGGGGCGACGAGTTTCTGGTGATGCTGGACCGCGAGGTGACGCGTGAGGTCACAGATACCATCGGCCACCGCATCATCGACGCCCTGCAGCAGGGCATGAAGGTGGACGGACGCGAGCTGCGCATTGGCGCCAGCATTGGTGTGGCGGTGTACCCCCCGCTGGAGGGAGACATCGACGCGCTGATGAACCGCGCCGACCAGGCCATGTACGCAGCCAAGCGGGCAGGCAAGGGCCGCCTGCATTACGCGCAGACGTCCTGATCTACCGGGCCTCTTAGCGTGCCCCCTCGGGGCAGGTGCATCAACTCACCGCATCACCGCATTGGCGCGTTACGGCAGCCGAATGCTTTGCTGGAAGTGGAAGAAGTTGCCAGGGTCGTAGGCCGCCTTGATCCGCTGAAGCTGCGGGTAGGCGGGGCCCCAATAGGCCGAGGCAAAGTCGGTCAGCCGCGCATCCGGATAGTTCTGGTACACGTGGCCGTTCAGGAATGGCCGCACCAGCTGCATGAAGCCGTCGAGCCAGGCTTCCATCTGGGCGCGCTCCGCCGGGTTGCGCCAGAACACATCCACCACCAGGTCAGCGTCCACATTGCGATGCACAAAGGCGCTGTCGCCCACCGGGTAGCGGTTGATGGCGCCGCCGTAGGGCTCCAGGTAAGCCAGCGACCAGGGGTTGGGCGAGGTCTTGAAGTAGTCGATGATGCGCTGCCAGTCGGCGGGCGAGAGCCGGGTATTGATGTAGCCGCTGGCCTTGGTCTCGGCGATGCCGTCCGGCAGGTTGTCGGGCAGGGTGTAGGGGTGGTCTTCCAGCCACACGTTCATGTCGGGGTAGGTGCCGGTCTTGTCCACCAGCAGCTGCGCGCTGGGGATGGCCATCAGCGGTGCAATGGCTGCCAGCCCGTCCTCGCGGCTGCCGCAGAACATGCCCTGCACCATGTACACGGGCACACCGTTCTGGAAGCCCAGGTTCATCATGTAGCCCAGGGCTTCGGGCGCACCGGTCTTCATGTAGCCGGCCTGCATCAGCGTGAGCACCTGGGCTGCGTGGGCGGCATCCCAGCTGATGGCCCAGGCCCACACCTGGTCCAGCCGCTGCATGCGGTAGGTCACCTGCAGCACCACGCCAAAGTTGCCGCCCGTGCCGCCGCGCAGGGCCCAGTAAAGGTCGGGGTGCTCCTGCGCGCTGGCAGTGACGATGGTGCCGTTGGCCAGCGCCACACGGAAGGAGTCCACCAGATCGCTCTGGATTCCGAACGCGCGCGATGTGTAGCCGTAGCCGCCGCCTTGCACAAAGCCCCCCACGCACACACTGCCACAGGCGCCCGTGGGCACATGCCAGCCCGTGTGGTTCATGGCGCCGTTGAAGTGGTCAAAGTCGGTGCCGGGCAGCACATGCACGCGTTCGCGCGCAGGGTCCAGCACCACGCCTTGCAAGTCGCTCAGGTCCACCACCATGCCGCTGTTGACCGAGTAGCCGGCCGTGCTGTGACCGCCGCAGCGCACAGCCACCCACACGCCATAGGTGCGGGCCACGGCCAGGCACTCCAGCACATCGTTTTCGCAGGCGCAAAAGACGATGATCTCCGGGTACGACTGGAAGGCCGGGTTCGACTCCTGCCGCGCAGCGTTGTAGTCGGGGCTAGAGGGCAGCACGATGCGCCCTACGATCCGTGCCTCCAGCGCAGCCACCGCCTCCCAGGTGAGTACGGGTGCGCTGGCCTGCGCAGCGCTCAATGCCGGCTGTTTTGCCGCCAAAGATAAAAAGTGTGCAACGCGTGCGTCTTTGGCGAGGCGGGCCGAACTTTTGCGATGGGCCATGGCGAGCGATCCTTCAGGAAGTTGCGAAGCCCCGGGTGTACCGGAGCCGGATCGCTTTGACCAGAGGGAAATGGCAGCCGCATGTTGTCTGCCTGCATCCGTGCCTGCGGGGCTGGGCCGTCAGGTAGAGGACAGTGCGAGGTCGCCCGTGTTGCGCCGCAGGCAGAACTTGCCGCCCTGTTTGCCGCTGTACATGGCGGCGTCGGCCAGTTTGAGCAGGCCAATCGCGTCAGTGCTGTCGTGTGGTGCGATGGCGTACCCAATGGTCAGACCAATCTCCACCTGCACGTTGTTCAGCGAAAACGGCGACCGGAACGCGTCCAGCAGCTTGTGCCCCAGCTCCTGTGCCTGTTGCAGGCTCTGCAACTGTCCGGCCATCACCACGAACTCGTCCCCGCCCAGGCGCGCCACCAGGTCGCTCTGGCGCACATGGCCCTGCAGGCGCCGTGTCACGGCCACGAGCAGTTCGTCGCCCACGTCGTGGCCATGCTGGTCGTTGACGGGTTTGAATCCGTCCAGGTCCATCACGTACACCGCGAGCATTTTTTCGGCACTGCAACGCGAAAGCGCGGACGCGAGCGAAATGTTGAGCCCGCGCCGGTTGGGCAGGCCGGTGAGCGGGTCGGTGTGGGCCAGCGAGCGCATCACGTCGCGCTCGCGGTTGGCGTCCAGCGCCTCCAGGCGAAGGGCCTTGGTGCGCAGGCCCAGCACACGCATGAACAGCAGCATGTCCAGCGTGGCGCCAAACTGGAAGGAGTGCAGCGTCCAGAAATTCACAGGTACCCATCCCTGGATCACGCCGATGACCGTGGCAGTCGCCAGAAAGTACACCAGCCAGGCGAGCAGCAGGGTAGAGCCAACTGGGTCTCCCAGCCGTGCGCGGCGCACCGCCCCCGGGATGCCCATGAGCGCAGGCACCAGCCCCAGGATGCTGACGATGCCCGTCACTGCGCGGGTGCTGAGCAGGTCGAGGGCATAGAGCGCGGCCAGCACCACGCACAGCACGGCGCCGCCCCGCATGCTGCGCAGCAGCCAGCTGCGGGGGCGGTCACCGGCCAGGGCCTGGCTGATGAAGAGAAAGGAGCCGCAGGTGGCCGTGAGCGCGGCTAGGCTGGCGGCATGCAGCTCCACCCAGGGCATATCGCGCCACAGGTATTGGGTGCCCAGGCCAAACAGGTGCAGCGAAAACAACAGGCTGCCCGTAATGAGCAGTGCGTACTGGATGAACAGCACGTCCCGCAGGTTGAGCCACTGCGCCAGGCTGTAGATCAGCAGGCACAGCGCCAGCCCCGTGAGAATGCCCTGCAGCATCTGCTCGTTCAAGGCCTTGCTGTGCCAGGTGGTGGGTTTGTTCAGGGTGATGGGCAACACCATCGCGCCCCGGGTTTCCACACGCAGCAGCAGCTCGTAGGCGTGCCCTGGCAGCATGGTCAATGGCAGGGCGTGCGTGCGGCTGCGCAGCGGGCGCTGGGTATAGGGCTGCAGACTGCCCAGCGTGGCCTGCTGGGTGACGTGACCGTCTGTAGCCAGGTACACCTCGATGCGCTGCAGCACGGGGTAGTCGATATCCAGCACCCACAGGCCATTGGATGCCACCGGCACGGTGACCGGGATGCGCACCCACACCGGTTCCGCCCGCACGCCCAGGGTGCCGCTGGTGCCGGGTGGGGTTTGAAAGCGGGCCAATTCCGCAAGAACATCATTCACGAGCAAGGTGCCGGTGGGGTCTGGCAGCACGGTGACTGCGGACCAGGCCTCGATGGAGAGCAGGTCATCCCGCAGTTCGAGGGGCGCAGCCCGGGCGCTGGTCGGGAATGCTCCCTGTAGCAGACACAGTACCACCAGCAGGCAGGCCACCCGCCACCAGCCGGTAAGAGCCTGGCGGTGACCAAAGCCGATGAGGCGCGTGTACGTCATGAGGTCAGCGCCAGTTCGCCCGGATTGCGGCGGATGCAGTGTTTGCCGCTCTCCTTGCCTGCATACATGGCGGCATCCGCCAGCCGGACCAGATGCTGCGCATCGTCGCTGTCCAGCGGTGCCAGTGCGTAGCCGATGGTGAGACCCACCTGAATGGACAGGTGGCTCAGCCGGAATGGCTGTTCAAATGCATGCAGCAAGGATTGCCCCAATTCCTGGGCCTGCTGGGGGGTGGCCAGTTCGCGCGCCATGACGATGAACTCGTCGCCGCCTAGGCGGGCTACCAGGTCGGTGTGCTGTCGCACGTTGGCCTGCAGCCGATGGCCCACGGCCACCAGCAGGTCATCGCCCACATCGTGGCCATAGGTGTCGTTGACCGGCTTGAAACCGTCCAGGTCCATGAGGTAAACGGCCACCAGGCGCTGGGGGCTGGCCTGTGCCAGCGCCGACTGCAGCGCCATTTGCATGCCGCGCCGGTTGCTGAGCCCGGTGAGCGAGTCGGTGTAGGCGAGTGAGCGCATGGTGTCGCGCTCGCGCAGCGCCTCGGAGGCCGCTTGGCGCAAGGCGGCAGAGCGCTGGCCGAGTACCCGCAGGAACAGCAGCATGTCGGCAGCCGCCCCGAGCTGGAAGGAGTGCAGCGTCCAGAAGTTGACCGGCAGCAGGCCTTGCACCAGACACACCATGGTCACGGCTGCCGTGAAGTATGCGACCCAGGCCGCGAGCAACGTGGTGCTGACGGAGTCCCCCCGGCGTGCACGTGCTACGGCAATAGGCAGGCTGATGAGCGAGGGCAGGGGGCCCAGCACGCTGATGATGGCGGTGGTGGTCCGGGTGTTGATCAGATCGACCAGGAAGGCCGCGAGCAGCACGAGGCTCAGCACTGCGCCCGCCTGCATCACCCGCAGGAACCGGCTGTGGGGCTTGTGGCCCATGAGCGCATGGCCCATGAAGAGGAACGATCCCGCAATGGCCAGCAGCCCTGCCGCCCCTGCGGCGTGGACCTCGATCCATAGCTGGTCGCTCCACAGGAATTGGGTCCCCACACCGAAGAACTGCAGCGAGAACCCGGTACTGCCCACCACCAGCATGCAGTAGTAGAGGAACAGCTTTTCGCGCTGGCTGGCCCATTGGGTAAAGCTGTAGACCACCAGGCACAGGGCCAGCCCGGCCAGCACGCCCTGGAACATCTGCTCGCGTAGAGACCGGTGCACCAGATAAGGTGCCTTGCTCAGGGTGATGGGCAGGATCATTGCGCCCGACGTCTGTACGCGGATCAGCAGCTCATAGGGCGTGTCCGCCGCCAGGTCCAGCGTCATCGCCGGGGTGCGGCCGCGCAGCGGGCGCTCGGAGTAAGGCCGCAAATTGCCCAGCGCCGCGTGCTGAATCAGCTGGCCTTGCTTGGTGAGGTAGATATCAACTTCATTGAGCACCGCAAAGTCGATGTTCACGATCCATTCATTGCCCGACGCCACGCGCGACATCAGCGGCACCCGAAGCCAAATGGCCTCCTTGCGCACACCCAGGCTGCCGCCACGGCTCGGGGGCTCTACAAACTCGGGCAAACGTGCCAGCGCGTCCTGCACGCCCCATTGCTGTGAAGGGTCGGCCAGTAGGGTGGCTACTGACCAGACGTTGACCGGGCGGGAGTCGGCGGGCAGCACAAGCGGGCCGGGGGCTGCGGCCCGCGCGGTGGTGGGCAGGGCCAGCACGTGCCAGATTGCCAGTAACAGCAGCCACAGCAGAGGGCGTGGGAGTGTGGGCCGACCAGGGGGCAGGGCGCTGCAATGCATCGTCGTCATGCCAGTGCTGCCGTGGCGGGGATGCGCTGCACCGAGTGCTTGCCGCGTTGTTTGCCTGCGTACATCGCGGCATCTGCATACCGCAGAAGGCCCTGCGGATCGTCGCTGTCCAGTGGCGCGAGCGCGTATCCGATGGTCAGGCCCACTTGAATGCGCAAATGGCTCAGCGTGAGCGGATGCTCAAAGGCCCGCAGCAGCGAACGGCCCAAGTCCTCGGCCTGCTCGGGCGTGGCCAGGTCGCGGGCCATGATGATGAATTCGTCGCCGCCCAGCCGTGCGACCAGGTCTGTCTGGTGCCGTACATTGGCCAGGAGTCGGTGGCCCACTGCCACCAGCAGGTCGTCCCCCACATCATGGCCGTGCACGTCGTTGATCGGCTTGAACCCATCCAGGTCCATCAGGTAGACCGCAACCAGCCGCTGGGGTGAAGAGTGGGCTAGCGCGGCGTGCAACGCGTGCTGGAGACCGCGCCGGTTGCTCAGACCGGTGAGCGGATCGGTGTTGGCCAGCGACTGCATCAGATCGCGCTCGCGCATGGCCTCCTGGGCCTGAACCTGGGCCGCCCGGGCTCGCAGGCCCAGCACGCGGAAGAACAGCAGCATGTCCAGGGTGGCGCCGATCTGGAACGAGTGCAGTGTCCAGAAGTTGGCAGATACCCAGCCCTGCACCAGGCACACCATCACACCGGCAGCGATGCCAAAGGCGATCCATGCCACCAGCAAGGTGGCGCCAATGGGGTCTTTCTGCCGCACGCGCGCCAGAGCTGCTGGAAGGCTGATGAACGAGGGCAGTGCGCCCGCCAGACTCATGAACGCAATCGCAAACGGCACAGTCAACCAGCCCAGCACCAAGGCAATGCAGACCGCTGCCGTGATGCCTGCACCCACCCGCATGGTGCGCGCATACCGGCCGTTGGGGTTGTCTCCAGCCAGTGTGTGGCCGAGAAAAAGGAACGACCCGGTCAGCGCCATCAGCCCGGCTGCTGGGCCGGAGTACCGGTCCATCCACGGGTTGTTGGGCCACAGATACTGCGGGCCAATACCAAAGAACTGCAGCGAAAAGCCCGCACTGCCCAGCACGACCAGTGCATAAAAGCCGAACATGCGGTCCCGCTGCGTGACCCACTGGATCAGGCTGTACGCAAGCAGGCAAAAAGCCAGTCCGTTGAGGAGCCCTTGAAGGATCTGCTCACCCAAGGCGTGGCGCAGGTGAATGGGCATTTCGCTGACCGTGATGGGCAGAATCAGCGGGCCTGTGGCCTGCACGCGTACCAGCAGGTCGTACGGTTGTCCGGGCTGCAGGTCGAAGGCCATGGCGGGCGTGCGGCCTGCCAGTTGCGCTGGATCGGATTGGCGTGCGCGGGCCTGCTGCAGCACCTTGCCTGCCTGGGCCAGATACAGGTCGGCCCTCAGCGAGCTGTAGCCGAGGTTGACAACCCAGGACGTGCGCTGCGCCTCGCGCGCAACGATGGGGATATGCAGCCACATGGCCGCCTTGTGCACGCCCAGCGAGTTGCCAGGGCGCGCCGGCGGTTTGAAGTCGCCCAGGCGGTTCAACATGTTCTCGACCGAGAGCTGGTAGGTGGGGTCGGCCTGGAGTGTGATGGCTTCCCAGGCGTCCACCTCCGGCCTGTCGTGTGTGAGCACCAAAGGCTCGCCTGCCTGCACTTGCCCGGGCAATGAGGTGAGCACCAGCAGGCACAGCACCACGCTCGCCACGCCGCAACCCGCACGCCACAGGCGGGCCAGTATCGGGGGGGTGCGCAGCGCGGGAAGCATGGGCGATGGGGCTATGGCGTGGTGGCTTGAGGTGCCTGGCCTGCTGCACCTGCTTGTGTGGACTGGGCCTTGCTGGCGAGGCCGCGACTCCAGCTGCCGGAGGTGGTCAGCCGGTCCTCGATGCGGTTGAGCCATCCGGGTGCGTTGGGGTCGTCGCTCCAGCTGTGCACCACGGTGTCCACCTGGTTGAGCAGCTCCGTGGGCAACTGCAATGGGCGCGTCTGGCTCATCAGCACCCGACTCATGAAGTGGTAACCCAGGGCCCGGGTCAGCATGCGCACGATCGAAAAACGCGGCATCAGCATGCCGACCACGGTATCGATCAAACGTGCCAGCAGGAGCACACCCCAGAACAGCAGGGCCGACAGCCATGGCACAGGCTGGTTCAGCCCCAGGTCCTCGGCGGTCTCGCGCCCGCACAGGTAGCGGGTCATGAGCTGCGGGAAGGGTTTGACGATGCGCCAGGGCAGCGCGTTGGCCATGGTCTGCATCAGTGCCTGGCCCAACGCCGGGCGCGGGTCGGGTGTGACCGGCTCGGCGCGGCCGCGCGCCTGCATCACCGCCATCAGCGCGTCGCCCTGGGCCATGGTCTCCACCATCAGGGAGCGGTCAATGCCAAGCACGTGGCCCACCACGTTCCAGGCATGCAGGTAGGCCTCCTCGTCGTGGGCGGGCAGTCCGAGACCCAGCCGGCGCAGGCTGCGCAGGAACACATAGCCGAAGGTCAGCAGCGTGTAGGCCAGCTCTTCCTGGTTGCAAGGGAGGCCTTTGGCGGCGAGGTTCCAGCCGCGTGCATAAAGCGTCTGGTACATCATGGACCGACCGCCGCCTGCGGGGGCGACGCCAGGCACGACCAGGCCGTCTCCACCCGCCTGCCATTGCGTCATGGCGTGTTCGGGGCTGCCGTGCAGGATGAGATTGCGCACCGTCGCGTGGATCAGCCGCACCTTGAGCACCTGCGCCACGCCGGCGCCACGTTGGCTGAGGCCGCCATGCAGCATCACCGGGAAGATCATGGCGGCGGTGGAGCGGATGCGGTATTCGGTGTTCTGCTCCAGCTGGCCGGTGGTGTGCAGCACGCTCGACAGGTCCGGCACCACATAACACTCGGGCAGGCTGGCGCAGAACAGCAGGATGCACGATAGCGCACCGTGGTCCATGAACAGTTTTTCAGCGCGCTCGATCTTGCGGGCATCGGCCCAGGGCGGCAGCACCTGCGCCGCCTGCACATAGTCGTTGAGCGCCTTGGCCATCTCGGCGGTCACATAGCCTTTGGCGGCCTTGTCACCTTCTCCCACCTGCACCGGGCCTTCTGTTGCTTGCCAATGGGTCAAGGTGGCGTTGTCGGCCCACTGGCCGAACAGCAGGTTGACCGTGTTGATGTGCGCCCACTGCGGGGCGTCAGCGGCCACGTCGCCGGGGGGCCACGGCCCCAGGATCTTGGCGATGGTTTGGTCGGCGAGCGGATCGGCGTGGTGCTGCATGGTGGCCAGGTCAGCGGCTGGCAAGTGGGGGCTGGGGTGGGTTCCGGTCATGGGGCGACCTTACCCGGAGCGCGCCAGCGTTGGAAGCCCGCCAGCGCGCACAGCAGCGGAATTCCCATGGCGAAAGCGGCGATGGTCCGGATCTCCACCGGGTTGCCCAGAATCATCTGGAACACCATGCCCGCCGCGTAGATAGATAGCGGCACCATCGCATGGCGCCGCAGGAAGGGGCTGGCGGGCTGCAGCGGGCGCTGGCGCACCGACATGCGAAAGCCGAAGACGATCACAAAAGCCACAAACACCCAGCCGAAAAAGCCCTGCACGGTTTCTCCAAACCAGGCGCCATCGGTCTTGGCCATGATCCACGCCTTGAGGGTGTACACAAAGTAGGGGTCTGCGCCCAGGTCGAACGCAGTCACGATCATGGCCGCCAGAAATGACAGCATGGCGGCATTGCCCAGGCCGGGTGCCCCGTCCACCGCCGATTGCCAGACGATGAGGTTGCTGATCACATAGCCCGCATACGTCAGCGCAAACCACATCATCGGGATCACCAGTGGCACATCCAGCAAGCGGGGGCCCAGCACGTCGGTGTAGGTGTAGTGTCCGAAAAACCAGCCCCTGCTAGAGCCCATCTGTTCCGCAAACCAGCCCAGCGTGACCGCAATCAACACAAATTGCAGCGCTGCGCGGGTGCCTAGCAGATGCGCGGCGCTGGCCCAGCAGCAGGCAAACATCAGCACCGAGGCGATGACGATGGCGATGGTGGTGTCGTTGTGGGTACGAACGGCTGTGGCGATGACAAAAGCGGCAAGAAGCGCAAAGCTGAGCGCGGGCAAGCGCCCGGCCGTCGAGGGCGGTGCAGACATGTCGGGTGTATCACGCTGTAACAATTGCACCAGTGTAGGGGATTGGTGCGCAGCGTGTGTCCCCGTTTCCCCTGATCCAGGGGCTATGGCGACTGCTTATTCGCCCCCCACCGTCTGATTTTGGTGGTAAGCAGCATCCGGCGACCCTGGCCGGGGCCTCTTTGAAGAGTTCCTTGACGACGGCTCAGCGCTGCTGGGGCGTGAGCGCGGCCAGGTTGAGCAGGGCCGCCTCGATGGCGGCCGCCGTGGCCACGGGCTGCTCCATGGGGAACAGGTGGCTGCCGTCCAGCATCATGGTGCGGCCCTCGGTCACACGCAGCGTCATGGCCATCCCGACCTGCTTCATCTCGTCCGAGTCGCGCCCGCCTATGAAGGCGGCCGGGCACTGCAGCGGGTGCTTGCTCAGCAGCCGGCCCAGGTTGTGGGGCAGCGTGTTGTAGATAGCCGTTTCCACCGCGCGGTCGAAGCCCAGCACGCGTTTGCCGTCCTGGTCCTGCAGGCCATGGGTGATGTAATCGTGCAACACCTCGGGGTGCCAGCGGGCAAACGCCTTTTTCTTTCGGAAGTGCTCCAGCGCTTCTTCATTGCTGGCCCAGCTGAAGCGGCGCTGGCGGCTGACGCGGCCTGGCGATATCGAGCCCACCACCTGGGTCCGTTTGGCCACGCCCACCACGTTGGCCTTCCAGCCGCCAATGAGCGGTGAGTCGATCAGCAGCACGCCGCGCACCAGCTCGGGGTGGCGCGCTGCCGCCATCACGCTGAGGAATCCGCCCAGCGAATGGCCCACCAGGAACACCCGCTGGCCGAGGCGCTGCACCTCGGGGCCTGCAAAGTCGGCCAGTTGCTGCACCAGGTGGGGCCAGTTGCTGGTTACCGGGTACCTGGGGTCGTGGCCATAGCGCTCGACCGCGCTGACTTCAAACCCCCGGGTCTTGAGGTGCTGGAACAGCACGCGGTAGGTGCTGGCCGGAAAACTGTTGGCGTGCGAGAAAACGATGGGCAGCATGGGAGGTGGTGGCAGGGCGGCAGGGCCGACCGGCAAAGGCGTGTGCGGCCGGGAGGCAGCGGGCGCGCAGGCCCGCAGCAGGGCGTCAGATCAGCCGGTCGGTGTGGTTGGTGATCTTCTTGAGCGGCTTGCTGCGCGAGGGGGTGACCATGATCGGCACCTCGGTGGCGCCCCCGCTCCAGGCCGGGTCTTCGATGCTGTCGAACACTTGGCGCAGCTTCTGGCCCCAGCTGTCGTGCAGCATGCGGAAGTAGGGGTTGTTCTCGTCGATGCAGATCACCTTGTCGGTGGCAAAGCGGTCGGCCTCGTACACCACCAAGTCCAGGGGCAGGCCCACCGACAGGTTGGATTTGAGCGTGCTGTCCATCGACACCAGGGCGCACTTGGCGGCCTCGTCCAGCGGGGTTTCAGGCGTGAGCACGCGGTCGAGCACGGGCTTGCCGTATTTGGATTCGCCCACCTGGAAGTACGGGGTCTCGGATGTGGCCTCGATGAAGTTGCCCGCCGAGTAGACCTGGAACAGGCGCATGCCCTCGCCCTTGATCTGGCCGCCAAATACCAGGGACACGTTGAAGTCCACGCCCGAACGCTTGAGGGCGGCGCCGTCGCGCTCGTGCACGTGGCGCACAGCAGCGCCCAGCACACGGGCGGCGTCAAACATGCTCTTGGCGTTCCAGATGGTGATGGCCTCGCCCGATTCGCTGTCCTTGATCTGCTCGGTCTGCAGGATCTCGCGCACCGACTGCGAGATGGACAGGTTGCCCGCTGACAGCAGCACCATGAAGCGGTCGCCCGTCTTCTCATAGACCATCATCTTGCGGAACGAGCTGATCTGGTCCAGCCCGGCATTGGTGCGGGAATCGGACAGGAAAACCAGCCCGGCGTTGAGTTTGATGGCGACGCAGTACGTCATGGAGCAATGGGGTTCGTTGGAGAGAGAGAACCCGCGAGTTTAGTCGCCCGCGAATCCGAGGCCTTGCGCCCCTGCCGGGTCACCCGGAACTACCAAGGTTGCTGTTGATGCAAAAATGATAGCAATTGAGGCATATAGCACTAGCGCTTGGGGCGAATTAGGCCTAAAAGGGCTAGTGAGTCATTGCCAAAGGACCCCTTGGCAGCGTTCTGCTGGGCAGGCTGTGCGCCGTGTCAGCCCAGCATCTTCTTGAGCTGGTACAGCGCATCCAGCGCTTCGCGGGGGCTCATCGCGTCGGGGTTGATGCCGGCCAGCGCGGCTTCCACCGGGCTGGCGCCCGCGCTTTCGGGCACCTCGGGCGCGGCAAACAGGTCCACCTGCAACTCGTCCTCACCCGCGCGCTCTTCCAGCGCCGCCAGCGCATGGCGGGCGTGGTGCAGCACGGGCGAGGGCATGCCCGCCAGCTTGGCCACCTGAATCCCGTAGCTGCGGCTGGCTGGGCCGGGCTGAATCTCGTGCAGGAACACGATGTCCGCGCCGCTCTCGGTGGCACTCACATGCATGTTGATCGCGTGGCGCGCCTTGGTAGGCAGCTCGGTCAGTTCGAAGTAGTGCGTGGCAAACAGCGTGAAGGCACGGGTCTTGTCGTGCAGGTGCGTGGCAATGCCGCTGGCCAGCGCCAGCCCGTCGAAGGTGCTGGTGCCTCGGCCGATCTCGTCCATCAACACCAGGCTGTGGGGCGTGGCAGCGTGCAATATTTGCGCGGCCTCGGTCATCTCCAGCATGAAGGTGGACTGCGCGTTGGCCAGGTCGTCCGCCGCGCCGATGCGGGTGTGGATGGCGTCGATGGGGCCCAGGCGGCAACTAGCCGCGGGCACATGGCTGCCCATGCTGGCCAGCAGCACGATCAGCGCCACCTGCCGCATGTAGGTCGATTTACCGCCCATGTTGGGGCCGGTGATGACCTGCATGCGCGTGTTGGCGTTGAGCCGCGTGTGGTTGGCAATGAAGCTGCCGCTCGATGTTTCGGCCAAGCGCGCCTCCACGACGGGGTGGCGGCCGCCTTCGATCTCGATGCAGGGCTCGGGCACGAACTGGGGCGCGCACCAGTTCAGGGTGAGCGAGCGCTCGGCCAGCGTGCACAGCACATCGAGCGTGGCCAGCGCCTGCGCCAGACGGGTCAGCTGCGGAATGTGGGGCTGCAACTGGTCGAGGATCTGCTCGTACAGCCACTTCTCGCGCGCCAGTGCACGCTCGCTGGCCGACAGGGCCTTGTCTTCAAACGCCTTGAGTTCGGGCGTGATGAAGCGCTCGGCATTTTTCAGCGTCTGGCGGCGGCGGTAGTCGTCGGGCACCTTCTCGACATGACTGCTGGTCACCTCGATGTAGAAGCCGTGCACCTTGTTGAACTGCACGCGCAGGTTGGGGATGCCGGTGCGGGCTTTCTCGCGGACTTCCAGGTCGAGCAAAAAGGCGTCGCAGTTGGTCTGGATGGCGCGCAGCTCGTCCAGCTCGGTGTCGAAGCCGCTGGCGATCACGCCGCCGTCGCGCACTAGGGCAGCGGGCTCTTCGGCAATTGCGGCCTGCAGCAGGACCATGCAACCCTCGGGCGGCTGCAGATGGCTGAAAATTTGCATCAAAAAGGGCTCTGGCGCCCGTCCATTGAGTGCAAGGAGCTCTGCTTTTTGTAGCGTCTTGCCCAGCGCAACCAGCTCGCGCGGGCGCACCTGGCGCAGCGCAATGCGGGCGGTGATGCGTTCCACATCGCTCACACCCTTGAGTTCGCCGCGCAGTGTGGACCAGGGGCCCGCACCGCCACCAGCGCCGCCCGCGCCCCGCAAGGCCGTGGTGGCCGACAGGCGCTGGCGTGCCTCGGCACGGTCGCGGCGGGGCTCCAGCAGCCAGGTCTTGAGCAGGCGACTGCCCATGCCGGTCATGCAGGTGTCGAGCAGCGAAAACAGCGTGGGTGCATCGTCGCCGCGCAGGGTCTTCACCAGCTCCAGGTTGCGGCGCGTGGTGGCGGGCAGGTCGATGAGGTCGTCGTTGCGCTGCACCTGCACACTGTGCACGTGGGTCAGCGTGCGGCCCTGCGTGTGTTCAGCATAGGTCAGCAGCCCGGCGGCGGCGGCGTGGGCCTCGCCCAGGTCTTGCGCACCCCAGGCCTGCAGGCTGGCCGCGCCCAGGTTTTCGAGCAGCTTGCGCTCGCCCAGGGCGCTGTCAAACTGCCAGTCGGGCCGCAGGCTCATGGGGCAGGTGAAGGCGCCGCCCTGGCGCAGCACCTGCAGTTGTTGTTCAAAGCGTTCGGTCACGCCTGCGCTGTAGATCAGTTCGCTGGGCGCCACGCGCGCCAGCCAGGCGCCCAGTTCGTCGTGCGCGCATTCGGCCAGGAACACGCGGCCTTGCGTCACACTCAGCCAGGCCAGGCCACAGCGCGCACGGGGCGCCTGGTGCACGGCCATCAGCAGCGATTCAGATTTGTCGGACAGCAGCTCGGTGTCGGTCAGCGTGCCGGGCGTGACCACGCGCACCACCTTGCGCTCTACCGGCCCCTTGCTCGCGCCCACCTCTCCTACCTGCTCGGCAATCGCCACCGACTCGCCCATCTTGATCAGGCGCGCCAGGTAGTTCTCCAGCGCGTGGAAGGGCACACCGGCCATCACCACCGGCTGCCCGCCCGACTGGCCGCGCTGCGTGAGCGTGATGTCGAGCAGGCGCGCAGCCTTTTCGGCGTCTTGCCAGAAGACTTCGTAGAAGTCGCCCATGCGGTAGAACAGAAGCGTCTCGGGGTACCCGGCCTTGAGGGCCAGGTACTGCTGCATCATGGGGGTGTGGTGTTCGAGCGTGTCGGACATGCAGGGGGTGGCAGGAATGAGGCGTGGACTGTAGCAGTTCGGTCATCGGGTTTCCCCTTGGTGAATTCCACTGCGTTCTGCCAAGATGTTACGTTTTGACATACTCTTGGCTGTATGCTGGCAGCTTGACCCCAAACGGAGCCATCTTCCGTTTGCGCATTGGTGTTTCAACCCCAGGATTCAGAGGCTTCAGAGCGACCGTGATCTCGTCCGAACTGCTGACCGACCTCCTCGCCCCGACCGGGGACGGCCTCATCGAGCCCATGGCGCAGGCGCGCCTGCAAGCGCTGGTGGATGCAGTGCCGGTGGCGCTCATGGAGTTCCGTCTGCAAGACGGCCGACTGCTGCTGCTGGCCGCCAATGCCGCGGCCCGGCGCATGCCGGGGCTGGGCGCGGTGCGTCACCCGGGCGTGGATGCATCCGAGGTGTTTGACCTGCTGGCCAACACACCCCTGATGGACCAGTTGCTGGGCGTCGTGCGCGTGGGTGCACCGCTGGAGTGCCGCCAGGTGGTGCGCGAGCCCGGCAGGCTGTTGCTGGCCTGGGACCTGTCGGCCCGCCGGGTGACGAATGACTGCATCGTGGTCACGGTGCGCGATGCATCGGAGGCTGAGAATCTGCGGGTGTCACTGGCCGCGTCCGAGCGCGCGCTGGAAGAAGTGCGGCGCGAGCTGCGCGAACAGACCGATGTGTTCAACACCATGGAGAGTCTGGCGCGCACCGGCCACTGGCGGCGCATTGAAGACCCGGGCGAAACCGTGCTGCTCTGGTCGCCCGGCCTGTGCGACATCGCAGGGTTTGAGCAACAGGAATGGGTGGACCCCGAGCGCGCGGTGAGCGGCATCCTGCCGGAAGATCGGCACGTGTTCGACAAGATCCGCGAGCGTGGGTCCGGGCTGGACGTGGAGTACCGCTGGCGTCGGCCGGACGGCGAAGTGCGCTGGATGCGCTCGCGCGTGCAGCGCACGCTGCCGCGTGACGGCGTGCAGGTGGTCATGGGCGTGGTGCAGGACGTGACAGACGAGCACCGCGCTGCAGAGCAGTTGCGTGAGCAGCTGTTGTTCATCCAGCGCATTGCCAGCCGCATTCCCGGCTTCATCTACGAATACCGGCTGCATTCCGACGGCGGCACCAGCGTGCAGTACATCAGCGATGCCGTGCGCGAATTCATGGGGGTGGAGCCGCACGAGGTCACGGCCAACCATGGAGTGCTCATGCACCGCGTGGTGCCCGAAGACCTGCCGTTGGTTCAGCGCTCGGCCATGATGTCGGTGCGCAAGCTGGTGCCCTGGCAGTGTGAGTACCGCGTGCGCATGCCGGACGGCAGCGTGCGTTGGCACATGACCAATGCCATTCCGCACCGCGAATCCGATGGCTCGGTGGTGTCTCATGGGTTCACCATGGACATCACCGACCGCAAGCTGGCCGAGCAAGAAATCGAACGCCTGGCCTTCTACGACGCGCTCACGGGCCTGCCCAACCGCCGCCTGCTCCTGGACCG